>JBDTRG010000144.1:0-12022 GCA_039931775.1 Betaproteobacteria bacterium | reverse complement strand
TTGACGTCGACCGAGACCAGCGCCTCGGTGTGGTCGATCACGATCGCGCCGCCCGCGGGCAGCGGAACCTGGCGCGCGTACGCGGTCTCGATCTGGTGCTCGATCTGGAACCGCGAGAACAGCGGCACGTCGTCCTTGTACAGCTTGACGCGGTTCACGTTGGCCGGCATCACGTGGCTCATGAACTGCTGCGCCTGCTCGTAGATCGCTTCGGTGTCGATCAGAAGTTCGCCGATGTCCGGATGGAAGTAATCGCGGATCGCGCGGATGACGAGGCTCGACTCCTGGTAGATCAGGAACGCGCCCGACTGCAGTTTCGACGCGTCTTCGATCGCGTGCCAGAGCTGCATCAGGTAGTTCAGGTCCCATTGCAGCTCTTCGGTGCTGCGGCCGATGCCTGCGGTGCGCGCGATGACGCTCATTCCGGCGGCGACATCGAGGCCGTTGATCGCATCGCGGAGCTCGTTGCGCTCCTCGCCTTCGACGCGGCGCGACACTCCGCCGCCGCGCGGATTGTTCGGCATCAGGACGAGATAGCGTCCGGCGAGCGAGATGTAGGTGGTGAGCGCCGCGCCCTTGTTGCCGCGCTCGTCCTTGTCGACCTGGACGATCAGCTCCATGCCTTCCTTGAGCTGATCCTGGATGCGGGCGCGACCGCCGCCTTCGCTGTCGCCGTCCTCGTCGCCGCCGTTGTCGTTGCGGCCGCGGCCCTTCAGGAACTGCCGGCCGATTTCCTTGAATGGCAGGAAACCGTGGCGCTCGGTGCCGTAGTCGACGAAGCACGCTTCGAGGCTGGGCTCAACGCGTGTGATGACCGCCTTGTAGATGTTGCTCTTGCGTTGTTCCTTGCTCGCGGATTCGATGTCGAGATCGACGAGCTTCTGGCCGTCGACGATCGCCACCCGAAGCTCTTCCGCCTGGGTGGCGTTGAACAGCATGCGTTTCATAGCGTTTTCCCGGCGCGGGTCCGGCCGGGCGTGGAGCGGGGCGAAACGGAGGCCGCGCGACGCGCGCGGCGTTACGCTATCGTGCGGCGGACGCGAGTGAGGCCGACCACGCCCGCAGCGGTGGCTGCGGGAGGACGAGAGCGGGATCGACGCCTGCCGTTACAGGGGGGGCGTCGGCCTCGACGGTGTCGGGGCGGTGCGATCTCGTAGGTGCGGTGGGCTTCATGATTGCGTTCAAGCGGGTCGAACATCCGGCTGTCGTCCACGGCGATGAACCGCGGTGGGGGAAACAGCCTGGAGCAGAATTCGTCGCCAAGTGCGCCGCGCAATGCGCCGCTTCGAACCGGACACACGCCGGGTGCGGAGACTGCGCTCTTCCATTACCATCCCTACTTCTCCGGGGCGCAACGCCCGGACGGTCAGTGGATTTAACCGGCGGCCGATTTATGCGCAATGCCACGGCCGTCTTTGCCCCAATGCATGGGGCCTTCGCCTGGCCGGAGGGGCCCTCGGCATCCTGGGATGTCCGAGTTAGCCGCCGTGCGGCCGCAATCGTTGGATCGCTGCCTAAGGCCAAGCGTGCTGCAGGACATAATTATTAGCTATATGAATGATTTAAGCAAGGATGCTGTCAACTGGCTTGCAGTCGGTGAGGATGGGCAGGGGCAGCGTATCGACAACTACCTGATCAAGATCCTGAAGGGGGTCCCGAAGAGTCACGTCTACCGGATCCTCCGCAGCGGCGAGGTCCGGGTGAATCGGCGCAAGGTCGGCCCGGAAACGCGGCTTAACGTCGGTGATCAGCTTCGGATTCCGCCGATTAGTGCATCATCTCCTGCTAGAGTGGCCCCCGTTCCCGGCGCGCGCGCCGTCGCGATCCCCCCGATCCTGTACGAGGACGACGCTCTGATTGCGCTCAACAAGCCCGCGGGCCTCGCCGTCCATGGCGGCAGCGGCATCGCCTTCGGCGTCATCGAGCAGATCCGTCGGGCCCGACCCGAAGCGGCTTTCCTGGAGCTCGTGCATCGGCTGGATCGGGATACATCGGGGGTGCTGCTGATCGCCAAGAAGCGCCTGGCTTTGACCGGCTTGCACACGCAGCTTCGCGACGGGGCGATCGACAAGCGCTACTCGGTGCTGGTCCGCGGCAAGTGGCGGGACGCGCTGCGCGCGGTCGAGCTGCCGCTGACGACCTATGTGACCGGCGACGGCGAGCGGCGCGTCCGGGTCGACAAGGAGGGTCGGCTGGCGCGTACCATTTTCCGCCGGGTCAAGGCTTGGCCGCAGGCGGATCCGCCGCTAACGTTGCTCGATGCGGAGCTCGAGACCGGGCGCACGCACCAGATTCGCGTCCATTTGACGCACCTCGGTTTTCCGCTCGCGGGCGACGACAAGTACGGAGACTTCCCATGGAACAAGCTGTTGGCGCGGCAGGGGTTGAAGCGCATGTTCCTGCACGCGCACCGCATCCGCTTCGCGCATCCGCTGGAAGAACGCGAGGTCGTCGTCGAGGCGCCGCTCGCGCCCGAGCTCAAGGCCTACGTCGCGCGGCTCGATGCGGCCGCCAGGGCATCTGCCGATGATCCCGCCAGCGTTTAACGAACGCCGGCGCTTCCCGTTCATCGTCTTCGACTGGGACGGCACGCTGGCCGACTCGACTTTGATCATCGCCGAATCGCTGCAGAACGCGTGCCGCGATGTCGGCGAACCCGTGCCCGCCGACATCGACGCGCGGTTCGTGATCGGACTGGGGCTCGGCGACGCGCTGCGACTCGTCGCGCCGGGGCTGCCGCCGGAGCGCCATCCCGATCTCGTCGCGCGCTACCGCCATCACTTCATCGTGCGCGATGCGCACATTGCGCTCTTCGACGGTGCGCGCGAAATGCTGGCCGAGCTCGACGCCGCGGGATTCCTGCTCGGCATCGCCACCGGAAAATCGCGGGCGGGCCTCGATCGCGCGCTGGCGCAGCAAGGCGTTGCCGGCCATTTCGCCATGACGCGGTGCGCAGACGAAGGCTTTCCCAAGCCGCATCCGGACATGCTCGTCCACCTGATGGACCGCGCCGGCGTGGGGCCTCGCGAAACCCTGATGATCGGCGACACGACGCACGATCTCGAGCTTGCGCGAAACGCCGGAGCGTCGGCGCTGGCGGTTGCCTATGGCGCGCACGGCGCCGACGGGCTCGACCGTTTGGCGCCGCTCGCGACGCTGCATTCGGTCGACGAGCTCCGCGCGTGGCTCCACGCGAACGCCTGACCGACCTTCGACGCTAGACCTCCATGCGGATCACGCCCTGGGCGATGCTCTTGGCGATCGCCTCCTGCCGATTCAGCACGCCCAGCTTGCTGACGATGTTGGCGAAATGGAACGTCACCGTGCGCTCGGCGATGCCGAGCTTGAACGCGATCTCGCCGCCGGTCATCCCATGCGCCGCCATCTGCAGGCATTGGCGCTCGCGGGCACTCAACGGCGCGCCTTCGAATTGCGGCGCGATCCCTTTCTCGATCACGCCGCGCACAAACAATTCATGGAAGTACTGGCCGAACAATACGATATCGCCGAGACTCGCGGCGATGCGCGCGCGCCGCGCGTCGTCGATCAGCGGCTCCGCGAAACTGAGCGCGACGAGCGTGCGGGCCGGATAGCCGGCGTACACGGGGAAAGCGACGCCGCTCCCGACGCCATGCGCGGCGGCGTCCAGCAGGAAGGCATCGGTGCGCGGATTCTTGCCGCGTTCGCTGGCGTGGTCCCAGACGAGCGGCAGCGCGCTCTCGAACGAATACAGCACGCGCGGATCGCATTCGACGTAGGCCTGCTGGTCGTAGCGCTGCACCCAATCGCGCGGCAGCGTCGTGAAGACGTAGATGCGCTCGTCGTTGTTGGGGCGCAGGTGGTAGCTCGACGTCGCGTACATGAATCCGTCGAAGCCGAGCTTGCGCACGATCCCCTGCACCGCTGGCACGACGTCGCCGCCGCGCTCCGCCGCCTCGATCAGTTCGAGCAACAGCGGCGGCAGGTACTTCGACCTGTCGACGCGCACCGGCGTCAGGCGCAACGGAGTCAGCATGCCGCGCGGTCGCGCAGAAGGATCGTCGCGTCAGCGCTTCGGTGGGGGCAGGCCCGAAACCCGATCGCCGGCCCGGATCCCGCGCTCGGCAAACCAGCCCTTCCGCATCTCGAGCGTGTACATCGCCGCGCCCCGGGAATAATGCAGCGACTCGTCCTGCGGCGCCATGTCCTCGATGTTGAGGATGCGGCCGTCGGCGGCGATGAACGCGATCGACAGCGGGATGAACGTGTTCTTCATCCAGAACGTGCGCGGTTCCTGCCGGTCGAACACGAAAACCATGCCGTGATCGGGTTTGAGACTGAAGCGGTGCATGAGCCCCGTCGTGATCTGTTCGTCCGTCGTCGCCGTCTCGGCGACGAGCTTGTTCCCGTTGATCGAAAGCGGAATCGTCGGCAGTTCGGCCGCTGACAGCGCGAGGCCCGGCGCGATCGCGAGGAGGGTGCCGACGAGCAGCAGGAAGACGGTGCGGATCATCGGTGGGGACCTTTCACGGAGCGGACGCGATCAAGGGTGCCGAAGGATCGAAGGGTCACGGTTTGGCCGCGCCCGCCAGCGCGGCATCCACGGTCGCGCGATCGAGCGCCGGGGCGAAGAGGGCGATGAATTCGTAGATGTAACCACGCAGGAAAACACCGCGGCGCAGCGCGAGTCGCGTCGTCGACGGTGCGAACAGGTGTCCCGCGTCGAGCTTTTCGAACGCCGCGTCGCGGTCGGGGTCGTAGGCCATCTGCGCGACGATGCCGATCCCCATCCCGAGCTCGACATAGGTCTTGATGACGTCGGAATCGAGCGCGGTCAGCACGACCCTCGGCGACAGCTCCTCGGCCTCGAACGCCGCGTTGATCTGCGAGCGGCCGGTGAACGTGAAGTCGTAAGTGATGATCGGGTAGCGGGCGAGCGCCGCGAGGGTCAACGGCTCGACCCCGGCCAGCGGATGGCCGCGCGGCACGAGCACGCAGCGATTCCACTGGTAGCAGGGCAGCGTGACGAGATCGGGGAACGATGCCAGCGCTTCGGTCGCGATGCCGACGTCGGCGTCGCCGCTGGCGGTCTGCACGGCGACCTGCATCGGATTACCCTGGTGCAGCTCGAGCTTCACCTTGGGGTAACGCGCTGCAAAGTCGCGCACGACGCGCGGCAGCACGTAGCGCGCCTGCGTGTGCGTCGTGGCGATGGCGAGCGTGCCCTCGTCCTCGCTCCTGAATTCGGCGCCTACGCGCTTCAGGTTGTCGATCTCCTTCAGCGCACGCCGCGCCGCACCGACGACCGCTTCGCCCGCCGGGGTGATCGACGCGAGGCGCTTGCCGGCGCGGACAAAGACGCGCACGCCGAGTTCGTCCTCGAGCTGGCGCACCTGCTTGCTTACGCCCGGCTGCGACGTGAACAGAGTCTCCGCGGCCTCGGACACGTTGAGGTTGTTGTCGACGATCGCGCAAAGGTAGCGGAGCTGCTGCAGATTCATGAAACCAGTTATAACCCCGGGTTAGAATCGAACGCCATTATAATGCCGCGCGCCGCCTCATCCGGCGGCGCTTCCCAGGTCCCCATCGCGAATGGCCCAGTACTTCCAGGTTCACCCGGCCAACCCGCAGCCGCGCCTGATCCGCCAGGCGGCGTTGATTCTGCGCGACGGCGGCGTGATCGCGTATCCGACCGACTCCAGCTACGCGCTCGGGTGCCACATCGGCGACGCCGAAGCGGCGAGACGCATCCGGCAGATTCGCGGCGTCGACGAAGGCCACCTGCTGACGCTCGTGCTGCGCGACCTTTCCGAGATCAGCCACTTCGCGAGGCTGGACAACTGGCAGTTCCGGATCGTTCGCCAGGGGACGCCGGGCGCGTTCACGTTCCTGCTGCCGGCCACACGCGAAGTGCCGCGGCGACTCCAGCACCCGAAGCGACGCACCGTGGGCGTTCGGGTTCCCGAGCACCCGGTGGTTCAGGCGCTGCTCGCGGAACTCGGCGAGCCGGTGCTGTCGTCGACGCTGATCCTTCCCGGCGGTGTTGAGCCGCTGAACGACGCCGGGACGATTCGCGACGCACTCGGTGGCGTCGTCGATCTCGTCATCGACGCCGGTGCGTGTTCCGCCGAACCGACGACGGTCGTCGATCTCTCGGTCGTGCCGCCGGCGATCGTGAGGCTCGGCGCCGGCTCGCTGGCGCGGCTCGGCCTCGAGGCCCCCGAGCCCGCCTGACCCCGATTCCGGCGGTTCTCCCCGGACTCCTGTAAAATAGGCCGCCAATGGATTTTTCGCTTGCGACCATCGTGCTCTGGGCGGTGCCGGTGGTCTTCGCGATCACGTTACACGAGGCCGCGCACGGTTATGTCGCCCGGCTGTTCGGCGACCAGACCGCCTGGATGCTGGGGCGCGTCACCGCGAATCCGATCAAGCACATCGACCCGATAGGGACGATTCTGGTCCCGGGAATGCTGGTGCTGGCCTCGGCGATCACGCACACGCCGGCGTTTATTTTCGGGTGGGCCAAGCCGGTGCCGGTGAATTTCGGCAACCTGCGCAACCCGAAGCGGGACATGTTCTGGGTGGCCGGCGCCGGTCCGGCGGCGAACTTCCTGATGGCCGTGGCCTGGGGTTTCTTGCTGAAAGGGTCCTCGCCTGGCGGGATCATTGCAAGCAACGGCCTGTTCACGATGGCGGCGGCCGGGATACAGATCAATTTGATGTTGCTGGCGTTGAATCTACTGCCGATCCTTCCACTCGATGGCGGCCGCATCGCGGTCAGTCTGCTGCCGCACAAGGTCGCGGCGAGTTACGCGCGGCTCGAGCCCTATGGATTCATGCTCGTGATCCTGCTGCTCGCGACCGGCATCCTGAGCGACCTGATGCGACCGATCCTGCGCGCCGCCGAGTACGTGCTCGGATTCGTCATCGGGCTTTGACCGGCGTTAACGCCGACTGGGGAAAATGTTCACCGACCGCGTTTTATCGGGTATGCGCCCGACCGGCCGCATGCATATCGGCCACTATCACGGCGCCCTCAAGAACTGGGTGAAGCTGCAGGAGGAGTACGAATGCCTGTACTTCGCCGCGGATTGGCACGCGCTGACCACGCACTTCGACGCGACCGAATCGATCGCCGACAGCGTCTGGGAAATGTTCATCGACTGGTTCGCCGCGGGCATCAACCCGTCGCGCGCCACCGTGTTCATCCAGTCGCGCGTGCCAGAGCATGCGGAGCTCACTCTGCTGCTGGGAATGATCACCCCGGTGGGCTGGCTCGAGCGCGTGCCGACCTACAAGGACCAGCAGCAGAAGCTCGCCGATCGCGACCTGTCGAACTACGGCTTCCTGGGCTACCCGGTGATGCAGGGCGCCGACATCCTGATCTATCGCGCGAACATGGTGCCGGTCGGCGAGGATCAGGTGTCTCACATCGAGCTCGTGCGCGAGCTCGCGCGCCGCTTCAACTTCATCTACGGCCGCGAGCCAGGGTTCGAGGAGAAGTCGAAGGCGGCGATCAAGAAGCTCGGCACGAAGAAGGCGCGACGGTACAACGAGTTGCGAACGGCGTTCCAGGAGCGCGGCGATGCGGCGGCGCTGGAGGCGGCGAAGGAGCTTCTGAACGAGACGCAGAATCTGGCGCTTGCCGACAGCGAGCGGCTTTTCGGCTACCTCGAGGGAACGGGCCGGCAGATCCTGCCCGAGCCGGGCCCCCTGTTGACGGAGACGCCGAAAGTGCCGGGTCTCGACGGGCAGAAGATGTCGAAGTCGTACGGCAACGCGATCCTGATGCGCGAGGAGCCCGCCGAGGTCACGAAGAAGATCCGCACGATGCAGACCGATCCGGCGCGAGTGCGCCGCTCCGACAAAGGCAACCCCGACCGCTGCCCGGTGTGGCCGCTGCACAAGATCTATTCGGATACCGCGACGCGCGACTGGGTCGTCACCGGCTGCACGTCGGCCGGCATCGGCTGCCTCGAGTGCAAGCAGCCGGTCATCGACGCGATCATCCGCGAGCAGGAGCCGATCCGCGAGCGCGCGCAGCGCTACCTGGACGACCCGCAGCTCGTGCGCAACATTGTCGCCGACGGCTGCGAGCGGGCGCGCAAGCTCGCCGAGGAAACGATGCGCGATGTCCGCTCGGCGATGGGAGTTGATTACACATGAGCAAAACGCGCGCGAAAAGTAGGGTCAGACTCGACTTTCTTCGACATCGTGACGCTCAGATGGCCCGCACGAGAAAGTCGAGTCTGACCCTACTTTTCGGGGATGCGGCATGAGGGCGACTGCCGTGCCGGATTTCACGCTGCGCGACGGCGCCGCGGTGGCCAAGGTTCACGGCGAGCCGATGCTCGAGCTGCCACACGACCTCTATATCCCGCCGGAGGCGCTCGAGGTCTTCCTCGACGCGTTCGAGGGGCCGCTCGACCTTTTGCTCTACCTGATCCGCAAGCAGAACATCAACGTGCTGGAAATCCCGATGGCGGAGTTGACCCGCCAATACCTGGGCTACGTGGAGATGATGCGACGCACGCAGCTCGAGCTCGCCGCCGAGTACCTGCTGATGGCCGCCGTGCTGATCGAGATCAAGTCGCGCCTGTTGTTGCCGAAGCCCCCGGCGGCCCCTGGCGCTGAGCTTGAGGACCCGCGCGCCGAGCTCGTCCGCCGGCTGCTCGAGTACGAACGGATGAAGGAGGCGGCGCGCGAGATCGACGCGCTGCCGCTCGCCGACCGTGATTTCGCCACCGTGCGGGTGTGGTTCGACCGCGTCGCGTCTGTCCGCCTGCCGGACGTCTCTCCGGAGGACCTGCGGGCCGCCTGGGCCGGGCTGGTTGCGCGCGCGCGAATCAACCGGCATCATCTCGTCAGCCGCGAGCAGCTGTCGGTCCGGGCGGAGATGAGCCGGATCCTCAAGGTGCTCGAGCCCTCTCGTTTTGCCGAGTTCACGGCATTGTTTGCGCCGCATGCGGATGTGGCGCACCTCGTCGTGACGTTTCTCGCGCTCCTGGAACTCGCGCGCGAGCAGGTCATCGGCATCGCGCAGGCAGAGCCGTATGCGCCGATCTATGCGCAACTGACCGGGGGTCCGAGCTTCGCGCTTGCATCCTGACCGGAACCGGAACAATCACG
The DNA here is from genome assembly GCA_039931775.1 of Betaproteobacteria bacterium. Taxonomy (GTDB): domain Bacteria; phylum Pseudomonadota; class Gammaproteobacteria; order Burkholderiales; family Casimicrobiaceae; genus CAIWHR01. The sequence continues at coordinate 2,914 of JBDTRG010000144.1, read as the reverse complement.
CGATGGACGAATTGCACGAAATCAGAAACATCATCGAGGCGGCCCTGCTGACGGCCGGCGAACCGGTCGCACCGGCCAAGCTCGCGAAGCTGTTCGAGCCGCCGCTCGAGGCGGATCTTGTGCGCCAGTTGCTCGGCGAGATCAGGTCGGCGTGGGCCGACAAGAGCGTCGAGCTGGTCGAGGTCGCCTCCGGCTGGCGGTTCCAGGGCAAGCCCGCCGTGCAGTCCTATCTCGACCGGCTCTCGCCGGAAAAGCCGCCGCGCTATTCGCGCGCGGCGATGGAAACGCTGGCGATCATCGCCTATCAGCAACCCGTGACCCGCGGCGACATCGAAGCCATACGCGGCGTCCAGGTGTCCACCGGCGTCGTCAAGGCGCTGGAGGACCGCCAATGGGTCGAAGTGGTCGGCCACCGCGAGACGCCGGGCCGTCCGGCGCTCTATGCGACCACCAAGACCTTTCTCGACGATCTCGGCCTCGCCTCGTTATCCGAGCTACCTTCGCTGGCCGAGCTCGACGCTTCCCACCTGCTGGAGATACCCGATGCACGCAACCAAGCCGCCGAAGCGCAACTCGCGCTCGCGATCCCGGTCCTGGCACCGTCCGCCGACCGGACCGATACAGCAGCCGAGCCTGGCGCTGCAACAGATCACGGAGGGCCTGGCGCCGCCGCGCCACCGCTCCTCCACTGACGACATATTCAACGAGCCGCAGCGCCTGCACAAAGTGCTGGCGTCGTGCGGATTCGGTTCCCGCCGCGCGATGGAGGAGATGATCCTCGCCGGGCGCATCACGGTGAACCGCGAGCCCGCCGACGTCGGCCAGAAGGTGGGCCCCGGCGACGAAGTGCGGATCAACGGCGAGCTCGTCAAAGTGCGCTTCGCCGAACCGCGCACGCGCATCCTGATGTATCACAAGCCCGCCGGCGAGATCGTGACGCGCGACGATCCCGAAGGCCGCCCGACGGTCTTCGAAAAGCTGCCGAACATCGGCAACGGAAAATGGATCGCCATCGGCCGCCTCGACTTCAACACCGAGGGCCTGCTGCTTTTCACCAACTCCGGCGAGCTCGCCAACAAGATGATGCACCCGCGCTACGAGGTCGAGCGCGAGTATGCGGTGCGCGTGATGGGCCTCCTGACGCCCGAGCAGGAGCAATCGCTACTGACGGGCATCGAGCTCGAAGATGGCCCGGGCAAGGTCGAGAAGATCGGCGACGGTGGCGGCGAAGGCTCGAATCACTGGTACCACATCGTCATCAAGGAAGGACGCAACCGCGAAGTGCGCCGACTGTTCGAGGCGCTCGGACTCACCGTGAGCCGGCTGATCCGCACCCGCTACGGATCGGTGGCGATGCCGTCGCGCGTCAAGCGTGCGCAGACGCTCGAACTCACGACCGAGGAAGTCGGCGCCGTGCTGGTCGCTGCGGGCATGAAATCCACCGGCCCGGCGCAGCAGCATGCTGGCCAGGGACCTCGCCAGAACGGGCAACCCGGACAGGCGCACGGCAAAGGCCCGCGCCAGCAGGGTCAGGGACAGCGCGATCGCGGTCCTCGCGGGCCGCGGCGCGAGCCCGACCCACCGCAAAACGCGTCGGGGGAAACGGAAGCGCAGCCCGAATCCGAAGCCATCGAGCCCGGCAATAGCGTTCACGGCCTGCCGACGCATGGCAACACGCCCGTCGGCAAGTTCTTCAGCAAGAGCCATGGCAAGGGACACGGTCGGCCGCAGGGGCAGGGCGGTCCGCGTCGCGGGGCAGCCGCTCAAGGACAGGGCGGCCGTTCCTTCGGGCAGCATGGACGCCCGCAGCACGGCAAACCCCGGCATGCGGACCCGCGCGGCGGACAAGGTTCGTCGCCGTACGTGATGACCACGCTGACGGTTCCCGGTGCCGTGCCGGAAGGCCTGCCGGGTACCGAAGGTCCACGGCACAAGGGCCCGGGCGGACAGGGCCCCCGCGGCCCCGGCCGCGGCAACGGCGGGAACGGACAGGGTCGCGGGCACGGGCCGAACGCGCAGAATCGCGGGAACGGGCAGAACGCCGCCGGCGGTGGCCAGGGAAATAAGCGGGGTCGCGGCAATCGACATCGCAACGGGCCGCGGCCCGAAGCGACGCCAGGAAACGAATCGACGCGATCGAATGCGCCGGCAAACATCGACGATGGAATCGGCAATCGCCAGCGCGGCGGACCGCACCCCGCGACCGCGGTGCGCCCTGTGGACGACGACATCGGCAATCGTCAACGCGGCGGGCCGAAGCCGCCGACGGCGGTGCAGGTCGACGACGACATCGGCAATCGGCAACGCGGAGGCTTAAAGCCCGCGCCTGCCGCGGCGCAGGTCGACGACGACATCGGCAACCGTCAGCGCGGCGGTCCCAAGCCCGGGACGGCGCGCCCTGTCGACGACGATATCGGCAATCGCCAGCGGGGCGGACCGAAGCCTGTAAGCTCGTCCGGCAATGAAGCGCCGCGCGCGAATGCGCCGCCGAAGATCGACGACGACATCGGCAACAGGTAGCGCGTCGCGCGAGGCACGCCGTGACGCGCGGATCCGGCCCGCGGCTCCGTCAGTCGAGGAAGAGGTCGGGCAGCAACGGCGCGCCCGGCTTGATCGCGTAGCGCGACAGGTCGGTGACGCCGGCTTCGGCCAGCACGGTTTCGTCCAGGAAGAAGTTGCCGGTCGTCTTGCGCGCGTCGCGGGTCAGCACCGCGTAGGCCGCATCGGCGAGGATCGCGGGCCGGCGCATCCGGTCGACCGCTTCGGCCGCGCCGGGGATCATCGCGACGGCCGCGGTGGCTATGACCGTGCGCGGCCACAGCGCGTTGACGCCGATGCCGTCCGCCCGGAACTCCTCGGCCATGCCCAGCACGCACATGCTCATCCCGTACTTGGCCATCGTGTACGCGACGTG
>JBDTRG010000143.1:0-62797 GCA_039931775.1 Betaproteobacteria bacterium | reverse complement strand
CGTCGTCGAACCAGTGGGAAGTCAGCTACACGTATCCGCTGTCGAAGCGCACCAGCCTGTACACCGGCTACACGCAGATCCTGAACAAGTCGCTCGCGTCGTACAACTTCAGCGTCAACTCCTACCCGACGGCCGTCGGCGGCAAGCCGCAAGGCTTCGTGATGGGCATGTGGCACAATTTCTAAGATCGACGATTACGTACCCGCCTTGCAGCGGGACCGCAGTTCGAACGGGCGCCTTCGGGTGCCCGTTTTTTTCAGTGGCATCGCGACGTTGCGTCGGGCCTCCACTCGGATATGATCCGCAAGCGGAGGATTTTCATGAGAGCGAAGCTCATCGCCGTCGTTTTCGCAGGCCTTGGGCTCGCAGCGCCGGCGGGCGCGCAGACGGCGGGCGTCACCCTGTACGGTCGCCTCAACCTCGATGTCGAGGTCGTCAACGGCAAGCAAGCCGGAGCCGGCTGCCCAGATAACTGCCCGAATCCGAGCCAGTATCGCGTCAGCTCGAACGCGTCGATGTTCGGAATGCGCGGAACGGAACCGTTGGGCGGGGGCCTCAGCGCCATCTTTCAGGTCGAGAGCAAGCTCTTCGCCGATACCGGCGGAGGCGTGCTCGGCGGCCGCGAGACGTTCGTCGGGCTGCAGGGATCGTGGGGAACAGCCAGGATCGGACGCTTTCTCTCCCCCTATGACGAGATTCAGCCGATCTTCGGCAACGCTCCGACGCTGACGAGCTCCATCCTGTCCACCGGGGCATTGTGGGCGCAGGCCTACCTCGGTCCGGCGCTCGCCGGGGGCTTCGACGACCGGATCTCGAATTCGATTCGCTACGACTCGCCGAACGTCGGAGACTTCAACGCGAGCGTTCAATACAGCACCGCCGAAGGCTCGCCCACGACCAGCAGCGGAATATTCAGCGTCGGCGGTTTCTACAACAGCGGGCCAATCCAGATCGGCGTCGCCTACGAGTTGCACCACAATATCCGCGGGACGACGGCAGAACCGCTTTCCGACACCGCGCTTTCAATCGCCGCCGGATATCAATTCGACGGATTCCGCATCGGCGGGGTGTACGAGCGTTTGCGCTACGGCTCGACGCCCGCGACCGACATCACCCGCAATTTCTACGGGATCGGCGCGACTATCGACGCCGGTCCCGGGCTCTTCTTCGTCTACTGGGGTCGCGCCCTCGACGGCAAGGGGAGCGCGGTCGACGGTTCCCGTGTCGGCGGCCTCGTCAAGGGGGTGAACACCGGTGCGACGCAGTGGGAGGTGAGCTACACCTACGTTTTGTCGACGCGCACGTTGGTTTATGGCGGCTACGTCAAGGTCAACAACGAGTCCAACGCGTCCTACACGTTCGACACCAATCTGTATCCCGTCTTCTGCAACGCCTACCCCAACGGCGGATGCGGCCGGCCCGGCGGCTTCCTCATGGGCATGGTCCACTTTTTCTGAGAGCGCGAATGCTCGACGATCTCGTCATCGGATTCGACCGCGCATTGCGCACGCTCGCCGGGCAGCCGTCCGCGTCGCGGCCGACACCCGGCGCCAACCTCGACGACGCCAGCCTCACGGACACCGAGCGGCGGCACGCCGCGGGCCTGATGCGCGTCAACCATACCGGCGAGGTCTGCGCGCAGGCGCTCTACGCCGCGCAGGCCTTGGTCGCGCGCGATCCCGCGGTCAGGCAGGCGTTCGGCGACGCCGCGCGCGAGGAGGAGGAGCACCTCGCATGGACGAAGCAGCGCCTCGACGAGCTTTCCGACCGCCCGTCGCTGCTCAACCCGCTCTGGTACGCCGGATCGTTCGCGATCGGGATCGTCGCCGGCGCCGGCGGCGATCGCGGCAACCTCGGATTCGTGCTCGAAACGGAGCGGCAGGTCGAAGAGCACCTCACCGGACACATGGAGCGCCTTCCCGCGGCCGATGCAAGAAGCCGTGCGATCGTCGAACAGATGCGCGACGACGAGGCCCGGCATGGCGCAGCGGCCCGGGCTGCCGGCGGTATCCCGCTTCCGTTCCCCGTGAAGGGCCTGATGCGCGTCGCCGCCGACGTCATGCGGTTCGTCGCGTATCGGGTCTGACAACGCGCACGGGACTGCTCCACTGCGGGCGATTCGACGGGACACCGCCGCCGTCGTTTACGCGCCCTTACGCGAATTCGTGGACCGTAGTCGCCAGTGTCGCAAGGCCTGGAGCCGCGCCGCACGGACTGCTTTCGCAATCCGTTCATCGCCGTCGGCCTCGCCCGGCCTGGCCTTTTGCGGGGCGCCCCGCGCGATGGCCGCGACGGCGCCGGCATCCACACGACGGACCGCATCGAGCGCCTCGAGGACGATCCGCGCAGGAGGATAGCTGTTGCCGGATCCCGGCCGGGACAGCGCGCGGCATGCGCCTACGTCGAGGACATGCTGCAGGCGCTCGGGCCGGCGCAGCGCATCCGTACCGGCAAAAAGACCGAGCAGTCGCGCCGGGGGGAGGCCGTCCGCCTGGTCGACGACCCGGCACCAGCGCGCGGCGACACGCGCGGCGTCGCGACAATCCGCCGGCACCTTCAACCGCTGCGACATGCCCTCCGCGAGGCGGACGCTGCGGGCGACTGCCGTGCGGCGCTTCGTGACGAGGTCCCGCCCGGCAGCGGCAATCGCGAGGTCGTGCGCAAGCACCGCGTATCTGACCGGCAGCGGGAGCGAACGCCGCGCCGCGAGATCGAGCATCGCATCGAGTCGCGCGCCGGTTCCACCCGGGACCTGGACGGTGCCTTTGGCACGATAAAGCGCGTCGACCTCGGGCAGCAGCCGGGAAAGCGCACCGCAGTCGCGCAACACGTGGATCATCTTCGACGGATGGGGCTCCATCAGCCCGCGCGCGACCTCCTGCCACACGCGCTCCGGCGCAAGCTCGGCAAGCTCTCCCGATCGTGCGAGCGCGCGCATCAACGCAAGCGTTTCGGGCGCGACGGTGAACGCAAAGCGCGCCGCGAAACGCGCGACGCGCAGCACGCGCAGCGGATCCTCGGAAAACGCCGGCGACACGTGGCGAAGGATTCCTGCGCCGAGGTCCGCCCGCCCTCCGAACGGGTCAATCAGCGCCCCCTGCTCGTCGCGCGCCATCGCGTTGATCGTGAGGTCCCGCCGCGCGAGGTCCTCTTCGAGGGTCACGTCGGGAGACACGAAAAACTCGAAGCCGCGATAGCCGCGGCCGTGCTTTCGCTCGGTGCGCGCAAGCGCGTATTCCTCGCGCGTTTCAGGGTGCAGAAAAACCGGGAAATCGCGGCCGACGGGCTTGTAACCCGACGCGATCAGCATCTCCGGCGTTGCGCCGACGACCACCCAGTCGCGGTCGGCGACTGCGCGATCGAGCAGTTCGTCCCGAACCGAGCCGCCGACCCGATAGACCTTCACCGATGGCGATTTGCGGTACCGTCTTGCCATCGGCACACGTTAGCGGCTCGTTGCGGCCGGCGCAACGTGGGGCAGCGAATCGGGACCGGATTTCAGCGGTGACCGCGCCCGCGGAACGCGTCGTAATGGCTTTTCATCGCCTCCGCCCCAAGGTAGGTCGGGACGACGGACTCGAGCGGTTGCGGTGCGAAGCCGAACATCGGCGGGAAATCGCACCCGCAAACACTGTCTTTCTCCATGGACGCGAGGTTGTCGCGGCTCATCAGGGCCCCCGGCAGATGCTCGAGCACGCGCGCCTGCAGCGTCGCGAGTCGCCGCCCTAGGGGAACGATCGGTCGGGGAGCGCCGATCGTCTCGCCCACATACCGGACGAGCTCTCGCAACGTGTAGACCTTCGGCCCGCAAAGGGGGTAACTGTGCCCGACCGTCGCATCGAGCGCCAGCGCGCGGACGATGCACTCGGCGACATCGCCGACGTACACCGGCTGAAATTTCGCATCAGCCCGGCCCAGCGGAAACAGCGGCGCGAACCGGAGGAGCGTCGCGAACAGGTTGAGAAAGCGGTCCTCCGGGCCGAAGATCACCGACGGCTGGACGAGCGTCCAGTCGAGCCCCGACGCGACAACGGCCGCCTCGCCTTCGCCCTTGCTGCGCAGATAAGCGCTGGGCCCGCCGGGGTCGGCGTGGAGCGCGCTCATGTGCACCAGGCGACGCACGCCGGACGCCTTGCATTCGGCGACGATGTTTTGCACGAGCTCCACGTGAGCCCGGGCGAACGTCTGCCGCCCCGACTCGTTCAGGATCCCGACGAGATTGACGACCGCCCCCGCGCGCGCGACGAGCCGCGCGAGTTCCGGCCTGCGAGCGACATCGGCTTCGACGACGTCCACACTCGGCAGCACGTTGAGATGCCGCGCGTTGTCGCGGCGGCGGGTGGGCACGACGACTCGCCGTCCGTCGGCGACGAGGCGACTGACGACATGCCGGCCGACGAAGCCCGAGCCGCCGACGACGAGGATCGACTCACTGGCCATCGTCGCGAAAAACGGCGAGCATCAATTGACGACCGCGGTGGGCGGCGCGTCCGCGCCGACGCCACGCGCAGCCACGGTGCCGAGGCGCTGCGAAAGCGGGACGTACGCCTGATCGAGAAGGTGTGCGTACAGCATCGCGTTCGCCAGCACCTTCTTCACGTAGTCGCGTGTCTCGTTGAACGGTATGGTCTCGACCCAGATCGCGCCCTCGAGCGCGCCGGTGCCGCGCCACGCCTGCGCGCGGCCCGGCCCTGCATTGTACGCAGCGGCCGCAAGCGCCGGCACGCGATCGAGCCGGTCGAACCAGTACTTGAGATAAAACGCTCCGAACTGAGTGTTGATCGCAATGTCGGAGATCTGCGACGGGCGGTAGTCGGCGCGATTCAGCTGCTTCGCGACCCAGCGCGCAGTCGGCGGCATCAGCTGCATCAGGCCCACCGCGCCGGCGGAGGACACGATATCGGTGGCGAAGCGCGATTCCTGACGGGCGATGGCGAAGAGCAGCGCGACGTCCACGCCCTGCTCCTTCGCGGCGGCGGCGAACTGCTCCCGATACGGCATCAGGAAACGCAGGCCGAAGTCGTGTCGCGCGGAAGTCCGGTCGGCCGTGTTGATCGCCCGGTCATAGAGGCCCTCGCGGCGCGCGTATTCGGCCGCGAGCAGCAGCCCGTCGTCGGGCAGCCCGCGCACCGCGTAGAACCACTCGCGCTGGGATTCAGTACGCATGTCGAGTTGCGCGAGCTTGACCGCGCGCGCAACGCCGCTGCGCGCCGCGAAGGCCGCCGTCCCCTCGACGTCGGGCGGGAGCGGCGCGCTCTTCGGTTCCAGGCGCTTGCCGAGCGCTTCTGCCGCGAGCAGTCCGTAGAACCCGTATTCGCTGGAGAGCTCGGCAAAGAGCGCATTTGCCTCGCCGACTTTCCCCGTGGCAGACAGCGCCCGCGCCTTCCAGAATCTCCAGGCGGAATCCTGCGCCTCAATCGCCGGCATCGTGCCGATCGTCGCGAGCACGTCCGGCCAATCTCCGGCGCGCAGCGCGGCGCGCGTGCGCCACGCGCGTTGCGCCTCGGAGAGCACGGCACCATCGGCCTCGCGAAACCAGTCGAGCGCGCCGGGATTGAGCTGGCGCGCTGCGTGAAAGGCGATCCGCGCGTTGCCGTACAGGCGATCGGCGACGGGCAAGCGGACGCGCTCTCTCACCCAGGCCGCACGAACGCCCGCCGCATCGCTTCTCGCCGCTCGCTCGAGCGCGTAGAGTGCGAGATCGCGACCTCCCTGCTGGCGCCAGCGAAAGTCCCCCTTGGCGAGCGCCATCGCGGGATTTTTTTCGACCTGTGCAAATTCGCCTGCCGTGATCCGCTCGGCGGGCGGAAGGTCGACTGCGATCGCCTGCGCTAGCCGGACGCTGCCCGCCTCCGTAGCCATCCGGTAGCGCAATCGCCGATCCTCGACGGAGATCGAACCCTTCGCAATCAACGCCGCGAACAACGGCTCGCAGGCGTCCGGCGTCGCCTTATTCGCGAACCACAGGACCTTTGCCGCCGCCAGCGCGGCGTCTCCGTCGGCCTGGCGTCGATATTGAATGGCGTAACAGGCGAGTTCGACGTCCTCGCCGGCGGACGGAGCGTACTCGGCGGCGAAGCTCGTCCACTGGCCGCGCTTCCCGAGCGCCTTCAGCCAGTCGGCTCGAAGCCGGTCGGCGAGCGGGGTCTGAGGCCAGCGCACGAGAAACGCCCTGACCTCGTCATCGGTCGCGGTATCGAGGCGGAGCTTGAGCTGCCAATAGGCGGCATAGGGCTGCAGGACGTGCCCGGAGAGCTTCGGCGCGACCATGTCGAGTCGAACCCGGTCGCCGCGGTCGAACGCCGAGCGCGCGGCCAGGAAATCGGTGTCGCCCTGCGCGACGGCCGGCACCGCGAAGGAGGCGAGCGTCAGGGCGTACGCGAAAACGGCGAAGGAAATGGGGGGCACGGTCGTCATTGTCGGCGACCCGGGCATCCAAGGGCAACCCGGCACGCCCCGTCCCGCGGAGAAGATGCCGTGCACGCCGTCGCAACTGCCGATTCGAGCCGTCCGAATGCTAAAATTGATGGACATTTCGGACCTGCGGGGGTTCCCCGCCCGATTCGATCGAGTACTGGGGGAGGACCGATGGCACAACGAAAAAGCACACCGCTGGTCGGCGTCGTGATGGGCAGCGAAAACGACTGGGACATCATGAAAAACGCCACGGCGCAGCTCGACGCGTTCGGCATCGCGTTCGAGGCGCGCGTGATTTCAGCCCATCGGATGCCCGACGACTGCTTCGAATACGCGGAAGACGCGCTGCCGCGCGGCCTGCGCTGTATCATCGCGGGCGCTGGCGGTGCTGCGCATCTTGCCGGCGTGATCGCCGCGAAGACGACCGTGCCGGTGCTGGGCGTACCGGTGCCCTCGAAATACCTGCGCGGCGAGGATTCGCTCTATTCGATCGTGCAGATGCCGAAGGGCATCCCCGTCGCGACGTTCGCGATCGGGGAGGCCGGCGCCGCCAATGCGGGACTCTTCGCGGTCGCGATGCTCGCCGGCACCGACCCGGCCATGGCGAGAAAGTTGGCGGCGTTCCGGTTGAAGCAGACCAACGCCGCCCGCGCGATGCGGGTTCCGCCCGCGGCATAGGGCCCGGACAATCGAAATCGCGGCGGCGGCTCTCGCCCCTTTGGAGGGTGTCCGTGTCCTCGACCTGACGCGGCTCCTTCCCGGCCCGGTTTGCACGCTGCACCTTGCCGATCTCGGCGCCGACGTCGTCAAGGTCGAAGACACCGGCGCTGGCGACTACGCGCGCCAGCTGGGCAGCAAGGCGGGAGCGGTGTCCAGCTTCTATCGGGCCGTGAACCGCAACAAACGCAGCATCGCGCTCGACCTCAAGGACGCGCGTGGGCGCGACGCGTTCCACGCGCTCGCCAAGGGGGCGGATGCGATCGTCGAGAGCTTCCGGCCGGGCGTTGTCAGCTCGCTAGGCGTCGACTACGCGACGATCGCATCGATCAATCCGCGCATCGTCTACGCGTCGATCACCGGGTACGGGCAAACAGGACCGCGCGCGCATCTCGCGGGCCACGACATCAACTATCTCGGCTATGCGGGCGTGCTCGACCAGACCGGCACCCGCGGCGGCCCGCCGGCGATGTCCAACCTGCAGATCGCCGACCTGCTCGGTGGAGCCGCGCCCGCTGCCATCGCGCTCCTCGCGGCGCTCTTCCACGCGGCGCGGAGCGGACGGGGACGCTACATCGACGTCGCGATGACCGACGGATCGCTCGCCCACAATCTGCTCGCGCTGCATGCGCTCGACCAATGGGGTCACGCAGCGGCGCGCGGCGAGGACCTGCTGACGGGCGGGGCGCCCTGCTACGGGATCTATCCGACGCAGGACGGACGCTGGGTCGCGGTCGGCGCGCTCGAGGCGAAGTTCTGGAGGACGCTCTGCGCGGCGCTCGAACGTCCCGACCTCGTCGATCTGCAGTTCGCGTCGGACGACGAAGGCGCGCGTGTGCGCTCCGAGCTCGAACGCATCTTCTCGGGTGCGCCGCTCGCCATATGGGTCGAAAGATTGTCGACGCTGGACTGCTGCGTGACGCCGGTTCTAACCCTCGACGAGGCGATCAAGGATCCGCAATTCATCGCGCGCGGCATGGTGGTGGCGCGGGCCGACGGGTCGCGCGAGTACGCACCACCGTTCAAGCTGTCGAACGACCCGCTCGCGGCGTTGCGCCCGGCCCCCGCGCAAGGCGAGCACAGCGTCGAAATCCTGCGTGAGGCGGGCTACGACGCAGCGACGATCGCCACGCTCGTCGATGCCGGTATCGTCAGGACTTGCCCTTCGCCTTGACGGCGCCGTCCCGGCGCGAGGCGCCTACCGGCAGCGCGGCGACGCGCGCATACTCGGGATCGACGAAACGCGAACCGGCGGCAACATAGTCGTTCGCCATCTCGGTCGCATCGGCTCCCCAGAAGCACTCATTGCCGATCACGAGCGTCGGCACGCCGAAGACGCCGCGCGCGATCGCCTCGTCGGTGTTGCGACGCAGTTCGTCTTTCACCTCCTTCGTCGCAATCCGCTCATCGGCGCCAACGATGCCCAGCATGCCGACCAGTTCCGCCCATTCGATCGGCAGGTCCGGAAGGCGGCCGTCGCGCCAGACGAAGCGGAAGATCCGGTGCACGACGTCAGCCGACGAATCGCCGGCGATTGCGAGCCGCAGCATCGGGAGAGGATTGAACGGGTGCTCGGGCGGAAACCGCAACGGTATGCCGAGCCGCTTCGCCTGCCAGAGGCAAAAGCGATAGGTGAACGCGCGCTTCGCGGGAATTTCGGCGGGGCCCTTGTGACCGTTCGCGGCAAGCAGCCCGGCGAAGAGAACGGGTCTATACCGAATCGACATCCACGGCGCGAGCGATGCCAGCTGCTCACTTTGCAGGTACGCAAACGGCGAGACGAAATCGAAATACCAGTCAGCGATCATTCGGACGTAATCGCGCGCGCCGCGCCGGCAGCGCCGCCACCACGGCGCGCTTCGCGGCAGCGTCGAGCACGCTCCATGCGGCGATTTCGTCGAGCGTGCGACAGCAGCCGATACATACCTCGCCGGCCGCGTCCATTACGCATACGCTGATGCATGGCGACGCGACCTCTCGGGAAGCCGTCGCCGACGTGTCGGTCGGAATCGTGGTCATCCTGGCCCCGGCAACGAATCCTTCGCCGCGAGCGCACGCGCAACACGCGACACCGGCGGCCGTCCGAGGAAATCGGAGATCGCCTGACCGGCCGCGCGGAGTTTCGTGAGGTCGACCCCGGTTTCGACGCCGAGTCCATCCAGCAGGTACACCACGTCTTCGCTCGCCACGTTGCCGGTTGCGCCTTGGGCATAGGGACAGCCGCCGAGCCCCGCGACGGAGCAGTCGAACGTCGCGACGCCCGACTCCATCGCCGAATAGACGTTCGTCAGCGCCTGACCATACGTGTCGTGGAAGTGGCAGGCCAAGGCGCGGACGGGCATCCGTTGCGCCACCCGCGCGATGAGCGACGCCGTCTTCCCGGCCGTGCCGACGCCTATGGTGTCGGCGATCGCCACCTCGTACGAGCCCATCGCGTGGAGCGCCGCGGCGATCTCGGCAACCTTCGCCGGGTCGACCGCGCCCTCGTACGGACAGCCCAACACGCACGACAGATAGCCGCGGACCCGGACGCCGGACGCCGCCGCAGCGTCGAAAATGGGCCGCGCGCGCTCGAGGCTCTCGGCAATGCTGCAATTGGTGTTCTTGCGCGAAAAGGTCTCGGACGCGGCGACGAACACGGCCACTTCGTCTGCTCCCGCCTCGAGCGCCGCCTCGAAGCCCTTGATGTTCGGCGTGAGCACCGGGTAACGCACACCGGGCTTGCGCCGGATGCCGGCCATAACAAAGGCGGCGTCCGCCATCTGCGGCACCCATTTCGCCGAAACAAATGCGGTTGCCTCGATCGCGGGAAACCCCGCATCGGTGAGGCGGTCGATCAGCGCGACCTTGACGTCGGTGGGCACCGTCGCCTTTTCGTTCTGCAGGCCGTCGCGCGGTCCGACCTCGACGAGGCGTACGCGGGAAGGCAATTTCGGATGAGGGCTCATGGCGGCGTCGGCGCGGCGCATCAATACCCGCGGGCGCGGTCGATGATGCCGGTGACCGCCTCGCCACGCTCGATCCGCCTGATCTTGGCGGCGACCTGCGCAACGGAATCGATCACCTGTGTCACCGCCGACGTATGCGGCGTCAGCGCAATGCGCGGATGATGCCAGAACGGATGGCCCGCGGGCAGCGGCTCCTCGCGAAAGACGTCGAGCGTGGCACCGGCCAGATGACCGCGGTCTAGAAGCGCGATCAGGTCGTCGTCGACGAGGATCCCGCCGCGCGCGACGTTGACGACGTGCGCGCCGGCCGGCAGCGCCTCCAGCGCCGCGCGATCGAGCAGGCCCGCGGTGTCGGCGGTCGCCGGCAGCAGGCAGACCAGCACCTGCGACTTCGCCAGAAATTCGTCGAGCTCCGCTCGCCCGGCGTACGACGAGACGCCTGCAGCGGACTTGCGCGTGCGGCTCCACGCATGGAGGGGAAAGCCGAACGGCGCGAGAGCTGACGCCACGCTCTTCCCGAGCACGCCGAAGCCCAGGAATCCGACGCCGAACGCGGATTTCGCGATTCGGCTCCGCGCTTGCCAGAGGCCTTCGCGTTGCTGGGCGGTATACGCGTCCATCTCGCGGTATGCGCGGAGCACGGCGAGCGTCACGTACTCGACCATCTGTTCGGCCATCCCTGCGTCCTCGAGGCGAATCACGGGAACGTCATCGGGCAACGTCGGAACCGACATCAGGCTGTCGACCCCCGCCCCGAGATTGAAGATTGCGCGGAGCGGTTTTGCGCGAGTGAAGAGTTCTGCCGGCGGCTTCCACACGAGCGCGTAGTCGGGATTGGGAGGGGCGTCCGGCCATACGGCGATCACCGCCTCCGGCAGCGCAGCTATCGTCGCCGCCTGCCATTCAGGGGCGCGATCGCGGGGCGCTTGCAGCAGGATTTTCATGATGGACCGCCGGCTTGTCGCCGGCTATTCGGTCACGGGCTGTCGATGTCGACGAGGTCCGCGCCGTCCTTCACGCGATCGCCGACGCCGAAATGGACGGCAGCGACCGTGCCCGCGGCCGGGGCCGTGATCGTATGCTCCATCTTCATCGCCTCCAGGATCAAGAGCGGCGCACCCTTCGCGACCTCGTCGCCGGCCTTGACCATCACCGCGACCACGAGCCCCGACATCGGCGCTCTCAGATGTCCACCGGGCGCCTCCTCCTCGCCGGCGTGCGCCAGCGGATCGATGCGGTCGACCCGCCAATGCCCGTCGTGAACGAACACGTGACGCTCGTCGCCGTGGCGCACGACGGTCGCGACGAACTCCGCATCCTTCGTCGCGATCACCAGTCGCCCGGCGCGCTCGCTCACCCTTGCAGCGATCTCGCCGCTCGCGAGGGCGACGCGCCAGCCCGCGCCATCGCGGCGGAGCGCGACCTCGTTGCGCAGATCGCCGTCGGCGAAGGTCAACGCGATCGAGTGGAGCCCGCTGTTGGGCCACCACGGTTCGACGACATGCCATGGCGAGTACGGGTCGGCCGACGTGCGCGCCGCCGCCGCGCGTTCCGCGACCAGCGCCCGTACTTCGGCGAGCGCTGCCGCCAGTAGCGCATGCGCCGGCACCGGCCGGGACGGCGGGAACAGCGCCGCGTGATGGCGGGCGATGAGGCCGGTGTCGACGTTGCCGGACGCGAACGCCTCATGGGTCACGACGCGACGCAGGAACGCCACGTTGGTCGCGACGCCGACGATCTCGTATTCGCCAAGCGCTTCGGCAAGGCGGCGCAGCGCAGCGGGTCGATCCTCGCCCCGGACGATCAGCTTCGCGATCATCGGATCGTAATACGGCGAAATTTCGTCTCCGGCCCGCACGCCGGTATCCACCCGCACCGAGCATCCGGTCGTCGGCGCGCGAAGGTGTTCGAGCGTTCCGATCGACGGCAGGAAGCCGCGCTCCGGATCCTCGGCGTAGATACGCGCCTCGATCGCGTGACCGGAAAGCGTGAGCTCGCCCTGGACTTTCGGCAGGCGCTCGCCGGAGGCCACGCGGAGTTGCCATTCGACGAGATCCTCGCCGGTGATCATCTCGGTGACGGGGTGCTCGACCTGGAGCCGCGTGTTCATCTCCATGAAGTAGAACGCGCCGTCGCGGGCAAACGACTCGGCGGCGATGAATTCGACGGTGCCCGCGCCGACGTAGCCGATCGCCTTTGCGCAGGCGACCGCCGCTTCCCCCATCGCGCGCCGGTGCTCCGCCTTCATCCCCGGCGCGGGCGCCTCCTCGAGCACCTTCTGGTGGCGCCGCTGCACCGAGCAGTCGCGCTCGAACAGGTAGACGGCGTTGCCATGCGTATCGGCGAACACCTGGATCTCGATGTGGCGCGGCGACGCGAGATACTTCTCGATCAGCACGCGGTCGTCGGCGAAGCTGGATTTCGCCTCGCGCTGCGCAGACGCCAGCGCGGCTGGAAAGTCGCTGTCGCGTTCGACGACCTTCATCCCCTTGCCGCCGCCGCCGGCGGTCGCCTTGATCAACACCGGGTAGCCGATCCTCGACGCTTCGCGCGCCAGCAGGCCCGGATCCTGGTCGTCGCCGTGGTAGCCGGGGACGAGCGGTACCGCCGCCTTGCCCATGATGTTTTTCGCAGCCGACTTCGAGCCCATCGCCGCGATCGCGGCCGGCGGGGGGCCGATGAACGCGATGCCCTCCTTGGCGCAGAGTGTGGCGAATCCCTCGTTCTCGGAAAGGAACCCGTAGCCGGGATGAATTGCCTGGGCGCCGCTCTTCTTGGCGATCGCGATGATCGCGTTGCCATCGAGATAGCTTTCCCGCGGCGGCGGCGGACCGAGCCGGTAGGCCTCGTCGCAGGCGGCGACATGCAGCGCGTCGGCGTCGGCGTCGGAATAGACGGCGACCGTGCGAATGCCCATCCGCCTCGCCGTGCGCGCGACGCGGCAGGCGATCTCCCCGCGATTGGCGATCAGGATCTTGTCAAACATCGGCGCGTCGACCGGTCGTGGGCGCCTGACGAGCCTGCGAACCGGTCGCCTTGCCGAACAGCATGCGCACGAAGCGCCAGACCTTCGGAATGAGCCAGATCATCAGCAGCGTGAGCGCCGCGATCACGACGAGAGCCGCGATCGGATGGGCGAAGGCGAGCCACAGCACCGTCCCGACGGCGAGATCTTCGCCGAACGACGCCGCCCAGTTCGAGAACGGCTCCGGCGACGTGTTGATCATCGCACGGCTGCCCGCCTTCGCGAAATGGCTGCCTGCTGCGAGCGAGCCTCCGAGGATCGCCGCGGCCAGCGTCGCCGCAGTCGACGAATCGCCGAATACGCTCGCGGCCAACGCGGCGCCCGCCGGGATGCGGATGAACGTGTGCACGACATCCCAAATCGTATCGACCGCGGGGATCTTGTCGGTGAAGAACTCGACGGCCACCATGAAACCGGACGCGGCGAGCACCCACGGATGCGCCAGTGCCGCGAGCCCTCCCGGCAGGTCCACGACGTGGAGGTAACCGAGCCCGCCGACGATGAACAGCACCGCATAGAGCCGGATGCCGCTCGCCCAGCCGACGGCCGCCGCCAGCGCGATCAGTTGCCAGGTGTCGAATGTCGCGAGGCCGGGTACCGTGCTCATTTTTCAACAGGGGAAACTGGCATCCACGCCGGCGAGCGCTTCTCGAGAAACGCGGCGACGCCTTCCTTGCCTTCGGCCGACCCTCGAACGCGTGCGATGCGCACGGCGGTATCGGCGATCACGCCGTCGTCGATCGTTCGCCCGCTGAGGGTGTGGATCAGCGCCTTCGCCTCTGCCTGCGCCCGCGGACCGGCGGCGAGCAGCGCGCCCAGCAATTCGTTGATACGACCGTCCAATTCCTCGAGCGGAAAGATCTCGTGGACCAGTCCGATGCGAAAGGCCTCCGCCGCGGTGAACCGCTCGCCCGACAGGAAATAACGACGCGCGGCCCGCGCTCCGATGGCTTCGACGACGTAGGGGCCGATCGTCGCCGGAATCAAGCCGAGCTTCGTCTCCGACAGCGCAAAGGTCGCATCCTGGGCAGCGAATGCGATGTCGCAGCAGGCGACGAGGCCGACGCCGCCGCCCATTGCCGACCCGTGCACACGCGCGATCGTCGGCTTGGACAGGCGGTGGAGCGTCTTCAGCATCGTCGCTAGTGCATTCGCATCGGCGAGGTTTTTGGCGTGGTCGTACCCCGCCATCTCCTTCATCCAGTTGAGGTCGGCGCCGGCGCAGAAGCTCCTGCCATCGCCGAGGAGCACGACGGTGCGGACGGCCGCGTCGGCGTCGAGCGCTTTGAGCGCCCTCGTCAACTCCGCGATCAGCGTTGCATCGAATGCGTTGTGCACTTCCCGCCGGGAGAGCACGACGAGCGCCACCGATTTGCGCACGTCGACCTTGAGCGTCCTGTAACGCGACGCCCCGGGCGACGGTTTCCCTGCGGCCTTCGCAGGTTCCGTGGCGCCTTTCGACCCGGTCGGTTTCACTTTCTCGGTTGCCTTTTTGGTCGCCATCGTCACATCCTGAACACGCCGAATCTGGTCGGTTCGATCGGCCGGTTGAGCGATGCGGAAATCGCCAGACCCAGCACCTTTCGCGTGTCGGCGGGATCGATGATGCCGTCGTCCCAGACGCGCGCGCTGGCAAAATAAGGGTGGCCTTCCTTCTCGTATTGCGCACGAATAGGCGCGTGGAACGCCTGTTCCTCGGCTGCGCTCCACTTGCCCTTTTTCGCCTCGATTGCGTCGCGGCGGACTGTCGCGAGCACGATGGCCGCCTGCTCGCCGCCCATCACCGAGATCCGCGCGTTCGGCCACATCCACAGGAAGCGGGGGCCGAACGCGCGGCCGCACATCCCGTAGTTGCCGGCGCCGTAACTGCCGCCGATGATGACGGTGAACTTCGGAACCTGCGCGCAGGAAACCGCCGTGACCATCTTGGCGCCGTCGCGGGCGATGCCGCCGGCCTCGTATTTCTGTCCGACCATGAATCCGGTGATGTTCTGCAGGAAGACGAGCGGGATGCCGCGTTGAGCGCAGAGCTCGATGAAGTGCGTCCCTTTCAGCGCCGACTCCGAGAACAGCACGCCATTGTTGGCGACGATGCCCACCGGATAGCCCCACAGCCGGGCGAAACCGGTGACGAGCGTCGTGCCGTAGCGCGCCTTGAACTCGTCGAATTCGCTGCCGTCGACGACGCGCGCGATCACCTCACGCACATCGTAGGGCTTCCGGATATCGGCGTTGACGACGCCATAGACATCTTCGGTGGGAAAGCGGGGTGGAACGGGCTCGCGCAATTCGAGCGCGACGCGCTTCGGGCGGTTGAGATCGCCGATGATGCGGCGGGCGATGGCGAGCGCATGGTGATCGTCGAGCGCGAAGTGGTCGGCGACGCCGGACACGCGGGTATGGACATCGGCGCCCCCCAGGTCCTCCGCCGACACGATCTCGCCGGTCGCTGCCTTCACGAGCGGCGGGCCGCCGAGGAAGATCGTTCCCTGCTCCCTGACGATGATCGACTCGTCGGACATCGCCGGCACGTACGCCCCGCCGGCGGTGCACGAGCCCATCACCACGGCGACCTGCGGAATGCCCTGCGCGGACATCGTCGCCTGATTGTAGAAGATGCGGCCGAAATGATCGCGATCGGGAAAGACGTCGATCTGGTTAGGCAGGTTGGCGCCGCCGGAGTCAACGAGGTAGATGCACGGCAGGTCGTTCTCGCGGGCGATCTCCTGCGCCCGCAGGTGTTTTTTTACGGTGAGGGGGTAGTACGTGCCGCCCTTGACTGTCGCGTCGTTGCAGACGATCACGCATTCGCGGCCCGCGACGCGGCCGATGCCGGTGATGATCCCGGCGGCCGCGATCGTGCCGTCGTACATCCCGTAGGCCGCCAGTTGCGAGAATTCGAGGAACGGCGAACCGGGATCGAGCAGCACGCGAACGCGTTCGCGCGGCAGGAGCTTGCCGCGCGCGACGTGCTTGGCGTTCGCCGCCCCGCCGCCGCCCTTCTCGATTTCTGCGACTTTCGCCCGGAGGTCGGCCACAAGGGCTGCCATCGCATCGCGATTGGTCGCGAACATCGGATCGCGCGGGTCGAGTCGGGATTCGATCACGGGCATCGGCAGCTCCGGGTCGGGAGTCGACTCAATTTCGCTCGAGCGTGGCGAGGCGCGCGGCGAGCAGCACGAACAGCGCGCCGACCGCGCCCATCAGCCAGCGCGCAGCGGACGCGCTCGCGCGGATGCGGTTTCCGGCGCGCGCCGCGAGCCACGCGACGGGAATGATGACGAACAGGCTGTTGAAATTGAACAGGCAACCCAGCACGACGAACGCCAACGCCTTTTCCGGCGCGCTCGCATCGATGAATTGCGGCAGGAACGCGAGGAAGAACAGCGCGACCTTCGGATTGAAGACATTGATGATGAAGGCCTCGCGAAAGATCCGCCGCGCGGACGCAGGCGGCAAAAGCGCATCGGCTGTCGCGTCCTTTTGCGCGCGTACGCTGGTCAACACGAGACGAACACCAGCATAAAACAGGTACGCGGCGCCACACCACTTGACGGCGCTGAATGCCGCCGCGGAGGTCGCGAGGAGTACCGACAGTCCGGCAGCCGCGGCAAGCGTATGCACGACGCAGCCGGCGGTGATCCCCAGCGACGCCGCCACGCCGGCGCGGAATCCGCCCGCGGCGGCGCGTGCCGCGATGTAGGCCAGATCCGGGCCTGGGGTCACGTTGAGCAGCAGCCCCGCCGCGATGAAAAGGCCGATGTCGTGGATGCCGCTCACGCGCCGTTCCGGCGGTTACCGGCGGCCGCGCCGCGGTAGCGGGGCGAAGCCGACGCAATGATTTTGGCCGAAATGATCATGGGCAGCATGCGTCAGCTCGTGGCGGGCAACGGATGTCCCGGCATCAGCGCGTAAGGGTGCGCCCAACGCGGTTCGCTCCGTATCCTCGCGAGCCAGTCGCGGATCGAAGGATACACGCCCCAGTCGACGCCGATTTCATCGTCGAAGTACAGATATCCGGCGAGCGACAGGTCGGCGATCGTCAATCGATCCCCTACGACATACCGCCGGCCGTCGAGTTGCGTGTTGAGGACGCCCCACGCGGCTTCCGCCCGGCGTCGAAATTCCGCGAGTACCGCCGGCTCGGGCTCCTTGACGAACGTGCGCATGAAGCGGTACGTCGCCGTGTAGCTCGTCAGCTTGTGGTTGTCGAAGAAGAGCCAGCGCAGGACCTCGCGCCGCTCCGTGGCGTTCGCCGGTCCGAATCGGCCGAGCGTCCCGGCGAGATAGTCGAGGATCACGGCGGATTGCGCGAGGCTTGTGCCACGATGCTCGAGAACGGGCACTTCACCCATCGCATTGATCGCGCGGTACGCGGGCGTGCGCGTCTCGCCGCCGAAATAATCGACGAATCGCGGCGCCCAATCCGCACCGGCGAGCGTCAACGCAAGCGCGGTCTTGTAGGCGTTCCCCGATTGCGCGAAGCAGTACAACGTGTACTCGGCCATGGCCATCCCGATCCTCCGCTAGAAGCCGCCGGTCGCGAGCCACCGGTCAACCTGATCGAGGCGATCGAGCCCCCAGAAAGGCTCGCCGTCGACGATGACGAACGGCGAGCCGAAGACCCCCCGTGCCATCGCCACGGCGACCTCGCCCTTCAAGGCGTCCTTGATCGCCGGATCGTCGATCGCCGCACGCGCAGCGACGGGATCCACACCCGCCTTCGCCGCGACCTCGACCGCGGTGTCGGGATCGGAGATGTCGATATCGTCGACGAAGTAGGCGCGATACAGGGCTTTCGCGATCCGGTTCGCGGCCTCCTTGTCGCGCGCCTTCTGCCACAGCACGATGCGCGCCGGCGCCTGCGACGAGATCGGAAACTTGGACGGCATCCGGAAATCCCCGATGTCGTGGAAGCGTGCGCTTCGTGCGAAGTCCCGTTTCGAATATCCGCCCTTCAACGGAATCATCGTGAGCGGCGCCATGCCGGTTTCCTTGAAGATCACGCCGAGCAGCACCGGATGCCAATCGACGCTGCGCCCGTGCTTGGCCGCCAGCGCATCGATCTTTTGCGAAGCCATGTAGCCGTACGGTGACGAGAAGTCGAAGTAGAAGTCGATCGGTGCCGGCATCAAGACCTCGGGTTCGGAGCGCTCTAGCCGGCGATCGCGCGGCCGATGACGAGCCGCTGGATTTCGCTCGTCCCTTCGTAGATCTGGCAAACCCGGACGTCGCGGTAGATCCGCTCGACCGGAAAATCGGTCACATATCCATAGCCGCCGTGAACCTGGATCGCAGCCGAACACACGCGTTCGGCCATCTCGGACGCGAAGAGCTTGGCCATCGATGCTTCCTTGAGACAGGGCCGTCCGGCATCTCGCAACGCCGCCGCATGCCACGTGAGTTGCCGCGCCGCCTCGATCTCTGTCGCCATGTCGGCGAGCTTGAAGTTGACGGCCTGATGGCCGACGAGCGTCTTGCCGAAACTCGTGCGCTCGCGGGCGTACGCCATCGCGGCGTCGAACGCCGCGCGTGCCATGCCGACCGCCTGCGATGCGATGCCGATGCGCCCGGCCTCGAGATTCGCCAGCGCGATCCGGTAGCCTTCGCCCTCGCTCCCGAGCAGGTTCGCCGCGGGAACCTTGCAGTTCTCGAAGACGACCTGCGCCGTGTCGGACGCCCGCTGGCCAAGCTTGTCCTCGACGCGCGCCACGACGTAACCCTTCGTTGCCGTCTCGACGACGAATGCAGAAATCCCCTTTTTTTCCGCCGACTTGTCGGTGACGGCGAACACGACGGCGACGTCCGCGTTCTTGCCGGTCGTGATGAACTGCTTGACCCCATTCAGCACGAAATGCTCGCCCATGCGCTCAGCACGCGTCGTTATCGCCGCGGCGTCGGATCCGACGTGCGGCTCGGTCAGGCAGAAACAGCCGAGTTTCGCCCCCCGCGCCAGCGGGATCAGCAGGCGTTCCTTCTGCATGTCGGTGCCGAACGCATTGATCGGTCCGCAGACGACCGAGTTCTGTACGCTGACGATCGTCGAGGTCGCACCGTCGCCGGCGGCGATCTCCTCGAGCGCCACGGCGAGGGACAGATAATCGAGTCCGGCGCCGCCCCAACGTTCGGGGACGACGATGCCCAGCACGCCGAGCTCGCCCAACGCTGCGAGTTCGGCGCGGGGGAAATGGTGGTCACGGTCCCAGCGTGCGGCATGCGGGGCGAGGCGCTCCTGCGCGAAGGCACGGATCGTATCGCGGATCGACGCCTGCTCGTCGGTCAGCAGCATCGGTCGCGTCCCGCGGTGGGCCGCGGGAAATTCGCCACGTCGAGGGCTTGCGGCGCGGTCATCGGCGACCGTCGAGTGCGAGCTTTGCCGCGATCGCGGCGAACACCGAGGCGAGCAGCCAACGCTGCAGCGCGGCCCAACCCGGGCGTGTGGCGAGCCAGCGCGCAACGCGCGTCGCAGCCAGGATGAACAGCGTGTCGCCGACGAGAGCGATCGCGATCTGCACGAGTCCCAGCACGAGCGACTGCGCGAGCACGCTGCCTCGCGCAGGCTCGACAAACTGCGGAAAGAGCGCGAGATAGAACAGCGCGACCTTCGGATTGAGGATGCTGGTCAGGAGCCCCATCCGGAAGAGCCTCAAAGGCGCGGCATCCGGTAGCGCCCGCGGCGCAAAAATTCCACCGGCGCCCCCGTCGGCGCCCGAGCGCACCGAATCCCATGCAAGCCAGAGAAGATAGCCGGCGCCGGCCCAACGCAGCGCGTCGTAGGCGACGGGTATCGTCAGAAACACCGCGGACAATCCCAGCGCCGCGGCGAGGATATGCACGATGAAGCCGGTGGTCGTTCCCGCCATCGAGACTAGGCCGGCCGAACGTCCCTGAGCGAGCGTTCGCGAGATGAGATAGAGAAGATTCGGCCCGGGCGTCAGCACGAGCAGCACGCTCGCAACCGCGAAGAGCAGCAGGTTGTCGAGGCTAGGCATTCAGCGCGTCACACCGTATTCGACCGAGACGACGAGCTTCACCGTCTTGTCGATGGTCGTCGTGTCGTAGCGACCGAAATCGGCGATGTCCCCGGAGTTCGGGGGAACGATCTGGAACACGCCTTGCGACGCCGATCGCAACGTGCCGACCTTGAGCCCGCCGCTACGCGCGAACTCCTCCGCTCGCTTCCTGGCGTTCGCCGTCGCGTCGGAGACGAGGGAGAGCTTGATGTCCTCGATGTTCGACACGTAATACTCGGGCCGCGCTTCAGTGAAATCGGCGCCGCGCTTCGCCAGCGCGGGCACCGCCAGTGCGAGCTTGACGATTTCGTCGACGGACTTCCCGGTGACCTGCACCGGTTGCACGAGGACATAGCCGACGACGGTCGAGGTCGTCGCGCCCGAGGCCGTCATCGCGAACTGCGGCTGCACGACGACCGGCTTCAGCGCGAGTTGCGCCGCGTCCGCGCCCTGCTCGGCGAGCCACCGCCGCAGCGTGTCGTTGGTCGTCGCGAGCTGCGCGTAGGCGCCCGGCAGGGTCGCCGCACGCACCTGCATGGTGGCCTGCCACACGGCGACGTCCGCCTTGATTCGCTTCTCGGCGGTCCCCTTGACGGTGATCTTGCGCTGCTGATCGGCGATCTGCGTGATCGGCTGCGCGACGAACCAGGCACCGGCGACGATGCCCGCGCCGACGCTGATGCCGGCCAGTACGGTGGCGAAATTGGTCATTCGGTCACACGCACTCGATCGCCATGGCGGTGGCCTCGCCGCCGCCGATACACAACGCGGCGACGCCGCGTTTCTTGCCGTGCTTCCGGAGCGCGCCGATCAGCGTCACGAGGATGCGCGCGCCCGACGCACCGATCGGATGACCCAACGCGCAGGCGCCCCCGTGCACGTTGAGCGCTTCGTGCGCGATGCCGTGCTCCTTCATCGCCGCCATGGCGACGACGGCGAACGCCTCGTTGATCTCGAAAAGGTCGACGTCCTTCGTCGCCCAGCCCGTCCTGGCGTAGAGCTTGCGGATCGCACCGACCGGCGCGGTCGTGAAGAGTCCCGGTTCCTGCGCGTGCGTCGCGTGTCCGGCGATCACCCCGAGCGGCGCGAGCCCGCGCTTTTCGGCGGTCGAGCGGCGCATCAGCACCAGGGCGGCGGCGCCGTCCGAGATCGAGCTCGAGTTCGCCGCGGTCACCGTGCCGTCTTTGCGAAACGCGGGTTTCAAGCGCGGCACCTTGTCCGGCGACGCCTTGGCCGGCTGCTCGTCGTGGTCGATCACGACATCGCCCTTCTTCCCGGGGACGGTCACCGCGGCGGTCTCCCAGGCAAACGTCCCGTCGTTGTTCGCCTTCAGGGCGCGAGCGAGCGAGGCCAGCGCAAACGAATCCTGCGCCTCGCGCGTGAACGCGAAACTGTCGGCGCATTCCTCCGCGAAGGTCCCCATCAGCCTGCCCTTGTCGTAGGCGTCCTCGAGACCATCGAGGAACATGTGGTCGAGGACGCTCTGGTGCCCCATGCGGTAACCGGCACGCGCCTTCGGAAGGAGATATGGCGCATTCGACATGCTCTCCATCCCGCCGGCGACGAAGATCTCGCCGGAGCCGGCGACGATGAGGTCGTGCGCGAGCATCGTCGCCTTCATCGCGGACCCGCACATCTTGTTGACGGTCGTGCAGCCGGCCCCGAGCGGCAGGCCGGCCTTGAGCGAGGCCTGCCGCGCGGGCGCCTGCCCCTGGCCCGCGGAAAGGACGTTGCCCATGATCACTTCGTCGACGTCCGCGGGCGCAATGCCTGCGCGCTCGATCGCCGCTCTGATCGCGACTGCGCCGAGATCGCTCGCGGAGAGCGACGCGAAATCGCCGAGCAACGCCCCCATCGGCGTGCGCGCCGCGCCGACGATGACGACAGGATCATTCAGCAAGTACGTTCTCCCGTTGGTTTCCGGCGGCATTGATGCCGGCGGGTCCTGCGCCGGCAGGCTTCATTCCTGCGGCCAAGGTCACTTGGTCTCGTTGAAGAGTTCGCGTCCGATCAGCATCCGGCGAATCTCGGAGGTTCCGGCGCCAATCTCGTACAGCTTGGCGTCGCGCCACAATCGCCCGGTCGGGTAGTCGTTGATGTAGCCGTTGCCACCAAGGCATTGAATCGACTCACCGGCCATCCACGTCGCCTTTTCGCTCGCGAAGAGGATCGCGCCCGCGGCGTCTTTCCGGGTCGTCCGCCCGCGATCGCAGGCGGCGCCGACCGCGTACACGTACGCGCGCGCCGCGTTGAGGGTCGTGTACATGTCGGCGAGCTTTCCCTGCATCAACTGGAATTCGCCGATGGGCTGCCCGAACTGCGTTCGCTCGTGCAGGTACGGGATCACGACATCGAGGCAGGCGACCATGATTCCGATCGACCCTCCTGCGAGCACCGCACGCTCGTAATCGAGACCGCTCATCAGCACATTGACGCCCCGCCCTTCCTGTCCGAGCACATTCTCGACCGGAACCTCGCAATCCCGGAACACGAGTTCGCAGGTGTTCGACCCGCGCATGCCGAGCTTGTCGAGCTTTTGTGCGGTCGAAAATCCCGGCATTCCGCGCTCGATCAGGAAGGCCGTGATGCCGCGCGCCCCTCCCGCGGTGTCCGTTTTCGCGTAGACGACGAGCGTATTTGCATCCGGTCCGTTGGTGATCCACATCTTGTTGCCGTTCAGCACGTAGCGGTTGCCCTTGCGCGCGGCCGAGAGGCGCATCGAGACAACGTCGGAACCGGCACCGGGTTCGCTCATCGCGAGTGCGCCCACGTGCTCGCCGGAGACCAGCTTGGGAAGGTATTTCTGCTTCTGCGCCGGCGTTCCGTTGCGGCGAATCTGATTGACGCACAGGTTGGAGTGCGCGCCGTAGGAGAGGCCCACCGCACCCGACGCCCGGCTGACCTCCTCCATCGCGATCACGTGCGCGAGGTAGCCCATGTTCGTGCCGCCGAACTCCTCTTCGACGGTGATGCCGAGCAGGCCGAAATCGCCCAGCTTTCGCCAGAGGTCCGCGGGAAATTCGTTGGCCCGGTCGATGTCGGCGGCGCGCGGCGCGATCTCGGCGGCGGCGAACTGTTGCACGGTCGAGCGCAGCATGTCGAGGGTTTCGCCATGGTCGAACTCGAGCGCGGGAATATTGGGCATGCGGGATCTGGAGGGAGGATCAGGCGTAGGGGTTGCCGCACGCCATCGCCGGCGTCGCTCCGGACGTCGCGGGCTTCACCGCGGCGGGTGTCGCTTTGCGACTCGAAGGCGGGGCCATCGACGGTGTGGACATTACGTGACGTTTACGTAAACGTCAAGACGTGCCGTCGCCGACCGGCTTGGGAACGCTCGTGACCGACAGCGGCCGCTGTTTCAGCCGCCGCCGGCAGTCGCGTTCAAGGATCGCGATCTCGGCCACGACGGCGTCGATGTCCTCGCGCTGCTGAGCGAGCATCGCGCGCCGATCGGCGAGCATCTGGAGAAACTTGACGAGCTGCGGCCGCTCGTTGCCGGTCGCCGCATAGATTTCGAACAGTTCGCGGATTTCGGAAAGGGCGAGTCCCAACCGCTTGCCGCGCAGGATGAGTTTGATCCGCGTTCGCTCGCGTTCGCCGTAGATGCGCGCCTGCCCGCGTCGTCGCGGGGCGATGAGGCCCTCGCCCTCGTAGAATCGGATCGCGCGTGTTGTCAGCGCGAATTCCTGGGCCAGATCCGAGATCGAGTAGGTCGGCCCGGCTCGGTCGTCGCCCGCCGGTTTGACGCGTCGCGCGGGGGCGTTGGCAGCAGACATCGGGTGGCGGGCGAGAAGGAAAGTCCGGCGGGACGGGCGTGTGTCACGATAGCATATCGCCTTGACTAATTCGGCCGAATCCCCGAGTATGTTGCGTTGCACAAAATCCGGCAGTCCGACGTTGAATCCGTTGCGCGGTGGCTCCCGGGATCCCGGGAGCGCTCCCCTGTTTGCCCCTCCCTTGTTTGCCCCTTTTCCTACGATGAGCGCCGCCTTGACTTCGGTTGTCGTCCGATGAACGCGGCGCTGCCCACCGGGCTCGATTTTCCGGTTGCCGCGCCGCCGATGCCGGGCGAGGCAATCGAAATCGCGCCGCGCATCCTTTGGCTGCGCATGCCGCTGCCCTTTGCGCTCGATCACATCAACTTGTGGCTGCTCGTGGACGACGACGGAACGACGCTCGTCGATTGCGGCTTCGGCGACGCTGCGACGCGGGCCCTTTGGGAGCGCCACTTCACGACGACGCTCGAGTCGCGCCCGATCCGCCGCATCATCGCGACGCACTATCATCCCGATCACCTCGGGAACGGCGCGTGGCTGTCGGAGCGGTTTGCGACGCCCATTGCGATGACAAGCGCCGAGTACCTGACCGCGCACGCCGTTGCCGACCAGTCCGCCGGCCATTCGGCGCAGGCGACCCTCGGACTCTTTCGCCGACACGGCATGTCCGACACCGATCTTGCCGCGCTCGCGGTGCGGGGAAACAGCTACCGGCGCGGCGTCCCCGAATTGCCCGAGGCCTTCGACCGAATGGTCGACGGCGAAACCCGGCGCGCAGCAGGCGCGACGTGGCGAATCATTGAAGGTCGCGGGCACTCGCCCGAGCATGCGTCGCTCTACTGCGCCGAACGCGGCGTCTTGATTGCGGGCGACATGCTGCTGCCGAAGATCAGCACCAATGTCAGCGTCGGTGCCGCCGAGCCCGACGGCGATCCACTGGCGCACTTTCTGCATTCGATTGCCGTGTTCGACTCGCTGCCGCCCGACACGCTGGTGCTGCCCTCGCACGGCCTCCCGTTTCGCGGCATTCCGCTGCGGGTGGCACAACTGCACGCGCACCACGCAGCACGGCTCGGCGAACTCGAAGCCGCGGTGGACGCTTCCGCCGCGCCGCTTTGCGCCGCCGAACTCGTTCCGGTGCTGTTCCGGCGCGAGCTCGACATTCATCAGCGATACTTCGCGATGGGCGAGGCCATCGCCCATCTCAACCACCTGTGGCGCTCGGGGCGTCTCGACCGCCGCATCGCCCCCGACGGCACGCTGCGCTTCGCCCCCGCGTCTTCCTGATCCTGTCGCATCCGCTCACGAAAGTCGACACCATGTCCCCTCCCGCCAAGTCCCCCGCCGCGAAAGCATCCGCCTCGAACTCCTCGTACGACCCGGTGGCCCTCGTCGAGTCGCTGCGCATCGCTGCGGAAAAGAGCGCCAAGGCGATCGGCGACTTCGCGCAGCGCCAGGCCGGGTCGGCCGGCACGTCGCGAATGACCGACGAGCTCGGGCTCGGCAAGGCGTTCATGGAGGTCGCTGCGAAGATGATGGCGAATCCCTACCGAATGGCCGAAGCGCAGATGAACCTGTGGTGGGACTACATGAGCCTGTGGCAGGCGTCGACGACCAAACTGCTCGGCGGCATCGCTGAGCCGATCGTGGAACCGATCAAAGGCGACAAACGGTTCCGGCATGAAGACTGGCAGGAGCATTTCCTGTTCGACTACATCAAGCAGAGCTACCTCATCACCGCGCGCTGGCTCCACGACTCGGTCGGCAACGTCGAAGGTCTCGATGAGGCGACGAAGAGGAAGGTCGATTTTTTCACGCGGCAGTACATCGATGCGCTCGCGCCGTCCAACTTCGCGCTGACCAATCCGGAGGTCTTCCGCGAAACAATTGCGACCGGCGGACAGAACCTCGTGAAAGGGCTCAACAATCTGCTCGACGACATCGAGCGCGGCAACGGGCGGCTCAAGATCTCGATGACCGATCCGAAAGCGTTCGAACTCGGTGTCAACATCGCGACCACACCCGGCAAGGTGGTCTTCGAGAACGAGCTCTTCCAGTTGCTCCAGTATGAGCCGACGACGGCGAAGGTCGCGAAGCGGCCGCTGCTCGTCATTCCGCCGTGGATCAACAAGTACTACATCCTCGACTTGCGCGAGAAGAACTCCTTCGTGAAGTGGGCGACCGACCAGGGGACGACCGTGTTCGTCATCTCGTGGGTGAACCCGGACGCAAAGCTCGCCGGCAAGGACTTCGAGGATTACCTGACGGACGGCACGCTGGCGGCGCTCTCCGCGATCGAGAAGGCGACCGGCGAAAAGGAGGTCAATGCGCTCGGCTACTGCCTCGGCGGGACGCTGCTCGCCGCGACGCTCGCTTACATGGCCGCGAAAAAGGATCATCGGATCGTCAGCGGAACGTTCATGACCTCGTTGGTCGACTTCACCCGCGCAGGGGAACTCGAGGTCTTCATCGACGAGGATCAGGTCGCCTCGCTCGAGCGGAAGATGAGCGAGCGCGGCTACCTTGAAGGCAGCGAGATGGCGAACACGTTCAACATGCTTCGAGCCAACGATCTCATCTGGTCGTTCGTCATCAACAACTATCTGCTCGGCCGCGACCCGTTCCCGTTCGACCTGCTGCACTGGAACTCGGACGCAACCCGGATGCCGGCGACGATGCACAGCTTCTACCTGCGCAACATGTACATGAATAACCTGTTGCGCGTGCCCGGCGGCATCACGTTGGCGGGGGTTGCGATCGACCTTTCGAAAATCGCCGTGCCGACCTACTTCGTTTCCGCGATCGAGGACCACATCGCACCGTGGAAGACCACGTATGCGGGCCCCCGTGTCGTCGCGGGAAAATCCCGCTTCGTCCTGTCGGGCTCAGGTCATATCGCCGGGATGATCAACCCGCCGGCTGCCGGCAAATACGGGTTCTGGACCAACGACAAGCTGCCGGAGAATCCGGACGAATGGCTCGCGGGCGCCAAGCAGCACGAAGGTTCATGGTGGCCGCACTGGAACGATTGGCTGGCGGGCAAGCGCGGTCCGGAGGTCGCTGCCCGCACGCCCGGAAAAGGCAAGCTCAAGGTGATCGAGGCGGCACCGGGGTCCTACGCCCGCCTTCGCGCCGACGGGAAGTGAGACATCGCCTTTGTTATAGTTCGTGCTTGACTCGTGTCGGGAGGCTCTCGATGACTCATTCATTTGCTCGGATCGCATCGTTCCTTGTTCTATCCTTCGCCGCCTGCAGTGCGTCCGTGGCGAGCGCGCAAGCGGTATGCACGGACTGCGGCAAGGTTCAGGCGGTCGCCTACGTCGAGGAAAAGGGCAAGACCAGCGGCGTCGGCATGGTTGCCGGAGGCGTTCTCGGCGGCGTGCTGGGCCACCAGATCGGCAGCGGTCGCGGCAATACGGTCGCCACGGTCGCGGGCGCGGCCGGCGGCGCCTACGTCGGGAACAAGGTCGAGCAGAACAGGAACACCAAGGGGCACTGGGCGGTCACGATCAACATGGACGGCGGCAAGACACGAACGTTCAGCTACAGCAATCAGCCGACCGTGCGCGAAGGCGACCGCGTCAAGCTCGTCGACGGCGGCAAACGGCTGGCGCTCCTCGCCAACTGAAACGCGACGACGCAATCGATTGAAAAGCGCCGGGGATGATCCCGGCGCTTTTTCGTTGTGCCTCTCGGACACGCGCCGCGATCGCGTTCGATCGCGCGTCGCGCCGTGTCACTTGGTGGCCGGCCCCCCCTGAGGGTTTCGGTCGCCCGCCTTGCCGCCCTTCGAAGCATCCCCGTCGCCGGGCGGTTTCGGTTGCGCGCGTTCCGGCGCTGCTACCACAGGGGGCGCGGGGGGTGCGACGCCGACGTTTGCGACCGGCGGACCGAGCGGTGCGACGGGCACCGCTCTTGGGGCAATCGGTATCGCCTGCGGAGCAGGAAGCGCGATTCCGGCCGCGCCGACGTTTCCCGAATGGCTCACGACAGGCGACGCTGCGGTCGTGGCCGCGGGCAGCGCTACTGGAAGCGGCCGACGCTGCGGCTGCTGCGGAATCGCCGCGGCTGTCGCGGCTGTCGCGGCAACCGGGGCAGGCACGCTGACGCCCGGCACGGACCGCGCCTGTTGCGGCATGTCGCGTGGATTCGCCGTTGCCGACGGCGGCGCGCGCGCCACGCCACCGTACGAGGGTGCGCTCGCTCCGGTGGGCGGGACGGGCGGTGCAACCGACGGCGCCGGGCGAATTCGCGGGACCGTCGTCGTTGCGGTGCCAGTCGCGGTACCGGTGGCCCCGGCGCCCGAGCCCGGCGAAGGGATTCCGGTTGCACTGGATTGCGCCGCATTCGCGACCGTCGGAATGCCGAAGCCGGGATTACGCCGCGCGCCCGAATAAAGCGCCGACGCCGGCGTCGGCGTGCCGCGCTCACCGGGTCGGTACACCGGCACATGCGGCGTGCCCGGGACGACGCCCGGCGCCGTGGCAAGCAGCGGCGCCGACGCCGTCTGCGAAGCCGGCAGCGGCACGGTGTTTCCACGGACCGGCTTGCGGCCGACCAGCGTGGCGCCGGAGACGGCCGTCATCGCGCCCGGAACGCCCAGGTGCGAGTAGCGTGCCCGTGGCCCGTTCGGACGTTCCGACGGATGCACTCCGAACGCCCGGTTGTAGCGATTCCAGCAGTTCTCCGTGCAGCCTCGCCACCATGGCTGGAACGCGTCGCCCCACCCAAGAGGAACCCAGCCGTAGACCGGCGCGCCGGCGTTCGATGTAACGCCCCAGCTGGCGCCGCCGTGCCACGCGACAAGCGCAGGTGCCCAACGCGGGCGCCCTTTGTGCTCGCCCGGGCACCACGCCCACCGGTTGTCGACGCGCACCCATCGGCCATAGTGGGAAGGTGCGTATCCCCAGGGCGCGGCATCGACCCAGGTCAGTCCCCACGCGCCAACGTTGGTCCAGTAGCCATCGCTGTACGGCGTCCAGTCGGACGCAACCGTCGTCGGATACCAGACCGGACCGTACGTCGCATTCGGTTCCCATCGCCCGTTTTCGTCGAGTTCGGCGTAGCCGACCATCTGCCGCGACACGTAGGCTGTCGCGCTACCGCCTTCGTACCGGCGATCGCGATTCGCGCTCCAGGAATCGAACCCGTCGATGCCCGAACCGCTGCGGACGTCCGCAGCGACGGGTTCGATTCCTGCGATGGTGATCGTCTGGCCCGGAAGCGCCTGCTGCGTGCCGGTCGCGAGCGCAATCAGGCTCTCTCCTTCGCGAACGAATACCGTCGTGACCTGCCCCTCCGACGCGACATCGACGCGGTAGAGGCCGGGTCGCGTCAGCGCCACCTGAGTATTCGGCGTGTCGATGCGTATTGCGTCGCCGGGCTCCTGCACCCTGACGCGGACGATCAGGCGTCCCCGCGCGATGAAGAGCGCGAGCTGCCGGTCGTCGAGCCGCGATACGTTGAGACTCGTGTCGCCGGCGAGCCGGAACTGTCCGCCGCCGTAGTCGACTTCGGCGCGTCCATCGCCCGACACCCAGAGGTTGTCTCCCGTCGTGACCGGGTAATTGATGCCGATCACGCTCCAGTCGTCCGGTCGGTCCTGCGCCGAGAGGTAGAGCTGACCTGCGAATTCGGCGACGCGGCCAACGCGTCCGGGAGGTTCTTCGTCGGCGCGTGCGGCGATCGGCGCCGCTGCGATGAAGAGCAGGACGAGCGCGGCGAGCCATGGCGCGAACGCGTACGATCCGACGCATGCGCGAAAGCTACCGCAGTGCACCAAAGCCGGCCTGGTACGCATGACGTTTCTCCCCGCCTCTCTTCCCTGAACGATCCGGCGCCGATCACGGTCGACCCGACTGCCGGACGGCGCACCGTTGCAGGCGATCTGCGGCAGCGCGGCGCAATGCCATTTGGATTAGAATTCACCGCAGTCGTTCCGGATCATCCGCAATCCGATTTTCTCCCGAGGAGCCCCCATGCAGAAATTCAAGCGCGCCCTGCTCGCTGCCGCAATCGGCATCGCCGTTTCGGCGCCCGCTTTGGCACAGTTCGATGGTGTCACTTTCTTCGGCGACAGCCTGACGGATGCGGGGTCGTACAAACCCGTGCTGCCGCCCGGAACGGGCTTGTTCACGACGAATCCGGGCCCGGTGTGGGCGACGGTATTCGGAGGTTACTACGGCTTCGCGGTTTCGCCCGCGAACCAGGGCGGCAATGACTATGCGCAAGGCGGAGCGCGCGTCAGCGGGCTGCCCGGTGTTCCGAATTCGCCGCCCACCGGAACGGCGGTGCCCGTTACGACGCAGGTGACGCAGTTCCTCGCCAAAGGTCCCTTGAACCCAAACGCGATTTACACGGTCTGGGCCGGCGCCAATGACATCTTCTACCAGCTCGGGCTGCTGCAGGCCGGCGTGATCACTTCGGCGCAACTGCAGGCCAACCTGGTGACGGCTGCAACGGAACTCGTCACGCAGGTCGCGCGTCTGCGCGCCGCCGGCGCCCAGTACATCTTCGTGTTCAATCTGCCGGACATCGGCAAGACGCCGTTCGGCACCGGCTCGGGTCAGGCGGCGCAGATCACCGCGCTCTCGGGGCTTTTCAACACCGCGCTCGCCACCGGCCTCAACGCCACCGGCATTCCGACGATCCGCTTCAATGCGCTGACCCTTTTGAACGAAATCATCGCGAGCCCCGCCACCTACGGATTCGCCAATTCGACCGCCACGGCATGCGGCGCCACGCCGTCGCTACTCTGTACGCCGGCCAATCTGGTGACGCCGCAGGCGGCGCAGACCTACGTCTTTGCCGACGGCGTGCACCCGACCACGGGGGCGCACGCGTTGATCGCGCAGGCGGTCAATTCGATGATCACCGGCCCGCAGCAAATTGCCGCGCTCGGCGAAGCGCCGTTCGCCGTCGAGGAAGCGAATTTCCGCGCGATCGACTCGCGGATGTGGTCGAGCCTCAACGCGCCGCGCACGCCGGGCAAGCTCCAGGCGTGGGCAGCGTACGACTACGGAAGCATCGACATGAGCGCCGGCCCCAACAACGGCACGGGGAACATCAATTCGGTAGTGGTTGGTGGAGACATCCGGATCTCCGACCATATTCTCGCCGGCGGATCGTTCGGCTACTCGGAGAACAAGGGCGATTTCGGTGGTCCGGGCGGCGGCTTCAAGCTGCGCCAGCCGGTCGGGACGGTCTATGCGGGATACGGTGACGGTCCCTGGTACGCGGGCGTCACGCTCGGTGCGGGCAGCCTCGATTTCTCGAACGTGAATCGCAACATTCCGCTGGGCGCGGCGATACGAAACGAAAATGGACAGACCCGCGGCAATGAATACACGGGGCGCCTGATCGGCGGATACTGGTTCAAGTGGCAGGACGTCCTGCACGGACCGTACGCGCGCGTCGCCTACACCAAGGCCACCATCCGCGAATTCGCCGAAAACGGATCGGACAGCACCGCGTTGATTTACGGCGAACAGAAGACCGAGCAGTTGCTGTGGAGCGCCGGGTGGCAGGTCGCGGGCAACATCGGCAACGTGCGGCCGTTCGCCCGCGCGACGTGGCAGTACGACTCGCTCGACAAGGATCGGACGGTCAATGCCTCGTCGGTCACGCTGGGCGGCTGGTATTCGATCCCGGTCTCCAAGCCCGACAACGACTACGTGCTGTTCAACCTCGGCGCCAGCGCCGATTTCGGCGGCGTGACCGGTTACATCATGGGCTCCGCGACCGCCGCGCGTGGGGACACCAACTACTACGCGATCACGGTCGGCATCCGCGCACCGCTGTAGTCGCCGCCCGCGTCGCGTCGTCGCCAGCGAAGAGGCCGCCCGCGGGCGGCCTCTTGCATGATTTCAGCCGTCGTTCGCGTGCCGCGCCTTGCGCGGCGCGCGCGCGAAGACCGCGTCGTAGATCGGACGCGGCAGCACGCGCAGCAGGCGACCGAGGATCGCCATCTGCCATGGGAGCACGTAAAAGCGCTTGCGTCGCTCGATCGCGCGGGCGATGAGTCGCGCAGCCTTGTCGGCGTCGATCAGGAAGGGCATCGGGTACGGATTGGTCGAGGTCATCGGCGTCGCGATGTAGCCCGGACAGATCGTGACGACGGCGATCCCGCTTCCGCGTTGCTCGAGCCTCAGGCTCTCGAGGTAGGCGATTGCGGCGGCCTTCGACGCGGAGTACGCGCCCGAACCGGCCAATCCCCGGAACCCCGCAATGCTTGCGATGCCGACGAGCGTCCCGTGTCCGGCGTCATGCATCGATGCGAGGAACGGCGCAAACGTGTGAACCATCCCGACGACGTTGGTGTCGAGAACGGTGCGAAACGTCGGCAGGTCCTCGGCGCGATCCGTCACCGCGCCCAGCGAGACCCCGGCGTTGGCGATGACGATATCGGGCGCCCCGAAGCGCGAGATGAACTCGCCGGCGGCGCGTCGCAGCGCCGCGGCGTCGCGCACGTCTCCCGGAAAAATGGACGCGCGATCGGAGGGCAGCGTCGAAAGGAGCGCGGCAAGCGCATCATGACGCCGCGCGAAGAGCCCGACGGCGGCACCCAGCGCGCCATAATGCCGGGCCAGCGCAGCGCCGACGCCGGTGCTCGCACCGGTGATGAAGACGCCGTGCGGACGGTCGGCGCGTCGGCTCCGAACATCCGTCGAAGCATCCGGGCCCGAACGGCCCCGCAGCCGATCGTCGTCGATCGCCACGGGCCGGGGCGCCGTCAGCTCTTCGGTCGTTCGGCGCGCGCTTTCGCGATCAACGCATCGATCGTCGCAGGCATCGCGCGATGCCCGGCCACCTTGTAGGTCATGTACTTGCCATCGACCACGACCGTCGGCACCGATTGGACTTGATAGGCCTGCGCATCGCTGGCGGCTCGCTTGACCTTGCCCGAGATCGCGAACGAGTTGTACATGTCTTCGACTTTCTTCCGGTCGAGGCCTTGCGCCACCGCCCAGTCGAAGAACGCCTTGTCACGCGACAGGCTCGTGCCGCGCCCGTGAATCGTCGCGAATACCTCGGGGGACAGCCGCTTCTCCTCGCCGAGCGCGTCGAGCGTGTAGAAGACCTTCGCGAGGGCGACCCAGCTGTCCTGATACATCACGGGCACGCGACGGAATTGCACGTCGGCCGGCATCGTCTTGATCCATCCCTGGAGGATCGGCTCGAGATCGGCGCAATGCGGACAGCCGTAGGAGAAGAACTCGATGACCTCGATCTTCTTGCCCGTTTCGACGGATTGCGGGCTCTTGAGGCGCAGGTACTCCTTGCCTTCGTCCAACGGAACGGGCTGGGCCGCGGCCGACAACGTCAGCGCCGCCAGCAAGGCGGCCGCGACCGGCAGCATCCGGCGGGTCAGGGTTTGCAGCAAAGGCATGGTGTGGGTCTCCATCGACGGTTAACGTTCCTTGGTCCGGCCGCGACGACGCGAGTTCCCTGCGCGCGCCGCCGCACCGGTCGGGCCGATCAGAATTTGATCACCGCGACGTCGAATCCGCGCGCGGCCAGGTCGCTCTTCATCCGCTGCAGCGCTTCGGTGTTGTCGTAAGGCCCGAGGCGAACACGGTATCGGACGCCTTTGTCGGGCACGGTTGCTGACTGGATCGTCGCCTCCCAGCCAGCGAAGGCGAGCCTCGCCTTCAGGTCTTCGGCGTCCGTTTGATTCGCAAACGAGCCGGCCTGAAGCCAGAACCGGTCTCCGGCGGCCTTGGCCTGTTTGTCGGGCGGAGCGATCGCAGCACGATCGTCCGTCTTGGCGACGGCCTTGGCCTCGCCCTTCGCCGCCGCCTTGGCGTCGGACTTGTCGGGCGAGACAGCGCGGTCTACGGTCGCCCTGTCCGAGGCGCCTCGATCGACGGCTTTCGGCTGGAATTTCGGCTCTTCGACGCCCGGCAGGATCTTGTAGAAATCGAATCGCGGCTTCTCGGCGGCGCTCGCCTCGGGGCGCCCCGCCTTGCCGGTCTCCTTCGTCGCTTCGCGCGGGGACTCCCGGCCGGGTGTGGCGGCTTGATACGGATTGCCGGCCTTCGTCAGGTAGTAGGCAACGCCGGCGGCCAGCGCGAGCCCGAGCGCAATGCCGATGAAAAGGCCCAGCAACGTCCCGCCGAAGCCCGATTTGCGGGACCCACGCGGGCGGCGTTCCGTGGACGTCGCGGGTGCCGGTCGGCGGTCGGTGCGGGGGGCCATGTCGAGGAAGGGTAGAGCGTATTTGTCCGGATTACATCTTGTCCGGCGCGCCGATGCCGAGTACGGCGAGGCCGTTGCGAATCGTTTGTCCCGTCGCGGCCGCCAGCGCCAAACGCGCGCGCTGCGTCGCAGGATCGTCGACGAGAAACCGCTCCGCATTATAGTAACCGTGGAAATCGGCGGCCAGTTCGCGCAGATAAGTGGTGACGAGGTGCGGTGCGATTTCGCGGGCGGCGAGCGCGATCTCGGCTGGAAACGCTGCGAGGCGCCGAAGCAGCGCCTCCTCGAAGGGGCTCGTCAGCGGCGCGAGTTCGGCGTCCGCGAACGTGGCCGCCGCGTCCGCCATCGCGATGCCCGCCTGCTTCATCACCGATGCGACGCGCGCATGCGCGTACTGGACGTAGTAGACGGGATTCGCCTCGGTCTGCGACCGCGCCAGGTCGATGTCAAACACGAATTCGCTGTCGGCCTTGCGCGAGACGAGAAAGAACCGCACGGCGTCGCGGCCCACCTCGTCGATCAGTTCGCGCAACGTGAGGTAACTCCCGGCACGCTTGCTGATCTTGACCTCCTCGCCGCCCTTCATCACGGTCACCATCTTGTGAATGACGTAGTCCGGGTAGCCCGCCGGCACTCCGATGCCCGCCGCCTGAAGGCCCGCACGCACCCGCGTGATCGTGCCGTGGTGATCGCCCCCCTGCACATTGATCGCCGTCGTGTAGCCGCGCTCCCATTTCGTCACGTGGTACGCGACGTCGCCGACGAAATACGTATACCCGCCGTCCGACTTCCTCATCACGCGATCCTTGTCGTCGCCGTAGTCGGTGGTTTTAAGCCACAGCGCTCCGTCGGCGTCGAACGTCTTGCCGGACTCGACGAGCCGCGAAACCGTGGCGTCGACCCGACCGTCGGAATAGAGAGAGCTCTCGAGGTAATAGTTGTCGAACTTCACGCCGAACGCGCCAAGATCCCGGTCCTGTTCGCGACGCAGTTCGGTGACGGCGAAACGTCGGATCGTCTCGATGTCGGCAAGGTCGTGCCCGACCTCTTCCAGGTAGCGTTGCGCGAGTTCGCGGATGTATTCGCCGTGGTAACCGTCCTCGGGAAACGTCGCATGCTCGCCGAGGAGCTCCTTGGCGCGCGCACGCACCGAAAGGGCCAGGTTCTGGATCTGCTGCCCCGCGTCGTTGTAGTAGAACTCGCGGGTCACCTCGGCACCCTGCCATTCGATGAGCCGCGCGATCGCGTCGCCCAGCGCGGCCTGGCGGCCGTGGCCGACATGGAGCGGTCCCGTCGGATTCGCGGAGACGAACTCGACCATCACGCGATCGCCGCGCCGTGCGTCATTGCGGCCGAATCGATCGCCCTCGGCCAGGATGCCGGCGACCACCGCCTGCCGCGCGGCCGGCGTGACGAAGATGTTGATGAACCCGGCACCCGCGATCTCGACCCGTTCGACGAGATCGTTCGGCGGGAGCGCCGCGACGAGCGCCTGCGCGACCTCGCGCGGATTGCGCTTCAGCGCCTTGGCATGCTGGAGGGCGACGTTCGACGCGAAGTCGCCGTGCTGCGCCTGCTTCGGAGGCTCGAGCTCGACGGGCACGTCGCCGCGCTCCGGCGCGACATCGAGTACGGCGAGCGTCAAATACTGCTTGAGCTTTGTGCGCAGATCGGTCATCAGGCGGCCGCCGACCGGAGCGGCCATCGGAGAATGGGCAAGAGGACCGTGAATTATAGCCGGTCGACCTGCGCCGACCGCGCCTTCCATCACGCGAACCCGAGCGGATCCACATCGAGCGCGAATCGAACGCGCCGGCCGGGCAGCGCGTCGACAGCTCGCTTCCAGTGTGGCAGAAAGCGCTGCATCGCCCCTCGCTCGACGGACTGGGCCAGCACCTGTCCGCGCTCGAGGCCCGCGCGACGTGGCAGGCTCGCCGGCACCGGCGGGAATACTTCGACGTCGATGGCCTCGTCCTGCGCGACCTGTCGACCCGCCTCGCTCGCAGCAGCAAGAAATGCATCGACCGCATCGCGGCGCGGCGCCTCGGCAACGAGCAGCGCGATGTGCGCGAACGGCGGCAGCGTCGTCGCGCGACGCTCTGCGAGCAGCACCTCCGCAAAGCTCTCGTAATCGTCGGCGGCGAGGGCGCGCGCCAGCGGGTGCGCCGGGAAATCCGTCTGCACGATCACCTCGCCCGGCACCTCGCGGCGGCCGGCCCGGCCGGAGACCTGAAACAGGAGCGCGGCGAGCCTCTCGGTCGCGCGAAAGTCGGCGCTGTAGAGCGCATTGTCGGAGCCCAGGACGCCGACCAGGGTGAGGCGCGGGAAGTCGTGACCCTTCGCAAGCATCTGGGTGCCCACCATGATGTCGACGCCGCCGGCGTGCACGGAATCGCGAACGTCGTCGAACGCGCCCTTCTTCCGCGTGCTGTCGCGATCGATGCGCGCGATCCGCGCAGCGGGAAAGCGCGCGGCAAGCGCACGCTCGAGCCGCTGCGTACCATGACCTTGCGGCAGCAGGTCGACGTTGCCGCATTCGGGACATGCCGCCGGCAAGCGCTCGGCGTGCCCGCAGTGATGGCAGCGCAACATCGCGGTGTCGCGGTGAACCACGAGGCGCGCACTGCAGCGGTCGCATCCGGCCTGCCAGCCGCAGGACGAGCAGAGCAGCGAAGGGGCGAATCCCCGCCGGTTGATGAAGACAAGCGATTGTTCTCCGCGAGCGAGGCGAATCTCGATCGCCGCGACCAGCGTCGCGCTGATGCCTTCCAGCGCGTCGCTCTCCCGATTGGGAACGTAAACGAGCCGCGGCGGGCCCGAGGGCGCCATGGCGCGGTGCGGCAGCTTGAGCCAGCCATAACGGCCGCGCTGCGCGTGGACCAGCGTCTCCAGCGCCGGCGTCGCGCTGCCGAGCACGATCGGCACGGCTCGCTGGCGCGCGCGCCAGACGGCGACATCGCGGCCGTGGTAGCGCACGCCGTCCTGCTGCTTGAACGATGGATCGTGCTCTTCGTCGACGACGATCAGCGCAAGCCGAGGCAGCGGCGCGAACACCGCGAGCCGCGTCCCCAGAACAACATCCGCTACACCCGCCGCAGCCTCCAGCCAACGCTTTCGCCGCACGCTGCCCGGAACCCGGCTGTGCAGCGCCACGGTCCTTCGTCCGGGAAGCGTGTCCGCGATCCGCTGCAGGAACTGGGGCGTCAGATTGATCTCGGGAACGAGAATCAGCACCTGCCCGCCGGCGGCGATGGCGGCCGCGGCGGCGGCGAGGTAGACCTCGGTCTTGCCGCTGCCCGTCACGCCCTGCAGCAGGAACGGTGCGAACGTGCCGTGCGCCGCCGAGATCGAAGCGACTGCCTGCACTTGATCGTCGTTGAGCCGCGGACCCGTCGACAGGGCGCCACCGGACGCATTCACCGAAATGGCTTGCGGCGACGCGGGTTCCGCCCAGCCGGCGGCCTGCCACTTTCGCACCGCGTTCCTGAGGTAAGGCGTAAGGCTCGCCTGTGCGTCGTTCGTCAGGATCGCCAGTGGCGCGGCCAGCCACGCGTCGAGGAGAGCGCGCAACCGCGGCGCCCGCTCGAGGATCGAAGCAAGGGAGTTCCGGCCGGATTGTGTAAGCGTCAGGGACACGAGGGCCCGCGGCGCAAGCGCAGCGGAAGCACGCGCCGCCGCCATCGGCGGGACCATCTGCGCGACGACGAGGCCAAATGGCTCCTGATAGTAGGTCGACACGAATCGCGCGAGATCGAGGAGATCCGCCGGCAGGACGGGCAGCGAATCGCCGCCTTCGACGACCGGCTGCAATCGTTCGCGGGGGACGTCGGAGGCAGCCGCCACGTCGACGACGACGCCGGTCAGCAGGCGCCCCGCGAGACGAACGCGGACGACGGCCCCGGGGCCGATCGCGAGGCCTTCCGGAATCCAGTAGTCAAACGCGCCGGGCGCCGCGACCGGCAGTGCGATGCGTACGACGGGCATGACTTCAGCGATCCAGCGTCGGATCGCACCGCCGCCGGCTGGACGTGGCGTAAGAAGTTGTAGTGTTCGAAATGCTCACGACATGCCGCAGCAACAGTAGGCAAGTCCTTGGTTTATAACGAAGGCAAAAAACGGCTCCCAAGGGCTGTGGATAATCTTGTGCGTAAGTGCCCGCTCGCGCCGGCGCGCCCGAGCGGCGCCCGTCACAAACGCACAGGGGTGGCCAGGACAGCGAAAAAATAATATTGGAATTTCAACAGGTTGGATTTGGCGTCCCTCTGGCGCTCGCGGGGATTGCCGGATCGCGCGAATCGCGGTACGACATGTGCATAACTGATTTCGTGGAATCCCATGTAAAGCCGGTTGTCAAGTCCCCGGAGATCGAGCGCCGGCGCGGGTTTGCGCCGATTTTCCTAGGAGAACGTCGAGCGGATCAAGCGCCGGCGCGGGCTGCGCGGGACTCGCGGTGAACGGCGCCGATGAGCGCGGCGACATTGTCGGGTGGCGTAGCAGGAACGATCCCATGCCCGAGATTGAATACGTGTCCGGGAGCGGGCCCCGCGGCGCGAACGACGGCTACCGCTTCGCGGTCAACCGTCTCCGGGTCGGTCAACAACACCAGTGGGTCGAGGTTGCCCTGCAGCGCCACGCGCGCGCCGATCCGCGCGCGCGCGGCTTTGATGTCGACGGTCCAGTCGACACCGATGCATGACGCGCCGCAATCGGCAAGTTCGTCGAGCCACTGCCCGCCGCCCTTGGTGAAAGCGATCGTTGGAACGGTCCTGCCATCCGGCGCCGGTGCGAGAGCCGCCAACACCGCGCGCATCGACGCCAATGAGAACGCGCGATACGCGGACGACGACAGCAAGCCGCCCCACGTGTCGAAGATCATCACGGCGTCGGCGCCGGCGGCGATTTGCTCGTTGAGGTAGGCAGCGACCGCGCGCGCGTTGATCGCGACGATCCGCTGCAGCAGGTCAGGCCGACCATACGCCATCCGGCGCACGGTGGCGAAATCGGGACTGCCGGCGCCTTCGATCATGTAGCACGCCAACGTGAACGGGCTGCCCGAGAATCCGATCAGGGGCACCCGACCATGGAGCGCGTGCTTGATTTCGCGGACCGCGTCGAAAACGTAACGGAGCTTCGCCATGTCGGGAACCGCGAGCCGATCGATCGCCGCCTCGTCCGCGACCGTCCGCTCGAAACGCGGCCCCTCGCCCTCGGCGAAGTAGAGTCCCAGCCCCATCGCATCGGGGACGGTGAGGATGTCGGAAAACAGGATGGCCGCGTCGAGCGGGAAGCGCGCAAGCGGCTGCAGCGTGACCTCGGTCGCGAGCGACGGCGTCTTCGCGAGCGCGAGAAAACTGCCCGCCTTCGCTCGCGTCGCGTTGTACTCCGGAAGGTACCGCCCTGCCTGACGCATCAGCCACACCGGTGTATACGGTGTCGGTTCGCGGGCGAGCGCGCGAAGGAAGACGTCGTTCTCGAGCGCAGGCATCGATGGAGGGTAACGGCAAGGCGCGCCGCCGGCAAGGGCGGCTCGCAGCGACCGTCAGGTCATCGCGCGGGAACGAGCGCGCGCCCGGACAGGCGCTCGAGGATCGCGAGCGGGGAGCGCGCCGGGTCGTACAACGCAGACACCGGAAGGTGGATCGTCTGCTCGAGCATGAACTGGCCCGAGACCGCCGCATGCATCACCTGGTCCGAAAAGCAGAGCCATGTGGTGCCGGGCGCGAATCGCACCGTCTCCTGCGGGCAGTCACGCTGGTAATCGAGGTCGGCCTTCGCGCGATCGTGCAGGTTCAGCATCAGATGATCGTAGACCGAGCGCCGGCCGCGGGTCACGCGCAGCGCGGCCAGCAGGATCGCCGCGCCGGGAAGAGGATTCGAAATGCGCGGCAGAAGCGTCCTGGCCATCGCCTCGAACGGCTCGCCGACGCGCCAGACGCGGTCCTCCGCCGGATTCACGTTCGTGAATACCCGAAGGATGCGCTCGCCGCGATTGGGTCGCGACGGAAAAGCGTCGACGTGCAGGCGCGAATCGTCCTTGCGCCACGAGACCTCGCGCCCGACCGCGCCCTGCGGCCGATAGCTGGACCGCGCTCGCGTCACGTAGGGCGCGTAGCGCGGAAAGAGCGTCGTGACGAGCCCGGCAGCCGCGACGGCGAAGCGCGCGACCATCGCGGCGAGTTCCGCGCGATCCTCCTGCGTCCCGAGCGCACCCTTGAGGTGCCCGCCGTCGAAGCTGATGTTCTTCGCGCGGCCGTCCGACCAGATCGGCGAAAGAAAGCGGCGCTCGGATTCGGTCATCACGAAGCCGACGTGCGGCAAGCGGATGACTCCGCCTTCCTCGAGCGCTCGCGCCGCCCGCTCGCGAACGTCGTCCGCGAGCGTCGGACGCCATCCCTCGAGTTCGAGCGTCAGAACCGCCGACATCGGTCTACGATTCAGCGGGGCAGCTCGGTGCTGCCCATCAGCGCCAGGTCGACTGCGCGCGCGCACTGGCGTCCCTCGCGGATGGCCCAGACGACGAGCGATTGTCCGCGCCGCGCGTCGCCGGCCGCAAAGACGTTGGGAAGCGATGTACGGTAATCGTCGACATTCGCGCGCACGTTGGAGCGCGCATCGCGCTCCAGGCCGAGCTCGTCGACAAAGCCTTCCGGGACCGGACCCAGGAAGCCCATCGCAAGCAATACGAGGTCGGCTTTGACGTCGAATTCGGAGCCCGGGATCTCGACCATAC
Organism: Betaproteobacteria bacterium; assembly: GCA_039931775.1. Taxonomy (GTDB): domain Bacteria; phylum Pseudomonadota; class Gammaproteobacteria; order Burkholderiales; family Casimicrobiaceae; genus CAIWHR01. The sequence continues at coordinate 21,974 of JBDTRG010000143.1, read as the reverse complement.
GCATCTGTCCGTCGGCCGCCTTCTGCCATTCCAGCCGCACCGCGATCAATTTTTCGACGGCGCCGTCGCGGCACTCGAATCGCTTCGTGGCCACGGCCCAGTCGCGATCGCAGCCCTCTTCCTGCGACGAGGACGTGCGCAGCTTGATCGGCCAATACGGCCACACCAGCGGCTTGTTCTCATGCTCGGGGGGCTGCGGCAACAACTCGAATTGCGTGACCGATCTCGCGCCCTGGCGAATCGACGTGCCGACGCAGTCCGATCCCGTGTCGCCACCGCCGATCACGACGACATGCTTGCCGGTGGCCTTGATCTGGCCGGTCACCGCGTCGCCCGCGACGACCTTGTTCTGCTGCGGCAGGAACTCCATCGCGAAGTGGATGCCGGCGAATTCGCGGCCGGGCACCGGCAGATCGCGCGGCCGTTCCGCTCCGCCGGCGTACACGACGGCATCGTGCTCGGCAGCAAGCGTTCGCGCGGCGACGTCCTTGCCGACGTGCACGCCCGGCCGGAATTCCACGCCCTCGAGCGACATCTGCGCCATCCGCCGATCGATCAGGTGCTTCTCCATCTTGAAATCGGGGATGCCGTAGCGAAGAAGGCCCCCGATCCGGTCTTCCTTTTCGTAGACGATCACATCGTGGCCAGCGCGCGCGAGTTGCTGCGCGCATGCGAGCCCTGCCGGACCCGATCCGACCACCGCGATGCGCTTTCCGGTTTTGGAGGACGGCGGCAGCGGCGCGACCCAGCCTTCCTCCCAGCCACGGTCGATGATGAAGTGCTCGATCGACTTGATCCCGACCGGATCGTCGTTGATGCTGAGCGTGCACGCCGCTTCGCACGGCGCCGGGCAGATTCGACCGGTGAACTCGGGGAAGTTGTTCGTCGAGTGCAGCACGTCGAGCGCGGCCTGCCACTGATGGCGGTAAACGAGGTCGTTCCAGTCGGGAATAACGTTGTTGACCGGGCATCCGCTCTGGCAGAACGGGATGCCGCAGTCCATGCAGCGCGCGCCCTGCTTCGACGCATCCGCGTCGGTGAGCGCTAGGATGAACTCGCGGGAGTTGCGCACGCGCTCCGCCACCGGCAACGTGACCTCGGCGACGCGCTGCAGCTCCATGAAGCCGGTCATCTTGCCCATTACGCCGCGGTCCTTTCCTTGACGGCCGCCGCGGCCTTCGCGGCCGCCTCGCTCGCGTGCATTTCCGTCAGCGCCCGCCGGTACTCGTGCGGGAACACCTTTACGAATTTCCGGCGGTGCGCGTCCCAGTCGTCGAGGACCGCGAGCGCGTGCGTGCTGCCGGTGTAGCGCAGATGGCGCTCGACCAGTTCGCGCAGGATCGTCTCGTCGGCCCTTCCGCCGTGGCGCAACCGCGCACGGCCGGCGGCGATGAGCTCGTGCTCCGACCTCGTCTGCTCGGTCTCGCCCAGCACCGGCTCCAGCGCCACCATCGCGGCGTTGCAGCGTGTCGCGAAGCTGCCATCGTCGTCGTACACAAAGGCGATGCCGCCGCTCATGCCCGCCGCGAAGTTGCGTCCGGTGCGCCCCAGCACGACGACCGTGCCGCCGGTCATGTATTCGCAGCCGTGATCCCCCGTGCCTTCGACCACGGCCGAGGCGCCGGAATTGCGCACGCAGAACCGCTCGCCGGCCACACCGCGGAAATACGCCTCGCCGGCGATGGCGCCGTACATCACCGTATTGCCGATGACGATGTTCTGCTCGGGCTTCGCCGGGCACGTGGGATCGGGATAGACGACGATGCGTCCGCCGGACAGTCCCTTGCCGACGTAGTCGTTGGTCGCTCCCTGCAGCTCGAACGTGATCCCGCGGGCGAGGAACGCGCCGAAACTCTGGCCCGCGATGCCTTCGAAACTGACGTGGATCGCGTCATCCGCCAATCCGGCGTGCCCGTACTTCCGCGCGACCGCCCAGGAAAGCATCGCGCCCACCGAGCGGTTCGCGTTGCGAATCCGATACGTCAGGCGCACGTGTTCGTGGCGCTCCAGCGCCGGTTCGGCCTCCGCGATCAACCGGTGGTCGAGCGCGCCGGCGAGACCGTGGTCCTGCGTCTCGCAATGGCTTCGCGCCACCTCGGCCGGCATCGATGGCTGATGGAAGATCTTCGAGAAATCCAGGCCCTTCGCCTTCCAGTGCTCGATCCCGCGCCGTTTGTCGATGAGGTCGGCGCGGCCGATCAGATCGTCGAAACGCCGCACGCCGAGCTTCGCCATCAGTTCGCGCACTTCCTCGGCGACGAAGAAGAAATAGTTGACGACATGCTCCGGCTGCCCGGTGAATTTGTGGCGCAACTCGGGGTTCTGCGTCGCGATACCGACCGGACAAGTGTTGAGGTGGCACTTTCTCATCATGATGCAGCCGGTGGCGACGAGCGGCGCGGTCGCGAAGCCGAATTCGTCGGCGCCGAGCAACGCGCCGATCACGACGTCGCGCCCGGTCTTCATCTGGCCGTCGACCTGTACGGCGATGCGCCCGCGCAACCGGTTGAGCACCAGCGTCTGCTGCGTTTCCGCGAGGCCGAGTTCCCACGGCGTGCCCGCGTGCTTGATCGAGGACTCCGGCGACGCGCCGGTGCCGCCATCGTGCCCCGCGATCGTCACGTGGTCGGCTTTCGCCTTCGCCACACCCGCGGCGACGGTTCCGACACCGACCTCGGACACGAGCTTTACCGAGATCGACGCGTTCGGGTTTCCGTTCTTGAGGTCGTGGATCAGTTGCGCGAGATCCTCGATCGAGTAGATGTCGTGGTGCGGCGCCGGCGAGATGAGACCGACGCCGGGCACGGCAAAGCGCAGCTGCGCGATATATCCGGAGACCTTGTGGCCGGGGAGCTGTCCGCCTTCTCCGGGTTTCGCGCCCTGCGCCATCTTGATCTGCAGCTGGTCGGCATTGGCCAGGTATTCCGCGGTCACGCCGAAGCGCGCCGAGGCGACCTGCTTGATCTTGGAGCGCAGCGAATCGCCTTCCTTCAGCGAGATGTCGACGACGGCGCTGTCGATGCGCGACCGCAGCGTTTCACCCTTCCTGATCAACGGATAGCGACGCGCGTCCTCGCCGCCTTCGCCGGTGTTCGACTTGCCGCCGATGCGGTTCATCGCCACCGCGAGCGTCGTGTGCGCCTCCGTGGAGATCGAACCGAGGCTCATCGCCCCCGTCGCGAAACGCCTGACGATCTCGGACGCGGGCTCGACGTCCTCCAGCGGGATCGGCACGTGCGCGACCTTCAACTCGAATAGCCCGCGCAGCGTCAGCATTCGCACCGACTGGTCGTTGATGAGTGCCGCGTATTCCTTGTACGTCGAGTAGCTCCCGGCGCGCGCCGCGTGCTGGAGCTTCGCGATCGAGTCCGGCGTCCACGCGTGGTCCTCGCCACGGATCCGGTACTGGTACTCGCCGCCGGCATCCAGCGCGTGCGCGAGGAGCGGACTGTCGCCGAACGCAAGTCCGTGCAGCCGGCACGCCTCCTCGGCGACCTCGAAGAGCCCGATGCCCTCGATGTTGCTCGCGGTGCCCGTGAAATACTTGTCGACGAATTCGTGCTGCAGGCCGACCGCTTCGAAGATCTGAGCGCCGCAGTAGGATTGGTAGGTCGAGATGCCCATCTTCGACATCACCTTGTACAGGCCCTTGTTGATCGCCTTCAGGAAGCGCTTCGCCGCATCCAGCGGTGACGCCTCCGGCGCGCCTTCGCCAAAGGTTGCGAGCGTCTCGAGCGCGAGATACGGGTGGATCGCTTCGGCGCCGTATCCCGCGAGCAGCGCGAAATGGTGGACTTCGCGTGCCGAGCCGGTCTCGACGACGAGGCCGGTGCTGGTGCGCAGGCCCTTGCGCACCAGGTGCTGATGGACGGCGGCCGTGGCGAGCAGCGCAGGGATCGGGATCAGTTCCGACGACACCTTGCGGTCGGACACGATCAGGATGTTGTAGCCCAGGTGGATAGCGTCCTCGGCGCCCGCGCAAAGCGACGCGAGCGCGGCTTCCATGCCGTTCGCGCCCCACGCGGCCGGATAGCAGATGTCGAGCTCGAACGCCTTGAACGCGCCGTCGGTGAAGAGCGCGATGTGGCGGATCTTCTCCATCGCGTCGTTGGTGAGTATCGGCTGCTGGGCCTCGAGGCGCATCGCCGGGTCGGTGACGTCGATGCCGAGCAGATTCGGCCGCGGCCCGATGAACGTCACGAGCGACATCACCAGCTCTTCGCGGATCGGGTCGATCGGCGGATTCGTCACCTGCGCGAACAGCTGCTTGAAATAGTTGTAAAGGACCTTCGGCCGGTAGGACAGCACGGGCAGCGCCGCGTCGTTGCCCATCGACCCGATCGCCTCCTCGCCGCTCCCGGCCATCGGCGTCAGGATGATGCGCAGGTCCTCCTGCGTGTATCCGAACGCCTGCTGGCGATCGATCAGCGCAACCTCGGACGGCTGAGTCGGCGCGGGCGCCGGCAGATCGTCGAGCGCGATCCGCGAGCGCGTGATCCATTCGCGGTACGGCTTCGCGGTCGCGAGCGTGCGCTTCAGCTCGTCGTCGTCGATGATGCGGCCCTGCTCCATATCGACGAGCAGCATCTTTCCCGGCTGCAGCCGCCACTTCTTGACGATCTTGCGCTCCGGAATGTCGAGCACGCCGACCTCGGACGCCATCACGATGAAGTCGTCGTCGGTGACGACGAAGCGCGCGGGGCGCAGGCCGTTGCGGTCGAGCGTGGCGCCGATCTGGCGCCCGTCGGTGAACGCCATCGCCGCAGGTCCGTCCCACGGTTCCATCAGCGCGGCGTGGTATTCGTAATACGCGCGGCGGTCCTCGTCCATCAGCGGATTGCCGGCCCAGGCCTCGGGAATCATCAGCATCATCGCGTGGGCCAGCGGATAGCCGCCCATCACGAGGAGCTCGAGCGCATTGTCGAACGACGCCGAATCCGACTGCCCGTCGTAGATGAGCGGCCAGACCTTGTCGAGATCCTCACCCAGCACCGTGCTCGCGATCGCGTGCTGTCGCGCCCGGATCCAGTTGACGTTGCCGCGCAGCGTGTTGATCTCGCCGTTGTGGCAGACGAGCCGGAACGGATGTGCCAAGTCCCACGTCGGAAACGTGTTGGTCGAGAAGCGCTGGTGCACCATCGCGAGCGCCGAGACCATGCTCTCGTCGGTGAGATCCAGAAAGTACTCGCCGACCTGGTGAGCGAGCAGCATGCCCTTGTAGACGAGCGTGCGCGACGACATCGACGGGACGTAGAACTCCTTGCCGTGCTTGAGCTTCAGCGCCTGGATCGCGTGCCCGGACTTCTTGCGGATGATGTAGAGCTTGCGTTCCAGCGCGTCCTGGTCCATCGCACTCGAGCCGCGCGCGATGAATACCTGGCGAATGATCGGCTCGACCTCCTTGGTGCGCATCGAAAGGCCGGCGTTGTTCGTGGGCACGTCGCGCCAGCCGAGCAGGACCTGGCCTTCGCTCGCGATGGCGCGCTCGATCTCCTGCACACAGGCCATCCGCGACGCCGGCTCCTTCGGCAGGAACACCATGCCCACACCGTATTGTCCGATCGCCGGCAACGTCAGGCCCTGCGCGCCGCAAACGCGGCGGAGGAACCGGTCCGGAAGCTGGATCAGGATGCCGGCGCCGTCGCCCTGCAGCGGGTCCGCCCCGGTCGCGCCGCGATGCGACAGATTCTTGAGGATCAACAGCGCCTGGGTGACGATCGCGTGGCGCTTCTGCCCCTTGATGTGCGCGATGAAGCCCAGGCCACAGGCGTCGTGCTCGTTCGCCGGATCGTAGAGTCCCTGGCGCTTCGGAGGCTGATGCGGAAATTCCCCGGATTGTTCGTCCACGATGACCTCAACGCTCTCGAAAGGGGCTCCACCCGCCCAATTTTGCGGCGCCGGCCGCGGGTCCGGATTCGGGGGGCGAAACCTTCACACACTAGCAGCGATGCTGCATTGCGGCAAGGCGTTGGCGAGCCCCTGTGGCACGCTGCGCAACAGCACCCGCCCAGCGGTTGGCTCCCGCAGAGCAAAAGACTTGCGCCGATTGCGTTCTTAGGCTTTAATCTCAACAAAGTGGGCTAGAGGCTTGTTGCAGCATCCAAAACAGCTCGGCTCCCCCGCCATCTTTAGGACAACATCATCGGGAATTCCATCATGACGGAAAACCGCCACTTCACCGGCTGGATGCGGACGCTCGCCGGGCTGGCCGCCCTCGCCGGGGTGCTGGGATTGAGCGCATGTGGCGGAGGAAACGGCGCGCCGAACAACGTCTTCAATACGCCCGGCGACCTGTCGCTGCTGCCCAATCCCGCAACCGTTTACTCGGGCACACCGGTGACACTCACGATCGCCGGCGGTACGCCCCCGTATACGATGTTCACCTCCGATACCTCGACGCTGCCGGTGGCGCAAAACGTCGGGAGCTCGGTCACCGTGGTTCCCAACATCGTCAGCGCCGATACGCAGGTCACCTTCACGGCGCGCGACGCCCGTGGCGCGACGGCGCTGTCCGCGATCACGGTCAAGCCCGCGCCGCTAATCAATTCACTGACTCTCAAGGCTGACAGCTTCTCGGATTCGTGTCCCAACAACACGGTCGGCAGCAGTTCCGCCACGGACACCAGCGGGTCGACCTTCATCTGTACCGGGCAGACGGGTTCCGTCGGCGTGCGCCTCGCCAATCTAGTCGGCGGCGGGCTCGCCGGCCGGCAGGTCCGCTTCGACATCGTTCAAGGCGACTTCCAGATCTTCACCGAGCTCCCCGGCCAGCCGGTGAGCTTCGCGCTGACCTACACGGTGCCGACCGATCAGAACGGCAACGCGGTGGCCCGCATCCGCGCCACGCCCAACGCCAATACGCAGATCGTGATCGTTCAGGCGACGGACGTTGCCACCGGAAGCTTCGTGCGGGGCATCTTCGTGATCGTCAGCGTCGTCAACGGCAACGCCGCCGGCTTCAGCGTATTGCCGACGAGCGTCACGATCGACGGCCCGGACACGCTGACCTGTTCGGCCGGTGTGGCGACCACCTATTACATCTACGGAGGCCAGCCTCCGTACACGATTTCGAACGTGTTCCCGCAGTTCCTGCAGTTGGTGCAGAACACGGTTCCCGTCTCGGGTGGCGGGTTCACGGTGGTCACGCTCGGCGGTTGTATCGACAAGGGGCTGTTCATCATCACCGATTCCGCCGGACATTCGGTGACGGTCGACCTGACGAACAAGCTCGGCACGCTCGCTCCGCCCACGTTCACGGCAGCCAATCCGATCGCCATCACTCCAACACCGATTCCGACCTTGACCTGCGGCGCGTCTACCAATGTGGTGGCGACGGGCGGCGGCACGACGACCACGACGGGCGGCCAAACCACGTTCACGCCGGCGACGTCGTTCTTCGTCAGCACAAGCCGACCGTCGGACATCCTGACGGCCACGCCGCCTGCTCCTGCGGCGGGAGCGACAATCACGCTCAACCGCATGGGCACGGGGACGGTCAATGCCTCGCTGGCGCCTGGCGCGATCGTCAACGTATCGCTGTTCGTCTCGGACGGAGTTCAGACGAGAACGGTGAACGTCCCGGTCATAAATACCTGCCCATAACTCGCGGAGAAATCCAGCCGCAATCGAAAGGGCGCCCCTGGGCGCCCTTTCCTTTGTGGCGTTGCGGATGCGGGCACATCGTCCCGCGCGCCGAACGATCCGACGACTAAGCCGCCAGTACCGACTCCAGCGCTTCGGGATCGCAATCGCCGACGATCACGGCACGCCCGATCGCCCGGAGCAGCACCAGCCGCAACTGGCCGCGGTCGACCTTCTTGTCGCGGCCCATCAGCTCTAGCCATCGGACGACTTCCATGTTCGGCGCCGTTACGGGAAGCCGCGCGGCCGACAACAACGCGCACAACCTTGCGACGTCAACGGCCTCGATCCAGCCGAGCCGTTCGGACAATCTCGACGCCAACACCATGCCGGCCGCGACGGCTTCACCATGCAGCCATTCGCCGTATCCGACACCGGTTTCGATCGCGTGGCCGAACGTGTGTCCGAAGTTGAGCAGCGCGCGCTCGCCGGTTTCGCGCTCGTCGGCCGCGACGACCTCCGCCTTGATGCGGCAACTCTCGGTCACCGCGTGGATCAATGCATCGGCGTCCCGCGCGAGGAGCCGGGGCATCGCGTCTTCGAGCCACGCGAAGAATCCGGCGTCGCGGATCGCGCCGTACTTTACGACTTCGGCAACCCCTGCCGCGAACTCGCGGTCCGGCAGCGTCGCGAGGCACGCCGTATCGATCAGCACCGCCCGCGGCTGATGGAACGCGCCGATCATGTTCTTTCCCAGCGCATGGTTGACGCCGGTCTTGCCGCCGACCGACGAATCGACCTGGGCGAGCAGCGTGGTCGGGATCTGCACGAACGGCATGCCGCGCTGGTAGATCGCCGCCGCGAAACCGGCGATGTCACCGACGACACCGCCGCCTAGCGCCACGACCGTCGTCGATCGTTCGGCGGAGAGTTCGAGGAGACGCGTCAGGACGTCGTGCACCGTCCCCCACGTCTTGTTCGATTCGCCGTCCGGAACGAGGATCGACACGGCGTCGATGCCGGCAGCGGCAAGGCTCGATCGAAGCGGCTCGAGCCAGAGCGGCGCCACCACCGGATTGCTGACGATCACCGCACGCGGTCTCGGCAGGATCGGGGCGAGGAGCGCACCCGCCTGCGCGAGCAATCCCGGACCGACGTGGATCGGGTAGCGGCGCTCGCCCAGCGGGACGTCGAGTGTTCGCATGGACGTCAAGTGTCCGAAGGGGTCGTGAACGCATGGTCGAGTTCACGGGCGAAGCGCGCGATCTCGTCGCGTCCGGACTCGACCACGCATTCGGCGACCTCGCGGTACAGCGCATCGCGCGCCGTGTAGAGTTCGACGAGCCGCGCGCCAGGGTCGGCGGTGTTGAGCAAGGGGCGGTGGCGGCTCCGGCGCGTGCGCTCGCGCAGCGTCTCCGGCGGCGCGTGTAGGTAGACGACGGTCCCGTTGGCCTTCAGTCGTTCGCGGTTCGCAGGCCGGATGACCACGCCCCCGCCGGTCGCAAGGACGATATTCGTCAGCGCAGCGAGGTCGGCAAGAGCCGACTCCTCACGGTCGCGGAAAGCGACCTCGCCCTCGATTTCGAAGATCGTCGCGATCGTCACGCCGAGCCGGCGCTCGAGTTCCGCGTCCGCGTCGACGAACGTCTTGCCGAGGCGGCGCGCGAGCTGACGTCCGAGCGTGGACTTGCCCGCGCCCGGCAACCCGACCAGAAAAAGATTTCCCCGATGCAAATGCACGGGCCGATTGTAGCAGCGGCACCCGTCGGAGCTGCCTCCTCGGGTCGCGCTACTTCAACGACGCTGGATCCCCGCGTGCGCGGGGATGACGCAACCGTTGCCGATCGCGCGGCGGCTTCGCCTTGCGCGATCGGACGGTTGCGTCACTTGACGGCGTTGACCGAGTCCTTGACCACGCGCGGCGTCAGGAAGATGAGCAGCTCCTGCTTTTCGCTGCCGCGCGTCGTCGTCTTGAACAGGTATCCGAGCAGCGGGATATCGCCAAGGAAAGGCACCTTGTCGACCGTGTTGTTGATCGTCTCCTCGTAAATGCCGCCGATGACGGCCGTGTCGCCGTTGTTGACGGAGATCTGTGTGGTGACGTTGCGCGTGTCGATCGAAGGCACCTGGAAGCCGCCGCCGAGGTTGACGAGCTGGCCGACCGAGTCCTTCCGGATCTCGACGTTCATGATGATCCGGTTGTCCGGCGTGATCTGCGGCGTCACGTCGAGACGGAGCACGGCCTTCTTGAACTGGACGGTGGCCGGGTTGTTCGCGCTGCCCGGCGTCACATACGGGATTTCGGTACCCTGCTCGATCTGCGCCTTCTGATTGTCGCCGGTCACCACGCGCGGGCTCGACACCACCTTGCCCCGATTGTCGGATTCGAGCGCCGACAATTCGAGGTTGATGAGGTTGCCGCTGCCGAGGTTGATCAACGTCAGCGCCAGCGCGCCGGCAGGATTGACGACCGGCAGGTTGACGTTGAGTGCCGGCGAATCCGAGTAGCCGGGATAGGTGATCCCCGACGCGAGTTCGTACGGCGTCGGCGTTCGCGTGTCGCGGGGCGAGCTATTGAGCGTCGCGCCCTGCGGGCTGACCGTGGGCTGCGTGCTGAGGCTGCCGGTCTGGCCGACCGCATAGTTCTTGTTGATCTTGAACCCGGTCTGCACGCCGAAGCGCACGCCGAGCTGCTTGCTGAACTTGTCGCTGGCGATCACGATGCGCGCCTCGATCAGCACCTGCCGGATCGGCGTGTCGATCTGCCGGATGATCTTGCGCACCTCCTCGAGTCGCGTCGCCGTATCCTGCACGAACAGGATGTTCGACCGCGGGTCGACGAGCGCCACGCCGCGCTTCGAGATGATCGAACCCTGCCCGCCCGTCGTCGCGGTCTGGCCCGCTCCCGCGCCGAACTGCTGCTGGCGGTTGGTGGTGATCAGGCTGAGGAGGTCGCTCGCCTTGATGTAATTAAGCTGGAACGATTCCGACACCAGCGGTTCGAGCTCGCTGATCTCGTTCTGCGATTCGAGCTGCTGCTTCTCCTTCAGCGCCAGCTCCTCGCGCGGTGCGATCAGCACGACATTGCCGTTCTTGCGCATGTCGAGGCCCTTGGTCTGCATGATGATGTCGAGCGCCTGGTCCCAGGGGATATCCTTCAGGCGCAGCGTCAGGCTGCCGGAGACCGAGTCGCTGGTGATGATGTTGAGGCCGGTGAAATCGGCGATCACCTGCAGCACCGCCCGAACTTCGACGTTCTGGAAATTGAGCGAAAGCTTCTCGCCCTTGTAGCCCTGCCGCGACCCCTGAACGAGCTTGTTCGGGTCTTCGACGAGCGGCTTCACCTCCAGGATGAAGCGATTGTCCGTCTGGTAGGCCGAGTGCTCCCACAGCCCCTTCGGCTCGACGATCATCCGCACGTTGGAGCCTTGCGTGAACGTGTCGACGTTGAGGATCGGCGTGCCGAAGTCCTGCACGTCGAGCCGGCGTTCGAGGTTGCGCGGCAGCGAGGTCTTCACAAAGTCGACGATCAGGACCTTGCCCTGCTGGCGGATGTCGATGCCCGTCGAGTTGTCCGAAAGATCGACCACGATACGGCCTTCACCACCGGGACCGCGCCGGAAATCCACGTCGCGCAGCGTGTGCTGGACGTCGCCGGGGCGGGCTTCGGCGAACTTCTGCACGACCTGCGCCTTGGCATCCAGCTGTTCGCTCTGGTCGAACAGCGTCACCAGCACCGCGTTGCCTTCGACCTGCGTCTCGAAAGTCTGCGGCCGATTCAGGTTGAAGACCACGCGCGTCCGGTTGCCCGACTGGACGACGTTGACGCTGCGCAGGGCGACGTCGTCGATCGCACGCTGCGTCGTGCCGAGTCCGTTCGCTGTATCGAGGAAGTCGAGGGCGATGCGCGGAGGCGTCGCGATGGCGAATCCGGCCGGCGGGTTCGCGGGCGGGTTCTTCAACGTGAACTTGACGATGGTCCGCCCGGATGCCCCTTTCGAAACAGTCAGCGAGTCGATGCTGTTGGCGGTCTGCGCGAAAGCCGCGCCGGACACGGCCAACGCCAGCGCGGCGAAGCCCCACGCGCACGCGCCGCGGGCAGTTCGCACCCGGGTCACGATGGTGTCTAGCCAAACGAACGCGCTCATTTTCTTCGCTCCTGTGTCTTGGTCTCGGCCTGGATCAGCTGCAATGTTCCCGTGCGTTCGGTCCAGTCTCCACCGCCGTCCTGCACCAGTTCCTTCAGGCGGACCTCGCCGTCGCCTATGCCGACGATCACGCCGAAATTCTGCCCGAGGTAGTTGCCCTGGCTCACTTGATATACATCCTTGTCCGGGGTGCGCACCAGCGCGTACATGGTTTTGCCCTTCGCAAGGGTGCCGACCATGTTGAGCGACTCCAGCGGATAGGCCTCGAGCGGCTCGCGCCTGCGCGTGAGGTCCGGCGCGAGCTTGCTGCCCCCTTTCGTCGGCTCGATCTTGCGCGGCTTGAACGGGTCGGGAAGGTCGAAAGCGTTGTAGGCAAAGGGCTCGTAGGGGCGGATCTGTGGCAGCGGGTCGACGCGCCCGCGTGCGCCCTTGCCCTGATCGGCCATCCACGCCCGAAGATCCTGATGGCTTTCGCCACCGCATCCCACGAGCGCGAATGCAAGGCACACGCCCAGCAACAGGGCCAGCCGGCGCATCATTTCTTGCCTTTCTCCTTGTCCTTGGCGTCTTTTGCCGCCTTGCGCTGCTTCGCGAGCTCGTCCTCGTCCAGGTAGCGGAACGTCTTTGCGACGGCATCCATCGTCAGCACGCCCTTGTCGTTCGAAATCGCGACGTCGTTGAGCGTGACGATCCGCGGCAACTGCGCGACGTCGCTCGCGAACGCGCCCATGTCGTGATAGTTGCCGGTAATCCTTACCGAGATCGGCAATTCCGCATAGAAATCGGCCATCCGTTCCTGCGCCGCCGGCTTGAACAGCTCGAACTGAAGGCCGCGGCCCAGTCCCGCCTGGTTGATGTCGGTGAGCAGCGCATCCATCTCCGCCTTGTTCGGCAGCTGTTTCAGCAGGGCGCCGAACGACTGTTCGATCTCCTTCAGCTGCTGGACATAGATATCGTAGTTGATCGCCTTCGCCTTCTTGGTCGCGTACTGCTCTTTCAATGTCGCTTCCTGCTGCCTCGCGCGGTCGAGTTCCTCGTACCGGTCCTTCCAGTCGAGGAACGCGCCGGCCGCCACGATGGCGACGAAAAGGATCAGCAGCAGGCCGATCCGCGGCAGCAGCGGCCAGCTGCCGACCTCGCGGATATTGAGCCGCCGGATATCGTCGAATGTCATATGTCTTTCGGACCCTTGGCTTTGGCCGGTGCAACCGGCGCGGCCGGCGCGGCCGGCGCGACTGTCGGCGCCCGCGCGGCCTTGGGCTCTTCGGGCGGCGCCAGGTTCTTGAGCTGCACATTGAGCGTGAACTCGTTCACCCGGAGGTCCTTGTTGAGCGGGGACGGGACGGACTTGATCTCGACGAGCTCGGGCTGCTGCAGCCACGGCGACGACTCGATGTTGCGCATCAGCGTGGAAACCCGAGCATTGGACTGGGCGTAGCCGACCATCGTTATCTTCGCGCCGACCTGCCGCAGCGACCGCAGGTAGATACCGTCCGGCAGCTGCCGGACCATCTGGTCGAGCAGATGCACCGCTTCCGTCCGGTTGGTCTGCAGCGTTTCGACGACCTGCTTGCGCGAAAGCAGCGCCTGCGTCTGCTCGCGGAGCTTGTCGATCTCCTTGATCTGTTCGTCGAGCTTGCCGATCTCGGTCTTGAGCAGCGCGTTGCGGCTTCCCTGGTTCTCGATCTGCGTCCCGAAGATCACGTGCCCCAGCAGGACGACTGCCAATCCCAGGATCGCAAGCCCGATCGACAGCGAAACGAACTGGCGCTGCCGCGCCGCGCGCTTCTGCTCGCGATGGGGCAGCAGGTTGATGCGGATCATTCGAAGCCCCGCAGCGCGAGCCCGCACGCGATCAGGAGCACCGGCGCGTCCTGCGCAAGCTGGCGCGGCCGGATGCGATCGGAGGTCGCCATGTTGGCGAATGGGTTCGCGATGATCGTGGCGACGCCGGCACGCTTGGCGACGAGCTCATCGATCCCCGGCAGCAGCGCGCACCCGCCAGCCAGCACGATCTGGTCGACCTGGTTGTACGAAGTCGAGGTGAAGAAGAACTGCAGCGCGCGCGTGACCTCGAGGGCGAGGGTCTCCATGAACGGCTGCAGGACGTCGGCGTCGTAGTTTTCGGGGAGTCCCTGGCTCTTCTTCGCCGATTCGGCTTCGTCGGGCGTCAGGTTGAACGCGCGCTGGACATCGTGGGTCAGCTGGTTGCCGCCGAACGCCTGGTCGCGGGAAAAGAGGAACTGGCCGTTGCGCAGCACGTAGAAGTGCGTGACGTGCGATCCGATGTCGACCAGCGCGATGTTCTGGTCGCGCCCGCTCGCCGGCAGGGTCGGTGAAATGAGCTCGAACGCCTGCTGCATCGCATAGGACTCGACGTCCATCACGCGGGGCTTCAAGCCTGCGGCTTCGGCCACGGCGACCCGATCCTCGACCTTTTCCTTGCGCGAGGCGGCGATCAGCACTTCCGACTCGTCGGGATTGTTGGGCGCGGGCCCAAGCGTCTGGAAGTCGAGGTTGACCTCGTCCAGCGCGAAGGGGATGTACTGGTTGGCCTCGGCCTCGACAAGGAGCTCGAGGTCCTCTTCCTTCTGGCCGGCGGGGACGATGATCTTCTTGGTGATTACCATCGCCGACGGGAGGGCCAGCGCGACATTGCGGTTCCGGCTTCCGAGCCGCTTGTGGGCCCGCTTCAGCGCATCGCTGACGAGATCGAGGTTGGCGATGTTGCCGTCGGCGACGACGTCGCGCACCAGCGGCTCGATCGCGTAGCGCTCCAGCCGATAGGTGCCCTTCCCGGTCTCGGCTAGCTCCACGAGCTTCAACGCCGTGGAGCTGATATCGATCCCGATCAGCGACGGGTACTTCGTCTTGAAGGTATCGAATAGCGAATTGAGTTTTTCGGCGAGCATGGCAGCCTTGGGCGCAATGCTGATAATCTACATTAAAGATTGGCAGCAAGTAATAAGCTTGTCAAATTGTTTTCCCTCCGGGGATTCGTTTGTTGTAAGCCCGCCTATAATCGGTGCTTCACCCCGCCCAACGGGCAAGTTATATTCCCTTATGCTAAGGCGGTGGCTCCTCTATATCGGGTCGGTCCTGCTCGGGCTCGCCGCGGTCGGCGCCCTGCTGGGCGCGTTCGTGCTGGCGCTACTTTATCCGACACTTCCGTCGCTCGAAACCCTTACCGACTACCAACCCAAGATCCCGCTGCGGATCGTCTCGGCCGAGGGCGACCTTCTGGGCGAATTCGGCGAGGAACGGCGGGCTGTAGTAAACATCGGCGAGGTCCCGGATGTCATGAAAAATGCCATTCTGGCCGCCGAGGACGAGCGATTCTATTCACACGGGGGGGTCGACTACCTTAGCGTGTTGCGGGCCGCGGCGTCGAACCTCGCGTCGGGCACCCAGCAGGGCGCCGGGACCATCACGATGCAGGTCGCCCGCAATTTCTTCCTGACGCGGGAGAAGACGATCACCCGCAAGCTGCGCGAGGTCATGCTCGCCTGGAAGATCGAGGAGAGTCTGTCCAAAGACGAGATCCTGCAGCTCTACGTCAACCAGATTTTTCTCGGGCAGCGGGCCTACGGCTTCGCCGCCGCCGCCCAGATCTACTTCGGAAAAGCGCTGAAGGATGTCACCCCGGCCGAGGCCGCGATGCTCGCGGGATTGCCCAAAGCGCCATCGGCCTACAACCCGGTCAGCAACCCCAAACGTGCGAAAACCCGCCAAATGTATGTATTGAGGCGAATGCACGATCTGAAGTACATCACTGACGACCAATTCCGCGAAGCACAAACTGCGCCACTCGCCGTTCGGCAGGGCCTGCGCGAAACCATTCCGGTGCACGCCGAATTCATCGCCGAAATGGCGCGGCAGGTGGTGGTCGAGGCCTACGGCGAGGACGCCTACACCAAAGGACTCACGGTACATACGACCGTGCGCCGCGCGGACCAGGAAGCCGCCTATGCTGCAGTGCGGCGAGGCGTGTTCGAGTACGACCGCCGCCACGGCTACCGCGGGCCCGAGGCCTACGGGAGCCTTCCGGCCGATGCCGCCGAGCGCGAAGCCGTGCTGGAGTCGCTCTTCCAGGATGCGAGCGAAAGCGAAAGCCTGGTCGTCGCGGTAGTCACCGAGGCAAGTACGTCGACCGTGAAGGCATTGCTCGCGGACGGCGAGGCCGTGGAAGTGACCGGCGACGGGCTCAAGTTCGCGGCCCGGTCGCTCGGCGACAAGGCGGCCGCGACCACCCGTATCCGGCCCGGCGCGGTAATCCGCGTCACCCATGACGCCAAGGGGCGCTGGGAAATCGCCCAGGTCCCGCAGGCCGAGGCGGCCTTCGTCTCCGTGCGCCCGAAAGACGGCGCCATCCTCGCCCTCGTCGGCGGGTTCGATTTCGACCGAACCAAGTTCAATCATGTGACGCAGGCGCAACGCCAGCCGGGATCGGCCTTCAAACCGTTCATCTACTCGGCGGCGCTGGAAAAGGGCTTTACGCCGGCGACGATCGTCAACGATGCGCCGTTCTTCGTCCCGGCGGCCAACGCCGGGGGCGCGGATTGGGAACCCAAGAACTACGACGGCAAATTCGAGGGTCCGATGCGCATCCGCGCCGCGCTGGCCAAATCGAAGAACCTGGTGACCGTGCGCGTTCTGCAGGCGATTGGCCCGCAGTATGCGCAGGACTACATCGCCAGGTTCGGTTTCGATCCGAAGCTGCACCCGCCCTACCTGACGATGGGGCTCGGAGCAGGCTCCGTCACGCCGATGCAGATGGTCGCGGCCTTCTCGGTATTTTCCAACGGCGGCTATCGCGTCGCGCCCTATGTCATCGCGAGGATCGTCGACGCGAAGGGGAACGTGCTGTCCGAGGCCGCGCCGGTGACTGCCGGCGAGACTGCGGAGCGCGCGATCGACCCCCGCAATGCCTGGATCATGACCTCGCTCCTGAAGGACGTGGTCCGCGTTGGTACGGCAACGCGCGCGATGTCCCTCGGACGGACCGACCTCGCCGGCAAGACCGGGACCACTAACGAAAACGTCGACGCCTGGTTTTGCGGGTACAACTCGGCGATTGTCGGCGTTTCGTGGATCGGGTTCGACCAGCCGCGAACCCTCGGCACGGACGAGACGGGCGCCCGCGCCGCGCTGCCGATCTGGATCTCGTACATGGCGAAGGTGCTGAAGGGGACGCCCGAGGCGAACCTGCCGATGCCCAGCGGAATCCTGGCGGCGTCGATCAACGCCGAAACGGGGCTGCGCGCCGAGGCCGGCGGCCTCACTGAGTACTTCTTCGCGGAATTCCCGCCGCGGGGACGCGACGAGAGCCTCAATCCGGGCAAGGCCGGCAAGGATATCCGCGACCAGCTTTTCTGAGGCCGTTGAACCCATGCCCGCAGCGCGCCATCGTGGCCGGGAGGACGGCCTCCGCCGTGAGCGCGACCGCACCCGCATCGCTCAGGCCGCCGCAAAGCTCATCGCCCTGCACGGGATCACCGACTGGACGCTCGCGAAGCGGAAGGCGGCGCGGCAGCTGATGCTTGCGGAGACGGCGGCGCTTCCGTCGAATGACGAGATCGAGGACGCGCTCAAAGATCACCACGCGCTGTTCGGTGGCGGAGCACACCACGCCACCCTGCGCCGCCAGCGCCTCGATGCGCTCGAATGGATGCGCCGGCTCGCGCAGTGGGAACCGCTGCTCGTCGGCGGCGTCGCCGCCGGCTGGGCAAGCGAGCACAGCGACGTGAGGCTGGAACTCGTCGCCGACGATCCGAAGTCAGTCGAAATGGCGCTGGCGAGTGGCGGCGTGAGCTACGCCGCACTGCCGCCGCGCGCGGACGATCCGGTCGCGCATCTGCGGATCGATGCGCCGCGGGCGCTCGTGCGCCTCGCGATCCTGACGCCGCAGCAGCGGCGCAACCGGCCGCGGCACGACGACGCGCCCCGCCTAAACGCGTCGGCAGTCGCGGCGTTGCTCGCGTCGGAGGCACCCGACGCGCTGCACGGCGCGCCGTAGACGCGACGATCGCGCCACGGAACTCGGACCACGAGCCGCGGTCTATCGGGAAGACGGCAACGTCTCCCGCTTTCCTCCCTGAGCGGGTGCCCTCGGTTGCGACCACTCCTACCGGGGGTCTTTCGGGCCTCGCGCCATTCCCCTTGAGCGCGGGGCCTTTTCTTTTGTGTCCGCGGAAACCACCGCGACGCGGTCGAACCCTGATTCTCCGAGCCAATCGGAAAGCATCGCCTCGGCCGCTTCGATGCCGATGCGCCGCGTCGCCGAGAAGCCGACGACGGCGACCTGCGCCGCGTGGACCGGAAACGCCGCTGCGATGTCGCGTTCGATCGCGCGCTGTGCAACGCGCTGTGCCGACGGCGTGAACTTGTCCATTTTTGTCGCAAGGACAAGCACCGGGCGGCCGCTCGTCAGGTAACCGCCGAGCAACTGGCCGTCGAGTTCGGAAAGACCATGGCGCGCATCGATGACGAGCACCAACCCGACAAGCGACTGACGCGTTGCGAGGTAGCGCGCGAGGAATTCCTGCCAGT
Source organism: Betaproteobacteria bacterium (assembly GCA_039931775.1). Taxonomy (GTDB): domain Bacteria; phylum Pseudomonadota; class Gammaproteobacteria; order Burkholderiales; family Casimicrobiaceae; genus CAIWHR01. The sequence continues at coordinate 3,696 of JBDTRG010000143.1, read as the reverse complement.
GGCGCTTCAGGGCCTGAGGCACGGCCGCGTAGCCGTAGCCGGGCAGGTCGGCAAGCATCGCCCCGCTCGCCAGGCGGAAGAAATTGATCTGCTGCGTGCGACCCGGCGTCTTGCTCGTGAACGCGAGGCGCGTCCGGTTGGCGAGTGCGTTGATCGCGCTCGACTTGCCGGCATTGGACCGTCCGGCGAACGCGATTTCCGGCGGCCCTGGCGGCGGCAACTGCGCATCTTCGGCGACCGACAGCAGGAATTCCGCCTGCCGGATCGGATACTTCCGGCGGGGGACCTCGGCGCGCGAGCCGGCTTTGGCCGGACCCGACGATTCCGCTACAATGCCATCCTTTTGCATGATTCAGTCGACGCTCGGAGGCCGATGCTCGTGCCGCCGCCGGAACGCCCGCCGCCGTATCCTAGGAGTCACCCGATGAAACGCACGTTGCTGCTGGCTGCGCTCGCCGGCGCGTTGCCCGTGGCCGCCGCAATGGCGCAGGCTCCTGCGCCGAAGCCTGATCTCGCCAGGGCCGAAACCATCGTCAAGGAGATCTGTGCCGCGTGTCATGGAGCCGACGGCAACAGCGCGGCCCCGGTCAATCCGAACCTCGCCGGACAGACGGCCGAGTATATCACCCTGCAACTGGCGCACTTTCAGTCCGGCGTCCGCGTGAATCCGATCATGCAGGGGATGGCGGCGGCGCTCAAACCCGAGGAAATGAAGGCGCTCGGCGTCTATTTCTCGCAGCAGAAACCGAAGGGGCTGGCGGCCAAGGACGCGGCGCTCGTGACCGCCGGCCAGAAACTCTATCGCGGCGGCGATACCGCCTCCGGCATGCCGGCCTGTGCCGCCTGTCATTCACCGACCGGCGCGGGCATTCCGAAAAACTATCCGCGCCTCGCGGCGCAGTACGCCGAATACACTTACGCGCAACTCAAGGCGTTCCGCGACGGCGAACGGGGCTCGGACAAGGCGGGCAAGGACAGCAACGGCAAGATCATGGCGACGATCAGCGCGCGGATGAGCGACCCGCAGATGCGCGCGCTGGCCGAGTACACCTCCGGGTTGCGCTGAGCCGCTGCCGACGCGGCTTCGCGCGTAGTGCCCGGCATCCCGGACGGCCGGCCGCACTCGGCTCCCGCCAATGCCCCGCGCCCGGATCTCAGCACTCAACGTCTACCCGATCAAGGGCTGCAGGGGCATCGCGCTGCCCAGGGCACGCGTCGCCGAACGCGGGCTCACCACGGCGGGCCCGTCGGCGGTGGCCGGCGATCGCGAATGGATGATCGTCGATGCCGACGGGCGTTTCGTCACGCAGCGCGAATATCCGCAGCTCGCGCTGATCGCGACTTCGCTCGCAGCCGGCGCGCTGGTACTCGCGTCGCCCGGCATGCCGTCGCTCTGCCTCCCGTTCGAGATCCCCGGCCTCACGTTGCGCGAGGTCGTCGTCTGGAACAGCCAGGTTACCGCGCACGACGCGGGCGACGCCGCAGCGCGCTGGCTGTCGTCCGCGATCGGCGACGACTTGCGCCTCGTGCGCTTCGACCCGGCGGGCCTGCGCCTCTGCAATCCGCAGTACGCCGGCGACTCCGGGGCGCACACCGCCTTTGCGGACGGCTATCCCGTGCTCGTGATCGGCGAAGGCTCGCTCAATGAGCTCAATGCGCGCCTCGCGGCAAAGGGCATTGTGGCGCTGCCGATGAACCGGTTTCGACCGAACGTCGTCCTGGCGGGGCTCGATCCCTTCGACGAGGATCATGTCGACACGATCAGCGTCGACGGCGTCACGCTGAAGCTCGTCAAGCCGTGCACGCGCTGCCAGGTGACGACGACCGACCAGGCGAGCGCGGCAGTCGGCACGGAACCGCTCGCCACACTCGCGGGATTCCGGATGAATACCGTACTGTCCGGCGTCACCTTCGGCATGAACGCGATCGTCGTCGGGGGCGTGGGTCGCGAACTGTCGGTCGGCGCCGACGCCGATTGCCGATTCGCGTTCTGAGACCACCGCAGAGCCGCGCGGTCCGGCAACCTCCGGCGGGCTGCGCGCTCAGCCCAAGGATCTACTCCGCCGTACTCGCGATGCAGCGTGCGAGCACCTCGCGCCACGAAGGCAGCGCAAAGCCGAACGTCGTCTCGAACCGCGTTGTCGCCAGCACTCCGTAGGCGGGCCGGCGGGCCGGCGTCGGGTATTGCGAGGTGGGAATCGGCACGATACGCGGCCGCGGCGCATCGCCGACGATCGCCAGCGCGAACTCGTGCCAGCTCGCCTGCCCACCCGCCGACAGGTGGTACAGCCCCGCTGTCGCGGCGGCGGCCGGCAGTCCGCGCTCGACGATGCGCACCGTCGCCTCGGCGAGGGCGCGCGACCCGTTGGGGACACCGATCTGGTCGGCGACGATCGACAATTCGTCACGCTCGGCGGCGAGACGTCGTATCGTCAACAGAAAATTCCTGCCGCGCAAACCGTAGACCCAACTGGTGCGAAAGACGAGCGCGTGCGCTCCGGTTGCTGCAATCGCGCGCTCGCCTTCGAGCTTGCTCGTCCCGTAGACATTGAGCGGTGCCGTCGGCGCGTCCTCCGGGTAGGGCGTGGTGCGCTGCCCGTCGAACACGTAATCGGTTGAATAGTGGATGAACACCGCGCCCAGGCGCTTGGCCTCCTCGGCGAGAATGCCCGGCGCCCGGCCGTTGATCGCGTGCGCGAGCGCCGGTTCGGACTCCGCCCGGTCGACGGCCGTGTACGCGCCGGCGTTGACGACGAGGTTGGGCTTGGCGCTGCGCATGGCCGCGACGATCGCATCGGGATCGCCGAGGTCGAGCGTCGTGCGATCGGTCGCGATCACCGTGCCGTGCGGCGCCAGGCGTTGCGCGAGCTCGAATCCGATCTGGCCGGTGGCCCCCGTCAGCAGTATCGTCGGCCGCATCGGCGGCCCGCTACGGATAGACGTCCGTTGCGGCGAGCGGCGCTCCGGCGGCATCCTTCTTGGTGAGGATCGGCGCGTCGGAAAGCGGCCAGTCGACAGCGAGTGCGGAATCGTTCCACAGAAGCGACCGCTCGTGTTCCGGATACCAGTAGTCGGTCGTCTTGTAGAGGAAGTCCGCGAACTCGGACACCACGAGGAAGCCGTGCGCGAATCCCGGTGGCACCCAGAGCATCCGCCGGTTCTCCGCCGACAACACGAGGCCGAGCGCGCGGCCGAACGCCGTCGAACTGCGGCGAAGGTCGACGACCACATCGTAGACCTCGCCGGCGACGCAGCGCACAAGCTTGCCCTGCGCATGATCGATCTGATAGTGCAGTCCGCGCAGCACGCCGCGCCGGGAGCGCGAATGGTTGTCCTGAACGAATGTCGCGTCGAGCCCGGCCACCGCGAACGCACGCGCGTTCCAGCTCTCCATGAAGAAGCCGCGGTCGTCGCCGAACACGGCAGGCTCGATCAGCTTGACGTCGGGCAGCGCCGTCGGCGTGACGTTCATCGGACATCCGGCTCGCGCAGCAGGCCGAGCAGGTACTGGCCGTAGCCGTTGGTCGCCATCGCCCGGCCGAGTCGCTCGACGTCGTCGGCGCTGATATACCCCAGCCGATACGCGATCTCCTCCGGGCACGCGATCTTCAATCCCTGGCGCCGCTCGATCGTGGCGATGTACTGCGCCGCCTCGAGCAGCGACTCGTGCGTGCCGGTGTCGAGCCACGCCATGCC
>JBDTRG010000142.1:0-34302 GCA_039931775.1 Betaproteobacteria bacterium | reverse complement strand
GCGTTCTGCAGCGAATTGGTGATGTACAGACCGAGCCCGGGCCAGGCGAAAACCGTCTCCGTCAGCACCGAACCCTCGAGCAGGCCGGCGTACGACAGCGCGATGACGGTGACGAGCGGGACCATCGCGTTGCGCAGCGCGTGGCGCCAGATGATGCGGGTCTCGGAGAGGCCCTTGGCGCGCGCGGCGACCACGTACTCCTGACTCAGCTCGTTCAGCATGAACGATCGCGTCATGCGGCTGATGTAGGCCAGAGAAAAGTAGCCGAGCAGCGTCGCCGGCAAGATGAGATGCGACAGCGCGTTGCCGAACGCCTGCCACTCGCCCTTCAGCAGCGTGTCGACGAGCAGCAGCCCCGTCACCGGCGAAAGCGTGAATTCGTAGACGACGTCGATGCGCCCCGGTCCCGCGACCCAGCCCAGCCGTGCGTAGAAGACGACGAGCGCCATCAGGCCGAGCCAGAAGATCGGCGCCGAATAGCCGATGAGGCCCAGCACGCGCACGGCCTGGTCGGGAAAGCCGCCGCGCCGCACCGCGGCCCAGACACCGAGCGGGACCCCGAGACCCGCGCCGATGATTGTGCCGACGGTGGCGAGTTCGAGGGTGGCCGGGAAGGCGCGGCGGATGTCCTGCATCACCGGATTCGAGGTCAGCACCGACCGGCCGAAGTCGCCCTGGAGGACCTTGCTCACGTAGAGGTAGAACTGTTCCCAGAGGGGCTTGTTGAGTCCCATCTCCTCGCGCACACGCGCGATGACCTGCTCCGACGCGTGGTCGCCGACGATCGCCAGCACCGGATCGACCGGGATCACGCGACCGATGAAGAACGTGACCGCCAGCAGGCCGAAGTAGGTGAGCAGAATCACGACGACGAAACGTCCGAAGACGTCGAGGCCGCGCAGCAGTCGGGCGTGTTGGCGCCCGTCCGCCATCATCTGCGCGGCCAGGCTCAAGTTCGCGTTACGTCTTCGAGACCTTGAACATGTACGTGGTGTCCGACGTCGGACCCAGCTTCAGGCCCTGCACGTCGCTGCGGAACGCCGCCACCTCCGTCTGCTGGAAGAGCATCACGAACGGGCTGTTCTTCCGAAACTCCGCCTGGATCTCCTCGTACATCGCCTTGCGCTTCGTCGCGTCGCGCTCGAGCACCGCAGCGTCCGTCTTCTTGGTGAGTTCCGGAATCGCCCACGCGTTGCGCCACGCGAGCGGTTTCGACTTGGCGTCGTCGGCATTGTCCGGATTGCGCGCAAACGTGTCGGCGTTGGTGTGCGGATCCCAGTAGTCGGCACCCCACTGTCCGATGTACATGTCGTGGGTGCGGGCGCGGTACTTGGTCAGCGTCTGCTTGCCGTCGCCCGGCAGGATTTCGATCTCGATGCCGGCGCGCTTCGCGGTCTGCTGGATCGCCTCGGTGATGCCCTGAACCGGCTGCACCGTGCGCATGTCGATCGTCACCTTGAAGCCGTTCGGCACGCCCGCCTTTGCCAGAAGCGCCTTGGCCTTCTCGACGTCGAGCTTGTACGGATTCTCGGTGGAAGCGCCGAGGAGCCCGACTGGCAGGAAGTTCTGGTGGACGACGCCGATGTTCTTGATCATCGTGTCGCCGATCGCCGCATAGTCGACCAGCCATTTCATCGCCTCGCGGACTTCGGGCTTCGCGAGCGTCGGGTTCTTCTGGTTGAGACTGATGTAATAGACGGTGCCCTTCGGCGTCGACGTGGTCCTGATGTCCTTGTTCGCCGCCACCGCGGCCAGGTCCTGCGGCGTCAGGTTGCGCGCGATGTCGACGTCGCCTTTCTCCAGCAGCAGCCGCTGCGTGGCCGCCTCCTTGACGTGCCGGTAGATGACGCGCGGCAGCTTCGACTTGTCGCCGTAGTAGTTGTCGTTGCGCTCGAGCGCCAGGATCTCGTTGGCACGCCATTCGCGAATCTTGAGCGGGCCCGAACCGGCGTAGTTCGTCTTGAGCCAGCCGTAGCCCAGGTCGTTGTTCGCCTCCTTCGACAGGACGAGCTTCTTGTCCACGATCGCCGCGACGTTCGCAGTCAGGCAATTCAGCACGAACGTCGGTGCGTACGACTTGTCCGTTTCCAGCGTCAACGTCAGACGGCCGGTCTGCTTGATCTTGTCCTTGACGTTGTCCTTGGCGAAGCCGAACTGCGTCAGGATGAATGCCGGTGTCTTGTCGAGCAGCACCGCGCGCTGCAGCGAGAACGCGACATCCTCGGCGGTCAGCGGATTGCCTGACGCGAACTTGAGCCCGTCCTTCAACTCGAAGTTGTAGGTCCTGCCGTCCGGCGACACCGTCCAGGCCTTGGCGATGTCGCCCTGCAACTTGGATGGATCGGCGACATCGAAGCGCAGCAGGCGATCGTAGGCATTGCCCATGATCTCCCCGGCGGAAATCTCGAACGACTCGGCGGGGTCCATCGTGATGATGTCATCGATTGCCCACGCGATGACCAGCGTGTCCTTCGGCGTCGCGGACCACGCCTGACCCACGCCGAAGACCATCGCGCCGATCGCGGCGGCGCCCAGCAACCTGCGAAACGACGGCGATGTCGAATGCTTCACGGTTATGTCCTCCCGGTGAAAAAGCCCCTGTTTTCGAGTATACCGCCGGCCGCGCTCGGGCCGTCAACCGCGCCAGACCTGCCGCGCGACGCGCTCCATGTTGCCGCCCATCACCTGCGCTGACTCGTCCTTCGTCATCCCCGTGGCTTGCAACGCCGTCGCAAGCTCCCGCCAGCACGCGACGGGCGGGTACGTGCTGCGCGAGATTGCGCGCCGGTACCCCGCCGCTTTCGGCCACCAGTAGTCGGCGTCGAACTCGCCGGGCGGCGTGTCGTCGACGCCCTCCTGGTGAAAGCTGATGTCGAGCCCGATGCCCGCGTGCTCGATGCCGACGAGGCCGGCGACATAGGCTGCGTGCCTCGCCACGTGCTCGGCCGACGGTTCGCGCGAGGCGACGAACATCGACACGCCCGACACGCAGACGACGCCGCCGGTCGCTGCGCAGGCCTTGATCTGCTCATCGGTGACGTTGCGCCCATGTTCCACCAGCGCGAGCGGGTTGGAATGGCTGAAGATCACCGGCTGCGTCGAGGCGGCCATGATGTCGAGGCTGCAGTGCCGGCCCGTATGCGAGCAGTCCATCAGCAATCCCGCGTCGTTGACCGCCGCGACGATGCGTCGGCCGAGCGCCGTCAGGCCGCGCGCGACGTCGTGGCAACCGTCGGCGACGCTGTTGTTGCGGTTGTACGCCAGGTGAATCTGCCGCACGCCAAGATCGCGATAGAGCCCCACCATCGCGGGCTCCTCGAGCAGCGGCATCGCACCCTCGAGATCGAAGCCGATCGCGAGGCGCCCGTTGGCCGCGGCCCGCTCGATGTCCGCGACGCTCGAAGCGAGCACGTAGCGATCCGGGCGGGCGGCGATCGTCTCTCGGAAAGCGGCGATGACCGCGAGCACTTGCGACAGCGGGTTCATGTCCATGCCGACGTTGATCGACACGTAATTGACGCCGGCGGCGCGGTACGCCTCGATCGGGGCGAAATCCGCCTGCGGGGAGAGTGGCAGGCAGGCGTGGGCTTCCCAGGTGATCATCGGCGGTCTCGCGCGACGGGACGGGAAATCAACGTTACCACGCCGGCAGGCCTGAATCAGCGCGTTTATACTTCGCGGCCATCAGCGCCCACCCGCCGCGGAATCCAATGCCTCTCGTCACGTTGAACCGCGCCCGTCTCGCCTTCGGCCATCATCCGCTGCTGGACGATGTCGCCTTCGAGCTCGACCCGCGCGAGCGCGTCGGGCTGATCGGCCGCAACGGCACCGGCAAGTCGTCGATGCTCGGGGTGCTGGCCGGCCGGATTGCGCTCGACGACGGCGACATCTTCATCGCTCCGCACGTCCGCGTCGCCTGGGTTGCGCAGGAGCCTGCCCTTGACGCGGCCAGCACCGTCTACGATACGGTCGCGCTCGGCCTCGGCGCCGAGGGACAGGTGCTCGCCGACTATCACCATGCGACCGCGCTGCTGGCCGACGGCGAGCACGATCCCCGGCAGCTCGACAAGGTCGGTGCCTTGCATGCAAAGCTCGATGCGATCGGTGGATGGACGATCGGCCATCGCATCGATACCGTGCTGTCGCAGCTCGGCCTGCCGCCCGACGCGCTGATCGGCTCGCTGTCCGGTGGATGGAAAAAGCGGGTCGCGCTTGCGCAGGCGCTCGCCGCAGAACCCGACGTCCTGTTGCTCGACGAACCCACCAACCACCTGGACCTGTCCGCAATCGCGTGGCTGGAAACCTTGCTCAAGGATTTTGCCGGTGCCGTGGTCTGCGTGACCCACGACCGACGCTTTCTCGATGCCATCGCCACGCGCATCGCGGAACTCGACCGCGGTCGCCTCACCAACTACCCGGGAAACTTCGCCGCTTATCAGGAGCGAAAGGCGCGCGAGGCCGCCGAAGAGGCCGTGACGAACGCGAAGTTCGACAAGTTACTCGCGCAGGAGGAAGCGTGGATCCGCAAGGGCATCGAAGCGCGGCGCACGCGCAACGAGGGTCGCGTGCTCCGGCTCGAGCAGCTGCGCAGGGACCGGGCCGCGCGCCGCGACCGACAGGGACAAGTCAGTCTCCGGCAGGACGCCGGCGCGCGTTCGGGAAAGCTCGTCGCGGAGTTGACCCACGTCGCGAAGGCGTACGGCGCCAACGTGCTGATCCGCGATTTCACGACGCGCATCCTGCGCGGCGACCGCATCGGCCTCATCGGCCGCAACGGCGCCGGGAAGACGACGCTGCTGAAGCTGATCCTCGGCGAAATCGAGCCCGATGCCGGCACGGTCCGCCGCGGCACGAATCTCGGCGTTGCCTATTTCGACCAGTTGCGCGAAGAGCTCGATCCGGAAGCCACCGTGCAGGACACCATCAGCCCGGGCGGCGATTGGGTCGAGATTGGCACCGAGAAGAAGCATGTCATCACCTACCTCGGCGACTTCCTCTTTCCGCCCGAGCGTGCGAAGTCGCCGGTGCGTTCGCTCTCCGGCGGCGAGCGCAACCGGTTGCTGCTGGCGCGGCTCTTCGCGCGGCCGGCGAACGTGCTGGTCCTGGACGAACCGACCAACGACCTCGACATCGAGACGCTCGAATTGCTGGAGGCGCTGCTGCAGGACTACCGTGGCACGGTCTTCCTGGTGAGCCACGATCGGGCGTTTCTCGACAACGTCGTGACCGAGGTCATCGCATTCGAGGGCGAGGGCGTGCTGCGCGAGCACGTCGGCGGGTATAGCGATTGGGCCGACTACCAGGCGCGCAACACCAGCGCGGGAGAGAATGCTGCGGTACCGAAGCCCCGCGAATCGCGCGAGCTGCGCTCCGCCAAGACCGGAACCCCCACCGCGAAGCCCGCAGCGACGAAGACGCCACCCGGTGGGGACTCCGTGAATCGTCGCAGCCGGCTCACCTTCAACGAGGAACGTGAGCTGTCCGCATTACCCGCGCTCATCGAAGCGCTCGAAGCGCGCGTCGATGAGATACGCGGCCGTTTCGCCGATCCGTCACTCTATCGCGACGCGCCGGAAGAGGCGAAAGCGTTGCCGGCGGCACTCGCGCAGGCTGAGCGGGACCTCTCCGAAGCCTTCGCGCGCTGGGAGACCCTTGAGGGACGCACGAGCGACGCCGACAACGTCGACGGATGAAGCTACATTGCGGGTGATCCGGCGCGACCCTCCGATTGCACCTCCGGATCACCCGTGCCAACGGTATTTCGCAATCGTCGCCTCATCGAGCTCGATGCCGAGACCCGGCTTGTCGGAGATGCGTACGATTCCGTCGACCGGACGGATGGGCTCCTTCATGAGCTGCGTGCGCAGCGGATTGTTCATGACGTTGAATTCCAGATACGGGCATTCGCGCAGCGTCGCGATCACCTGCAGCGTGGCCGCGACGAGAATGTCCGTCGACCAGCAGTGCGGAATCACCCGCACGCCACGGGACTCGGCGTGCGTCGCGATGCGCAGCGCCTCGGCGATGCCGCCCACGCGCGCAACGTCGGGCTGGATGATGCGCAGGCCGCCGCGATCCATCAGATCCAGGTACGGATACTGCGTGGTCTCCTTCTCCCCGGTGGCGATCGGCGTGGGAGAAACGGCAGTCAGCCGCGCGAACCCCGCAACGTCATCGGGCGAAAGCGGCTCCTCCAGGAAAAAGACGTCGTGCTCGGCCAGCGCGCGGCCGAGCCAGATGGCGTCGTCGAGCGGTATCGGAAAGCCCATGTCCAGCATGATGTCGACGTCGGGCCCGACCGCCCGGCGCACTTCGCCCATCATGCGGGCATCTTCCTTGCGATTGTTGCCTAGGCCGCCCCATCCCAGTTTGACCCCTTTGTAGCCGGCGGCCGCGTGGCGCTCGGCAAGCGCCACGGCACCTGCGGCCGTATCCGGGGCGAGATCGCTGGCGTAGGCGGCGATCTCGGTGCGACGCGCACCGCCCAGCAAGCGATGGATCGGCTGCCCGGTTGCCTTGCCCAGAATATCCCAGAGGGCAATCTCGATTCCGCTCACGACGTGCATGACGGCTCCACGGCGCCCATAGGTCACGCTTCGCTTGACCATGAGGTCGTAGAGTCGATTGATGTTGCGCGGGTCCTCGCCGATCAGCAATTCTCGAAGGCCGGTCGAGGAAACGGAACAGAGCGGCGCATCCAGTATCGCCTTGCTGACGAGCGGGTTCGAATGCGCCTCGCCGATTCCGGTGATCCCCTCGTCGGTATGAATCCTGATGATGAGAATGGACTGGCAGCCGTCGCCGATCACGCGCACTTCCGGCAGGCGCAGCATGATTCCTTCGATGTCGGTGATTTTCATCCCGCGCTCCTCAGCTTGAGAGTGGCGTTGCGAGATGGGCGACGCAATCTCCCCGCTCGACCCGGCCGATGTGGCGCTTGCAGATCACTCTGCCCGCGGTCCGAAAATAGGCACGCAACGGCGCACGCACTGGATCGTCGACGAAATGGAGTTCGCCGCAGAGTTGGCCGGTCTCGATCTCTTCGCCGAGTTCGACCGCCGGTTCGAATACGCCCGCGCCCGGGGACAGCACATAGTAGTCGCGGTTGCGGACCTCGATCAGGCGGGGCTCGACCATTGGGGGTGAATTCGAAGCAGCCGACATGATTCCGGCGTGGGCGAGCAGGTTGCGAATGCCGCGCTCGACGATCGCCACGCCGTGGCGCGAGACGCTGCCTGCGCTGCCGAACTCGCCGCCAAGGGTGACGATCCCGCGTTGAATCGCCGATGACACGGCGAGACCCGTGCCGTGCGCGTGAACCCAGACGAGGCCCATCGGCGCGCCGAACGCCTTCAGCGCCGCCAACGCTCGTTGATCGAGTTCCGGATTGTCGCTCTTGCGCATCGAGACGAACGGCTCGTACTGCAGGGACGAGCCCCCCGCGTGGCAATCGAAGTAGAAATTGGCGAGCGGCAGCAGCACGGAATTGACGTAGTGCGCAATGGCGAAGGTGGGCGTTCCGCTTGCGTCTCCCGGATAGGCGCGATTGAGATTGCCGCCGTCGATCGGCGAGACCCGGGCGCCGGCCATCGCCGCCGGCAGGTTCGCGGCGGTCAGCACGATGATGCGTCCCGAAATGTCGGAGGGCCGGATCGATCGTACCAGTCTGCACAGCGCGATCTGCCCCTCGTACTCGTCGCCGTGCGTCCCGGCGGTGAGCAATGCGGTCGGCCCCTCGCCGTTCTTGATGACGGCGACAGGAATGGCGATGTTGCCGTACGCGGATCGAGTAACCGAATGGGGAAGGTAGAGCCAATCGACTTGCTTGCCGTCCTTCGCATAATCGATGTCGCTGAAGATCTGGGTACGCGTCGTCATTTCAGCAGGCTCCCACGTCATTTGCGGAAGAGCTCTCGTGGAAACTGCGTGAGCGCCTCGCATCCGGTCTCGGTCACCAGTACAGTCTCGGAAACCGAGACCGTCTGCTCGCCGGGCATCCGGTAGGGCTGCGGGATGTGGAAGACCATTCCGGACTGCAGCATGGTGGGATTGTCGAGGCTCAAATCGAGGATCTCGCCCTCGCTCCATCCTGGCGGGAAGTTGATGCCCATCGAATAGCCGGCGCGCTTCAACATCGTGTAGCCGTGCTTCTGAAAGGCCGAAGCACAGGCTTGGTTGACCTCGCCCGACGTCGTCCCCGGCCGAATCGCCGACATGGTCGCTTCCACGACCTCATGAACGATCCGGTTCCGACGTTCCATTTCCTCCGGCACCTTTCCGATCGCCACACTGCGCATCAACGCCGCGCCGTATCGCTTGACGACGCCGGATATCTCGAGAAAGACCAATTCGCCCGGTTGAAGCTGTTTTCCAGACCACGTGTTGTGGACGAGGCAGGTATACCAGCCGGCATTGATGAACGGCGGATAGGACATGTAGTCGCCGCCGGCTCGGAAAATGGCGGCGTGGACGTCGGCCGCGACGTCGGTGTCGAATCGCCCGGCGGCGCAGGCATCGACACCCGCCCGCATTCCCGCTTCGACGACGCGGCAAGCTTGCCGGATATACGCGATCTCGGCGGGGGACTTCACCGCGCGATGCGGGTCGACCGTCCCGCTGCCGTCGACAAACTCTGCAGTCGGCATGCGCAACCGGAGGCCCTCGTAATCTCGTATCGTAAAGAAGAACGACGTTTTCTCGATGCCTATGCGCTTGCCGCCGCACTCATCGAGAAGCTCCTTGAGCGCGTCGAGAAAGGGCCGTTTCGCACTGTACGCCGCGCGCTTTCCAATCCACGATCGAAAGGGGACAAGATACTCCGACTCGTGAATGATGTTGAGCAGTGTCGGGGCGCCGTCGATCGGCACGACGAGCGCCTGGCGCAGGTCGTATGCGGCCGTATGGAATGCCGACAGGTAGTAGATGTTCTCCGGGGAAGTGACCACGAGGGTGTCCAGTCCCCGCTGCGCCATGGTGGCCCGAACCTTGGCGAGACGCGCGTCGAATTCGGTGTCGGCGAACGGAAGCTCTTCCCTCATGTCGCCTGTCCCTCCCAGGTGAGTTGCTGCAGAAATCGACGCGTGCGCTCGTGCGCGGCTTGCTGGAAGACACGCTCCGGTGGCCCTTCTTCGATGACCTTACCCTGGTCGAACATCAGGACGCGATGCGCCACGCGACGACCGAAGCTCATCTCGTGCGTCACCACGAGCATCGTCATCCCTTCGTCGGCAAGCTGCTTCATAACGGTGAGCACCTCGCCGACGAGTTCCGGATCGAGCGCTGAGGTGACCTCGTCGAACAGCATCACCTTCGGATCCATCGCAAGGGCGCGCGCAATGGCGACGCGCTGTTGCTGGCCGCCCGAGAGCGCAACGGGCTTTGTTTCGGCCTTGTCGGCGAGATGCACCTTGGCGAGCAGCGCGCTCGCCCGTTCGCGCGCCTCGGCTTTGGTCAGCCCGAGAACCGTGCGTGGCCCTTCCATCACGTTTTCGATCGCGGTGAGATGGGGAAAGAGGTTCAGGTGCTGGAAGACCATCCCCATCTGCCTGCGCACGAGCGGAAGGTTCACCGATGCTCCCGTCACCTCGACGCCATCGAGGAAGATCCTGCCTGCGGTCGGCTCTTCCAGTCGATTGAGGCACCGCAGGAAGCTGCTCTTGCCCGAGCCGCTCGGCCCGATCAGGACGATGACTTCGCCGCGCTGCACCTCGAGGTCGATGCCGTGCAACACCGCCAGCGACCCAAAGCTCTTGTGCAGGTCGACGACTCGCAGGATCGGTTCGCTCATTCACGCACCCTGAACCGCTCGTACAGGCGATTGACCACGAGGGACTGCGGATAGGCCAGGATGAAATAGATCACGGCCACGACGGTGAAGATCTCGAGCGGCCGGAACGTGTCGCTTGCGAGAAAGCGCGCCTGGTACATCAACTCGACCACGCCGATCGTCGCGAGAATCGACGTATCCTTGAAAAGCGCGACCCACATGGCGGCCATCGGCGGCACCATGCGCATCACCGCCTGCGGCAGGACGACCCGGCGCATGGTCTGCATGGACGTCATCCCGAGCGCTTGCGCGGCGTGCCTCTGTCCGCGATCGACCGACTGAATCCCTGTCCGGTAGATCTCGGACATGAATGCGGCGACATTCAACCCAAGCGCGAGGAGCCCGGAAAAGAAGGGTGAAAGGAGCACGCCGGTCAACAACGGAATCACCGTGAAAATCCAGACGACCTGTACCAGCAGCGGTGTGGTCCGGAACAACTCGGTGAACACCGTCGCTGGCACCCTGAGAATCCGCCAATCGCTCAAGCGAAGCAACGCAATCGCCAGACCCACCACCAGACCGATCACCATGGACAGGACCGTCAGCACGCAGGTCATCCACAGGCCCTGCAACAGGACCGGAAGGTTCTCGATGACGACGTCGAAGCGCCAGGTGTAGGGCATGTTCGATGGCCGATCAGCGACAGGTCTTGCCGCGCGCGCAGTGGACGACGGTCATGATTGCACCACGTACTTGCGGTGGAGGTAATTCACCAGCAAAGCTTGCGGATAGGTCAGCGCGGCATAGATGAGCGCCGCGGCGGTGAGAATTTCGATCGAACGCATCGTGAAGCCGGCGAGCGATTGCGCATACCACATCAATTCCTGAAGGTTGATCACCGAGACCAGCGCCGACTCCTTGACGAGGTTGATCGATTGACTGCCGATCGCGGGGAGCATGCGCGTCAGAGCCTGCGGCAGAACGATGCGGTAGGCGGCCTGAAAGCGGGTCATCCCCAACGCCAATGCGGCATGGCGTTGCCCGCCCGAAATGGACAGGATCCCGGCCCGGAACACCTCGGCGAGGTAGGCGCTCGCATGACAGCTCAGACAGATGATTCCGGCGGCGAACGCGGAAATCCTGAATCCCGTGACGATCGGAAGCGCGAAAAACACCCAGAGGATCTGTGCCAGAAACGGCGTGCTGCGCCACACATCGACGTAGAAGCCCGCGATCGCACGAATGAGCAGGAACCGCGACAAGCGCGCGGCCGCGACGAGCAAACCCAGGAGGACGCCCAGGACCATCGAGACGACCGCCAGCAGGAGGGTCATCTCGAGTCCCGCCAGCAGATACGACAGGTTCTGGGTGACGACCTCGAACTTCCAGATCGGAGCGTTGTCCGGCATCAGGCGTTCAGTCGCGGTGGCGGCTGCACGCGACGCGGCGTGGCTTCGACATCGGTGTAATCGCGGCGGTACTTCACGGTGAGGGCAGTGCCTACTTGGGCAACATGTATTCCAGCGAGCTGTACTTTTCGATGGCCGCGTCGATCTTGGGCTGCATTTGCGCGATGGTGGCCTCGAGCCAGCGCTTGAATTCCGGATCGCCCTTCGTCACGGCGATACCGATCGGAACGGGAACGTCCGGATTCTTGATGCAATTGTCCGGGCCGCCCGGGATGATTTTCAGCTGCGGAAACTGGTGAACCACGAGGAGCGCCCGCGGCGAGTCGAGCGTCGCCGCGTCGATCCGCTTCGCGATCACCTCCGCCATGCGATTGGATCCGGGAACGGGCATCATCACGCTGTTGAGCGTCGACTTCGTATACTTCTCCTTGACGACCTGCTCGGTCCCGGTTCCGCTCCAGGTTCCGATCGACACCGACGGCTGGTTCAAGTCTTCGAGCGTGTTGACTTTGGTGTTGTCTTTCAGCACCGCGTAGCAGGTTCCCGCCAACGTATAGTTGACGAAATCGACGACCTCCTTGCGTTTGGCCGTCGCCGAAAGTGCCGCGATCGTGATGTCGAACTGGTTCGCCTGCAGGCCCGCAATGATCGTGTCGTAGCCGGACGGCACCAGAACGAGCTTGACGCCAAGCCGATCGGCGAGCTCCTTGCCCATCTCGACGCTCGGCCCGAAGAAATCGCGAGTGGTCGGATTCTGTCCCAGCCACGGCAACGCGGCCGCGGCGCCGGCACGCAACGTTCCGGACGCCTTGATCCTGTCGATTGCCACGCTCTTTCCCGGCGCCGGAACAGGAACTGCGTCTGCGGCTTGCGCCGCAGGGACGCCGTGCGTTGCGAACGAACTCAGTCCGATCACGATGCTCGCCGCAATTCGCGCAATCCTGCTCATGTCACCTCCCAATCCCGGTGATTGCTGCCGCGGCCTCGACATCGCCGGCGATTCGACGAGGGTTTTGTCCGGTCATTTCGGAAGCATGTACTCGAGCGAGCTGTACTTTTCGATCGACGCGTTGATCGCCGGCTGCATCTCGGCGACGACGGCTTCCAGATACTTCTTGAACTCGGGATCGCCCTTGGCCAACGCCATTCCGATGGCTGTGGGCACATCGGGGTTCTTGATGCATTCGGCCGCGCCGCCGGGGATGATCTTGAGTTGCGGGAATTGGTGCTCGACGAGATGGGCTCGCGCCGAATCGAGCGTCGCCGCATCGATTCTCTTCGCCATCACCTCTTCCATGCGGTTGGCACCCCCAACCGGCATCACGATGCTGTTGATGGTCACGTTCGTATACTTCGCCTTCACCGCCTGCTCGGACCCGGAGCCCGTCCACGTGCCGATCGAGACCGCGGGATTGTTGAGGTCGGCCAGCGTTTTCACCTTGTCGTTGTCTTTCCGAACGGCGTAGCACTGGCCCGCGATGGTGTACGTCACGAATTCGACGACCTCCCGGCGCTTCGGGGTCGCGAACAGCGGTGCGATCGCCAGATCGAATTGGTTAGCCTGGAGGCCCGCGACGATGACGTCCGACGCCGAGGTGGTCAATTCGAGCTTGACGCCCAGCGAATCCGCGATTTTCTTCCCGAGATCCATGCTCGGCCCGAAGAACTCGCGCGTCGTCGGATTCTGACCGAGCCACGGCAACGCGACGTTGATGCCCGCCCGCAGCGTCCCCGATTGCTTGATCCGATCGATCGTCGGACTCTTTCCCTTTGGCGGAACTTCGGCCGCCGAACCCGGATTGCTGAATCCGATCGCTCCGGCAATCCCGATGCAGGCGATCGAAAGCACAAATCGGAGCCCATTCTTTCGAGTTTGGATTTCGGTGCGCATATGCCCTCTCCTGATGGTCGTGGTTGAACTCACTGTGGCGACGATCCGGAACGCGAGTCCATCCGGTGCCCGAGCGCCTCGCCCGCCTTTCGATAGCGCTCGCGCCCGCGCTGCAGGTGCCGCCGCATTGCCCGACGCGCGCGCTGCACGTCGCGCAGGCGAATGGCTTCGAAAATCGACTTGTGCTCGGCCTGCGAGGCGAGCAGGTATTTCTTTCTGTTGTGCGGATCGCGCTCGTTGAGATGAAGCAGTCGCCGCGGGATGATCTGGCTACCCAGAAAGCCCAGGATTTTTCGAAAATGCGGATTGTTCGTGGCATCGGCGATCGCAAAATGAAACGCGAGATCCGGTTCGACCGCGTCTTCGCCGCACGTGATGGCCATCTCGATGGCGGAAAGCTCGGTGCGGATGGCGCCCAGTTGCGCCCGGTCATGCCTTTCGGCAGCGAGCCCGGCCGCCTCGACCTCGATGCTGATCCGCAGTTCCAGCAAGTCGAGCACTTCGGGCAGGAATCGAAGCCGCGCGGGATCGAGCTCGAACGGCCGTTGCCGCGGGCGGCGAGCGACGAACGCGCCCACGCCCTGCTTGGTCTCGACGAGACCCAAACCCTTCAGGGCGGCCACAGCCTCCCGCACTACGGTACGACTGACGCCCGTGGCCGTCGCGATCTGCTGCTCGGTGGGCAGGCGATCGCCGGGGCCAAAGCGGCCGCTGGTGATTTCCGACGTCAGACGCGAAATCAGCGTCTCGGTCCGGTTGTGCGAAACCGGAAGTGGCTTGAGCATGGCATCCGACACGGCGCTTCTTCCTGTTGCCATATCATCATACAAGCTACCCCGCGTCGTCAACCACGCGGATGAGCGCGCCGCCGGACACCACAACCAACATTCACGAGAGTCTCCGGGATTCCCTACGCGATCACCTCGTCTGTGCGCACCGGCAGCAATCGCGGAAGTTTCAGGACTCAAGGCGGCGGCGATGCCGGCCGCTCCTCGGCGACCCTGCGCTGCGCCATCTCGCGAATCGCTTCCTTCAATGCAGGATACTCGTCCTGCAGCCGGCGGAAGTCGGCCGCACCGAGCGCCAGGAGCTCGCACTCGGTGACGGACACGATCGTCGCCGTGCGCGGCACTTGACGCAGCAGGGCGATCTCGCCGAAGTACTGCCCCGGTCCGAGGCGTAGCGGCTGCGGCTCGATCTCCACCTCGACCTCGCCGGAAAGGATGAAAAACATCGCGTCGCCGGGTTCGCCGCGCCGTACGATCGTGTGCCGCGCCGGCACGACGTCGAGCTTCAGGAGGCGCGCAATGGTGGCGATGCGCGACGCTTCCAGGTGGGCGAACAACGGCAGCTTGGCGACAAGCTGCCACGAGACCATCGACCGGCGCTTGCGCAGCTCCGCAGCGAAACCGCTGGCGAGGATGCCCGCCGGCACCGCGACGCTGGCAATGCCCAGAACCATCACGATGCCGCCGAAGACGCGGCCCGCCGGCGTCACCGGCACGATGTCGCCGTATCCGACGGTCGCCATCGTGACGATCGCCCACCACATCGCCTGCGGCACGCTCGAGAAGACCTCGGGTTGAGCTTCGTGCTCGAGCGCAAAGATGATTGCCGAGACCAGGACCCAGTTGACCGTCATCGCGAGCAGCGCGGAGAGCAGCACCCTCGATTCGCTGCGGATGACGGCGTAGAACAGGTTGAGCGCAGGGGCATAACGCGTAATCTTGAGCACGGCGACAAGACGAAGCACGCGGAGCCAGTCGGGGTCGCCGAGCACGAAGACCCCGAGGCACAAGGGAGCGAGCGCGATGAGATCGATGATGCCCAGAGGCGAGAGGACGTAGGCGAACCGCGCCGGCCACGCACCCCGAGCGGCCATCGATTCGTCCTCCGGCGCCGCCCAGATGCGCATGGCGTAGTCGAACGCAAAGAGCACCAGCGTCACGGTCTCCATGGCAGCGAAAAGTCCGCCATGGACCGTGGCCAGCGACTTCACGGTCCCGAGCACGATGGCCGCCGCGTTGGCGACGATCGCGGTGACCATGACGGCGCGCGCCCAGGCGCTTGCCGCCGTGCGGCCCTCGCCGTCCAGCAGCGCATGGACACGCGATCGCCAGGTCGGACGACCTCGCGCCAGCACGCCCGCGGGAGCTTGCATGGTTCGGCTCTGGTTCTTGCGCCTCGGTGCGGCTGCGACCCCCGTGTCGCTTTGCCGCTGCGCGTGTCGCCCGGATCGTGCGGCAAGCGAGCGATCTTGGCAAGGGAAGCACCTGCGGCCGGCGTCCCGGGTAATGTTTCCCTCCCAGGGGGGCGATTGACAGACGCTCCTGTATCCGAAACACTTCGCGGGGAATCTTCAACGACGGAGGAAAGATCGAATGTGCGAAGTTTGCGGTGACGCGCGGCATCAGGCAGAATTTTCGCGCCGCGATTTCCTGAAGGTCGGTTCAGCCGCGGCGCTTGCGACGTGGAGCATCGGCAATGCCCTCGCGGCCGACCCGCCGAAACCCGGCGCGGCACCGCCGCCGAATGCGATCCCTCCCGCGGATGCGTTGAAGCGATTGATGGACGGCAACGCGCGCTATGTTGCGAATGCGCCCAACGAGCGCGACTACACGGCCGGGCGCGCCGCGCGCGCGGAAATCCAGTATCCGATTGCCGGGATCCTGAGCTGCGCCGATTCGCGCGTAGCGCCGGAGCTCGCTTTCGATCAGGGTCCGGGCGATCTCTTCGTCATGCGCGTCGCGGGCAACATCGTCACGCCGGACCTTCTGGCGTCGCTCGAATACGGCGTTCAGTTCCTGGGCGTGCCCTTCGTGATGGTGCTCGGCCATACCTCCTGCGGCGCGGTCGACGCGGCGATCAAGGTGCTGAAGAGCAAGGCGGTTTTGCCGGGCAAACTGCCTCAACTCATCGCGGGGATCAAGCCTGCCGTGCTAGCCGCGGAGAAGTCGCCGTCCGGCGATCTGGTCGACAATGCCGCCGCCGAAAACGTACGGCGACAGGTGAGCCGATTGAAAAACTCGCCGCCGATCGTCCAGAAGAGCTACGCCGCCAAGAAGATCGATATCGTCGGCGCGATGTACGACCTCAAGACCGGAAAGGTCGTGCTCGTCTAGGTTCGGTCGGTGTTTCACGCAGGCCGGTGACGGCCGCGGCGATGCGCGCCTCGCGAGGGTCAGTTCCGCGCGTCCTTCGGCTTGACGCCCTTGGCGTAGTCGTTCTTCGCCGCGGCGTAGGCCGGGCGCGGCTGATGCGTCATGTATTCGGCGACGTCGACCGCGTCCTGATCGGAGAGCGTTCCGCCTTGTCCGAGCGGCATGTTCTGCTTGATGAACCCCGCCGCGGTGTAGGTCCGCGCCATGCCGGCGCCGATATTGAACGACGCGTTCCCCCAGACCGGCGGGAAGAAGTAACCGCCCGCCGGGTTCGGGGTGCCCCCTCCGCTGGCGCCGTGGCAACTCGCGCACTTCTCGGCGTAGACGGCCTTGCCGTGGGAGGCGTTTGGCTTCAGCGCGGTGTTGCCCTCGGGCATGCCGCGTCCGACCACCTCGACGCCCACGGGCACGCCGGTCGACAGCCACTGGATGTACGCCAGCATCGCGATCATCTCCTTCGAGTCGGAGGCGAGCGCCTTGCCGTTCATCGAGCGCTCGAAGCAGTCGTTGATCCGCTGCTGCATCGAGTTCACCTGGCCATTGCGGCTGCGGTATTCCGGGAAGACGCCCCACAGTCCGACGAAAGGCCCCGCCTCCGGCGTGGTGCCCGCGGCCAGATGGCAGTGGGTGCACGCAAGGCCGTTGCCGACGTTGTTGGGCAGCCGTTTTTTGGTATCGGTGATCACCGCTCGGCCGAGCTTGATCGCGTCACCCTCCGGCCCCTTCGGAATCGTCGCGTCGTCGGGAACCTTGAAAGGTGCAGGGCCGGCAGCATGCGCCGACGACACAGCCACCCCCGCCGCAAAGGCGAACGCGACGACGAGCGCACTTCGGATTGAACGAGTCACGGCGGACCCCTCGAGCGTCATCGAACAAACCGCGACGCCGTGACGGCGCGCGCCGCTGCGGCGGTCTCCACGAACCTCAGCCTTTCGCCTTTCCGTTCTTGCCCTTCTTGCCGTGCTTGTCCTTCCTGTCGCGGTCTTCGCCCAGGACGAGCTTGTCGGCGCCCTCGCCCCCGCCCTTCATGAGATCCGCCAGCAGGCCCTCGTCGGAGAGGTCGAGCTTGTGCGACATATCCCAGTCGTCCGAAGCGGTCTTCTCGAGTCGCTTCACCGTGTGGGGATCGTCGGTTTCGATCGCGAGTTCGCGGCGCGCGTCGAAGCTTCCCGGCGCAAGGTTGATCGAGCCGACGATCGCGCGCTTGCTGTCGGCCAGCAACATTTTGGCGTGCAGCTTAAGGTGCTTGATCGCGTGGATCTTCACCCCGACGTCCTGCAGAATCCGAAGACCGCCCACACCTTCGATCAGCTTGTCCGGTTTGAGCGAATGCGGTCGCTTGGCGAGGATGCGCACCTTGACGCCGCGCCGCGCGGCGCGAACCAGCCGTTCGATGATCACCGTGTCCTGGTAGCGCTCGTTCTGCACCCACAGCGAATGCGTCGTCTCGTCGATGAATTTGGCGACGCGCTGGCGGCCATTGTTCGGGCACCAGATCAACGTCGACTCCGGATGCGGCGTGAAATCCTTGTGGGCCCAGTCCGCGTCAAAGCACGCGACCATTTCGTCGACCTCGTGACCGTGGGTCGTCACGACCGCATAGTCGCGCGTTTCCGTCAGGTCCTTCAATTCCCAGTTCAGCGACTCGACGAACCCCATCCTGTTGTCCACCACCATCGACTTCTGGTGCGTCAACGCAAATGCCGGATTGCTGTCGCGGACTGCGATGCCTGCGGCAACGAGGGACTTGCGCGACTCCTCGTTCTCGGTTTCACCGCTCCTGCGCGCCGGATTCAACATCACCCTGACGTCGACCCCGCGCTTCTTCGCCACGGTGACCGCGTCGAGCAGCGACGTGTCGGTGAACAGGAACATCCGGATATTGAGCGACTTGGTCGCGCCGTTGATGGCGTCGAGCAGAGGTTTCGCCGTGTCATCGGGAAGGACGATCAGCTTGTGCGACATGTCGAGGTTACCTATCGATGATTGCCGTGCCGGCCGGTGGCGCCGACGGCGTTTCGTACTGGATGCGGTGCAGCTCGGCGTAGACACCGCCCCGCGCGATCAGCTCGTCGTTCGTGCCCTCCTCCGCGACGACGCCGCCCTTCAGCACGATGATCTTGTCGGCATCGCGAATCGTAGACAGCCGGTGCGCGATCATGATGACGGTGCGCCCCTTCATCAGCCGCTCCAACCCTTCGATCACCAGTTTCTCGGATTCGGTGTCGAGGGCAGCGGTCGGTTCGTCGAGGATCATGATCGGGCTGTTGCGGATGACCGCGCGCGCAATCCCGATCCGCTGGCGCTGGCCACCAGAGAGCGTGTCGCCGCGTTCGCCGACGACCGAGTCGTAGCCGTGCGGCATCTTCGAGATGAACTCGTCGGCGTTGGCGAGCTTGGCCGCGGCCGTGACCTCGTCGTCGGTCGCTCCGGGACGCCCATAGGCGATGTTCTCCCGGATCGTCCCGCGAAACAGCACCGTCTCCTGCAGCACGAAACCGATCTGTGAACGAAGCGCGGCGAGCTTCATCGTCGCGATGTCGACGCCGTCGATCAGCACGCGGCCGCCCAGAGGATCGTAGAAGCGGGGCACCAGGCTCACCACCGTCGACTTGCCGCTGCCCGTCGGGCCGACGACCCCCACGACCTGGCCCGGCTTGATCGTGAACGATACGTCGGTCAGCACCGGGGTCTCGACGCCGTAGCCGAAGGCCACGTGCTCGAACGTGATCTCGCCCTTGACGTTGGTGGTATCGATCGCGTCGGGACGCTCGCGAATGATTTCGTCGGCGGACAATATCTTCTGGATGCGCTCCAGCGCGACCGTCGTCTGCGCGATCGCGCTGGTCATGCTCGCGAGGTCCTTGACCGGCTTGAAGAATTTTGTCAGGTAGGCGAGATAGACGGTCAGTGCTCCGGCCGTCATCGTCCCGGCGACGATGAGCGAGGTCCCCTTCCACAGCACGATCCCGGTGCACAGCGCGACGACGATGCTGACCACCGGCGAAAGCAGCGATTTCACCTGCCGCGCCTTGAGCGCAGCCTCGACCGTCGCGCGGCTCGCCGCCTGCATGTGCGCGAGCTCGAGGTCCTCGCGCCCGAACGCCTGGACGGCGCGCACCGACCCCAGACCTTCCTGAACCACGGCCACGACTTCGCTCTGCTTGATGCGCACCGTCCGCGTGACCTCCTTGACCGCCTTCTTGAAGCGCGTGACGAACATCAGGAGGAACGGCGTGACGCCTATCGCGATCAGCGTGAAGTCCCAGTCGAGCCAGACCATGAGGCCCAGCATGAAGACGATGGTCACGATGTCGACGATGATACCGAGCGTCGACGACGACGCGAAGCTCTGCACGGTCGCGACGTCGCTCGTGATCGTCGACATCAGCGTACCGGTCTTCGCGGTGTCGTAGAACGCGAGCGACAGGCGGTGGAGGTGGTCGTAGATGCGCACGCGCAGGTCGTTGGCCACCCACTGCCCGATGCTCGTCGTGTAATAGTTGTCGACGTAGGTCGCAATTGCCCCGATGACGGCGATCGCCAGCGTCGAGAGGCCGGCGAACACCGCGACGCCCAGCGTATTGCGTCCGATCCCCCAGTCGTGAGCCCACGCGAGCCATGTCGGCAGCTCGTGCTTGCCGAGCGCGTCGTCGAGCACGAGCTTCAGCGGCCACGGCGCGGCGAGGCTCATCGCAATCTCGACCAGCATCGCGATGAACACGATCAGAAGCCAGCGGTGGTACGGCCTGACGAGTTCGAGCACGAGGCGCGTCATCGTTCGTTCCGGTAACGCCTGGGCCGGCCTCGCCGATATTGAGGCAGGCGGTGAAGCGGCGTTGGCGGCGGTCTGGTTCGGCATGGGACGGACGGGCTTCGGGGAAAGCCGCGATCCTCGCCCGACTTCGCCAGTGGCGTCAAGCGAGCTTCCTGCCTCGGAATTCGGTTCAGGCTGCCGGTGCAGTGCCGGCCGGTTCCACCGGAAGTCCGAGCCTCGGAATGGCAGCGGTGACGGCGTCGAGCGCCGCCTGGCGCGGAAAGGCGTCGCGCCACGCGAGCACGATACGGCGCGACGGCGCCGGGGGCGCGAAGTCGATGGCTTTCAGCAGCGGTGTTGCGTACTTCCGCGTCAACGCCGTCGCCGGAAGCACCGAAATGCCCATTCCCGACGTGACCATGTTGCGGATCGTCTCCAGCGAGTTGCCCTGCTTCCCTTGCCCGGGCGTACGCACGAACTCGTGGCAGGCGTCCTCGACCTGGTCGCGGAAGCAGTGGCCCACCGAGAGCAGCAGCAGGTTCTCGGCGGGGAGCTCTTCGGCGCGGATCGTCTTGCGTCGCGCCCAGCGATGCTTCGCCGGCACGATGACGCGGAACGCCTCGCTGTACAGCGGCAGCACCTTGATCCCATGGGCCTCGAACGGCAGCGCTACGATCGCGGCGTCGATGGCGCCCGCCTTCAGCATCGCGTCGAGGTTCGCGGTCATGTTCTCCTCGATGTCGAGCGGCATCTTCGGTGCGCTCCGGGCAAGCACGGCCACGAGCTCGGGCAACAGATACGGCGCGACCGTGTGGATCACGCCCAGCTTCAGCGGCCCGTCGAGCGGGTTCTTCCCTTGCGCCGAGACGGATTTCACGCCTGCGGCCTCGTAGAGTGCCCGCCGCGCCTGCGCAACGATCTCTTCGCCGATCGGCGTGACGAGCACCTCGCCCTTGCCGCGCTCGAAGATCAGCACGCCGAGCTCGTCCTCGAGGTTCTTCACCGCAGCAGAGAGGCTCGGCTGGCTCACGTAGCAGCGCTGCGCCGCCCGGCCGAAGTGGCGCTCCGCGGCGACGGCGACGATGTACTTGAATTCGGTCAGGGTCATGGTTCGCGCGGTCGGTAGAGTCCGATAGTTTGAGCCTATCGGCGGGATTCTAACAAAGTATTGGCCCCGCGGCCGGCCCGCCCCTATATTTGCTTCGACGGTGTCCGAACGGGATCTCCCGATCGCCAATCCGAACCTGCCAAGGAGTTTTGCCATGCTGAAGAACCACGAGGGCCGACGCGTCCCGGCCGTCACGTTTCGCGTTCGCCAGGACAACGAATGGAAAAACGTCACCACCGACGAGCTCTTCGCCGGCAAGACCGTCGCCGTGTTCTCGCTGCCCGGCGCGTTCACGCCAACCTGCTCGTCGACGCACCTGCCGCGCTACAATGAACTCGCGCCGGCGTTTTTTGAGAGCGGCGTCGATTCCATCCTGTGCGTGTCGGTCAACGACGCGTTCGTGATGAACGAATGGGCGAAGGACCAGGAGGCCGCCAATATCACGCTGGTGCCGGACGGCAACGGCGAGTTCACCGCCGGGATGGGCATGCTCGTCGACAAGAGCGACCTGGGCTTCGGGAAGCGGTCGTGGCGCTATTCGATGCTGGTCAAGGACGGCGTCGTCGACAAGATGTTCATCGAACCGGAAAAGGCCGGAGACCCGTTCGAGGTGTCGGACGCCGATACGCTGCTCGCCTACGTCAATCCGCATGCGCGAAAGCCCGACCAGGTCGCGATCTTCACGCGCGAAGGCTGCCCGTCCTGCGCCAGGGCCAAGCGGCTTTTGACGGAGGCCGGTTACGACTACGCGGAAATCCCGCTCGCGCACACGCAGAGAAGCCGCATCGTCGGCGCCGTGACCGGCGAGGGCACGGTTCCTCAGGTGTTCGTGAACGGCCAGCGCATCGGCGGGCTCGAGGCCCTCGAACGCTGGACCCGCAAGGCCGCGTAATCGCGGATTCGCCGGTGCGCGGCGGCCTGGAAGGACGGCTGCCGTGTAATCCGTCGGACCTGATCACGAC
This sequence comes from Betaproteobacteria bacterium, assembly GCA_039931775.1. Lineage (GTDB taxonomy): Bacteria > Pseudomonadota > Gammaproteobacteria > Burkholderiales > Casimicrobiaceae > CAIWHR01. The sequence continues at coordinate 12,248 of JBDTRG010000142.1, read as the reverse complement.
CAAGGACAGCATGAAGACGATCAGCGTGGATGTCGCCGTCATCGGCGCCGGGACAGCCGGTCTCGCCGCCTATCGCGCCGCCGTGGCGGGCGGGCGACGCGCCGTCCTCATCGAGGGGGGGCCTTACGGCACCACCTGCGCTCGGGTCGGCTGCATGCCCAGCAAACTGCTGATCGCCGCGGCGGAAGCTGCGCACGGGCCATCCAGATGGGCCGAGTTCGGCCTGTCGCTCGACGGTTCGGTTAGGATCGACGGCCGGGCGGTGATGGCGCGCGTCAAGCGCGAGCGCGACCGCTTCGTCGGCTTCGTGCTCGATGGGGTCGATGCTATCCCCGAGGCCGACAGGATTCTCGGTCATGCGCGCTTCGTTGACGACACCACGCTCGAGGTCGGCGACCACACGCGGATGGCCTTCTCCCGCGCGGTGATCGCCACCGGCTCGGCGCCGGCGATTCCGGCGGCGCTGCGCGAAGCAGGCGACCGACTCATCGTCAACGACGACGTGTTCGACTGGGACGACCTGCCGCGGTCGGTCGCCGTCTTCGGCCCTGGCGTTATCGGTCTCGAACTGGGCCAGGCGCTCTCGCGCCTCGGTGTCGACGTGCTGATGTTCGGCCGCAACGGCCATGTCGGTCCATTCAGCGATCCGACGGTCCGCGCTTACGCCGCGCGGACGTTCGAACGCGAACTCACACTCGACACCCACGCCGATATCCGCTCGATCGAGCGCGAACGCGACGGCGTCGTGCTGCATTATCGCGGTCACGATGGCGCCGAACGCATGGCGAAGGTCGACTACGTCATCGCCGCGACCGGGCGGACGCCGAACATCGGCGCCCTCGACCTCGCACGCACGTCGCTGTCCCTCGACGAGCGCGGCGTGCCGCTGTTCGACCGGAACACGATGCAGTGCGGCGGCAAACCCGTGTTCATCGCTGGCGATGCCGGCGACGACCTGCCTATCCTGCACGAAGCCGCCGACGAGGGTCGCATCGCCGGCGAAAACGCCGCACGCTTTCCGGACGTACGTAGCACCGAGCGACGCACGCCGTTCGCTATCGTCTTCGCCGATCCGCAGCTCGCTGTCATCGGCACGCGCCACCAGGACCTCGCGCCGGGAAGCTTCGTCACCGGCGCCGTATCGTTCGAGAACCAGGGACGAAGCCGCATGATGCTGCGCAACCGGGGCCTGCTCCACGTGTACGCCGACATGGCCACGGGCCGGCTGATGGGCGCCGAGATGATCGCCCCCGGCGCCGAGCACCTCGCGCACCTTCTTGCCTGGGCGATCCAGGCGCGGTTCACGGTCGCGCAAACGCTCGCGATGCCCTTCTACCATCCGGTGGTCGAGGAGGGACTGCGCACGGCTTTGCGCGACGCCCACGCGAAGCTCGCGGCGGCGCAGGTGCCGGCCGCCGCGTAATCGCGCATCGATCGATCACTTCGGCGCTGGTTTCTCCATCATCGCGCGCAAGCTCGCCATCCACTCGGTCCAGTCATACGGCTTGTTGTCCGCGAAGCGTTTCTGCAGGTTCCCAAGCACGTTGCCCCACGCGCGGTCGAAATAAGCGTAGGCCTGGTCCCACTGTCCGCCGTCGCCCCAGCCGCCGTGGTGCAACGTGACCTCGGTCTCGTTGTCGCCCGCAGGCTTGAAGCGCACGGTCACGTAGGTGCGCTGCGCGCGCGCCTCAGGCAAGTGCGGCGGCGCGTTCCACGTGAACGTGATCATCTTCCTGTCCTGGATCGCCAGGAAGCGCATGTCGTCCGCACCCTTCTGGCCGGGCGGGGCCAGCGGGTTGATGTAGATCTCGAACGGGCCGTCGACGCGCGCCTCGACGCGGGCATCCGGCGCGAAGAACGTCTTGATACCCTCGCTCGTCGTCCACGCCTGCCAGACCGCGTCGACGGGCGCCTTGACGCGCACCACCTTGTCGACATAGCGCTCCTGCGCATGCGCCGCCACGCCGAAGCCGAGGGCGAAGGCGATGACGAAAAGTGCCGATGCAATTCTCATGATTCCTCCTTGCAGACGTTCCTGGATCACAGCGGCCAGCGCTCGGACTTCGTCTTCTTCGGCAGCACGAATTCGAGCGCGCCGAACATGCTGTACATGAGCCGCGTTCCGACCGGCGGACGACCGGTCTCGACAATGGCCTTCAGATTGTTGAGGATGAACATCCCGCCGCGCTGCATCTCGGCTGCCGTCTTCGTGCCCGCCGTAACGTTCTCAACCGTGAGCGTCACCTCGACGCCACCCTGTACCTTTTTCAGGTCGTAGATCACCGTGCACTCGGGATCCATATGCTGAGTGAAGCGGTGCGTGTGCGCGAATCGGCTCGGCGGTTCGATGTCGACGACCTCGCCGACCACCATCGCGTGAGCGCCGCTGACCGTGCGCATCTGCAGCTTCTTGCCGGCGGTCAATCCCGGCGTTCCCAGCGTCAGCATCGAGTTGAATACCGCACCTTGCGGTGACCCGGTCTTGGTCAGCTCCTGGAATATGGCTTCCATCGAGCCGTCGATGACGATGCGAAATACCGCCTTGTCGCTTTCAGCCACGTCGTCCCCCTGTCTTTCTGGTGATCGGAATGGGTGCGTTCTCCACGCGATACTTGATGCGGGCGAGCTTCCCGGACCAATAGACGCTGAATTCGCTCGTCCAACGGTCATAGATCATCTGTACCGGAACCGGGTTGAACCACAGGTGGCGCTCGCGGCCGACCTTTTCGGAGACGATCAGGTTGGCGTCCTGCAGCACGGCGATGTGCTTCATCACGGCGATGCGCCCGATGTCGAAGAATTCCGCGACGTGGTTGACGTTGCAGCCCGGTTCGCGTTTCAGGATGTCGAGGATGCGCCGGCGCGGCCCGGAGGCGAGCGCCGCGAACACGGCATCCATTTCGTCGGGCTTCATATGTCACTAAAGAGTGACATATGAAAGCGACCCTGTCAAGGGCCGGATAATTCGATGGATTCCGGACGTCTGTTACAGGACGCGGTATTTGGCGAACACGTCGGCGAGCTTGACGCCCGCTTTCAACTCGTCGCGCGTGCGGTCCTCGCTCGCGACCTTGGCGAACGCACCGGCGAGCGCTTCGTCCTCGACGGCGCGCGGAACGACAACCACCCCGTCGGCGTCGCCTATCACGAGGTCGCCCGGCGCGATGGCCACGCCGGCGCACTCGATCGGAACGTCGATCTCGGCGACCATCCCGCGGCCCTTCGAATCGAGCGGCGCGATGCCGCCGTGAAACACCGGAAAGCGGAGCGCGCGGATGGCGCGGATGTCCCTCGCCATGCCATCCGTCACGCATCCTGCGGCGCCGCGCGCCCGCGACGCGGTCGACAGGAGTTCGCCCCACGGCGCGATGCGGCGCGAACCGCCGCACCCGAACACGGCGACATCATCCGGCTTGAGATCGTCGACGAGCGCAATCTCGAGCTCGTACGGATTGATGTCGGGCGCAACGTGATAGACCTCGCGATAGAGCCCGGTCCGCGCAAAGCCGGCCAGCAACAGCGCATCGTCGAGCGGCCGGATGGAAGGCGGCATCGCCTGGTGCCGATAGCCGATGCCGTCGAGGACATCCGACATGACCGCCGTGTAGAGCAGCTTCCGGATCCTCGCGAGAAGTGCCGGATCGTCTCGCATCGCCATTTGTTTTCCTTCAAGTGACCGGTGCGGCGCGAAGGCGCGACGCAGCGTCGGCCGAATCGACTAGGGTGCGGTATAGGCGGTCTTGACGACCGTGAAGAATTCCGCGGCGTAGCGCCCCTGCTCTCGCGGGCCGTAGCTCGAGCCCTTCCGCCCGCCGAACGGAACGTGGTAATCCACACCTGCGGTCGGCACGTTGACCATCACCATCCCCGTCTCGGCGTGTCGCTTGAAGTGCGCCGCATGCTTCAGCGACGTCGTCACAATGCCTGAGCACAACCCGAACGGCGTGTCGTTCGCCACGTTGAGCGCCTCGTCGTAATTCTTCACCCGCAGCACCGCCGCGACAGGCCCGAAGATCTCCTCGCGCGCGATCCGCATCGAATTCGTCGCGTTCGTGAAGAGCGCCGGTGCGAGGTAATAGCCTTCCTTCGCGCGCTTGACGCGCTCGCCGCCGGCGGCGAGCGTGGCGCCCTCGCCGCGGCCTATGTCGACGTACTTGAGATCCGTGTCCAGCTGACTCTGGTCGACAACCGGCCCCAAGTCGGTTCCTTCGGCCAGCGCGTCGTCCACCTTGAGAAGAGCGAGCTTTTCCTTGACGGCGGCGACGAACCGGTCGTGGATGCCATCGGTCACGATCAGCCGCGACGACGCGGTGCAACGCTGCCCGGTCGAGAAGTAGGCGCCCTGCACCGCGCAGTTGACCGCCGTCGGCAGGTCGGCGTCGTCGAGCACCACCAGCGGATTTTTGCCGCCCATCTCGAGCTGGATCTTCGCCATCCGCGCGATGGCCTTCGCCGCGATACCGCGGCCGGTCTCGACCGAACCGGTGAAACTGATGCCCGCGACGTCCGGATGCGTGACAAGCGCTTCGCCGACGACCGACCCGCGACCCATCACCAGGTTGAACACGCCGCCCGGCAATCCGGCCTTGGCGAGAATTTCGGCGATCGCCCACGCGCAGCCCGGGACGAGGTCCGCCGGCTTCATGACGACGGTGTTTCCATAGGCCAGCGCCGGCGCGATCTTCCATGCGGGGATCGCGATCGGAAAATTCCAGGGCGTGATGAGTCCGATCACGCCCAGCGGCTCGCGCGTGACCTCGACGTCGACGCCGGGTCGCACCGACGGCAACTTTTCGCCGGACGCCCGCAACACTTCCGCGGCGAAGAACTTGAAGATGTTGCCGGCGCGCATCGCCTCGCCCACGCCTTCGGGAAGCGTCTTGCCTTCCTCGCGCGACAACAGCCGCCCGAGCTCGTCCTTCCGCGCGATGATTTCGCTGCCCGCGCGATCGAGGATGTTCGCGCGCTCCTGGATGCTGCCATGCGCCCATCCGGGGAACGCCTGCTTGGCGCTCGCGATCGCGGCGCGCGCCTGCACTGCGTCGGCCTGCGCGTACTCGCCGATCACGTCATCTACATCGGACGGATTGCGATTGAGCGTGGTCGTGGCGCCGGCGATCCACTCGCCGGCGATGTAATTGCGGAACAGGGGGGTAGCCATCGGGTGCTTTCAGTTCAAGGGTGGGTACGGTAGATCAACGCGGCGGCCCGACGAGGCCCCGCGCGGCGAGATTGTGCATGAGCGCCGCGGTCCCGAAGGTCCATGGTGCGATCCGGTCCGAGCGATCGACGCGATTGATGAGCGCGCCCAGGAGCGGTGTGGTCACCGTGACGATATCGCCGACCACGTGCGTGAATCCTTCGCCCGGCGCCAGCCGATCCTTGGTCGGAGCGAACATCGTACCAAGAAAGAGCACCAGCCCGTCCGGGTACTGGTGGCTCGGCCCGATCGCGTGGGTCACGAGGTCGAGCGGATCGCGGCTGATCTTCGCCATCGAGCTCGCGCCGTCCAGCACGAATCCCTCCGGCCCGTCGACGCGCATTGCGAGCTCGCAGCCGCGCACGTCGTCGATGCCGAACGCTCCATTGAAGAGGCGGATGAACGGCCCGATCGCGCAGGACGCGTTGTTGTCTTTCGCCTTGCCGAGCAGCAGCGCGCTGCGACCCTCGAAGTCGCGCAGGTTGACGTCGTTGCCGAGCGTCGCGCCGACCGTCTGCCCGCGGCTGTTCACGACGAGCACGATTTCCGGCTCGGGATTGTTCCATTCGGACTTCGGATGAAGACCGATGTCGCCGCCGAGGCCGATCGCCGACATCGGCTGCGACTTCGTGAAGATCTCCGCGTCGGGGCCGATGCCGACCTCGAGATACTGCGACCACGCGCGTTCCTTGATCAGCACGTCCTTCAAACGCGCCGCTTCCAGCGATCCCGGCCGGACGGAGGAAAGGTTGTCGCCGATGACTGCGACGATCGACTTGCGCACCGCCTCGGCTTTCGCCGGGTCGCCGCGCGCCTGCTCCTCGATCACGCGCTCCAGCATGCTCGACACGAACGTGACGCCGGAGGCCTTGATCGCCTGCAGATCGCAGGGTGCCAGCAACCACGGGCGCCGCGGGTCGCGATCGTGTTCCGACGAATTGACGAGCAGGTCCCCGACCTCGCCCAGGCGCGGCAGCGTGCCGGCGCCGCGGATCGCGCCCGCCGGATCGGCGAGCTCGCAGAGACCCTGCACGGTCGGTGACAACCGCGACAGGTCGTAGACCGCGTCGTCGCGAACGAGGATCGGCAACGGACCGCCTTCGCCCGGCGCCCATACCCGCCCGATCAATGTCGCGCGTGCGCGATCGGCGGGCAGGCACGCTTCAATCGTCAATCGTTCCTTCACTTCGATTCCTCCCTGGGGCAGCCCACGCGGCGCGGTCTGCGTCACTTTACCGCAGTTGCACCCCCGCTATTCCTTGTACGCGACGACCTCGACCTCGATCTTCGCGTCGATCATCAGCTTCGCCTGCGTGGTCGATCGCGCCGGCTTGTTGCCGGGAAAGAACTCGGCGTAGACGCGGTTGAAGGTCCAGAAGTCGCGCGCGTCGTCGAGCCAGACCGTCGCCTTGACCACATCGGCGAGCGTGCACCCGGCAAGTCCCAGCGCGCGTTCGACGTGTTTCATGACGACGCGCGTCTGCGCTTCGATGCCGCCCGGCACGAGCTCGCCGTTCTCGCCGAGCGCCACCTGGCCCGACACGAACACGAAAGGTCCCGCCTTGACGGCAGGCGAGAAAGGCAGCGGCTGACCACCGGGGCCGCTGCGGGTACCGCCCAGAAATTCGACGCTCATTCGATCCTCCCAAGGGTTGGCGTGTCACGCGGAATATAATGCACTCGACTATGGCTCGGCCGGCAACGACAGCGCGCGCCATCTCGCGTTCGAATACCTGGAGTACGTCGTCGGCATCGACGTCGTCCACGTCCCGTATCGCGGCACCGGCCCCGCCGCACGCCGAACATGGCCGGCGCGGCCGCCGACGGCCAGCGGCAACCCGCAGGCCGCCGTCACCGCACCATCAGCGCGAGCCGCGCCAAGGTGGAGAGCGCGCGGTCGAGCTCGGCGAGCGAGGCGCTTTCGGGCGCGCCCGACCACAACGTCGCAGCGATTTCGCGCCGCGTGCGCGTGCCATCGAGCAACAGGAACAATCGCAGCGTATCGGCATTGAAGCTGCCGTGCTCGTGCTTCAAGCTCGTCGCCGGCGCGCCCCTCTTCGCCTGCAGCCGCGCGACCGCGCTCGCCTCCGGACGCTCGCCCACGTCGAGCACGAACGGCGACGGCGCGTGATGGAGCTCCAATACGCCGGCGGCATAGCATTGCAGCATTTCCGACGCGAGTCGCGCACGCTCGTCGTCCGTCGACGCGCCGGGCGAGACGAGCTTCTCGCGCGCGGCCGCGTGCAGATTGTCGAACGCCGTGGCCAGCGGCCACCGCTCGGCGAGCACGACCATCGCCGCCTTGGCAAGTCGGCTCGCCGTGCTCATGCCCTTGCCTTCCGGCGTGCGGAATTCCTCGACGGCATTCGACTGGAGGTCCGGCGTGTCGCGCACGGGCCTCGCCTTCGATGCGACCCGCAGCGACATGACGCGCACCGGCGACACCTTGCGGGTCAGCTCGACTCCCTGGTGCACGAGGAGGGTCTCCCGAAACGTCCGCCCGCGGATGAAGTCGATGAACTGCTCGCGCTTCAGAACGTCGGGCGCCACGCGGGCGAGCGTCTCGTTGACGTCTCGCGAAAAGTCGCTGCCGAGCATCGCGGAGAAATCGGCTTCGCCGAGATAGGCGAGCTCAAAGCGCGTCGCGCGCTCGACGAACTCGTGGAAGTAGACCGGCTGGTTGACGTTCTCGAGGTGCTCGTGAAGGATGTAGTAATCCTGCTGCTTGCGCAGGTGTTCGGCTTCCTGGCGAATCGTGGTGCCGTAGCCGGTCGTATCCCCTTTCACCGATTCGGCAAGGAAATCGAGGACGGCGCGCGCCTGCGCGACGCGCTTGACGGGGTCGTCGATGCCCCGGGTGTGGTAGATCATCGCGTCGCGGACGACGCTGCGCGTGCGCCAACCCGGCAGCGCGTTGTAGCTGATGTAGGCGATGCCCGCTGGCGCGAGGTGGCGCGCGCAGAGTGCCAACAGGCGGTCCTGTACAGCGTCCGGCACCCACGAATAGACTCCGTGCGCGATGATGTAGTCGAACGTTCCCATCGCCTCCGGGAAGTCCATGATATCCATGGGCAGCAGCCGGAGGTTCGTTAGGCCGAGCGCCCCGACGTCGGCGACGCCTTCCGTGATCTGCACCGGCGAGAAGTCGACGCCGACGAATTCCGAATTCGGCAGGCTCGCCGCCATCGGAATCACATTTCCGCCCGACGCGCAGCCCACTTCGAGGATTCGGCACCGATCGACCGGCGCCGGGGCCATGCCGAACAGCCAGCCGATCGTCGCGAGGCGATCGGGGTGGGACTGAGGAAACGGATAGCTCAGATAGGGGAATCGGTCGTACGTCTGCTGCAAATCGCCGCTCATTCAAACTCCAGGAGGAAAAACGCGAGCATGCGGTCACACCGCCTCGCACGCGTCCAATTGTCGATGCGTCGATCCGAAACCGATCCCGCCCGCAATTCTCGCGCGGAACGGGGGTGCAAGGCCATCGCCGGACGTCCAAAGCCGCAGGGCGCGATGGCTCGCGCTCTGTTACATTCGCCCGCATGGGGGGGCGGCCGCATCAACGCGGGCTATCGGCGCAGGACATGGAGGCGATCCTCGGGGTCACCAGCGCCCTGGCCGCCCCGTTCGACCTTATGACGATGCTGGCCGAAGTCGTCAGCGCCGCGAAGCAGGTGCTGAAGGCCGATCGCGGCTCGGTCTGGCTGTACGACCCCGCGGCCGATGAGCTGGTCCTCGAGGTCGCGACCGGCATCCGCCCGATACGCGTGCCCGCCGGTTCCGGTCTCGTCGGCTCCTCCGCGCGCGAGCGCAAAATTATCAACGTCCCGGACTGCTACGCCGACCCGCGCTTCGATCCCGGTGTCGACAAGGCCTCGGGATACCGCACGCGCTGTATGCTGACGCTGCCCCTTGTCGACCACAAGGAGGTCCTCGTCGGCGTGATGCAGGTGCTGAACAAGGCCGGCGGCGCATTCGACGCGGACGACGAGGTCCTCGCCACGGCGCTGGCGGCACAGTGCGCGGTCGCACTCCAGCGGGTGCGAATGACCGAGGCGCTGATCGAAGGCGAGAAGATGCGCCAGGAGCTCGAGCTCGCCCGCGTGGTGCAGATGAGCACGCTCCCCGCATCGATGCCGTCGCTCCCCGGCTACGACGTCGCTGGCACGTTCCTGCCTGCCGAGCTCACGGGCGGGGACACCTACGACCTGTCGGTTCACGGGCACGAGCTGCTGACCGTGTTGGGCGACGCGACCGGCCACGGCATCGGACCAGCGCTGTCGGTGACGCAGATGCAGGCAATGCTGCGGATGGCGTTCCGGTTGGGCGCCGACCTCGACACCGCCTTCACGCAGGTCAACAACCAGCTCGCCGACACGCTGGCCGACGATCGCTTCATCACCGCGTTCATCGGCGTACTGGACACGACGACGCACCAGATGCGCTTCCACAGCGGCGGCCAAGGCCCGATCCTGCATTTTCAGGCCGCCTCCGGCGCCTGTGCGCGTTACAAGCCGACGAGCTTCCCGCTCGGCGCGATGCGGCTTTCCGCGTTGCGGCCGGCCGTGACCCTGGACATGCGGCCCGGGGACATCCTGGTGCTGATCTCCGATGGCGTTTACGAGTATCGCGATGCCGAAAACGAGCAGTTCGGCGAGGAACGGGTCGAGGCGATCGTCGGCGAGAGCCCCGGCGCGACGATGGCGGAACTTTCGACGAAGCTCCTGGCCGCCGTGAAGGCGTTCGCGCGCGGGGCGCCACAGGAGGACGACATCACGATGGTGCTCGTCAAGCGTGTACCGCCGGTCTCGGCTCACCGGTCGTTCCCGAGAACCTACGATTCCATCCAGCACCTCTTCGCGTTCACCCTCGAGGTGCTCGGCGATACCGGGTTGGACCCGGGACTCAGGCGGACCGTTGATTTTGCGCTGGAGGAGTTGTTCACGAACATGGTCAAATACAGCACCATGAGCGGCGCCGCCGTGCGCGTCGACATCATCGGCGTCGCCGGAGGCGTCGAGGTCACGCTGACGGATTATGATGTCGAGCCGTTCGACGTCACCCGGGCGGCCGAAGTCGACATCACGTTGCCGATCGAGGAGCGCAAGCCGGGGGGCCTGGGGCTGCACCTGATCCGTAAGTTGTTGGATTCGATCGAATACGAGTATTTGAAGGAGATCCGGCAGAGCCGGATCACGTTTCGCAAGACGGGGACCGGGGGAGTAGCCCCGGAAAAGGCAGTGGACGCAGGGGGGGAGCATGCTCGCGATTGATTTTGGCCCGGATGACGTCGTCGTCATCAGCGGGCGGCTGGACGCCGCCCAATGCGCGACGGCGCAGGCGTTTCTCGACCGGGTCAAAGGCATGGTGACAATGGACTGCAGCGGTCTCGAGTACATCTCCAGCGCCGGCTTGGGCGTGCTCCTCAAGACCCAGAAACGGCTGGTGGCGTCGTCCGGCAAGCTGCGCCTGACGGGCGTCAGCAGTCACCTGCGCGACATTTTCACCTACTCGGGATTCGACCAGATCTTCGAGATCGAGGCGGCCCGGTAGGCGGCGTCCCAACTTTTCCGGCCCTCCGGTGTAATTGTGGACAACGACGTCGATCAGGCATTGGTGGAACGCTACCGGGCCGGTGATCGAGAGGCGTTTACGGAGTTGGTCGTCCGCTACCAGCGGCCCATCTACAACGCGGCGTTCTGGATGCTGCGCAGGGCCGAAGACGCGAACGACGTGGCTCAGGAAGTCTTCCTCAAGGTTTCGGAGCGGCTGGATGACTATGATCCGCGGTACAAGTTCTTCAGCTGGATCTACCGGATCGCGGTCAACGAGTCGCTCAACATGCTGCGGCGCAGCCGGCGGGAAGAGGCTCTCGACGATGAAATCGACATTCCGGCACCCGACAGCGCCAACCCGGAGCTGCAGGTCGGCAACGCCGAGCTCTCCCGTCGGATCCAGAGCACGCTGATGAAGATGTCGACCAACGACCGGACGGTGATCACCTTGCGGCATTTTTCGGAATTGAGCTACGAAGAGATCGGCCAGGTCCTTGATCTGGACGAGAAAACGGTGAAATCCCGCCTGTTCGAGGCGAGGCATCGCCTGGGTGACCTGCTGAAGGACCTGCGCAACCGCTGAGCGACCATGAACCCCACCGAACACATTTCAATGATGCATGCGGTCCTCGACGGCGAAGCGACGCCGGATGAGGTACGAGAACTCGACCACCTGCTCGCCGCCGATCCGGCGGCCCGGGCTCGTTTCGAGGACCTTCGGCGCCTGTTCGACGGGCTGAAAGGGGTGCCGATGGCATTCCCACCGGAGGGTCTGGTCGCGGCGGTCATGGCCGCAATACCCCAGGACTCGGCGCGCCGGGGTGGCGAGGACCAACTTTTTTCGCAGTCGGGTGTAATTAGGCAAACTACGATGGAAACCCGGGGCAGATCCCCGGAAAATCGTGCAACTGGCCATCGGGGTTTTAAACCGTGGGCATTCTTGAGGGGCGATAACATGAGCGAGCAAAAAATCGGTATGTTGGGCAGTCGCAAAAAGGTATGGATCGGCGCCGGCGTTGCTGCCGTGGCGGCGGTTCTCGTCCTGCAATATGTCGACTTCCCCCCCGGCGGCAAGGATGTCAGCGGCACGATCGTTCCGGCGCAGCGGTATCGGGCAGCCCAGCCGACCGCGGAAGACGTGAAGCTCGGCGGGCAGGCGGGGACTTCGGTTCCGACACCGGCCGGCAGCCCGACTGACGTGGGCCTTGCGGGCCGCGATGGTCGCAGCGCTTCCGATGGCCGTAGCGCTTCCGACGGCCGCAGCGCCTCCGATGGCCGTAGCGCTTCCGACGGCCGCAGCGCCTCCGATGGCCGCAGCGCCGCCGACGGTCGCAGTGCTTCCGACGGTCGCAGTGCCTCCGACGGTCGCAGCGCTTCCGACGGCCGCAGCGCCTCCGATGGCCGCAGCGCCTCCGACGGTCGCAGTGCTTCCGACGGCCGCAGCGCCTCCGACGGTCGCAGTGCTTCCGACGGCCGCAGCGCCTCCGACG
>JBDTRG010000141.1:0-14628 GCA_039931775.1 Betaproteobacteria bacterium | reverse complement strand
AGAGCTCGATGCCGTAGCGGCTCATCCGCGTGGCGTTGCGCGTCGCGCGCGTCTGTCCGACGAGGCCGGCCGCGTGCCAGGTCGTGCCGCAAGTGAGCTTGCCTTGCTCGAGCAGGAGGACGTCCTTCACGCCGAGCTTGGCGAGGTGATAGGCGGTGGACGCGCCGGCGATGCCACCGCCCACGATGACGACACGTGCTTGCGTAGGGAGTTTGGCCATCAGAGTTTCAATGCAGCCACACCGGCCACCACGCTCGCCGCGCCGGCGAGTCGCGGCAACCCGAAGCCTTCCTTGAGCCAGATCGCGCCGATCAGCGCGGCGAACAGCACCGACGTTTCGCGCAGCGCCGCGACGGCGGCCACCGGCGCGCGCGTCATCGCCCAAAGCACGATTGCATAGGCGCCGAGACTCGCCGCGCCGGCAATGATGCCGCGTCGCCAGCTCTTTGCGATGTACGCGACCGCTTCCTTGCCGCGGCTCGCACGGATCCAGAGCAGGAATGGGAAGGCTTCGAGAAACGTGAGCCACGCGGCATAGCTCGTTGCGTTTCCGGACGCGCGAGCACCGGTGCCGTCGACGAGCGTATAGACGGCGATGATCGCCGCGTTGGCCAGCGCGAAATACGCAGCGGCGGGCGGGTGCGCCTCGCGGCGGACGAAGGCGATGCTGACGATGCCGGCGCAGATCAGCAGAATGCCCAGCGCGACCTGCGGTGTGGGCCACTCGCGCAGGAAGACGATGCCGAGCAGGGCGGCGATGAGCGGCGCGGTGCCTCGCATCAGCGGGTACGCGAACGACAGGTCTCCGGTGCGGTAGGCGTGCGCGAGGGTGATGTAGTAGGCCCAGTGGATCATCGTCGAGACGACCATGAACTTCCACGCGGCAGGGTCGGGGAACCCGACCAAGGGAAGGACGAGGAGCGCCCACACGCCACCACCGGCCACGACCGTCGCCGTGTCGAGGAGCGCATCGCCTCCGGGTGCCGACTTGAGCAGCGCGTTCCAGCCCGCGTGCAGGAGACCCGCTCCGAGCACGGCGAGGGTAACGCCAAGGGTCATTTCGGAAGCGGGCATTTCGGAAGGCTCAGGTGCCGGCCTCGGGGACGGGGTCCGGCGCCTTCAATCGCGTCTTCGCCAACACGCCGGCCTCCTCGAGGATCGGGTAGGCGATCGAGCACACGTGCGAGTTGATGCGGCGCATGTCGGCGATGAGGTCGAGGTGCAGCGACGAGGTCTCGATGCTCTCGAGGGTCTGGCCGGCGAGCCGCTCGAGATGCGAGTTGGCGTACGCACGCTCGAGGTCGCGGAACAGCACCTTCTGCGCAAGGAGCTCCTGCGCGCTCTTGAGGTCGCCGTTGAGGAATACCGCGAGGCCCAATCGAAGGTTGGCGATCAGCCGACCGTGCAGGTCGCAAATCTCGGCGAGGCCCGCCTCGGAGAAATTGCGTCCCTTGTCGATCTTCTTGTCCTCGATGTCGGTGATGATCCGCTCGACGATGTCACCGACCTGTTCCATGTTGATCGTGAAAGACACGATGTCCGTCCAGCGACCGCCTTCGCCCTCCTCGAGTGCCTCGCGCGAGATCTGCGTCAGGTAGAGCTTGACGGCTGTGTAGAGCGTGTCGACCACGTCGTCCATCTTGCGCAGCCGCTCGGCGAGCGCACGGTCATTGGTCTTCAGCACTGTCAGCATGCCTTGCAGCATCTGCTCGATCACGTCGCCGATGCGCAGCGCCTCGCGGGCGGCGCAGGAGATCGCGAGCGTCGGCGTCGCGAGCGCCGATGGGTCGAGATAGCGCGGTTTCGCGGGGTCGTCGGCGATCGGCTTGGTCGGCAGCAGCCGTTCGGCGATCCGCGCGATCGGCGCGGTAAAGAAGATAAAGGCGATGGACAGCACGATGTTGAAAAGCAAATGGAAGAGCACGACTTCGTGCGCTGCGACGAGCTCGAGCGAGGCGATCGGCGCCTCGACGAACTGCAGGAACGGCGCGACCAGCAGGCAGCCGATCAGCTTGAACAGGAAGTTCCCGAGCGTGACGCGCCTTGCCTCCGGCGGCGACTTCAACGTGGATACCATGCCGAGGAAGCCGCTGCCGAGATTGGCGCCCAGCACGAGCCCGAGGGCCACCGGCAGCGCGATCACGTGCAGCGTCGCGAGCGCGGCGACGACCAGGACGACGGCCAGGCTCGAATAGCACAGCATCGTCAGCATGGCCGCGACCAGCATGTCGAGCAGCACGTCCCCGGTCAGCGAGGCAAAGATCACCTTGACGCCGGCGGCCTCGACGACCGGCTTCGCGGCGGTCGAGATCCACTGCAACGCGAAGATGATGAGACCGAGTCCGATCAGCACGCGGCCGAAGCGGCCGATCGGTTCCGAGCGTCGCGACAGGTACAGGACGACGCCGACGAAGATGAGGAGCGGCGAGAGCCAGGATAGATTGAACGACAGGATGACCGTGACGAGCGACGTGCCGACGTCCGCGCCGAGCATCACCGCGAGCGCCTGCGCGGTGCCGATCAGACCCTGGCCTGCGAACGAGGCGACGATCAGCGCCGTCGCGGTACTGCTCTGGATCAGCGCGGTGATGCCGATGCCGGCGAAGAACGCGCGAACGGGATTGGCGACGCTGACCCGCAGGAACCGGCGCAGCGACCCGCCGAACAGGCGCAGGATATCGACGCGGACGATGTGCGTGCCCCAGACGAGCAGCGACACGCCGGCGAGGAGGTTGAGCAGCGTCTGCACGGCGCTAGCCCATCCCGGCTTCGACCGCGCCGAGCGCGCGGTCAATGATCGCGAATGCCGAATCGAACTCGGAAGGCGAGATGACGAGCGGCGGCGACAGGGTCAGCACGTTTCCCTGACCCACCTTGAACGACAGTCCGTTCGCAAGGCAGTGGTACATCACCTGTTCCGCCTCGCGGCGTGCCGGGATGCCGTTGCGCGAGAGCTCGATCCCGAGCAGCAAGCCGATACCGCGCACGTCGGCGACGAGCGGATGGCGGCCTTTGAGCTCGTGCATCCGTTCGAGCGCGTGCTTGCCGAGCGATTGCGATTTCTCGAGCAGGCGCTCGTTCTCGATCACTTCGAGCGTCGCAAGCCCGGCGGCGCATCCGACCGAGCTCTTCTCGTGCGTGTAGTGGCCGAGCGCGCGGTCGGCGGCGATGTCGAGGTCGCGCCGCGCGATGAGCGCGGCCATCGGAAACACGGCGCCGCCCAGGCCCTTGCCGAGCACGACCATGTCCGGAACGATTCCGTAGTGCTCGAACGCGAACATCCGGCCGGTGCGGCCGAGGCAGATCGGCACTTCGTCGAGGATCAACAGCGCGCCGTGGCGATCGCACGCCTCGCGGATGATCCGGTAGTAGTCGGGCGGTGGAATCTGCACGTCGGTGCAGCGCACCGTCTCGATGATGACTGCGCCGACGTCCTCCTCCTTGCCCAGCACGTAGTCGACGTACTCCGCGCACTTGGCCGAGCACGTGCCGCCGCAGCCGAAGCGGCACGCGCCGGGGTCGCAGGGCGCGGCGTGCTCGGTACCGGGAAGGAGCGGCCCCATGTTCTTGCGAAAGACCGCTTCGCCGCCGATCGAGATCGCGTCGAGCGACGCACCATGGAAGCTGTCCCACATCGACAGCGTCTTGTGGCGGCCAGTCGCCAGACGCGCGAGCTTCAACGCCATGCCGATCGCAAGCGTGCCGCCGGGCGCAAACAGGACCTTGCCCAGCGGGTCTGGCACAAGCGCAGCAAGCGTCGCTGCGAGGTCGATGGCCGCCGCATTGGTGAACCGGCGGGGCGCGAACGGCAGCGTATCGAGCTGACGTTTGACCGCGGCCATCACGTGCGGGTGGCGGTACCCGACCTGGTGGACGTTGTTGCCGTGAAAGTCCATCACGCGGCGGCCCTCGACATCGGTCAGCCAGATGCCGTCGCAGGACGCGAGCGCGTTGAAGCAGGGCGTGGACAGCGACTGGTGGAGGAACACGTCCGCGTCGGCGTCGAGCAGCGCCCGCGTGGGTGCGTGCATGTGCGCGGCCTCGAACGCGCCACGCAGCGGCGACGTGTTGACGTCGCCTTCGGCAGCGAGATCGGCCGGGGGCAGCGGGGCGTTCATTTTTCGATAATTGCCAGAATCCATGACGCCACGATTTTCGATATCGTCGTCCCCGCGCACACGGGAACCCAGCGACGTTTGCCAAAAGGCACTGGGTTCCCGTGTGCGCGGGGACGACGGGAGTGGGGCCTCACCACGGCAAGGAGTACGTCTTGGTGTTGGTGAAGCTCTTCATCGCCTCCTGCACGCCTTCCTTGTAGCCCAGGCCGGAATCCTTGATGCCTCCGAACGGGGTGAGCTCCAGCCGATAGCCGGGGACCTCGCGGACGTTGACCGAGCCGACGTTCAATTCCGACACGAATTTCGTGATGTAGTCGAGGCGATTGGTACACACGGCCGACGAGAGCCCGAAGTCGGTCCCGTTGGCGATCCGGATCGCCTCGTCGATTGTCTTGAAGCGGATGACTGGTGACACGGGTCCGAACGTCTCGTACTTGACGAGCGGCATCTCCGGCGTAACGTGGTCGACGAGCGTCGGCGAGTACAGCGCACCATGCCGGACATTGCCGTGCAGCAGCCGCGCGCCCTGGGAAACGGCTTCGTTGACCTTTGCTTCGAACGACTTTGCGGCGGCTTCGTCGATCACCGTGCCCATGTCGAGCTTCGCGTCCATCGGATCGCCGTAGGTCCACGCCTGGGTTCGCGCGAGCAGCAGCTCGACGAAGCGGTCGGCGACATCCTGGTGGACGAGCATCCGCTTGATCGCCGTGCAGCGCTGGCCGGAATTTTTGTACGAACCGGCCGCCGCGAGCGCGGCCGCTTCCTCGACGTCGGCGTCTTCCATCACGATGATCGGATCGTTGCCGCCCAGCTCCAGCACCTGTCGCTTGTAGACCGCCTTCGCCGCGATGTACTTGCCGATCGGCACGCCGCCAGTGAAGGTGACGAGGTCGACGTCGGGGTTGGTGAGCATTTCGTCGGCGATCTCGCGCGGGTCGCCAGTGACGACCGAGAACATTTCGGGCGGAAGGCCCGCCTCGTAGAGGATGTCTGCCAGCAGCAGCGCGCTGAGCGGCGTCTTCTCGGTGGGCTTCAACACCATCCGGTTGTTCGTCGCGATCGATGGCGCGATCTTGTGCGCGACCTGGTTCAGCGGGTGATTGAACGGCGTGATCGCCGAAATCACGCCCAGCAGCGGATCGCGCAGCGTGTACACCTTGCGCTTCTTGCCGTGCGGCGTTAGATCGCAGGAAAAGATCTGGCCGTCGTCGGAGAGCGCGGCGTTGCCGGCGAAGACGAAGACGTCGCAGGCGCGCCCCACCTCGTAGAGCGAGTCCTTCTTGCAGATCCCGCACTCGGCGGTGATCAGGTCCGAAATCTCGTCGGTCCGGCTGCGGATGAGCTCGGCCGCCCGGTAGAGGATCCGGTATCGGTCATGGCGGGTCAGCGTCGGCTTGTACGCCCTCGCGATCGAGAATGCGCGCCGGATTTCGTCGACGGTTCCCTTCGGCACGGTGCCCACGACGGCGCCGGTGTACGGATTGTGCACGTCGATCGTGCGATCGCTACCTTTGAGCTCGCCGGCGATCCTCATCTTGGCGTGCAGCACGACGCCGTGCCGCAGCTCCTTCAACTCGGTCATCATGTTCATGGCAGCGGGTGCATCAGTTGAGGTAGTTGAGGGCAAGATCGAACGCGTCGAAATTGCGCCAGCGGTGGCCCGCAGGCAGCGTGGCTGCCGGTCTGCTCGCGATCAGCGGCACTTGCTGCTCGGAGATGCCGCCGTGCGAGCGCAGCGGCGCATCGAGGCCGGACAGGTCGTGGCGGTCGGCGCTGGTGCCGATTACGGTGAGCCGCTCGGAGACGATGACGAGGTCGCCGACGCGGTCCGCGGGCAGCTCGAAGCGGGTGCAGGCTTCGCCGCGCGGCAGCACGACGTCGATGCCCGGCAGCGCCTTGATCCGCGCGGCGGCGTCGGGGACGCTGACCGGTGACGAGAGATAGACGGTGGCGAAGGAGCCGAGGGCGCCGTGATGGACGACGTACGGATCGGTGATCGGCAGGATCACGCGCGTCGTTCCCTTGCCGTACGCGCGATCGAGCGCGTCTTGCAGAAAGACGATGTTCGGACGGCCGAACGCGTCGGTTTTCGCGTTCATGCCGTGATCGGCGGTCACCACGATGGTCGCGCCCATCGCGTCGAGCTGGCCGAGGTAACCGTCCATCATCGCGTAGAAGTCATTGGCCACACCCACTCCCGGAGCGACCTTGTGCTGGATGTAGTCGGTAGTCGACAGATACATGACGTCCGGCCGCACGCGGTCCATCAGTTTGACCCCGGCCGCGAACACGAATTCCGACAATTCGGCGCTGTACACCGACGGCACCGGCATGCCGACCATCGCGGGCACGTCGTCGACGCCGTTTGCGGCTACCGTCGCCTCGCCCGACTTCTCCGACGAAAAACAGATGCCGGTCATCTTGTGGCCGAGGAGCGCGCGCAGTTTGTCCTTCGCGGTGACGACCGCGACCTTCGCGCCGGCGTCGGCGAATGTCGCCAGGATCGTGCGGGCACGCAGGTACTTGGGATCGTTCATCATCACTTCGGCGCCCGCGTCGCGGTCCCAGAAGTAATTTCCGCAGATCCCGTGCACCGCCGGCGGCGCGCCGGTGACGATCGAAAGGTTGTTGGGATTCGTGAACGACGGCACGACGCAGTCCGCGGTGAGGCAGGTGCCGCGCTCGCGCAAGCCGGCGAGGAACGGCACCCGGCCCGATGCGATCGCCTGGTTGATGTACTCGGGTTCGCAGCCGTCGACGCAGACGACGACGAGCGGCCACGTCGGCCAGCGGTACGAACGGCGATTGACGGTGACGGTGGGTGTGCTCAACGGGGTTTCCTCGAGAACGGGCGCGGTGCCGCGCTTGTCGCGGCGGCGGGGACTTTCGTTCGATGCATGCGTTCGCGGCTTGCCATCACGTGGTCATGAAGGGCGCGGCCCGCCGCGGCAGGCTGCCCCGCGGCGATCTTGTCGACGATGTCGCGATGCTCGCGGGTCGACACCGGCAGGGCCCCGCCTTGCGCGAGCGACGCCCGGCGATAAAGATGCAGCTCGTTGACGAGGCGCCGATAGGTGACGAGCAGTTTCGAGTTGCCGGCGAGCTCCACCATCCGATCGTGGAAGTCGACGTTGGTCGCGAGATAGGCGTCGACATCGCCGGTCGCCGCCGCCTTTTCCATCCGGTCGACGCGTGAGCGCAACTCGCGCACATGCTCCTTGTTGGCCGCCTGCGCGAGCCTGCGGCCGACGAACTCGTCGAGGACCGCGCGCAGCTCGTAGATTTCGTCGGCTTCCTCGACGGGGATCTGGCGCACGAATACGCCGCGGTTCTTCTCGAGCCGGACGAGTCCCGATTCCTCGAGCGCCCGGAACGCTTCGCGCACAGGGCCCCGCGATACGCCGAGGCGATCGGCGATCGCAGCCTCGTTCAGCTTGCTGCCGGCGGGGAGGTCGCCCGCGAGGATGCTGCGTTCGAGTTCCTGCTGAACGAGCATCGGCAGCGAGCTCGATTGGACCAGCGCGATGGCGGCGGCGGCGCGGTGCGGCGGGGATGAGGTCGCGGCGGGCGCGGAGGGGGCCGCGGCTGGCGCCGCGGGCCGCGCAGATCGTCCCGCCTTGGCGGGCGTCGACGGCCGGGCACCGGCGCCGTTGCCGCCGTTCGAGGTTGCCTTCAACATCTTGCGTATTGGACGCCTTGCGGTGTAGATTGTCAACAATCTACAAAATGGCGCGGACGGAACGGGCGCATTGCGGGCGCCGTATCTTCGTCGGCGCGAGGCCAACCCACCTCGGGAGTTCCCATGAGCAACTTCTCACGCGATCCGATCCTGCTGACGCCAGGCCCCCTGACCACGTCGATGTCGACGAAGGCGGCGATGCTTCGCGACTGGGGCTCCTGGGACGAGTCGTTCAATGCCGTCACGGCCGACGTCCGGCGCAAGCTCGTCGACATCATCCGGGGTCACCCGACGCACGTCTGCGTCCCGATGCAGGGCAGCGGCACGTTCTCGATCGAGGCGGCGGTCAATACGCTGGTGCCGCGCGATGGCCACGTGCTGGTGCTGATCAACGGCGCGTACGGCACGCGGCTCGCGAAGCTGACGCGGATGATGGGCCGCAAGCTGACCGTGTTCGAGACCGCCGAGGACGTCCCCACGACCCCGAAGGACGTCGACCGGCTGCTCGATGCCGACTCGTCGATCACGCACGTCGGGCTCATCCACTGCGAAACGTCGACCGGCATCCTCAATCCGCTCCCCGAGATTGCCGCGGTCGTCGCCAGCCATGGCCGCAGCTTGATCATCGATGCGATGAGCTCGTTTGCAGCCATCGACATCGACGCCGGGCAGGTGCCGTTCGATGCGCTGATCGCCGCCTCAGGGAAGTGCGTCGAGGGTCCCCCGGGCATGGGCTTCGTCTTCGTGCGCCGCTCGGTGCTGGAAAAGTGCGGCGGCAACTCGACCTCGCTCGCGCTCGACCTCCACGACCAGTGGACGTACATGGAGAAGACGACGCAGTGGCGCTACACGCCGCCGACGCACGTCGTCGTCGCGTTCAACGCGGCACTCGACCAGTTCGTCGCCGAGGGTGGTCAGCCGGCGCGGCTCGCCCGCTACACAAAAAACTACGAGACGCTTATCTCCGGCATGGCCGAAATGGGATTTCGCCCGTTCCTGCGGCCGGAAATCCAGGCACCGATCATCGTCACGTTCCATGCGCCGACCGATTCGCGCTACGCGTTCAAGGACTTCTACGATCGCGTCCGCGACAAGGGCTTCATCCTCTATCCCGGAAAGCTGACCCAGGTCGAGACGTTCCGCGTTGGCTGCATCGGTGCGATCGGCCCGGACGAGATGCGCCAGGCGGTCAACGCCGTGCGCGACACGCTGCGCGAGATGGGGATTCGACAGGTGAGCGCGCCGCAATCGACGCGCGCCGCTGCCTAGAAAAGTAGGGTCAGACTCGACTTTTTGTTGGGGTCAGACTCGACTTTTGGTCGATAGCATGACCGGAAGAATGTCGGTACCTTGCGAGCCATGTCTCGCTTACCGCGATTCTTTGTAACGGGAATGCCGTTGCACGTCGTTCAGCGCGGCAATAACCGCGGACCTATCTTCCGCGGGATTGCGGATCTGACGTTCTTTCGTCAATGTCTGGTTCACTTGTCAGGCCAGCACGGTGTGGCAGTCCACGCGTATGTGCTGATGACCAATCACGTCCATATGCTGGTCACGCCAGCGCTCGCGACGAGCCTTCCGCGAATGATGCAGGGGGTCGGGCGCGTCTATGTCAAATACTTCAATCGCGTTCATGAGCGGACCGGCACCTTGTGGGAGGGGCGATACAAGGCGACGATCGTCGAGAATGACTCCTACTTGCTTACCTGCATGCGCTACATCGAACTCAATCCCGTTCGCGCCAATATCGTGCAGCGTCCCGAGGATTACCCCTGGTCCAGCTTTCGGGCGAACGCCTGCGGCGCCCCCGACGACCTGGTCGAGCGTCATTCGCTGTACGAGACCATGGGTTGCTCCCCAGAGGAGCGGTGCCTGTCCTATCGGGCGCTATTTCAGGCCGCGATTCCGGAAAGGGACATACACTTGATCCGTGATTCGACGCAGCATGCCTGGGCGTTGGGTTCTCGCGCTTTTCGACGGACGATCGCCAGCGTGAGTCGCCGCGCCGAACGGTTGCCCCTCGGCCGGCCGCGGAAGGTGGTTGCCTAATTGGCTTGAAAGTCGAGTCTGACCCTACTTCCTCTAGTTCCTTGCCGCGAGCGTTCAGCGCTTGCGCCACGCCTGCGTCGTGCGGTTGAGCCGACGCGTCAGCAGCAGGTGCCCGATCTTGACGGCCGCCGACGTCAACACGATGGTCATCGCCATCGCCGCAGCTGCCGCCGTGGACACCGACTCGTCCATGTTGATGATCGCAATCGAAGCGAGCTTCGTGTCCGTCGAGTAGAGGAAGATTACGGCGGAGACCGTCGTCATCGCGTTGACGAACAGGTAGATGCTTACGTCCATCACCGTCGGCATGCAGACGGGTATGGTCACCCGCGTCATCGTGCGGAACAGCGACACCCGCAACGACGCGGATACTGCCTCGAATTCGGCGTCGAGCTGCTTCAGCGCGGTGGTCGCCGTGAGGTGGCACACGGTGTAAAAGTGTGTAACCGAATTGACGACGAGGATCGCCATCGTCGCGTAGATGAAGCCGAACGGATTCCACTTCGCGTTGAAGAAGAAGATGTAGGCAAGGCCCAGCACGAGCCCGGGCACGGCCATCGGCAGCATCGCCATGAACTGCGTGACGCCGCGCGCCAGCGCGAAGCCACGCGTCTTTTCCAGCAGATAGGCGCCGATGAACACGATGGCGGTACCGATCACCGCAGTCCAGCAGGCGAGCTCGATCGAGTTCCAGTAGGCACCCCATCCATTGGTGTCGAAATCGCCGAACGCGTAGTTGGCGAACGTCAGCGACAGGTTGTATGGCCAACGGGTGACGAACGACGCCCAGGCCGACATGCCGAGAATGCCGAGAATCAGCCCGCCGACCAAGGCGCAGAAGCCGAACAGAAGCCAGTCGCGCCGAGGGTCCGCCTTGGGTTCGAGCGGAACGGCACGCGCCGAGACCAGCGCGACCTGGCGGCGTTCGGTGACGCGGTTGGCGACAAAGGCGATCACGGCGGGAATGAGCAGTACGAAGCCGACCACCGCACCCATGCCGAAGTTCTGCTGGCCGATCACCTGCTTGTAGATGTCGGTGGCGAGAACGTTGAATTTTCCGCCGATCACCTTGGCGATGCCGAAGTCCGTGATGACGAGCGTGAAGACGACAAAGCCCGCGCTGATGAGCCCGTACTTCGCGCCCGGCAGCGTCACCGTGAAGAACACCCGCGTCTTCGACGCCCCCAGCGCGTCCGCCGCTTCGTAGAGCCGGGCGTCGGCCATCGACAGCGCCGCGACCAGGATCATCAGCGCTTGCGGAAAGCAGTAGAAGACCTGCGCGATGATGATTCCGCCGGGGCCGTAGATCGAGCCGCCCATCAGCAGGTCCTTGAGAAACCCCTGGTTGCCGAAAAGGTAGATCAGCGAAATCGCCGGCAGCAGCGAGGGCGCCAGGATGGGTATCAGCGCGAGTCCCTGGAAGAGGCCCTTCCACTTCATGCAGGTCCGCTGCAGCGCGTAGGCGTACACGAACGCCAGCGGCAGCACGATCGCTGTGGAAACCCCCGCGATGAACAAGCTGTTCCAGACGGAATCGAACAGCGCCGGCGTCGAAAAATAGTGGACGTAGTTGGCGAGCCCGACGAATTGTTCGTTCTGGTCCTCGAAGCTCTTGACGAGCAACGTCCCGAGGGGCAGCACAAGCGTACCGAGCATCCAGACGATCAGCAGGCAGATGCCTGCCCGCATCAGGATATCGTCGCGGTCGAGCCGGGCGCGGGCCGCCGGCACGGAGGCGGCGACGGTGACTGCCGCGGACGTCACGGTTTCTGCGGCGCCCGAGGAAAGACCCGCAGTCGCTCTCGAGGCAGGGCCACGCGCATCTGCTTGCCCTGGTCGATGGAGAGATCACGCACGACATTGATCGAGAAGTCGGCCAGCAGCGCCGGATGTCCGCCGTTCAACGCAAGACCGACGCGGCAGAACGAACCGAGGAACTCGATCTCGGCGACGCGCGCATCGAACGAGTTCGGCGTATCGGCGTTGATGTTGCGCACGACCACGTCTTCCGGCCGGATCGCCAGCGTGACGTCGTGCCCCGCGCCCGGTTTCACGTCGAGTTCGCAATCGAGGTCGATCCCGGAGAAACGCACTTGGCTTCGCCCGATCACCACGCCTGCCAGGAAGTTGGTCGTTCCGACGAAATCGGCGACAAAGGCGCTCGTCGGCTTCCGGTACACCTCGGTCGGGGTACCGACCTGCTCGATCACGCCCTGGTTCATGACGACGATGCGATCGGCCATCGTCAACGCCTCTTCCTGGTCGTGCGTGACCATGATCGTCGTGATGCCGAGGCGTTGATGGAGGCGGCGAATCTCCATGCGCAAGTGCGCGCGCACCCGGGCGTCGAGGGCGGAGAGTGGTTCGTCGAGCAGCAGTAGCCCCGGCGACAGCGCCAGTGCACGCGCGACCGCGATGCGCTGCTGCTGTCCGCCCGATAGCTGAGCCGGGTATTTGCGCGCGGATTCGGGCAGGCCGACGAGCTTCAGGAGCTCGACGACGCGGGTCTGGATCTCGACCTTCGGAATGCCGCGGCTGACAAGTCCGTAGCCGACGTTGGCCGCGACGGTCAGGTTGGGGAACAGCGCGTACGACTGGAAGACGATGCCGAAGTCGCGGTGCGACGCCGGCAGATTGGAGATCTCCTTGTCGGCCTGGAAGATGCGTCCCGACGTCTGGATGTCGAGCCCGGCGATTGCCCGAAGCAGCGTTGTCTTGCCGCAGCCGGACGGACCCAGGAAACAGACGAATTCCCCCGGAAATATTTCCAGAGAAATGTCCTTCAGTGCAGAAAACGCACCGAACTGTTTTGTCAGGTGCTCGATGCGCAGATAGGGTGCATCGGCCGTGTCGCTTTTGTCCGTCATGTCGGCAAACGCGGTCCGCGTCCCGGGATTGCCGGGGCGCGGACCACGTCGCGTTTACCGTCCGTTTCTTGGCTCGAAGTTACTTGGGCGCGGATTTGGCGTCGTAGCGCTTGGTCCATTCGGCAAGGATGCGCGCGCGATCCTCGCCCATCTTGGCGAGGTCGATCTTGGCCATTTGCGAGTCAGCGCTCGGCGGATAGTTCGGCGGCGCCGGGTTCATGCCGGGGTAGCCGACGATCGCGTAATACTTGCCGTAGAGCTCGTAGGCCCCCTTGCTGATCGCGAAGTCGGCAAGCTTTTCCGCCGCGGCCAGGTTCTTGGTGCCCTTCATGATCGCCGTCGCTTCCATATCCCACGGCGCGCCTTCCTTGGCCATGATGATGTCGATCGGTGCGCCGCCGGTCTTTTCCTTGGCGCCACGCATGTCGAAGCCGATCCCGATCACACGCTCGCCTTTCGCGGCCTGCACGCACGGAGCCGAGCCCGAATGCGTGTACACGGCAACGTTCTGATGCAGCTTGTCCATGAATTCCCAGGCCTGCTTCTCGCCCATCAGCTGGATCCAGGCGTAGACGGCCTGGTAGCCCGTTCCGGACGACGCCGGATTGGGCATTACGATCGAATCCTTGTAGACCGGGTTGCCGAGATCCGCCCACGACGCCGGCTTCGGCATGTGCTTCTTGGGGCCTTCGATCGTGTTGTAGCACATGACCGCGAGCCACGCGTCCATGCCGGTCCACGTCGCCGGATTCTTCGAGCTCCTGAAGACCGGCTTGATCTTGTCGGCGTCCTTCGGCGTGTACGGCTGCAGAAGGCCCATCGAATCGAACAACGCGACGCTAGACGCACCCAGGCCCCAGATGATGTCGGCGCGCGGGTTGTCCTTTTCCGCGAGGATCTTCGCCGTGACCACGCCGGTCGAGTCGCGCACCCATGCGATTTCGACGTCGGGATTTGCTTTCTCGAACGCTTCCTTGTACGGGCCGAGCTGGTCGTTCTCCAGCGCTGTGTAGACGGTGAGCTTG
This sequence comes from Betaproteobacteria bacterium, assembly GCA_039931775.1. Classification (GTDB taxonomy): domain Bacteria; phylum Pseudomonadota; class Gammaproteobacteria; order Burkholderiales; family Casimicrobiaceae; genus CAIWHR01. The sequence continues at coordinate 890 of JBDTRG010000141.1, read as the reverse complement.
GTCTTCTGCGCGAACGCCGGGCTGGCGATCAACGCCGACACGGCAAGGGCTGCGACGCCCGTAATCAGGTTACGAAATATCGAATTGCGCATTGCTTTGACTCCTCTGGCAGTGGATTCCAACTGTTCGACCCGACCGGACTCGCCGCCATCGGGTTTTCCCGCCCGCCATTGCACACGAAACGGGTGACGCAGTAAAGACAATTGATTTTCATGACATCGGCATCGTCCGGCGCGGTACGGCATGGGGCCGGACCCGCGCGGCCAGGGCGGGTGTCCTGTGCGTTGGCGCGTCGAGGACCGGCATTGTGCGAGCCGCCGAAGCGAGCGGCCTTCAGGAAAATACGCCGTGCAGGAACCACTCACCGTCGTCGATCCCGTAGCGGTGATCGCGATAGATCCAGGTCGTCTCGCCGCGGGGGTTCTCGGCGACGAAATAGTCGCGGCGCACGTCGGCGCCGTCCCACCACCCCGATTCGACCCGCTCCGGCCCATCGCGCAGCACCCACGGCTCAATTTCGAGCAGATGGCCGAGCGGCTCCGGCTCGGCGAGCAGCCAGACGGGACGGGCGGGGGCCGCCTCCCTCGTTGCCGCTTCCCCGGCTTTGCCCGCTGGACTTCCAGAAACCGGGTGCCGGACCCCGCGCTCGCGCCAGGCGCGTTCCGGCCGGTACTCGGCGTGAGGCGCGACGAGGGTCACGGCGTCCTCGCCCAAGCGCGCGCGCAAACGATCGAGGAGCGGCACGGTCGCTAGCGCGTCGTCGCCGGGAAGCAATCCGAGGTTGCGACTGGCGAGCGGCGCAGTCGCGAGGCTCGCGAGCGTGATCGACTCGACCGGCGCCGGCAGCGCGACGCGGGCGAGTCGCTCGCGCAGCACGAGGACGAGATGCG
>JBDTRG010000140.1:0-3536 GCA_039931775.1 Betaproteobacteria bacterium | reverse complement strand
CGCAGCGTGCCGAATCCGGTGCACGGCGCGTCGACCAGCACGCGGTCGATCTTGCCGGCGAGCCGCTTGATCTTCGTGTCGCGTTCGTTTGCGATGACCTGCGGGTGCACGTTGGACAGTCCGGATCGCGCGAGCCGCGGCTTCAGGTTGGCGAGGCGCTTGTCATGCGTGTCGAATGCGTAGAGCCGGCCCGTCGATCGCATCAGCGCGCCGAGCAGCAGCGTCTTGCCGCCGGCGCCGGCGCAGAAATCCACGACCATTTCCGATCGCTTCGGCGCCAGCAGGTAGCCGACGAGTTGGCTGCCCTCGTCCTGGACTTCGATGTCGCCATTGACGAAGAGCGGATGCCGCGCGAGCGCCGGCCGCCCGCGGATGCGCAAGCCGAGCGGCGAGAAAGGCGTGGGTTCGGCGGCGATCCCCGAAGCGGCCAGCGCCTTCTGCACGTCGTCGCGCGTCGTTTTCATCGGATTGATCCGCAGATCGAGCGAGGCCGAAGCAAGCCACGCGCGGGCCAGGGACTCGCGACCGGCGTCACCGTAGGCGACGCCGAGCCTGTCCCACAGCCAATCGGGAAGATCCGCGGCGACGGCGGGCGCGAGCACGGTGGACAGTCGCGACTTGAACGCGCGCAGCCAGATCGCATCGGCGTCGGTCAGCGCGCCTTCCATTTCGCGCATTCCGATGCCGAGTTCGCGCGTCGCCGCGGCCAGCGCCAGACGGGCCGGCCAGGTGGTCTCGGCGAGCGTTTCGAGCGAGCGGCGCCGACGCAGGTACGCGAACACGCCGTCGGCGACGAAAGCGCGATCCTGCTGCCCCATCGCCGGGTGCCGCCTGAAAAACTGATGAAGCAGCTGATCGGCGGGATGCGCGAGCGGACGAATTTCGGCGATCGCCGACGCGAGGCCCGCGATCCGATACGCGGGCAGCGTCATTGTTGCGCGAGCGGTTCGTCGACCCGGATCGATTCGAGCAAGGCTTCGAGCGTGCCGCGGTTCGTCGCGGTGACGCGCATCTTCACCGGAATGTAGTGCAGCGAAGGAGCGATCCAGAAATAGCCGTCGGTACCGCCGTCTTCGCCCTTGCGATGCCAGCGCTCCGTCTCGATCTCGCCTTGCGGCCATTTGATCGTCTCGGTGCCTTCGCGAGTAATCGTGTATCGACCGAGGCGGCGCGTGGTCGCCACACTCAGGTTCTGCGTGTCGTCGACCGGCGGAGAGAAATAGGCCTGCCACATCAGCGCCAGCGGATCGAACGTCGGCAGGTCGAGGGGTTCGGTCCGGCGATCGTGCAGCGTCAGGATTCCGGTTTCCCAATCGAAGAGCGCGGTCTCACGGCGGTCCTTGCTGCCGCGTTCGACCGAGAATTCCTGCGGTTGCAGCCCCGCTGCGGTGATCAATCCGCGGCTTTCGACCTTGCCCTGCCCGCGGATGAAGAGCGCAGCGATGCCCTTGGCCTCGCCGACCGTCGTGATCCGGTATTCGCCCGCCGCGTGCTCGAAACGGTAAGTCGCCTCGCCGATCACGAAGCCGTGCGTGCCGAGGAAGGCCTTGTAGACGAGGTCGACTCGCGGTGGCAGCGTCTTGACTGGCACATCCGGAGCGGCTGCGGCGGGTTCCGAAGCGATGACCTCGGACGGGCGCTCCGGGCCGGTAGCGATAGCTTCCGCGGTCGGTTCGGTCGCGGGCGGCTCGGGGGTCGCGGTAGCCGTTGGCTCCGGTTCGGCCACCGGTGCGGGCGGCGCGGTCGCGCGACGCGGCCTCGGCCTGGGTTTGGCGGCCGCGACCGGTGCGACCTGGGGCGGCGGCGGCAATTCGGTGAGCGTCGCCTGGAGTGGAACGTCGTCCGGCGTGGTCGCAACCTCGGCCGGCCAGAACGACATTGCAACGTGCAGGCCGATCGACAGCGCAAGGGCGATGACGAGCCCGGGCCGCGGCCGGTGCGTCCAGGCGCGGACCGGGGAGCTCCGGGCGGGGGTCGGCGGCGAATCGGTGGCGAGGATCGTGTTCACGGGGACGCGAAAGGATAGGCGGGCGGGGGCGGCGATCACGCCGCAGGGGACGGCACTTCGAGCGTTGCCGCGGGCACGAGTTCACCTTTAACGCGCACCTGCCGCCCCACGATGACCAGCCGGTGCTCGCAAAAGGCGCGCACGGCGGCCGGCAGCAGCCGATGCTCGACCTCGAGCACGCGCGCGGCGAGCGCCGATTCGTCGTCGCCTTCGTGCACGGGCACCGCGCCCTGCATCACGATCGGGCCATGGTCGACTTCGCCGGTGACGAAATGCACGGTGCAGCCGTGAACCCGCACGCCGTCGGCCAGCGCACGGCGGTGGGTATGAAGGCCGGGGTAAGACGGCAGCAGCGACGGATGCACGTTCAGCATGCGGCCGCGGTAACGGGCGACGAAATCGGGACCGAGGACGCGCATGAAGCCCGCCAAAACCAGGAGGTCGGGCGCGCCCGCATCGACCGCTGCCGCAAGCGCCGCGTCGAACCCGTCGCGGTCCGCATACGCGCCGTGCTCGATCGCCGTCGTCGCGACGCCGTGCGCCGCCGCGATGTCGAGGGCGCCGGCGCCGGCGCGATTGCAGATCACTGCGACGATGGTTCCACCCAGGCGGCCGGCCCGCTCAGCGTCGAGCAATGCAGCGAGGTTCGAGCCGCGGCCCGACGCGAGGACGGTGATGCGAGGAATCGCCACGGCAGGAAAGCGATCGGGTGGCGAGGGGGCGCACCCGAACGCGGTCAGACGACCGAGGTCGCCGGCGCGTCGGGGGCGCGGGACACCACCGTCCCTATCCGGAAAACGGATTCGCCGGCCGCGGTGAGCAACTCCGCCGCGCGCTCTGCATCGGCCGCCGCGACGACGACGACCATCCCGATGCCGCAGTTGAATACGCGATGCATCTCGGCGTCCGTCACGTTGCCGGCGCGCTGCAGCCAGTCGAAGATCGCCGGCCGCGGCCAGCGCGCACGCTCGAGCCGCGCCGCGAGCTCCTCTGGAAACATCCGATGCGTGTTTTCGAGGAGCCCGCCGCCGGTGATGTGCGCCATGCCCCTGACGTCGACGTCCTGCATCAGCGCAAGGATGGGCTTCACGTAGATGCGGGTCGGTTCGAGGAGCGCGCTGCCGAGGGTTTGTCCGGCGGAACTCCCCGCAAACGGCTGGCCGAGATCGGCCTTCGCGACGTCGAGGATCCTGCGGATCAGCGAAAAGCCGTTGGAATGCGGGCCGCTCGACGCGAGGCCGAGGAGGGTGTCACCGGCGCGGATGCGCGTCCCGTCGATGGCCTTTGCCTTTTCGACGACGCCGACGGCGAATCCGGCGAGGTCGTATTCGCCGGGGACGAACGCGTTCGGATGTTCCGCCGTTTCGCCGCCGATCAACGCGCAGCCCGCCATTTCGCAACCGGCGGCGATGCCCTTGATCACGTCGGCGGCGACCGCCACGTCGAGGCGTTCGCAGACGTAATAGTCGAGGAAGAACAGCGGCTCCGCGCCCTGGACGAGGATGTCGTTGACGCTCATCGCGACGAG
>JBDTRG010000139.1:0-4105 GCA_039931775.1 Betaproteobacteria bacterium | reverse complement strand
CCGGCCAATATACCACGCGACCCCTGCTGCGCCGCGTAGATGATGAGCTTCGAATTGGGCGCGATGCTGGGACTTTCGTCGAGCGGACCCGACGTCAGCGTCTGCACCTGCCGCGACGCGTAATCCTGGATCGCGATCATGAAGCGTCCGCCCTCGCGACGCACGAACACGAATCCCTTGCCATCCGGCGTGGCGCGCGGCGACACGTTCCAGTTGCCGTCAAACGTCATCCGCTCGACCTGACCGGACGCAATGGTGAGCCTGTAGACCTGCGGGGTGCCGCCGCGATCGGAGCTGAACAGGAGCGCCTTGCCGTCCGGCGTGAACGACGCCTCGGTGTCGATGCCCGGCGAGGTCAAGAGGCGCTGCACGCCGGTGCCGTCCGCGTTGATGAGGAAGAGCTGCGAACCGCCCTCCTTGCTCAAGGTAACCACGAGACGACGGCCATCGGGCGACCACGTCGGCGCACTGTTGCTGCCGCGGAAATTCGCGATCACCTGCCGCGCCCCGGTGGCCATCGATTGCACGTAGATGACGGGCTTCTTGTTCTCCATCGACACGTATGCGAGGCGAGTTCCGTCCGGCGACCACGACGGCGAGAGCAGCGGCTCGTTCGAGCCGACGACCGCCTGCGGATTGCCACCGTCCGCATCGGCGACGATCAGCTCGAAGCGCGGGCCCTGCTTGGTGATGTACGCGATGCGCGTCGAGAAAACGCCGGCGTCGCCGGTCATCTTTTGGTAGATGACGTCGGCGATCTTGTGAGCGGTGGCGCGAAACTGCGCCGGCGTGACGGCGTATGCGACTGCCGCGAGCTGCGTCTGCTTGACGGCGTCGAGCAGCGCGAAACGGACGTCGACCCGGCCATCGGCGAGCGGCTTCATCGACCCGACGACCACAGCGTCCGCACCGCGCGCACGGAAATCGGCGAACTTCACGTCCTCGGCGCGGCTTGGCCGCGGCGCGATGCCTGTGTCGCTCACCATCTTGAAGAGGCCGCTCCTCTGCAGATCGGCGGCGACGATGCCGGTGATGCCGAGCGGCCAATTGCTCTCGTTTTCGAACGGGACGATCGCGATCGGGACCGTCGTCCCCGCACCACCGACGATTTCGATGGTGAGCTGGGCGCCGGCGGGCGCGGCGGCGAGCAGGAAAAGGGCAAGGAAGGCAAAGATCAGGCGGCGCAAGTCGATCCTTCTTGTTCGGACGGGCATCGGGTGCCGCAGGGTGCAACCTCACGGCAACAGACACGGCAGCGCGCCGGAGGTTCCATCGCGGAAGCGCCGACTCGCATCGTCGATTATAACGAATGCCCTGTGCGATTCGGGTCGAACAAGCCCTCTCGAACGGCGGATTCTTGCGTAGGACGACGGGAGAGGCGGTTGTTGACCGGGTCCCGGAACGGTCAATGAACCGCGATCGTCGACGGCAGGCCCAGCGCGTCGCGCAACCGATCCGCCATGCGCTTCGCGTCGTCACGCGTTGGGTAGGGTCCGACGAACACACGGAACAGGCCACCGACCTGGCGGACCTTCGGTTCGACCCCGACGGGGGCGATCTGGCTCGCAAGATGGGCTACGAAGTTCTCGGCGTTGGCGCTGCTTCCGAATGCGCCGAGCTGCACGACGAACCCGCCGTCGGCACTCGCGACCGGCACCGTGCCGGGGGCTTCGGCCGGCGGCGTGCCCGTCGGCGCAGCGGCGACGGGCGCCGAGGCGACTGCCGGCAGCGGTGCAGCGGCCGCGAGCGCGGCCGTCTCGATCGCGAAGATCGCCTCGACCTCGACCTCGCCGCTGCCCTTCTGCGCGATCCCGACCTTGGTCGCCGCCGCGAACGACAGATCGATCACCCGATCGTGCAGGAACGGCCCGCGATCGTTGACGCGCACGACCACGCTCTTGCCGGTCGCGACATTGGTGACGCGGGCATACGACGGCAGCGGCAGCGTCGGGTGCGCCGCCGTCATCGCGTACATGTCGTAGATCTCGCCGCTCGAGGTCTTTTCGCCGTGGAATTTGCGTCCGTACCAGGAGGCGATCCCGCGTTCCTTGTACGGCCGCAGGCTCGTCGCGGGGACGTATTCGCGGCCGAACACCACATACGGCCGATTGGCGAAGCGGTGCAGCGGGTCGGCCCGCGGCACCGCGTCGGGGATCGACTCGAGGTTCGCCGGGGCGCCGTCGCCGGGGCCGTCGTCCTTATAGTACTTGGCGCTCGATGCCGGTTTGGCGGTCGCTGGCGTGGACGGCTCCTGCTTCGGCGTGCTCGTGCAGGCCGCGAGGCATACGGCGGCGGCAATGGGCAGGCAACGTCGGGCAATTGACATGCGTTTGGTCGGCGATTCGGCGGAGGGCGTATTATTCACTAACGGCCGGGACGCTCCTGGCGGCGCCGATCGGCAATGGGCGCCGTCCATGTCGTTCCGATCGGATACTTCCAATTCGAACAAGGAGAACACAACTTGGCAAAACCCAATTTCGGGTATCAGAAGCGCCAGAAGGAACTGGAAAAGAAGCGCAAGAAGGAAGAGAAGATGAAGAAGAAGCTGGAAAAGAATGCGCCCCCCACCGAGGAAGCCGCGGCACCCGCGCCAGAGGGTACCGAACCGGCCGTTTGAGGATTGTCGTCGGGCTCGCCGTGCCGGCGAGCGCCTGAGGGGTCGTTGCCCTGGCCACCTATTTATTCTCCTTCAATCCCGCGATCTGGAACTGGCCGCAGCTTGCGAGCGACATCCGCAAGCTTGAACGACAGGGCTATCTCAACTGGAGCTGGTCGTGCGGACGGCACCGGAACATCGAGCCCGGCAGCCGCGCCTTTCTGATCCGGCTGGGCGTGCCTCCGAAGGGCATCATGGGATCCGGCGTTACGTTGACCGTGCCGAAGACCGTGCCCCACTGGCTCAAGGAAAGGGCGGCCGCAGGCATAACGACCAATCGCATCAAGGTGCGCCTCGAGTCGCTGTTCGTCGTACCTCCCGTCACGTTCGACGAGCTGGCGGAGCCGCCTTTCGGGCGCTTTCGATGGGGCGTACGCTCGTCCGGCACCTATTTGCCGGAGAGCGTCGCCGATGCGTTCGAGGATTTGTGGGAGCAGCGCTTGAAGGCGATCGGCGTCGCGACCAATACATCAGCTCAGTCTGCGGTGCCTACGAAGCGGGCCAAAGCGCGTTCGCGCAGCTAGCAAGTGGCTCCAGTCAGCGGTCTTGCGGGCTTTGGACCCCAAGGCCCCCGCGATTGAGTACGTGCGTGTAGATCATCGTGGTCGATACGTCGCGATGTCCGAGAAGTTCCTGGACCGTTCGGATGTCGTATCCGGATTCGAGCAAGTGCGTGGCGAACGAATGCCGAAGGGTATGGGGAGTTGCGGGCTTGGCGACCCCCGCATCCCTGACCGCCTGTCGCATCGCGCGCTGAAACGCCTGGTCACCGACGTGATGCCGGCGAATCGCGCCGGAACGTGGGTCGGCGGAGCGCGTCCCGGCCGGAAAGACATACTGCCAAGCCCACTCTCGAGCCGCATTCGGGTATTTGCGCACGAGCGCGTTGGGTAACCAGACCGCGCCATGCCCATCCGCAACGTCGCTCTCGTGAAGCGCGCGGACATTCAGCAGGTGCTGACGCAGGGATCTCTCGATGCGTTGCGGCAGCATCGTCATCCGATCCTTTGCACCATTGCCGTCGCGCACGACGATATCGCGCCGCGAAAAGTCGACATCCTTGATGCGCAGCCGAACACCTTCCATGATCCGCATCCCGGTGCCGTAGAGCAGGCAACCGATCAGCCAGTGCGTACCGGAAAGAGACGCGAGAATTGACGAGACTTCCTCGCGCGTCAGCACCACCGGCAATCGCGTCGGCGTCTTCGCCGGCACGATCTCGCCTAGCCACGACAATTCGACGCCGAGCACGTCGCGATACATGAACAGCAGCGCACTCTTTGCCTGGTTCTGCGTCGCGGCCGCCACATTTCCATCGACCGCAAGGTGGGTCAGAAAGGCCTCGACTTCGGATGCGCCAAGCTCTATTGGGTGCCGCTTGCCGTGAAAACGAATGAAGCGTTTAATCCAGTCGACATAGGCCTGCTCGGTGCGGATGCTGTAGTGCTT
>JBDTRG010000138.1:0-15058 GCA_039931775.1 Betaproteobacteria bacterium | reverse complement strand
TTGGCGCCATCCTGCGCGGCCCTGACGGCGATGGCGAGGCCGATGCCGCGCGAGCCGCCGGTGATGAAAAGCGTCTTGCCTTCGAGCGGCCGCTTCGGTTTCGTTTCGCGCTCCATCGGCGTCACTCGCCCCCGAACCGCGGCGGTCGCTTGGCGAGAAATGCCGTGATGCCCTCGACGAAATCGGCGGTGCCCGCGCATTCGCCGAAGCTCACGGCTTCGTCCTGCAGCTGTTCCGACAGCGTCTGCGTCATCGATTCGCGGACGAGGCGTTTGGTATTGCGCAGCGCCTGCACCGGGCCGGCGGCCAGCGATCGCGCGAGCGCGTCGGTTGCCGCCTCGAGCCCGGCTGCCGGCACGACTTTATTGACGATCCCGAGGGCCAGTGCGTCGGCGGCGCCGAAACGCTCGCCGAGGAGAAGGATTTCCATCGCCTTGCGCAGCCCCACGATCCGCGGCAGCGACCAGGAGCCGCCGCCGTCGGGCGTCAACGCGATCTGGCGATAGGCCGACGCGAAGTAGGCGTCGTCGGCGGCGAGGACCAGGTCGCAGGCGTTCATCAGCGAAAGCCCGAAGCCGGCGACCGCGCCGTGCACGCGCCCGACGACGGGATGCGGCATCCGATGCAGGCACTCGATCGCCACGTGAATGCTCTCGACCATGCGCTGGAACCCTGCCTTGCGCACCGCCGGCGTTTCGCCGAGCTGGCCCGCGAACGTCTTTATATCGCCGCCCGCCATGAAGTGCCGCCCGGCGCCGCACAGCACGACGACGTGCACGCTGTCGTCGGCTGCGACTTCGGCGGTGCGCGCGACCAACGCGTCGACCATCGCGTAGTCGAGCGCATTGAGCGCGTTGGGCCGATTGAGCGTCAGCGTCGCGATGGGTCCGTCGCGGGACAGGAGTACGGTATCGTTCATCGGAAATCGAAGGAAGGGCGCGCGGACGCGCGGGACGCAAAAGCCGCAGGCACCGCTCGCGCAGCACCAGGGAATCTTAGCATTTCGTCACCCTTTCGATTCCGCATCGCGCCGGAACGGACTTGCCGCGCCGAGTTCGTCGACGGCGTGCGCGACGTCGACGCGCTCCCTCGCGCAGAACGCGGCGATCGCCTGCGCGAAGTCCGGGTCGGCGATCGCGTGCGCCGACCACGTGGTCACCGGCGTCAGGCCCCGGGCAAGTTTGTGCATGCCTTGCGCGCCACCTTCAAAGCGCGCGATACGGCGCTCGATGCAGAACTCGATCGCCTGGTAGTAGCACGCCTCGAAGTGCAGGCCCGACACCGGTTCCGTCGCGCCCCAGTATCTCCCCCACAGCGCGTCGGCGTCGAACAGGTCGAGCGCCGCGCCTATCTGCCTGCCGTCACGGTGGCCGAGCGCCATCAGCACGTTGCCAGGCAGCGTCGCGCCGATGCGCTCGAAGAATTCGAGGGACAGGTACGGCGTCGAGTGGTGTTCCCGATAGGTGTTCTCGTAGCAGCGATAGAAGTACGCCCAGTCGGCCGGCGTGATATCGCCGCCGACCTTGCGCGTGAATTCGACGCCGGATTCGGCGAGCTTCCGCCGCTCCTGCTTCACCTTTTTGCGCTTGTCGTGATTGAAAGTCGCGAGGAAGTCGGCAAAATCGCGGTAACCGGGATTTTCCCAGCGGAACTGCAAACCGTGCCGGACGAGCATGCCGGCGGCTTCCAGCGCGCGCGCCTCGGGTTCGGTCGGGAAGAGCACGTGCAGCGACGAGAACGCCGGCCCGCGGCCCGTTCGCGCCGGGTGCAGCAGCGATAGCGCGGCCGCGATCAGCGCGTCGCGCGTCGCCGCGTCGCGGGCGAGCAGTCGCGGTCCCGGCGCCGGCGTGAATGGAATGGCCGCAACGAGCTTCGGGTAGTAGCGCCGTCCGTACCGCCGGTAGGCGTCCGCCCAGGCCCAGTCGAACACGTACTCGCCGTACGAGTGGGCCTTGGCATAGAGCGGCAGCGCTCCGCATAGCGCGGAGCCCCGCCATGCGGTAAGGAAGTGCGGGGTCCAGCCGGTGGCCGGCGACGCGCAGCCGGTGTCGTGCAGCGCGCTCAAGAATGCGTGCGACATGAGCGGCGTTCCGCCGGTGATCGAATTCCACTCTGTCGCGCCGATTGTTTCGATCGCCACGTCGTCGCGCACGTTCGGCGGCACGGCGAGCGGGTATTCGGGGTGGGAGGGGGCGAGCGTATCCATCTTCAGGCATCGATTTTCGCGTGACTTGACGCATCGGGCAACGAGCACCCTCTTTGCAAGGCTGGATCGGTGCCACTTCGCCCGACGGTAGGCCGAGCGCCCGTGCTAAGCTTTTCGCCTTGAACGCCCCTTCGCCATGCAGATCGCCCTTGCACAGCTGAATCAGGTCCTTGGCGATCTCCCCGGCAATGCCCGGGCGATCCTCGCGGCAACCGCCGAGGCCGAGCGTGCCGGCGCGCGCCTGGTCGTCACGCCCGAACTCTCGCTTTGCGGCTATCCGCCCGAGGATCTGGTGCTGCGCCCGGCATTCACTGACGCCTGCGCGCGAGAACTGGCCGCACTGGCGGCAGCGGTGCATCGCACGCCAGTTCTCGTCGGCTTTCCGGAGCGCGACCGCGGCCGGTGCTACAACGCGCTCGCCGTGATCAGGGAGGGCCGGGTCGCCGAGGTCTATCGCAAGCAGCAGCTGCCGAACTACACGGTGTTCGACGAGGAGCGCTACTTCGAACCCGGGCGGGCGCCGTGCGTGATCGACGTCGACGGCACCAAGGTGGGACTGCTGATCTGCGAGGACGTCTGGTTTGCCGGACCGACGGCGCAGGCGAAGGCCGCGGGCGCGCACGTCATCGTCGTCGCCAACGGCTCGCCGTATCACACGCGGCAGCAGGCGGCGCGCGTTGCGCAGGTGAAGGCGCGGGCGCGCGAGTGCGGACTCGGTTTCGTCTACGTGAATCGCGTCGGGGGCCAGGACGAGCTCGTGTTCGACGGCGCGTCGTTCGTGATGGGCGCGGACGGTGAGGTCGTGCAGCAATTGCCGGCCTGGCACGAAACGCTCGCGCTTGCCACACTCGACGGCGGCGTGCCCAAGCCGGCGCGCGGCTCGCTCGACGAGCGCCTCGAATACCACGTCTACGAGGCGCTGGTGATGGGGGTGCGCGATTACGTTGGCAAGAATCGCTTCCCCGGCGTGCTGCTGGGCCTGTCGGGCGGGGTGGATTCCGCGCTGGTTCTTGCCGTCGCGGCCGATGCGCTCGGTCCGAACCGCGTGCGCGCGGTGATGATGCCGTCGCCCTATACGCGGGACATCAGCCTCGAGGACGCGCGTGCGATGGCGTCGATCCTCGGCGTGCACTACCGCGAGATTCCGATCGAGCCGATGTTCGAGTCGTACCGCGTCGCGTTGGCCGAGGAGTTCAAGGGCACGAAGCCCGACGCCGCCGAGGAAAACATCCAGGCGCGAATTCGCGGCACGCTGCTGATGGCGCTGTCGAACAAGTTCGGCTCGATCGTGCTCACCACCGGCAACAAGTCCGAGATGGCGGTCGGCTACGCGACGCTCTACGGCGACATGGCCGGCGGATTCGGCGTGCTGAAGGACATCAGCAAGACGCTCGTTTATCGCCTTTGCCATTATCGCAACGCCCTCGGACGCGTAATCCCCGAGCGCATCATCACCCGCGCGCCATCGGCCGAACTGCGCGCCGATCAGGTCGACCAGGACTCGCTGCCGCCTTACGATGCGCTGGACGGCATCCTCGAGGCGTACGTCGAGCAGAACAGGAGCCCGTCGGAGATCGTGGCGATGGGGTTCCTCCCGGATCACGTGCGTCAGGTGGTGCGACTCATCAAGATCAACGAATACAAGCGCCGCCAGGCGGCGGTGGGGATCCGCATCACGCCGCGCGGTTTCGGTCGGGACTGGCGCTATCCGATCACCTCGGCGTGGCACGAATGGGAGGACGTTGCGCCGCCGGCGCGCTCCTAGGACGCCGCTACGCGTTGGTGTAAGCTACGGCGCGACCCGACCGAGGTCGTTGCCCACAGGTCTCCGCCGCCATGAAAAAAGTCGAAGCCGTCATCAAGCCCTTCAAGCTGGACGAAGTTCGCGAGGCGCTGTCCGAGGTCGGCGTCACCGGCCTCACGGTGACCGAGGTCAAGGGCTTCGGCCGCCAGCGGGGCCACACGGAGCTCTATCGCGGCGCCGAATACGTCGTCGATTTCCTGCCCAAGGTCAAGGTCGAGGTGATCATCGCCGACGGCGACGTCGACCGCGCGATCGAAGCGATCATCAAGGCGGCGCGCACCGGCAAGATCGGTGACGGCAAGATTTTCGTGACGTCGGTCGACCAGGTCGTGCGCATCCGCACCGGCGAGTCCGGCGAGCAGGCGATCTGACGGCGCGGCTGGTCCGCCCGCATTCCCGACCCTCAGGAGGGCCACGATGTCGATGATGGGTGAATTCCGCGAATTCGCGGTGAGGGGCAACGTGATCGACCTCGCGGTCGCCGTGATCATCGGCGCCGCGTTCGGCAAAATCGTCGACTCGCTGGTCAAGGACCTGATCATGCCGGTCGTCGGCCGGATCTTCGGCGGGCTCGACTTCTCCGGCTGGTTCATCATGCTCGGCAGTCCGCCGGGAGGCTACAGCGGCCCGATGACCTACGACGCGTTGACGAAAGCCGGCGTCCCGATCTTCGCCTACGGCAACTTCATTACCGTCGCGCTCAATTTCATCATCCTGGCGTTCGTGATATTCCTGATGGTTCGCCAGGTCAACCGGTTGAAGGGCGCTGCGCCGCCCGCACCGCCGGCACCGACGCCTGAGGACGTGCTGCTGCTGCGCGAGATCCGCGACGCCCTCAAGAAGTAATTCCTTGCCGGGCGCGCAGGAAAGACGGCCGTCGCCGAAGGCCGCGTGTGCTCCCCAACGCTCAACCACAGGAGGTCATCCGATGCTTCACCGCAAACTGCTGCCCGCGCTTGCCGCGGCACTCGCCCTCGCTGCCGCCGGTTCCGCACAAGCGGATATCACGGTCGGGGTCACGCTGTCCGCCACCGGCCCCGCAGCCTCGCTCGGCATTCCCGAGAAGAACACGTTCGAGCTCCTGCCCACGACCATCGGCGGCGAAAAGATCCACTGGATCGTCCTCGACGACGGTTCCGACACGACCAAGGCCGTCACCAACACGAAGAAGCTGATCTCGGAGGACAAGGTCGACGTGATCGTCGGCTCGACGATCACGCCGAACTCCCTAGCGATGGTCGACGTCGTCGCCGACGCGGAGACGCCGATGATCTCGATGGCGGCGTCCGCGCGCATCGTCGATCCCGCCAATCCGAAAACGCATTGGGTGTTCAAGACACCGCAGAACGACTCGCTGATGGCGGACGCGATCGCGATCCACATGAAGGCGAACGGCGTCAAGACGATGGGCTACATCGGCTTCGCCGACGGATACGGCGACGGCTGGCTTGGCGAGATCAGGCGCTCGGCGGCCACCGCCGGCATCAAGCTCGTCGGCGAGGAGAAGTACAACCGCACCGACGCCTCGGTGACGGGCCAGGTGCTAAAGCTCGTCGCCGCCCATCCGGACGCGATCCTGATCGCCGCCGCCGGCACGCCTGGCGCGACGCCGCAGAAGGAGCTCGTGGCGCGCGGCTACAAGGGCAAGATCTACCAGACGCACGGTGTCGCCAATCCCGACTTCCTGCGCGTCGTCGGCAAGGACGGCAACGGCACGATCCTGCCGATCGGCCCGATGCTGGTGTTCGAGCAGCTTCCCGATTCGAATCCGCTGAAGAAGACCGCTGCCGAGTACATCGGCAAGTACGAGGCGAAATACGGCAAGGATTCGCGCACGACGTTCGGTGGTCATGCGTGGGATGCGTATCTGCTGCTGGCGCGGGCGATTCCCGAGGCGCTCAAGAAGGCCAAGCCGGGCACGAAGGAATTCCGGGCGGCGTTGCGCGACGCGCTCGAGAACACGAAGGAGCTCGTCGCCACGCACGGCGTCTACACGATGACGGCGACGGAGCACAACGGCCTCGACAATCGCGCGCGGATGATGATCAAGATCGAAAACGGCAAGTGGGTGCTGGCGAAATAGTCGAGGATCGACGAAACGTGTGACACGGCACGGACGCAGGCGGCGGTCACGCTGAGGTTCGGCAATTCCCGATGGACCTGACGATCGCGGCGCTGCTGGTGCAGGACGGCATCACCAACGGCGCCGTCTACGCGCTGCTCGCGCTGGCGCTGGTCCTGGTGTTCGCCGTCACCCGCGTGATCTGGATCCCGTCGGGCGAGTTCGTGGCGTTCGGAACGTTGACGCTCGCAGGGCTGCAGCTTGGCAAACCCCCCGGCACGCTGGGCCTGCTGGTCGGCATGGCCGCGCTCGCCGGTGCCATGGAAGTGGCCACCTGCCTGCGTCGCGGTGAACCGCGGCGGATACCGCGCCAGCTCGCGATCTGGCTGGGCATTCCGATGGCCATCGCCGGGATCGGCGCATGGCTCGCGACGCCGGAGCTCCCGTTCTGGGCGCAGATCCTGCTGACGCTGGCGCTCGTCACCGCGCTCGGCCCGCTCCTTTATCGCGTCGCCTATCAACCGTTGGCCGAGGCCAGCGTGCTGGTGCTGCTGATCGTCTCGGTCGGCGTGCACTTCGCGTTGACCGGACTGGGACTCTGGTTCTTCGGTGCCGAAGGATCGCGGACGCCGGCGTTCACGTCGGAGTCGTTCAGCGTCGGCGGCATCAACGTCAGCGCGCAAAGCCTGCTGGTCGTGATGACGAGCGTCGTGCTCATATTCGCGCTCTACCTGTTCTTCGGCCACACGCTCTATGGCAAGGCGCTGCGCGCCACGGCGCTGAACCGCGTCGGCGCCCGGCTCGTCGGTATCGCGCCGGACCTCGCGGGCTCGATCACCTTCACGCTGGCCGCACTGCTTTGCGCGTTCTCGGGCGTTCTGATCGGGCCGATCTCGACGATCTACTACGATTCGGGATTCCTGGTGAGCCTCAAGGGATTCGTCGGGGCGATCATCGGCGGCCTCGTCAGCTATCCGCTCGCGGCGGCCGGCGCGCTCTCCGTCGGGCTGCTCGAGTCGTTCGCGGCGTACTGGGCGAGCGGCTTCAAGGAGGTGATCGTCTTCACGCTGATCATTCCGGTGCTGCTGTGGCGCAGTCTGACCACGCATCACCATGAGGAAACGGACGAATGAGCGGGGGGCCCCGGCTGCCGTTCCGTGCGCTCGGCTACGTCGCGTTCGTCGCGGTGCTCGTCGGCGTGCCGCTGTTCGCACCGCAGTTCTGGGTGACGCTCGGCAACTACATAGGCCTGTACAGCATCGTCGCACTCGGTTTGGTGCTGTTGACCGGCGTCGCCGGGCAGACGTCGTTCGGGCAGGCCGCCTTCGTCGGCATCGGTGCCTATGCGACGGCCGTCCTGACGACGCAGTACGCGATGTCGCCATGGATAACGCTCGTCGTCGGCCTGGGGATTACGCTGGTGCTGGCCCTTTTTCTCGGGTTCATCACGCTGCGGATGAAGGGCCACTACCTGCCGCTCGCCACGATCGCCTGGGGCCTTTCGCTGTATTACCTTTTTGGCGGCGTCGAGTTCCTCGGGGGCCACACGGGTCTCACCGGCATCCCGTCGCTCAGGCTCTTCGGGCTGGAATTGCGCGACGAGCGCTACTACTACTTCCTGATCTGGGCGATTGCGCTCGCGGCACTCTGGGCCACGGCCAACTTGCTGGACTCCCGGCCGGGACGCGCCATCCGCGCGCTTCGCGGTCACATCGACATGGCGGAGGCGTTCGGCGTCGACGGCGCGCGACTCAAAATCGTCGCGTTCGTCTATGCAGCATTGCTTGCGTGTATCTCCGGGTGGCTCTACGCCCACCTGCAGCGATTCGTGAATCCGACGCCGTTCTACATCAACCAGGGGATCGAGTACCTGTTCATGGCCGTCGTCGGCGGTGCGGGCAGTGTGTGGGGTGCCGTCGTCGGCGCGACGCTGATCACGCTCTCGAAACAGGTGTTGCAGGACGTGTTGCCCACGCTCCTCGGCAAGAGCGGCAATTTCGAGATCGTCGTGTTCGGCGTGTTGATGGTCGTGCTGCTGCAGCGTGCGCGCGAAGGCGTCTGGCCGTGGATCGCGCAGCTCCTGCCGCCGTCGCCGCCGTCGCCGGTACCCGATGCGCACCCGCTGCCTGCGCGCAGCCGGGCGAGCGCCGCCAATCCGCTGCTCGAGGTCCGCAAGGCGCGCAAGGTGTTCGGTGGACTCGTTGCGGTCAATGACCTCTCGTTCTCGATCGCGCCGGGCGAGATCCTCGGTCTCATCGGACCGAACGGCGCCGGCAAGAGCACGATGTTCAACCTGATCTCCGGCGCGCTTCCGCTGACGTCCGGCGAGGTGCTGCTGCGCGGCGAGTCGATCATCGCCTGCCGTCCCTTCGAAATAGCGCGCCGCGGCATCGGCCGCACGTTCCAGCACGTAAAGCTCGTGCCGCGGATGACGGTGCTGGACAACGTGGCGCTGGGCGCCTATCTGCGCGGCGGCTCGGGTGTGGTCAAGGCGGCGCTCCGGCTCGATCGCGCGGAGGAAGCGCGCACGATGGCCGAGGCGGCGCGCGCGATCGCTCGGGTCGGGCTCGCCGCGCACCTCCACGATACCGCCGGCAGCCTGCCGCTCGGCAAGCAGCGGATCGTCGAGATCGCGCGCGCTTTGGCGTCCGATCCGGCGTTGCTGCTGCTCGACGAGCCTGCTGCCGGCCTGCGCTTTCTCGAGAAGCAGGAGCTCGCCAAGCTCTTGCGCCAGTTGAAGGGCGACGGCATGACCGTGCTGCTGGTCGAACACGACATGGAGTTCGTGATGGGGCTCACCGACCGCCTCGTCGTGATGGATTTTGGAGAAAAGCTCGCCGAAGGGCTGCCCGCGGACATCCAGCGCGATCCGGTCGTGCTCGAAGCGTATCTGGGTGGGGTGGTCTGATGCCGGGCAGGGACGGCGCCGCACTGCTCGAGGTTGCCCACCTCCACGTCTCGTACGGCAAGGTCGAGGCGGTGCACGACCTTTCGCTGATCGTCGCGCCGGGCACGATCGTCTCGGTGATCGGGCCGAACGGCGCCGGCAAGACGACGCTCCTCGCCGCGCTGATGGGATTGCTGCCGTCCAGGGGCGAGCTCGCGTACCAGGGCGCGCCGGCCGATCGCCTGTCGGTGGAGCAACGCGTGGCACGCGGCCTCATCCTGGTCCCGGAACGGCGCGAGCTTTTCGCGGCGATGAGCGTCGCGGACAATCTGGAGCTCGGCGGTTTTCAGCGCGCGCGCAGCGGCGAGCGCGGCTGGCGCGCGACGCTCACGGAGGTATACCAGCGGTTCCCGCGCCTCGAGGAGCGTCGCCACCAGCTCGCCGGCACGCTCTCGGGCGGCGAGCGGCAAATGCTCGCGATGGGGCGCGCATTGATGGGCAAGCCACGGCTTCTGATGCTGGACGAGCCGTCGCTCGGATTGGCGCCGCTCATCGTCCGCGAGATCTTCAACATAATCGGCGAACTGCGCGCGTCCGGCGTTTCGATCCTCCTGGTCGAGCAGAACGCGCGGGCCGCGCTGCAGGTTTCCGACTACGGCTACGTGCTCGAAACCGGCGAGCTGGCGATCGAAGGGAAGAGCGCGGAGCTTGCGGCGAATCCGCGCGTTGCCGCGACGTATCTCGGCAAGGGTGTGCCTGCCGCCGGTTGAATCGGCCCGTGCGCTTGCCCCGATGGCCGGTAAGCGTCGACAATGGCGGTATTCGTGGCCGCTTCCCGTTCGCGCGGCGGCCCCCTCAAAGGATATTTCGTGACCGATCTCTCCGTTCCTCCCGTCAATTCGGCGCTGCTGGCCGACTCGCGGCGCCTGCTCCTCGAGCCGGCCGGGCTCGATGACGCCGAGCTTTCGCGCGTCCTCGCCTCGATCCACACGCACGACGTGGATTTCGCCGACCTCTATTTCCAGTATTCGCGGATGGAGAGCTGGAGCCTCGAGGAGGGCATCGTCAAGGCCGGCTCGTTCAACATCGACCGCGGCGTGGGCATCCGGGCGGTCCATGGCGACAAGCAGGCGTTCGCGTATTCGGACGACGTCACGGCCAAGGCGTTGAACGAGGCGGCGGGGGCCGTCCGTGCGATCGGACGGCAGGGCCAATCGGCGGTCGCTGCGATCGACAGGGTGGGTACCGCGCGTTCGCTCTATCTGCCCGAGGATCCGGTCGCGTCGCTACCGGAGGATGCGAAGGTCGCATTGCTCGAGCGGCTCGAAGGCATGGCGCGCGCTCGCGATCCTCGCGTCGCGCAGGTGATGGCGTCGCTCGCCGGCGAGTACGAGGCGGTGCTGATCGCACGCAGCGACGGGCTGCTCGCCGCCGACGTCCGTCCGCTGGTGCGCGTGTCGCTGACTGTGATCGTCGAGGAGGGCGGGCACCGCGAGCAGGGACACGCAGGTGGCGGAGGCCGCTTCGATTACGGTTATTTCACCGACGCCGTGCTCGAGTCGTATGCGGCGAAAGCCGTCGCGCAGGCGCTGCTCAATCTCGGCGCGCGGGACGCGCCCGCAGGGACGATGACAGTGGTGCTTGGCCACGGCTGGCCGGGCATCCTGCTGCACGAGGCGATCGGCCACGGGCTCGAGGGCGACTTCAATCGCAAGGGGACGAGCGCGTTCTCGGGTCGCGTCGGCGAGCGCGTCGCGGCAAAGGGAATCACGGTCGTCGACGACGGCACCATCGACCGGCGGCGCGGTTCGCTCAACATCGACGACGAGGGCAATCCGACGCAGCGCACGGTGCTGATCGACGACGGCATCCTCAAGGGCTACATGCAGGACCAGCTCAACGCGAGGCTGATGGGCGTTGCCTCGACCGGCAACGGGCGCCGCGAGTCGTTCGCGCACCTGCCGATGCCGAGGATGACCAACACCATCATGCTTGCCGGCGGCCACGATCCCGAAGAGATCATCGCGTCCGTGAAGGATGGCCTCTACGCAGCGAATTTCGGCGGGGGGCAGGTCGACATCACCAGCGGCAAGTTCGTTTTCTCCGCCGCCGAAGCGTGGAAGATCGAGAACGGGAAGCTCGCCTACGCGGTCAAGGGTGCCACGCTGATCGGCAACGGTCCCGATGCGCTGACGCGCGTGTCGATGGTCGGCAACGACATGGAAATGGACAGCGGGGTCGGTACCTGCGGCAAGGATGGGCAGAGCGTTCCGGTCGGCGTCGGTCAACCGACGCTAAAGATCGACGGATTGACGGTGGGCGGGACCGCCTAGGGACGGGGATTCAAGTCCGGCCGTAGCCGTTGCGCGCCAGCGCCAGCAATTCCTCCGGCGACGCGCGGTCGAGTCCCAATGCGCCGATCATCGCGTTTTCGTTCGCGAAGTCCCGACCGCACGCCGTCGACGCGAGCGTGATGCAGGCGTCGGTACAGGGCGTTCGCGTACCCGTCATGCGGCCCATCGCCGCGTAGAACGCGAGCCCGTACGGCACGTCCTCGGTGAAATATCGCGACGACAGCGACACAGGCCCGACCGGGCTGCCGACACCGTTGTGCACGGCGAGCGACTGGGTGCCGAGATCGGCCATCGGGACGCCGAACGAGTAGTGAAAGTGTTCCTCGATGCTGCGCACGTCGAGGCCGAAGGCCGCCGCGACGTTCAAGCGTTCGCGATCCACCGCGACGATCATTCTTGCCACACCGCCGGCCATGTTGTCGTACTGGGTCCAGACTTCGCCTTTTTCGATACGGGTGAGGTTGGCGAGCGCCAGCGGCACATGCGAAATCGGATTGACGTTCACCATCGACACCGCCAGCGTGTCGGTCTGCGCGTTAAATCGCTCGCCGTAGAGCGCGGTCGCGATGCGCATCCCCTCGTCGGTGGATCGCTCGGGCAACGCGGCGAGGTCGAGCTTGCTGCGGATCGACAGCAGCTGCACGTCCGCCGGGCCTTTTCTGCGCGCGGTCATCACGGTCGTGCCGAAGCTCACGATCGGCACGGCGACCCCGCGCGCGCACAGGAGCTTCGACAGGTACAGCGACGTGAGCGACAGCATGGGCATCACGAACACGACCTGCGCCGGCGTGAGGTGCGGCGCGACGGCGTCCATCACCGCCTTGTGGCCGTAGGCCGGCACCGAGATGACGACGACTTCCGCGCCGCTGATCGCTGCGCCGACGTCGGCCTCGGCATGCACGATCGCGCGCCCGGTTGCCGCCCCGGAAAAGTTGAGCGTGAAATCGTGGCCCAGCGACGCCGTGCCCTTGCCCGATGGTGACCACAGCGTGACCCGATGCCCGCCGTCGGCGAGCAGCGCGGCGTTCGCGAGCGCGATGCTCCCGGCGCCCAGTATCGCGATATTCATCGAAGCGCCGCCGCCGGCGCGTCAGTCGATCTTCGCCCCGGAAAATTGCACGACCTCGCCCCATTTCCTGGTTTCGGCATCGAGATACCTGGCGAAGTCTTCCGGCGTACCAGTGAGCGTTTCGGCGCCGAGATCGTTGTAGCGCTTGGCGAAATCCGGATTCTTCAGAATCGTGTTCACTTCGCGATTCAGCTTGTCGACAATCGACTTCGGAGTCCCCGCCGGCGCCATCAAGCCGAGCCAGCTCGACGATTCGAGGCCCGGCATACCGGCTTCGGCGCTGGTCGGCACGTTGGGCAGTGCAGGGTTGCGACGCGGGCCGAGCACGGCGATGGCCCGTACCGTGCCCGCCTTGACGTGCTGCGAAATGCCCGGCACCAGCTGGAACATCGACTGGATCTCGCCCGACAGAAGGTCCGACGTGCCTTGCGCGAGTTGCGTGTATGGCACGTGGGTCATCTGCGTGCCGCTCATCTTGCGATAGAGCTCGCCGGCGAGATGCATCGAGCTGCCGTTGCCGGAACTTCCGAAGTTGACCTTGCCCGGATTCGCCTTGACGTAGGCGGTGAACTCGGCGAGCGTCGCCGCGGGAACTTTCGGATTCACGACGAGGATATTGGGCACCGACGAGAACGTCGCGATCGGCACCAGATCCTTTTTCACGTCGAAAGGCATCGACTTGTACAACGCCGGATTGGTGGCGAGCGTGCCCGACGACACGACGACGAGCGTATAGCCGTCCGGTGCCGCTTTCACCGCCTCGGCGGTTCCGATGTTGCCGTTCGCCCCCGGCTTGTTCTCGACGATCACCGGCTGCCCGAGCGCCTTGCCGAGCGCTTCGCCGAGCATGCGCGAAAGCGGATCGGTCGTGCCGGCGGTGGGGTAGGGAACCAGAAGGCGAATCGGTTTCGTCGGATAGTCCTGCGCGAACGCCGGGATGGGCGCCATCATCGCTATGGTCGACAACAGCGCGCCGAGGGTTCGAAACACTTTCATGCGTGAGCCTCGTGAAGAATCGATCGGACAGGGGGTGGAACTACACGGGACGTTCGGGACCGTTGCAACGCTCCCAAGGGTACGGCAGTCGAGTCAGTTCCGTCAGCCTCGAGTATCGCCCGAGAGCGTCGCGGCGCCCTCGCAGGCCTGAGGTTGATCATTGTGCTCGAATTTGTTGGCTGCACGACCGGCAGGGGCGGGGTATGGCGTCTCCGCAATTACATTGTTACATTTGCGCCATGCGGCAAAAGGGACCGCTAGCCTTGGCGCTCGCACTGAAGCATTGCGCTAGCCCGGGGTACATGTCGTACCCGGAGCGTCGTTCAGGTCGAATCCGACATTAGGGGGGCCCGTGTGTCACTTCCTGTGGTTCGCGTATGTGCCGCGGCTTGCGCGGTCGATGCTCCTGACCCTGCGCACTCTGGCGACTATTGCTTCGGGTTCAATGCTGCTGCTGGGCGCCAGTTCGCCGGCACAAGCGAGTGCCGAGCTTTTCGCTTCTCTTTGCTCCGGCTGTCACAATAATGTGATCCATCCGCTAGGGCTTGTTTACAACGCGGCAGGCAACGCGGCAATCATTGAGACGGTCAATGCTTTAGGCATGGGAGCCTCCGGGTCTCCTGCGGACCATATCAGCGTTGCCACGTACTTGGACAGTATCAAACCGACAATCACCTTGGAACCGGTTGAGCATGACTCTCCTGGAACGGTGATCCCTCTCTATGACATCAAGGTGGCGATATCCCGAGACAACGCATTTTTGAAGATAATTGAGAGTATTGAAACCGTCACCGCACCCACAAAGGGTGTTGTCCGGTACCAATGGGGCACCGGCTTCGAAAAACCTTCGTTCGTCACCTACACGCCTTTCGCCGGGCAATCCGGCACCGACACCTGGACCTACAGGGGCATCGGGTCGAACGGAAACACCACCATTCGCACCGCAAGTGTCAGTATCGCCGCAGGAGATGGCACAAGCTACATAGTCCCTGGCGTCTGGTGGAACCCGAACGAATCCGGTTCCGGATATGGCTTGGACTTCAAGGACGGCGTACTGCTCGTGCAGATCTACTCGTATTTGGCCGGCGGTCCGGCGCAGTGGTATCTCGCCGCAGGACCCGTGATCGGCAACACGTTCTCGGCCACGCTCGACAAGTATGTCGGCGGTCAGTGCATCTCCTGCGGGTATCAGGGGCCAACGCTCGCCGGCAACGACGGACAGGTGACCATGGTGTTCACGTCGCCGACCACCGCCAACGTCACGCTACCCGGTGGACGCCAGTTCCAGATTCAGCGCTACTTCCAGCCTCCCGCCGGTGCCCCGACGGGCATCACGCCTGTCGGTGGCGTCTGGTGGAACCCGGCTGAATCCGGTTCTGGCTACGCGCTGGACTTCCAGGGCGGGATCCTGCTCATGCAAGTCTATTCGTACCTGGCGGGCGGCGCGGCGCAGTGGTACCTGGCAGCGGGTGTGGTTAGCGGAAACGTGCTGACGGCCACCCTCGACAAATACACGGGCGGCCAGTGCATCTCTTGCGCGTATCGGGGACCCTCGATCGTGGGCAACGACGGGCAGACGACCATCACCTTCACGTCGCCGACAACAGCGAATGTCGACCTGCCGGGCGGCAGGCACATCCAGATCGAGCGCTATTTTACGCCCTGACCACGCCGGTATCC
>JBDTRG010000137.1:0-7454 GCA_039931775.1 Betaproteobacteria bacterium | reverse complement strand
GGGCAACGCGACCTACAGCGCCGCGAGCCCGGTGAGCCAAAGCTTCCCGGTCGGCCCGGCGGCACAGAACATCACGTTCAACGCGCTGAATGCGAAGACGTTTGGTGTTGCACCGTTCGCGGTCAGTGCGACCGCGTCGAGCGGTCTCGCCGTAGTGTTCGCATCGGGGACGCCGTCGGTTTGCACGGTGAGTGGCACCACGGTGACGATTTTGGCGGGTGGCGGCTGTACGATCACGGCGACCCAGCCAGGCAATGCGAATTACAGTGCGGCCAGCCCGGTGAGCCAGCCCTTCATCGTCAACCCTGCGGCGCAGAGCATCACGTTCGGCGCGCTGACCGCGAAGGCGATTGGCAGTCCGCCGTTCGCGCTCAGCGCGAGCGCGTCGAGCGGGCTCACGGTCGCGTTCGCGTCGGGGACACTGCCGGTGTGCACGGTGAGCGGCAGCACGGTGACGATCGTTGCAGCAGGCACCTGCACCATCAATGCGACGCAGGCGGGCAATCCGACCTACAGCGCCGCGCCCCCGGTGAGCCAGAGCTTCGCGGTCACCGCGGCGACGCAGACCATCACGTTCGCAGCACTCGGCGCGAAGACCTTTGGCAATCCGCCGTTCGCGGTCACAGCCACCGCGTCGAGCGGCCTTACCGTAGCGTTTGCTTCGGGAACGCCGTTGGTGTGCACGGTGACCGGAACCACGGTGACGATCATTGCGGGCGGCAGCTGTACGATCACGGCGACGCAGCCTGGCGACGCGAGCTACGGCGCTGCGCCTCCCGTGAGCCAGGGCTTCACGGTCAACCCGGCAACGCAAACCGTCACGTTCCCGCCGATTTCGCCGCAACCCACCTTTGTCGCCGGCGGCACCGGAACGTTCCTGGTCAGCGCAACCGGAACCGCGTCGGGCATTTCGGTGGTATTCACCTCGAACACGCAAAGCGTCTGCACGACGGGTGACACCAACGGCTCGACCGTGACGATGAAGTCGGCCGGGAACTGCATCATCGTGGCGACCCAGGCGGCGAATGCCAGCTACCTCAAGGGCGAAGCTCAGCAGATCGTGACGATCAAGAAGGCTGCGCAAGCGATCGACTTCCCGTCGATCGGCGACAAGTCGCTAGGATTGGCACCGTTCACGATTTCCGCGACGGCGAAGTCCGGCACGGTAGCGACGCAACTCTTGGTGAGTTTCGCGACTGCGAACACCGCAATTTGCACGGTGTCGGTCGGGACCCTCGCGCCGTCCGGAACGACCTCCGCGACGCTGACGCTGAATTCGACGGGCACCTGCACGATCACGGCGAGCCGAGCGGATGATGGACCGACCGGCAACTACAATGCCGCCACGCCCGTCGCGCAGTCGTTCCAGATCAATACCGCCAATGTCTGGACGCCGACCGCCGGCAAGATGACCGTGCCGCGTTCGCACCATACGGCAACGCGTTTTGAAACCGGTCCGATGGCCGGCAAGGTGCTGATCACCGGCGGCTTGGACGCGAACGGAAAGGCCCTGGATACGACGGAGCTCTACGACCCGGTCACTCGCAAGTTCACGGCATCGGGCAAGCTCGACGGCAAATCGGTCGACCACACGGCGACGCTTCTGCAGGATGGCCGTGTGGTGGTCATCGGCGGGGGCAACGACAAAGTCGACGTTTTCACGCCGGCCACCCAGAAATGGACGTCGTTCGGGGCGCCACCGTCGAATCGGACGTTCCACTCGGCGACGCTGCTGCCCGACGGACGAGTGCTCATTGTGGGCGGCGTGAACGGACCGGACAAGTCGTACAACACGACGTTGATCTTCAACCCGGCCAACGGAAAATTCACCAACGGCCCGACGATGGACACCGGACGGGAGCGGCACACGGCGACCCTTCTCACCAGCGGCCCGAATTTCGGCAAGGTGCTGATCGTCGGTGGCCGCAACGCCACGGGCAAGGGCCCGACGGTGACTCTGGCAACCTGGCAGCTCTGCACCGCGACGGCCTGCACTCCCTCGCAGGGCGGAATCTCGGCGCGCGTGAAGCACGACGCCGTGGCCTTCACGACCCCATCAGGTGCGGCCAAGATCCTCATCGCAGGCGGCACGGACGGAACATCCAATCTTGCGAGTGCGGAGATCTACGACGTCGCTACCGGCACCTGGAGCAATACGGGGCTGGGCGTCCTCACACCCGCTCGCAAGGCGCTTCAGCTGACCGAACTTCCGAATGGCCGCGTGCTCGCTGCGGGTGGGCGCGGCAAGACATCGCCATCGGCCACTGGCGCACCGCTCGCTGCCGCGGACATCTACCCGCCGTTTGCGCCGTCGGTGCCTATGTCGACCGGGCGCTCGTGGCACACGGCGACCGCGCTCAGGGACGCGGCGGGCAACGTCACCGGGGTTCTCGTCACCGGCGGCAAATCGGGAAGCTCGGCGAGTTCCGACGAGGACGACTCAGGCAACCCGTCGGTCGACACCGCCGAGGTCTTTGGATCGCCCTAGGAATTGACGCTAGCCGGGTCGCCGGAGTCCGCCGCGCTGCCGATCGCGCGGGGCCCTTCGGTCAGCGGACTTCGCCGGCGCGGTGGCTCAGGTAGGCGGCACGAGCCGGTAGACGCACTTGATCCCGTCCCAACGTGCGTTGATCCTGCTGAGATCGATCTGCTGCACGAGTTCGAGGTCGACGCCGAAGTCTGGCGATTTGACGAAGGGCAGGAACTCGCCTTCGACCGAGGCCACGAAGGCCATGCCGAATCGAGCCAGGTAGGTGCCGAGCGGGACGAGCAGGCCCTGGTCCCAGATCTCGATCAGTCGTTGGTACTCGGACGGGATGCCCGGGCGGAGTTCCTCGGCGTCGAGCTTCGCCAGCCCATCGTCGCGCAGAACGCGACTGACTTCGCGCAACACGCCGATCTTGTTGCCGAAATAACGCCACGCGACCTGGCTGTAGATGATGTCGAAGTGGCCGTCCGCAAACGGCAGGCCCTCCGCGACGTCGGTGTAGGTGATCGCCGGCATCGGATGGTCGAGCGGCGCATCGGGCGCGATCAGCCCGCGTTCCAGACCGTTGCGCCGGAAGATATCGATATTGCCGTCGTTATGTTCGCGATTGATGCCGTGAACTTCGGCGCGCGCGCCGTATCGCTCGAGAAGCTCGAGGAGGACCGTTCCGAAGCCGCACCCGAGCTCGAGGACACGAACGCGCTCCCGGTGCTCAAGGCGCTCGTCGATGTCCGCGAATATGCCGCCGACCCGGTCCACCAGCTCAGCGTGTCCGCGCGCCCGGAACGGCAATTTGGCCTGGTATTTGGCGTCGCGGATCATTGAATGCCGGGTCGGATGGGCTTTGGGCAGGATTTTCGACCGAATTCATCGATTTTCATCGATTCCACGCGCCCTGCGATGGTAAAAAGGCGGGCCGGGAGTCGCCGGACCGCGCGGTTCATCGTAGCCGGTGAGCGAACCCATTCAAGGATCGTACACGACCCCGTAGTCGTGGATAATGCCCGCTTTGGCGCAGGGGACCCCGAAGCGATGGGGCCCGCTCCGGATTCCGTGGGTACAGGGCGGTGAGCATGGTCGAAAGACTCAACGACGCACGCATCCTGATCTACAGCCATGACAGCTTTGGCCTCGGCCACCTGCGCCGCTGCCGTGCGATCGCCCATGCGCTGGTCGACCGCTTCAAGGGCTTGTCGATCCTGATCCTGTCCGGGTCGCCGATCATCGGCAGCTTCGACTTTCGCGCTCGGGTCGACTTCGTGCGCATTCCAGGCGTCATCAAGCTGCACGACGGCGAGTATCAATCGCTGGGCCTGCACATCGACGTCGAGCAGACGATGGAGATGCGCGCCGCGATCATCCGGCAGACCGCTCTCAGTTTCCGGCCCGACCTGTTCCTTGTCGACAAGGAGCCGCTGGGGCTCAAGGGCGAGGTGGTGGCCACGCTGGAAATGCTGAAAGCGATGGGGACGACCCTCGTGCTTGGCTTGCGCGACATCATGGACGAGCCGCAGCTTCTGATCCAGGAATGGGAGCGCAAGCAAGTGCTCCCGGCGCTCGAGCACCTCTACGACGAGATATGGGTCTACGGTCTCGAGCGGTTTGCCGATCCGCTCGAAGGCGTCCGCTGCCCGGCAGCGGTGCGCCGCAAGATCGTCTACACCGGCTACCTCAAGCGCTCGGTGCCCGTGCTGACGGGAGCGCCGGCGGTACCGGTCGGCGGGAAGCCTTATGTGCTGGTGACGGTGGGTGGCGGCGACGACGGCATGTCGGTCGTCGACTGGGTGTTGCGCGCCTACGAGCATGATCCGACGATTCCGTTGGCCGCGGTCGTCGTACTGGGCCCGTTCATGCCGGCCGCGATGCAGCGCCTGTTTCGAGAGCGCGCCAGTCGCATCGGTCGGATCGACGTCGTGACCTTCGACGCGCACGTCGAGGTGCTGATGGACGGCGCCGTCGGTGTGGTCGCGATGGCCGGTTACAACACGTTCTGCGAAATCCTGTCGCTCGACAAGCGTGCGATCCTGATTCCCCGCGTCAAGCCGCGCCGCGAGCAGCTGCTGCGCGCGCGGCGCGCGAGCGCGCTCGGTCTCGTTCGCATGCTCGACCCGGAAGGAACCCACGATCCGGCGGCAATGGCCACCGCACTCCGCGGCCTGGCGACGCAGCCGGCGCCGTCGGAACGCGGGGCCGCACAGATGCTGGACGGGCTCTCGGTGATCACGGACCTGGTCGCGGACCACGCGGGCGGGGCCACGTTCGCGAAGGCGCACGTGGCCGGGGTCTGACCGGTCGAAATCCCTGGCGCGGCCCCTGGAACCGGTCCGCCGCGCTCGCCCATGCCTTCCGTCCTGTTCTATGTCCAGCATCTGCTGGGCATCGGCCACCTGATGCGGGCGCGCTGCGTTGCCGAAGCGCTCGCAGGCGACGGGTTCAACGTTCATCTCGTGTGCGGGGGACGCCCGATCTTAGGGCGCCCGCCGAGCGGCGTGCGGACGGTCCAATTGCCGCCGATCTACGCAGACGACCCGGGAATGAAAGTGCTGCGCGGTGTCGACGGCGGGCCGATCGACGAGGCGTACCGCCATCGTCGGCGCGACTTGCTCATCGCCGAATTCGAATCCGTGGCACCCGAGGTGGTCGTCTTCGAAACCTTTCCATTCGGCCGCCGCGCGATGCACTTCGAGCTGCTGCCGCTGCTCGACCGGATCGACGCCGCGCGTCCTCGCCCGATCGTGGTCTCGTCGGTGAGGGATATCCTGCAACGTCGGCAGAAGGCGAAACGCGAGGAGGAAATGCTGGCGTTGGCGCAACGCGGGTTCGACGCGATCCTCGTGCATGGCGACGCCCGGTTTGCGAAGTTCGACGAAACGTTTCCGCAGGCAGCAAGCCTCGGATTGCCTTGGCACCATACCGGGTTCGTGGTCGCCGCGGATGCACCGCCGTCGCCGTTTTCCGGAGTTCGGCGCGAGATCGTCGTGTCGGCGGGCGGAGGCGCGGTAGGCATGCGCCTTCTTGCGGCTGCCCTGGCGGCGCGGCGCCAGTCGGCCTACCGGGACAACCCATGGCGTCTGCTGGTCGGAGCGAACGTTTCGGACCATGAAATGCAGGGGCTTGTACAGAATGGCGGCGGCGACGTGATCGTCGAACGCGCTCGCGCGGACTTTTCGGCGCTGTTGAGCGCGGCGTTCATCTCCGTTTCGCAGGCGGGCTACAACACGGTGCTCGATGTCGTTCGCAGCGGCGCCCACCCGGTGCTCGTTCCCTACGCTGAACATGGCGAAACCGAACAGGTCGCGAGGGCCGGTCGGTTGCGCGAGCTGAACCTTGCGGTCGTCGTCGACGAGGATGACCTGTCGGCCGCCGCGCTGGCTCGAGCGATCGACGCCGCCGGGTCGCGCGAGAGCTGGGGGCGCTGGGATTTCGACTGCGGCGGCGCCGCGCGTTCGGCGATGTTGATCCGTGG
Organism: Betaproteobacteria bacterium; assembly: GCA_039931775.1. Classification (GTDB taxonomy): domain Bacteria; phylum Pseudomonadota; class Gammaproteobacteria; order Burkholderiales; family Casimicrobiaceae; genus CAIWHR01. Next base: position 1,500 of record JBDTRG010000137.1, on the reverse strand, counting down.
AATGTCGGCGTCGGCGTCTTCCCGCGACAAAGGCGCGACATCGTGACGGCCTGGCATCGCCTCGACGACGAACTCGATGCGTGGCGTGCCGCGGGCCGACAGCCGACGCTATGGTGCCGCGACGACGACGCGTGCCGCGACACGCCCGCATTGCGACAGCTGCTGGCGATCGCGGCGGCGCAGGACGTGCCGGTGGCACTCGCGTCCATTCCGGCATCCCTCGCGCCGGATCTCGTCGACGTCGTGATGCGATCGCCACGGGCCACGGTCATCCAGCACGGCTACGCTCATGCGAATCACGCGCTGCCCTTGGAGCGCAAACGCGAACTGGGAACCCATCGGCCGTTGAGCTTGACGCTCGACGAACTGCAATTCGGGCAGGGTATGCTGCGCCGCGGATTCGGCGGCCGTTTCGCCGCCGTGCTGGTCCCGCCATGGAACCGCATCGCTGTGGAAGTGATCGAGCGCCTGCCCGGAATCGGATTTCTCGGCCTGTCGACGCTCGGTCCGCGCGGCGCGATTCATCCGGTTCCGAGCCTCGTGCAGTGCAACACCCATGTCGATCTCATCGCATGGCGCAGCAATCGTGCATTCGTCGGTACCGATGCCGCGATCGAATGCCTGCTTTTACACCTGCGCGCGCGCCGGAACGAAAGCGTCGACGCCATCGAACCGACCGGAATCCTCACCCATCATCTCGACATGGACGCCGCCGGATGGCGATTCATGCCGGATCTCCTGGAACGCACGCGCAAGGGCGGTGCGCTGTGGCTCGACGTGCAAGCGGTGTTTGCCGCGTCCGCGACGGCGACGACTACTTTCGGCCGATCAACATGAACCGGGTGTAGCGACGCAGTTTGCGTTCGCCGGCAAACAGCACGTTGCGCATCGACGTCTGCGACCGAAATGCCGCAAGATCGGGAACGCAGTTGACGTGCTCGTCGCACGAAAAATAGTCGTTGGACTGGAGCGCAAGCAGTTGTCCCGCCGGAATCCTGTCGTACCACCGGTCGAATTCGGCGAGGTGCTCGCAGCTCGTGTTGACGACGAGGTTCGGCGGACCGCTCGCACTTGTGCATTCGTCCGGATAGTCGCGCTCCAGCATGTCCCCGGTTTGTACCGCGAACCTGCCGGCGCGCACGTGCGTCGCATTGACGGACAGTGCGATGTCGGCGCACCGCGCGTCGATGTCGAGGCTCGTTACGCGGCCGATCGTGAACCGCGGATCGTGAAGCAGGACCGCCGCCAGAACGCCGAACCACCCGCCGAGGATCAGGACGTCGCCGAATTCGCCACCTGCGGTGTCGAACAGCGTGTCCGCCAGCCACATCTTGCTGGCCATCTGATTCTTGTTGAGCGCCTCGCCGAGCAGCGGCTCGTCGTGCCGCGAAAGGGTGGCGAGCACATCGCGCTGCAATGCGCTCCCCGTGTAAAGGGCTAATCCCTCAAGGATGTCGCGGTAGAATTCGTCCCTGTCGCTCGTCACAGATTTGCCTCGTG
>JBDTRG010000136.1:0-7420 GCA_039931775.1 Betaproteobacteria bacterium | reverse complement strand
TGTTGGTAGGCCGTGTAGGGATCGAACCTACGACCAACGGATTAAGAGTCCGCTGCTCTACCAGCTGAGCTAACGACCCGACACGAAAACGCTTTGACGTGCTTAGATTTTACTGCGAATGCGGCGCGGCTGGAATCCGGCGTTGCCCTGAATGGTAGGCCGTGCTGGACTCGAACCAGCGACCAACGGATTAAAAGTCCGCTGCTCTACCACCTGAGCTAACGACCCGCCGAAAGCCCCGCATTATAGACCGAAGCGCCGGGTCGCCTCAACGGGCTGCACCGGGCGAGGCTCAGTGATGGTCGCGCGTCAGGAACGGGGGCAGCGCCGTGAAATCGATGCCTTCGTCGCGCAGCGATTCGGCCTCTTCCTTGGACGCGTGGCCGCGAATCGGGCGTCCGGGCGCCTCTTCGTAGTGGATCTTGCGCGCCTCTTCCGGAAAGCGTGTGCCGACGTTCTCGGTATTGCGCACGATCTCGCGCAGCTTGCGAACGAGTTCGTCCGGAAAGCCCGCAATCGCGGTTTCGGCGTCGGGCTCCTCGGCCGCGCGGGGCGCGTCGACGGTCGCGCGGCCGACATGCACCTTGGCCGACGGCAACCGCACGACGCTCGCGTCGTCGCAGACCGGACAGCGGACGAGCACAGCCTTCGATTGCTGCTCGAAATCGTCGGCAGAGGCGAACCAGCCTTCGAAGCGATGGCCGTGCGCGCAGGTGAGGTCGAAGACGATCATCCCGTATGCTCGATCCGCCACAACTGGTAGCGAAGCGCCGCGATGCAGCCGACGACGATTCCGCCGGTCGCGAGGAACGAGCCCAGCGCCAGCGTAGACACGCCGGAGAGCCCCTGTCCGATCGTGCAGCCGAGCGCGGTGACCCCGCCGAACCCCATCAGGACGCCGCCAACCACGTGGTTGACGAGATCCTCGGTGGTCGTGAAGCCTTCCCAGCGAAACGTTTTCGTCGCGAGCGCCATCGCCGTGGAGCCGACGAGCATGCCGAGCACGCCGGCGATGCCGAACGTCATCACGCGCGACTGGTCGGTCCAGAAGGTGAGGAGCTCCATCAGGTAGGCGATCGGCGCGACGAAGGAAAGCGACTCGGCGCGCCCGGAATTGGTCGCGACGAATTTCTCCTCGAGCGTCGCCGGGTCCTCGGCGAGATAGCCGAGGTGGCCCGACACGTAGAAGCCGCCGACGATCACCGCGCCGATGATGATGCCGCCGACGATCATCTCGTTCGTCGCGCGGAACTCGCGGCTCGAGAACACCCACGCGGCGAGTCCCGCCGCGAAGGCGAACGGAACCCAAAGCAACGCCGCACCGCCAGCGCCAAGGGCCGCCACGATCGACGGCAGGTCCGAGGTCTTCGCGCCGATGGCGCCGACGTCGAAGCGTAGCGGGTCGAGCGCCACGGTCCGCCACAGCGCGAAGAGGCCCTTCAACGTCATGTAGGCGGAAATCGCGACGAACACCAGCACGATCAGCGATTTCAGGTTACCGCCGCCGATGCGGATCAGCGTCTTGCTGCCGCAACCCGAAGCGAGCGTCATTCCGAACCCGAACAGGAATCCGCCGAGCGCCATCGACAGCCACGCGACCCGGCTGCCGGTGTAGAGCGTCTTCGACAAGTCGACTTGCCCGGAGGCCTGCAGCACGCCCGCGCCCGCTACCGCGACGGCGATCGCCAGCACCCACATTCGCAGCCGCCGCGCATCGCCGAAGTTCACGACGTCGCTGATCGCGCCCATCGTGCAGAAATTGACGCGCGCGGCCACCGCCCCGAAGACCGCGGCGAGCAAAAAGGCGGACCCGGTGACGAGTGCCGCAACGTGGCTGACCTCCTGCATCGGCAAATTATGGCACGCGGAGGGAAACGGCCGTTTGGGGAGTCGGACGAGCCGTCGAAACCGCGGTTAACCCCGTTCGGTCGCCGCGTCCGTTAACAGTAGTACGAGTGGTCCGGATATCGTCGTCCCCGCGAAAGCGGGGACCCAGCGTCTTTCGGCGGACGTCACTGGGTCCCCGCCTTCGCGGGGGGACGACGGCAACCGCGCAGGCACCGTCACTCGTATTGGTAACCATCGACACCCAGGAGACATGAACATGGCGACTTCCATCCGCAGATTCAACCCGGCGTCCGGCAGCCCGCGCCGCCCCCATTTGCCGCAGCGCTGGCCGATCGCCGCTGTGGCGCTCGCGGTTGCGGCAGCGCTCAACGCGGCACCGGCCGCTGCCGGGCAATTCGGTAGCGTCTACGTGATGACTCGCGCCGACGGACGCGGATTGACGATCTATGAAAAGGATGGACGTCACTGGATCGAAGGGACGCCCGGCCAGGAGTATTCGATCCGCGTGTGCAACACCACCGGCGCCCGCGTGCTTGCCGTGACGAGCGTGGACGGCGTCAACGTGGTCTCGGGCGAGACCGCATCCCCCGCGCAATCCGGGTACGTGCTCAACGCCTACCAATGCACCGACATCAACGGCTGGCGCAAGAACCTCGCGTCGATCAACGCGTTCTATTTCACCGAGCTTCCGGATTCCTATGCCGCCCGCACCGGAAGGCCGGACAACGTCGGAGTGATCGGCGTCGCCTTCTTTCGCGAACGGCCGCAGCCGATCGCCTGGAAGGATGCGCCCGCGAAGCTCGCGGCGAGCCCCGCCGCCGAGCCGTCCGCGCGCCAGGAAGCGGCGGGCGGTAATGCGGCCGCCGAAGGCCGTGTGGACGCGATGCGCAAATCGCTTGCCAACTCTGCCGACTCGGCCGGCGCGGCGTCAATGCCGGCACCGGCGGCCAAGATCGGCACCGGATACGGACGCAACGAGAGCTCGCACGTGCAGACCACCCGGTTCGAACGCGAGAGCGCAACGCCGAACGAGACGATCGCGTTCAACTACGATCGCCGCGAGAATCTGATCGCGATGGGCATCCTGCCGCCGCCGTCGATTGCGCGCTCGTCGAATCCGTTTCCCGCATGGACGCCGCGATTCGTCCCGGTTCCGCCGCCGCGTTGACCTGGAACGAACGAGCGCACTCTCATTGCGCCGAGCGCGGGCAGCTCGCATACTTGCGGGCGATGCCCGCGCCTGCTTTCGCCGCCGATCCGCGCGACGAGGACCTGATGCTCGCCTACGCTGTGGGCGACGTGGCGGCATTCGATACACTTTACGCACGCCACAAGGGCGGCGTGTATCGTTATCTGCTCCGCCATTGCGCCAATGCGGCCATCGCCGACGAACTCTTCCAGGACGTCTGGATGAACGCGATCCGCGCACGCACCACCTACACCCCCAGCGCCAAGCTCACGACGTGGCTCTACCGGATCGCGCACAACCGGTTGATCGACCACTGGCGCGCGACGGGACGCGTCGAATTCGTCACGGCGGGGCCTGACGACGATGACGGCGACGATCCGCTCGACGCGATTCCCGGCGCGCGTAGCGACGAACCGGAAGTGCGCGCCGGCGCACGCGAGATCTCGGCGCGTCTGCACAGCGCGCTGGCCAAGCTGCCGCCGGCGCAGCGCGAGACATTCCTGCTGCATCAGGAAGGCGGGCTCGATCTCGCGGAGATCGCGGCGCTCACCGGCGCGGGCGTGGAAACCGTGAAGAGCCGGCTTCGCTATGCGCTCGCCAAGTTGCGCGCCGAACTCGGAGACCTGCAATGACGACGCCCGCAAAAGACGATCTTCCACCGCGCGACCCGCGCTTCGACGCGTTGTGGCGCGCGACGTCCGACGAAACACCGCCTGCTGCGCTCGACGCCGCGATCCTCGCCGCCGCGCGACGCGAGGTCGGCGCGCGGCCGCAGAGCCTCTCGGCGCAGGCCGCCCTGCAGGCACGCCGGCGCTGGTGGCCGCTCGCCGCGGCGGCGACGGTCGCCGCAATCGCCGTCGGCGTGGTGCAGCTCGTCACGCACGAGGAACTCGGCGCCCCTTCCGCCGACAACGCGATCGTCAGCGACATACCGGCGCAAGCCTCGAAGCCTGCGCCTTCCGCGGTTGCGCCGCCTTCCGAAGCGACACCGGCACGGAGCGCCGCCCCGGTTCCTTCGCCCGCGGCGAAATCCGCTCCGCGCGAAGAGAAGGGGCCGAGCGATGGCGGCGCGGCAGCCGAAGGGCGCGTGAGCTCATCCGCGCCGGTCGCCGCCGCGCCGTTGCAGAAGAAGACCGAATCGACGCCTGCGGTCGCGGCCGCGCTTCCCGAACCGTTTCCCGCCGCCTCGCCGAAATTGAGCGCCGCGACGGCGCCTGAGGCGCCTCCGCCCTCACCTGCGGTTGCTGCGCCTGCGCCATCGCGACAGTCCGCGTCGCAGAGTGCCGCCACCGGCGGAGCGTCGATGCCTCCCGTCGCGGCATTCGCCGGCGCGCCGAGCGCTCCGAGGATGGACGCCGTGCAACCGTCGCCGGCCGCCAAGACTGCGATGGCCGACTCGCAGAAGGAGGCAGGCGCCCGGATCAAGGATCGCGCACCGCTGCCGATTCCCGATTGGATCGCGCTGATTCGGCGCCTCCGCGACGAAGGGAACACGGCGGAGGCCGCACGGGAACTCGCGGCGTTTCGCGCCGCGCACGCCGATCACGAGAAGTTGCTGCCCCCCGATCTGCGCGACTGGCGACCGCCGGGAAAATAGCGCCCGTCGCGTTCAGAGCGAACGGATGAGCTTTCTGATCGGCGCGGGCAGCGCCGCCGCGAGGGCATCGTCGCGCGTCAGCCACAGGAGCCCCGGCGCTTCGGCACGCGAGGACCACTTCCGCACGGCGATGCGCTGCGGATGGATCGTCAATCGATAATGCGTGAACCCATGCTCGATCGGCGGCAAGATTTCGCCGGCGACGACGTCGGCCGCGAAGATCGCCTTGCAATGCCTGGCGACGTTCGCTTCGACATCGATCTCCGGCAGGCTCCACAACCCCGCCCAGATGCCGGCGTCCGGGCGCTTTTCGAGCATGAACTCGCCGGCGCGCTCGAGAAGGAGAACGCGCACCGCACGTTGCGGCAGCGCCTTCTTCGGACGCGGCGCCGGCAACTCGGCGGTGCGGTTCTCGCGCCGCGCGATGCAATCGGTTGCGACCGGGCACGCGTCGCAGCGCGGCGCAGTTCTCGTGCAGACGGTTGCGCCGAGGTCCATCAGCGCCTGCGTGTAGGTCTCGATGTCGCGTTTCGGCAGCAGCGCATCGGCGACGCTCCACAGTTGCGCCTCGACCTTCGACGCGCCCGGATATCCTGCGATGCCCCAATGCCGGGCGAGCACACGGCGGACATTGCCATCGAGGATTGCCCCGCGCGCGCCAAACGCAAACGCCGCGATCGCCGCCGCCGTCGAGCGTCCGATGCCGGGGAGCATCGCGATCGCCTGCGCATCGCGCGGAAACGCGCCGCCATGCCGTTCGACGATCGCCTTCGCCGCCGCATGCAAGTGATGCGCGCGACGGTAATAGCCGAGTCCGCTCCAGTGCTCGAGCACGCGATCGAGAGACGCACGCGCGAGCGTGCCGATGTCGGGAAAGCTCGCGAGAAATCGACCGTAGTACGGAACCACCGTCGCGACCTGGGTCTGCTGCAGCATGATCTCCGCGAGCCATATCCGGTAGGCGTCGCGCGTGTTCTGCCACGGCAGATCGTGGCGGCCGTGCGTGCGCTGCCACGCGACGAGACGCGCCGAGAACGATCGAGGCGACGGCGAACAACGCGGCGCGCGGCCGGGAGACTTGCCTTTCCGCGGCGCCTGCACTGCCTTTAGCGAACGACCCGCGACGAACCTCGTCAGCGAATCGCGAGACGCTGGCGCGCCTTGGCGGAGGCCTCGGCCTGAGGATACTTCGCAATCAATTGCTCGAGCGTGCGGCGCGCCGCCGCGCCGTCGCCCATCTCGAACTGGCTGGTCGCGATGTTGAGCAGCGCGTCGGGCACTTTCTGGCTGTCCGGATAGACCACGATCAACTGGCGCTGCGAGGCGATCGCCGCGCGGTAGTCCTTCTGCGCGAACTGCGCATTGCCGATCCAGTATTGCGCCGACGGCGCGAGCGGGCTTTTCGGATTCGCCTTGACGAATGCGCCAAAGCTCGCAATCGCCGCCGGATAATTGGCCGCCTTGAACTGATCGTACGCGGCGTCGTAGCTTCGCTGCTCGTTCGCGGCATCGGGCACGGCGGCGCCGGGGCGACCGGCAAGCGTGCCGCTGACCGGCGCTGGTGCGCCGCCCGTAGCGGGAGGCGAAGACACGACGGCCGTCGACGCAGGCGGCGCAGTCGCGGGACCGGCGGACGGCGCGACACCGGGAACCGCTGCCGCCGGCGCGCCGGAAACCCCCGCCGCGGGGCCACCTTCGAGCTTGCGCAACCTCGAATCTAGATCGATGTACAGATCGCGCGAGCGCTTCTGCGCCTGCTCCTGCTCGTAGGTCAGCACCTCGATCTGGCCGCGCAACCTCGCGATATCGGCCCTGATTTGCTCGACCTGTCCGAACAATTCGACGAGGCCCTGGCTCTTCAACTGCCCCTCGAGCGCGCTCATCCGGTCTTCGAGCTGCTTCTGGACCTGCACGAGGCGCTGGTTCGTCTGGTCGATGCGCTTGCGCGCCTCGTCGTCGTCGAAGATCGCGGCGCGCGCGGGTAGCGCCAGCAGCCACGCGGCGAGCAGCGCGGTGGCGGCGGTGCGTAGTGGAAGCGGGGCGAGCATCACTCGCTAAGGCCTACTCTCCGGCGTGGAGAATGTCGACGCGGCGGTTCTCGGCCCAAGACCCCTCGTCGTGACCTTCGCGGCGCGGCTTTTCCTTGCCGAAGCTGACGGTTTCGACCTGGATCTCGGAGGCACCCAGCAGGATCATCAGCTTCTTGACCGCGTCGGCGCGCTTCTGGCCGAGCGCGATGTTGTACTCGCGCGTTCCGCGCTCGTCGGTGTGCCCCTGCAGCGTCGCTCGCGCGGCCCTGTTGGCCTGCAGGTACTTGGCGTGCGCCTCGATCATCGCCTTGTACTCGTCCTTGATCACGAACTGGTCGTAATCGAAATAGACGCTGCGCTTCGACAGGATGTTGTTAGGGTCCTTGAGCGCGGCCGCCGAGGTGGAGCCGGCGGACGATCCACTGACGCCGGAGCCCATCGCGGGCGAGGTGGTCGCACCACCGGTCGCAGGCGTGGTGGCGGAGCCCGCCGCGGACTTGTCCTCGACTGGCGCGGGGTCCTGAGTCGGGGTGCTCGAACAACCGGCGATCGCCGCAATGACGAACGCTACGATGAACCATTTGCGCATTTGATGTCTCCTCGGTTGATCGGGTCACCGCGGCAGCGGGCCCCAGGCGGGTTCGCGCACATCGGCGGCAGGCGAGACGAGCCGCTGCTTCACGCGACCGTCGGAGGACACGCCGGCCAATATACCACGCGACCCCTGCTGCGCCGCGTAGATGATGAGCTTCGAAT
>JBDTRG010000135.1:0-15540 GCA_039931775.1 Betaproteobacteria bacterium | reverse complement strand
GGCGTGCCGAGGCCCTTTTCGCGCATCGCCTCGCGCAATTCCTCGTCGTCGATCAGCTTGCCGGCGCCTTCCATCGCGGAGAGGAGCGTTGCTTCGGTGAACCGCGCGGGCGGGCGCGTCGTGTTGGCGGCGGCTTCCACCTTGACGGTGGCGACGCGCTCGCCGGTTTGCACGGCGACGAGTGTGCCCTTCTCGCCAGGCTTGGCGGCGCTCGCCGCATCGTCGATCTGAGCCTCTTTGCCGTAGACCGCGAGCCAACCGGGCGCGACGAGCACCTTGCCCTCGGACTTGAACGGTTCGCCAACTACGCGCGTGATGCGCGTCGTGACCAGGAATTCTGCGGGCGGATAGAACGCCGCGATGAATCGCTTGACGACGAAATCGTAGAGCTTCGCCTCGAGCTCGTTCAAGTGCTTCGGCTGGACGAGCGTCGGGATGATCGCGAAGTGGTCGGACACCTTGGCGTTGTCGAAGATGCGCTTGTTCGGACGCACCCACTTTTCCTTCATCACCTTCCGCGCGAACGCGGCATAGGCGTTGGTGTCGGTCAGCGCTTCCATCGTCTTCATCACGGTGCCGATGTAGTCCTCGGGCAGCGCGCGCGAGTCGGTGCGCGGATAGGTGAGCGCCTTGTGCTTCTCGTACAACGATTGCGCAAGCGACAGCGTGGTCCGCGCCGAAAGCCCGAACCGTCCGTTGGCCTCGCGCTGCAGCGTCGTGAGATCGTAGAGCATCGGCGCGCCCTGCGTGGTCGGCTTCGCCTCCTCGGTCACCTCGCCGGGCTGTCCCGCGCACTTCGCCACGATCGCCTGTGCGTGGTCCTCGTCCCACAATCGTTCGGCGCGGGCGTCGGGATCGTCGTCGGACTTCTTCCACGTCTCGTCGAACCAGCGACCCGGATACTCGCCGGCGGCGACGCCGAACGTGCCGTGGACTTCCCAATAGCCGCGCGGGCGGAACGCGCGGATCTTTGCCTCGCGCTCGACCATGATCGCGAGGGTGGGCGTCTGCACTCGGCCGACGGTGGTGAGCTGGAAGCCCCCGGACTTGGAATTGAACGCGGTCATCGCCCGCGTGCCGTTGATTCCGACGAGCCAATCGGCCTCGGAGCGGCAAACCGCGGCATCCGCCAGAGGCAGCATCTGCGAATCAGTGCGCAGGTTCGCGAACCCGTCGCGGATCGCCGCGGTCGTCATCGACTGCAGCCAGAGTCGTCGGATCGGCTTCGTCGCCTTCGCGAACTGCGCGACGTAACGGAAGATGAGCTCGCCCTCGCGCCCGGCGTCGCAGGCGTTGATGAGGTCGGCGATGTCCTTGCGCTTGATGAGCCGCAACAGCGTCTTCAGCCGGTTCTCGTTCTTCTCGATCGGTTTCAGCGCGAATTTCGTCGGTATCGCCGGCAGATGCGCGAACGTCCACTTGCCGCGCTTCACCTCCTCCTCCTCGGGCATGCCGATCTCGAGCAGATGGCCGACGGCCGACGAGATCACGTACTCGTCGTTTTCGAAGTGATCGTCGTGCCGCGTGAAGCCGCCCAGCGCACGCGCGATGTCGGCGGCGACGGAGGGTTTCTCGGCAATGATCAGGGATTTCGACATGAGGGTCCGGAGCGAAGAGCGGAAGATAGTACCGAAGGAAAAGCGCGCGGGGCAAGAAAACCTTTGGCGGAGGCGGCCCAACGCGCGCGAGCGCGCGCTCGCGCACGCGTACGCGGGTGAGGCACTAGCGCCCTGGGCCGATGCGCTGCCAGAGCCCTCCGGCCAGCGCCGCGACCTCGAATTCGAGCTCAAGCGCCGTCAGCGTCGCGACGACGACGGCTGCGCTAAGCCGTGTGCGCGCCACGAGCGTGTCGACATCGGCGGGGTCGTGACCGAGGGCGCCGAAGATGGCGCACGCGTCGGCGTCGGCGTGAGGGCGCTCGTCTTTCGACGCCGGTCGGGCAGGCGACACGGCCAACACGCCGAGCTCGTCGAGGATGTCCTGCGCGGTCTCGACGAGCTTCGCGCCATCGCGGATCAATCGATGGCCGCCTTTCGAGAACGGCGAGTGGATCGAGCCTGGCAGCGCGAACACCTCGCGCCCCTGCTCGCCCGCCAGGCGCGCGGTGATGAGCGAACCCGACGAAAGCGTCGCCTCGACCACCAGCACGCCGCGCGCGAGGCCGCTCACCAGCCGGTTCCTGCGCGGAAAGTTCTGCTTCAGCGGCGGCGTGCCCGGCGAAAATTCCGACAGGATGAGTCCTTCGTGCGCGAGCTCGTGCGCGAGCTCGTGGTTTCGGGCAGGGTAGATGCGATCCGGGCCCGTGCCGATGACGGCGATGCTCTTGCCCGCGTGCCGTAGTCCGCCGCGATGCGCGGCGGCGTCGATGCCGAGTGCGAGACCGCTGACGATGGTGAGGCCCGCCGCGGACAACGCGGCGGCGAACGCCTGCGCATCCTCGCATCCCTGCGGTGTCGCATTTCGGCTGCCGACGATCGCGAAGGCCGGCATCGCGAGGAGGTCGCGGCGCCCCTGCGCGTACAGCACGGGCGGCGGGTCGCCGATTTCCAGCAGTGCTTGTGGATAGTCGGGATCGTCCAGCGCGACCAAGTCGTGTGCGGGCGCGGAGAGCCACGCGAGCGTGGCCGCGAGCCGCGCGTCGTCCGGTGCGGCGTCGAGCAGGGCGGCCGCAGCGGCGGGGACGTGGCGGCGGCGTTGCGCGGGGGTTGCGGCAAGTACGCCCTCGGGATGGCCGAATGCGCGCAGCAACGCGACGAATGCGCGCGGAGGAAGTTCCGCGAGCTGCAGCCGCGCCCAGCCTTCGGCGCGGGCGTCGACCTTCATCGGATCACCGAAGCGAAAGTGCAGCGCTACGGATTGCGGACGATGTCGCCGACGGCAATCGGTTCGGTGGTGTTGAGCAGGATCGCGTACGAGACGCGATCGAAGACGCGGAACACGAACATGAGTCCTCGACGCTCCTCGGGCAGGTAGAGCAGGCGTTCCGGCTGGAAGAACCGCGTCACGTCGGTGCTAGGCGCGATCTCGATCTGGTCGACCGTCGTCGTTGGACGCGGGTCCTGGATCGGCGGGGCGACGCGATAGATGGCGAGCACCGAACTCACGTCGAGCCCGTCCCTCGCGCCCTTGTCGAGTGTCACGATCCAACCGCGGCCGGCTTCGGTCGCATCGCGATTGAGCGCGATGATCCTGCCGTCGATCGGTCGAGTCGGGGCGTGCGGCGCGTACGTCATCAGCTGTCCGCGAGGAGCCGGAAGCAGGCGGTCGCCGACCAGGATTTCCTCGTTCGCGGTAACGATGCGTATCGTCGACACTTCGCCCGATCGCTCGACCTTCACGCTACCGAGGTAACGTTGCTCGACGCCGAGGAGTTCCTTCCCGTCCCAGGACCGGAAATCGCGGCCGCGCCGGTAGATGTTCCACAGGTCGCCGGCCTTCGGGTCGATCCCGATGGCGTACACGGTATCGCCCTCGCCGCGGACGACTCGCGAATCGCGTCCGGCGATGATCTGCGCAGCGGTCTCGAGGCCCTCGGGGCCGGTGATGATCGGACGCGACAGGAACGGCTCGAGGTCTCCCGCCGGAATCGTCGGAATCGCCTCGGCATTCAGAGGGGTCACCCGCACGGTCGGGGAGAGGCGCGTCGTGGAATTCGAACGCTCGAGGCTGAGGCGCGGTTGCCCGTCCACCCGGTCGAGGACGATCACGTCGCCCGGATAGATCAGGTGCGGATTCTTGATCTGCTCGCGATTCATCCGCCATACATCCGGCCAGCGCCACGGATCTTTCAGGAATTTGCCGGCAATCCCCCAAAGAGTGTCGCCTTTTTGCACGGTGTACCGATCCGGGACGCCGTCCTTGATGACACCGTCGGCGGCGCGAGCAGCGGCGGCGCCGAAAACCAGGATCGCCGCGGCCGTCGCGAGGACGAAATTCGCTATGCTAAACTTCTGACGCATAAAGCCTCTTCCGGTAGGGGCGGGCTTGCTGACGTCCTAAAGCGCCGCAAAATAAGGGCTTACGGCGGATTCTGCATCCTCAGTCTGCATTTTGCAAGCCGGGAACGCCGAAAGGTGCCAACCGTCCGCCCGGGGGCGATTGGGCCGCAACGGAAACCCGGGCGCCGGCACGCTGGCTGACCCTGACCCGATGGCCGTTTTGACAATCCTCGAATACCCCGACCCGCGGCTGCGCAACATCGCCGCGCCGGTTGCGACCGTCACGCCCGAGATCGAAGAGCTCGTCCGGGACATGGCCGAGACCATGTACACGGCCCCTGGCGTGGGGCTCGCGGCCACCCAGGTCGACCGGCATCTGCGCATCGTCGTGCTGGACGTCTCCGAGGCGCGGGACACGCTGCGCGTGTTCATCAATCCGGAACTCCTGGCCGCAGACGGGGAGGCCGAAAGCGAGGAAGGCTGCCTGTCGGTGCCCGGGTATTACGAGCGCGTCGCCCGTCCCGCCCGGGTGCGGGTCCGGGCGCAGGACGCTCGCGGCAATCCCTTCGAACTCGACGCCGAGGGCATGCTGGCCGTTTGCATCCAGCACGAAATGGATCACCTGGTCGGCCGGGTCTTCGTCGACCACCTGTCGCCGTTGAAGCAAATGCGTTTGATGAGCCGCCTGCGCAAGAAGCAGCGGCAGATGGCGTAGCCCGCCACCGCTGAACGATGAACGTCGGTTTCGCCGGCACGCCGCCGTTCGCGGCCACGGTGCTCGCGCATCTCCTCGAAGCGGGACTCGACGTCACGCTGGTGCTGACCCGGCCCGACCGGCCGCGCGGGCGAGGGCTGCAGCAAACGCCGTCGGCGGTGAAAGCGCTTGCGCTCGAGCGCGATATCGCCGTAGCGCAACCGGCGAGCCTTGCCGGGGACGCCGCACGGCAGAGGCTGGAGGCGGCCGGGATCGAGGTGCTCGTCGTCGCCGCCTACGGCCTGCTGCTGCCGCTCGGGATCCTCGATATCCCGCCGCGCGGTTGCATCAATGTCCACGCGTCGCTGCTGCCGCGCTGGCGCGGGGCTGCGCCGATCCAGCGCGCGATCCTGGCGGGCGACGCCGAGACCGGCGCCACGATCATGCGGATGGACGCCGGACTCGACACCGGCCCGATGCTGGACGCCGTTCGCGTCCCGATCGGCGCGCGGGACACGGCGGGAACGCTCGAGGCGACACTCGCCGCGTCGGGCGCGCGTGCGCTCGTCAGCGTTCTCTACCGGCTCGCCGCCGACGAAGCGATCGCCGGAGTTGCCCAGCCGGCAACGGGCGCCACCTATGCGCCCAAGATCGACAAGGCCGAGGCGACGATCGACTGGAACGCCGGCGCCGCGACGATCGACCGCCAGGTCCGCGCGTTCGACCCGGCGCCCGGCGCATCGACGAGCCTCAAAGGCCAACTGATCAAGGTATGGAGGGTGGAGCCCGCCGCGGTCCCCGCGCATGCGCTGCCCGGGACGATTCTCGAAGCGAGCGGCGAGGGCATCGTCGTCGCCTGCGGCGAGGGGCTGGTTAGAATCGCGGAACTGCAGCCCGCGGGAGGGCGCCGGATGCCCGCCGCCGCCTTCCTCGCTGCTCGGGCGTCGCTCGCGGGCACGCGATTCGAGGCCGGCCCGGCGTGACGGCCCTCGCGAGCGTCGGCCGGGCGATGCGCTCCTCCCATCGTTCGGTCGACCAGCCCTAGCCCCACGTGCAGGAAGCTCAGCGCCTTGCCGCCCTGACGGTGCGCCGCGTCCTCGACGGGGCGACGCTCCCCGCGGCGCTGTCCGCCGTGGCGCCACCGGAGCGCGAAGCGGCAGGCCGGCGCCGGGCGCTCGTCCAGGAACTCGCTTTCGGGACGCTGCGGTACTGGGGCCGGCTCGACGCCCTCGTCCGGGTGCTTGCGGCGAAGCCTTTCTCGGATCCCGCGCTATCGTGCCTCGTCGCGGTCGCGATCTATCAGCTCGACGAGACGCGCGCGCCGCCATTCGCCGTTGTCGACCATGCGGTGAACGCGGCTGCGGTGATCGCGCGCCCGGCGGCCAAGGGTCTCGTCAACGCATTGTTGAGGCGCTATCTGCGCGAGCGGGAATCGCTGAACGCCGCCGTGCGGTGCGACCCCGTCGCCCGCTGGTCGTATCCGGCATGGTGGATCCGCCGCGTCGAGCGCGATTTCCCCGACGCGTGGGAGGCGATCCTCGACGCCGGCAACGCGCGTCCGCCGCTGGCACTGCGCGTCAACCCGCGGGTCGGCACGCGGGACGCACTGCTTGCGGCTTACGTGCACGCCGGGATCGGCGCGGTCGCCGCCGGCGCCGCGGGAATCCTCGTCGCGACACCGCAACCGGTCGCTGATCTGCCCGGGTTCGACGAAGGCGCGTTCTCCGTCCAGGACCTGGGTGCGCAGCTCGCGGCCCCGCTCTTGCGGATCGAAGCGGGCCAGCGCGTTCTCGACGCCTGCGCTGCGCCCGGCGGCAAGACGTCGCATATCGCCGAGCTCGCCGACGTCGACCTGCTCGCGCTCGACAGCGACGAGACGCGGCTCCTGCGCGTCCGGCAGAACCTCGACCGGCTTCGCCTCGCATCGGGACGCGTGCGCGTCGAGGCGGGCGACGCGGGCGAACCGTCGCGCTGGTGGGACGGCATACCGTTCGATCGCATCCTGGCGGACGTGCCGTGCACCGCGTCGGGCGTGGTTCGCCGCCACCCGGACGCCAAGTGGCTGCGCCGCGAAACGGACATCGGGCAATTCGTGGCACAGCAGGCGCGCCTCCTCGACGCGTTGTGGACGTGCCTCGCGCGCGGCGGCTTGCTGCTGTACGTGACCTGTTCGCTGTTCGAGGCCGAAAACGAGGCGCAGATCGCCGCCTTCGCCGCGCGTCATTCCGAGGCGTTGCGCGAATCCCTCACCTTTGCCCCGGAGCTCGCTCATCAAGGGGGGCAACTCTTGCCTTCGCCGCCCGGGGCGAGCCACAATCAGGACGGCTTTTTCTACGCGCTGATCCGCAAGCCCTGACCGGCCGGCTGGCCCGCGGATTTCGCCCGCCCCGACGCCGACGGCTCCTCGGCACCGCGTTCGACGCCCCGCCTGCCGGCATGCTCCCCGCATTTCGCTCCCCATTCGTGACGCTCGCCCCGTCGGGATCGCTCGCGCGCGGCGTGCGCCGAGCCGCGGCCGTCGTCCTCGTTGCCTTCATGGCCTTGGCCGCGGGGGCGCGCGCCGATACGATCGTGGTCAAATCGGCCGAAATCCGCGCCGACGAGGATACGTATGTGCTCAACGCCGAGTTCGAGCTCTCGCTCAACCCGACGCTCGAGGGTGCATTGCAAAATGGCGTGCCGCTCTACTTCGAGCTCGAATTCGAGATCGTGCGCCCCCGCCGCTACTGGTTCGACGACAAGGTTCTGACCTACGCGACCCAATACCGGGTTTCGTACAATGCGCTGACGCGCCAGTACCGGGTTGCAAGCGGACTCTTCGGGCAGGCGTTCGACGGGCTGCAGGAGGTCGAGCGGTTCCTGTCGCGCGTCACGTCGCGCCCCGTCGCGCGCGCCGACGAACTGTCTAAAGGGACGCGCTACGAAGCCGCGATCCGATTGCGGCTCGACGTGAACCAGCTGCCGAAGCCGTTCCAGCTGAATGCGCTCGCCTCACGCGAGTGGACGCTGCAATCCGATTGGCATCGCTGGAGCTTCACGCCATGATCGGCGCCCGGCCGTCAGGCGCAAGTGTGGGGTCACAGAGATGAACGGACTCCTGCCGTCGCGCGGCATGCGCTGGCTGCTGCTCGTGCTGGCGTGCCTCGCCGCGATCTCGATGTTCCTGCTGGCGACCGCCACCGCGAACACCGAACTCTTCGCGCGCCGCTACGACCTGCTGCTCGTCGTCAACGGCGCGATCGTCGTGCTGCTGATGCTGCTCGTCGGCTACCAGTTGCTGCGCCTGTCCCGCAACCTGAAGGCCGGCGTCTTCGGCTCGCGACTCGCGGCGCGGCTCGTCCTGCTCTTCGCGCTGGTCGCCGTGCTGCCCGGTGCGCTCGTGTACGCGGTGTCGGTGCAATTCCTCGGCAAAAGCATCGAAAGCTGGTTCGACGTCCGCGTCGATCGCGCGCTGGAGGGAGGGTTGAACCTCGGCCGCAACGCACTCGATTACCTGCTGAAGGAAACGGCGAACAAGGCCGCCCAGATCGCAGTGACGCTCGGCGACCCTGCGCCGGGCAGCCTGTCGACGCGCCTCAATCGCGCGGCCGAGCAGGCGGGCGTCTACGAGGCGACGCTTTTTTCCTCAACCGGCGGCGTCCTCGCCGTGGCCGGCATCGGCGGGTCGACCGCGCCGCCGGAGACCCCTCCTGCGCAGGCGCTGCGGCGCGCGCGGCTGCAGCAGACGTTCACCGCGATCGAGCAGCGCGCCGACGGCGGCTTGATGCTTCGCGTCGTCGCGCCGGTCAACAGCGATGATCGCCTCGAGCCGCTCAAGGTGCTGCAGTTGATCGAGCCGGTGCCGAAGGGACTCGGCCAGGATGTCGAAAAGGTCCAGGCCGGCGCGCGCGACTACCAGGAAATCTCGTTCTCGAGGCAATCGTTGAAGCGCCTCTACGCCGTGACGCTGACGCTGACGCTGCTCCTGGCGCTCACGTCGGCGCTCGGCCTCGCGGTCGTGCTTTCGGAACGGTTTTCCGCGCCGCTCGGCCTTCTCGCGGAGGGCACGCGCGCGGTCGCACAGGGCGACTTCACGCGCCGGCAACCGGTGACCTCGAAGGACGAGCTCGGCGTGCTGACCGAGTCGTTCAACACCATGACGGCACAGCTCGCGGAGGCGCAGCAGAAAACCGAGGAGTCGCGCCTCGCGACCGAGACGACGCGGGCCTACCTCGAGAGCATCCTCGGCAACCTGTCGGCGGGCGTGCTCGCGTTCGACGATCGCTATCGGTTGCGCACGGCCAATGCGAGCGCCGCGGTCATCCTGCAGCAGCCGCTGGCCGAGTTGACGGGAACGGCGCTGCCCGAATGGGGACGCAAGCTGCCGGCGCTGGCGCCCTTCGCCGAACTCGTCGCCGAGGGTTTTCGCGGGAGCCGGGACGCGCAGTGGCAGAAGCAATCCGACCTCTCGGTCGCGAATCTAATGCGCACGCTGCTGATGCGCGGATCGCGGCTGCCCGTCACGCCGGTCGCGGGATACGTCGTCGTGTTCGACGACGTCACCGATCTCGCGCAGGCGCAGCGCGACGCGGCCTGGGGCGAGGTCGCGCGCCGCCTGGCGCACGAGATCAAGAATCCGCTGACGCCGATCCAGCTCTCCGCCGAACGGCTCGATCGCAAGCTCGCGGGGAGCCTCGACGAGGCCGATCGCGAGACGCTGACGCGCGGCACGCAGACCATCATCGCGCAGGTCGCCGCGATGAAGCACATGGTCGACGACTTCGCGATCTACGCGCGCCAGCCGCGCCCCGGAACGATGCAGCCGGTCGAACTCGGCGGGCTGTTGCAGGACGTGCTCGCGTTGTATGAGAACCTGCGGCCGCAGATCGCGCTGTCGATCCCGGAGGGTTCGCTCGTCGTGGAAGGCGAACCCACCCGGCTGCGCCAGGTGTTCCACAACCTGCTTCAGAATGCGATCGACGCCCAGGCTGACGTCCCGGAGCCGCATTACGATATCGAACTCGAGGTGCGCGGCGACGAGGTCGCGCTCTCGTTCGCCGATGCCGGCGCGGGCTTTCCGGACACCGTGCTGCATCGGGCGTTCGAGCCCTACGTCACGACCAAGGCGAAAGGCACGGGGCTCGGTCTCGCGATCGTCAAGAAGATCGTCGACGAGCACCACGGCCGGGTCGAGCTCGCCAACCGGTTGCCGCGAGGGGCTCGTGTGACCCTCATTTTCCCGCGCGACGCTAGAGCGGGGTAGGATACGCAGCTCATGACGCCCGCCAAGGAAATCCTGATCGTCGACGACGAAGTCGGCATACGCGAATTGCTCTCGGAAATTCTCCAGGACGAGGGCTACCGCGTGAGCCTCGCCGAGAACGCCACGGCCGCACGCGCGTATCGGTCCCGCGAGCAGCCGGCGCTCGTGCTGCTCGACATCTGGATGCCCGACACCGATGGCGTGACGCTGCTGCGCGAATGGGCTGCCTCGGGCCAGCTCACCATGCCGGTCGTGATGATGTCGGGTCACGGGACCATCGAGACGGCCGTCGAGGCGACGAAGATCGGTGCGTTCGACTTTCTCGAAAAGCCGGTCGGCCTGCAGAAGCTGCTGGGCACCGTGTCGCGCGCACTCAAGACGGCCTCCGCGCGCGAGCCGCGGCGCGTGTCGCTCGCGGCGCTCGGCACGAGCGTTCCGGTGCGCGACGTCGAGCGGCAGCTCGAGCAGCTGCTCGCCGCGCGAAAGTCGATCCTGATCCTGGGCGAACCGGGGACAGGGCACGACGCTGCGGGGCGCGCGCTGCATGCGCCCGACACGCCGCGCGTCGCGCTGCAGGGGGGCGCGCGGCTCGCCTCCAACCCGCTCGCCGTGCTCGAGGAAGCGCGCGACGGCATGCTTTATTGCGTCGAGATCGGGCAGTACACGAAGTCCGAGCAACGCGGTCTCACGTTTCTGCTCCCGAAACTCGACAAGGCGAACGTGACGCTGGTGTGCACCAGCGCGGAGATGCTGGGGAACCTCGCGGCCGAAGGCAAGTTCGACGCGGCGCTGCTCTCGGCCTTGTCCGCCGGCGCCGTGATGCTGCCGCCGCTGCGCGCCCGGCGCGAGGACATTCCCGCACTGATCGAGCGTTTCTGGCACGATGTCGCGACACAGGAGCGCAACGCTCAGCAGGTGGGGGGACGGCTCATCGCGTCGCTGCAACCGGCCGCGATGACGACACTCACCGCCGCGTACTGGCCGGGCAATATCGACCACCTGCAGAGCGTGGTGGCCAATCTCGCGCTCGTCGCCGGTCCCGGCGACATCACGACCGATCACGTGAAGCGGTTGCTGGGCGAAGCCGCCGCGGCGAATCAGGCGGTGGCCCCGGAGATCACTGCGCGTTTCTTCGAACTGCCGCTGCGCGAAGCGCGCGAAGCCTTCGAAAGGATCTACTTCGAACAGCTCCTCGGGCGCGAGCAGAGCAACATGAGCCGCGTCGCCGAACGCGCGGGGCTCGAGCGCACTCACCTCTATCGCAAGCTGAAGCAACTCTCCATCCGCTTTGCCCGGCGCGGCGACGACAGCACGTCCGGCGGCTGACGCCTCCGCCCGCTTCGTCCTCGCTGCTTCCCCGTACGGCCCTTGAGCGATTCTGCCGACCCGTCGAAACGCATGTCGCCGCTCGTGATCGGCGCGATCGGCGTCGTGTTCGGCGACATCGGAACCTCTCCGCTATACACGCTGCGGCAATGCTTCGCCGGCGAGCATCCGGTGGCGCTGACGCCGGAGAACGTGCTCGGGATCCTGTCGATCATCTTCTGGTCGCTGATCATCATCGTCACTGCGAAGTACGTGACGCTCATCATGCGCGCCGACAATCGAGGCGAGGGCGGCATCCTGGCGCTGACGGCGCTGGTCTCGCGCGGGATGGGGAACCAGACGCGGCGGCGCTGGTGGCTCGTCGGCTTCGGCATCTTCGGCGCCGCGATGTTCTACGGCGACGGGATGATCACGCCGGCGATCTCGGTGCTGGGCGCGGTCGAAGGGCTGGAGATCGTTGCGCCGAGCCTGCACCCGTTCGTCGTACCGGTGACCGTGGTGATCGTCATCCTGCTGTTCGCGATCCAGAAGCGCGGGACCGCGAGCGTCGGGCGGATGTTCGGTCCCGTCATGTGCGCGTGGTTCGTCGCGCTCGCGGGGCTCGGGATCTACCAGATCGCCGGCAATCCGTCAGTGCTGGGCGCCGTCAACCCGATCCATGCGATCTCCTTCGTCGTAGCCACGCCGCAACTCGCGTTTCTCGCGCTGGGTGCCGTGGTCCTCGCCGTAACCGGCACGGAGGCGCTGTACGCCGACATGGGGCACTTCGGCGCTGCGCCGATCCGCCGTGCGTGGCTCTGGTTCGTGATGCCGGCGCTGGTGCTCAATTATTTCGGCCAGGGCGCGCTGCTGCTCGCCAATCCGCTGGCGATCAAGAATCCGTTCTACCTGCTGGCGCCGCCGTGGGCGCTGATCCCGCTGGTCGTGCTCGCGACGTGCGCGGCGGTGATCGCGTCGCAGGCGGTGATCTCCGGCGCGTTTTCGCTGACGCGCGCGGCGGTGCAGATGGGCTACTGCCCGCGCCTCAAGATACTGCACACCTCCGATCGGCAGATCGGGCAGATCTACATTCCGTTCATCAACTGGATGCTGTTGGTCGCGGTGCTGCTGCTCGTCGTCGGATTCAAGCGCTCGGACAACCTGGGCGGCGCCTACGGCATCGCCGTGACGCTCGCGATGCTGATCGACTCGGTGCTGATCTTCGTCGTGATGCGCAGGATCTGGCAGTGGCGGCGATCCGTCGCGATTTTAATCGTCGTGCCGCTGCTGGTGATCGACGTGCTGTTCCTTGCGTCGAATTCGCTGAAGATCCCCGAGGGCGGCTGGTTTCCGCTCTTGATCGGCATCATCGTGTTCACGCTGCTGACCACGTGGAAGCGCGGCCGGGCGCTCCTGATGACGCGGCTCGCCGAGGATTCGATGCCGCTCGATATCTTCATCGAGAGCATCGAGTCGAGTCCGCCGCCTCGCGTCCCGGGGACGGCGGTGTTCCTCACGTCCACCGCCGACCGGGTCCCCCACGCGCTCCTGCACAACCTCAAACACAACAAGGTGCTGCACGAGAGGGTGGTCTTCCTGACGATCCACACGCAGGACTTCCCGCGCGTGCCGGCGACCGAGCGCATCCGCCTCTCCGATCTCGGGTGCCGCTTCTGGCGAATGGAGGCCTACTACGGTTTCGCGGAGGATCCCGACGTGCCCGAACTTCTGGAGGCGATCGGCAAGGACGAATTCGAGTACGACATGATGGAGACGTCGTTCTTCGTCTCGCGCGAAACGCTCATCCCGACGGTTGCACCCGGAATGGCGCTCTGGCGCGAACGCCTGTTCGTGTCGATGTCGAAGATGGCAGTGAAGGCGTCCGACTTCTTTCACATCCCGACGAACCGCGTCGTCGAACTCGGCACGCAGGTCGAGCTCTAGCCGGGTCAGCGGCGGGGCGGGACGCGCGAAAAAACGCCGGCACGAAGCCGGCGCTTTTCCTGGTGGTGACGGCAATCGAATCAGAGCGCGCCCATCTGCCCGCGCATCGACTTGATCGCCTTGCCTTCGATTTGCCGGATGCGCTCGGCCGACACCCCATACTCGTCGGCCAGGTTTTGCAGCGTCGCCGGGTCCTTGTCGACGAGCCAGCGCGCCTCGATGATGCGGCGGGACCGGTCGTCGAGCTTGGCGAGCGCGCGACGCAGGCCTTCGGAGCGATTCGACTCGGTCTCCTCGCGCACGAGGATCTGCACGGGTTCGTTCTCGGTGTCCGTCAGATACGCGATCGGCGTGACGGCATCGCCCTCCTCGTCAGGCTGAGGATCGAGCGATACGTCGCGACCCATCAGGCGCATCTCCATCTCCAGCACCTCTTCGGGCTTGACGCCCAGGTCGCGGGCGATGGCGAGCGCTTCCTTGTCGGTGAGCGCGGCCGACCTGACCTTCATCCGGCGCAGATTGAAAAAGAGCTTGCGCTGCGCCTTGGTGGTCGCGATCTTCACGAGGCGCCAGTTGCGCAGCACGTATTCGTGAATCTCGGCCCGGATCCAGTGCAGCGCGAAGGAAACGAGGCGCACGCCGCGCTCGGGATCGAAGCGGCGGACGGCCTTCATGAGTCCGATGTTGCCTTCCTGAATCAGGTCGGCTTGCGGCAGGCCATAACCCAGGTACTTGCGGCTGACGGCGACCACCAGCCGCAGATGCGACAGGACGAGGTGCTGCGCGGCATCGAGATCGTTGTCTCGCACCAGGCGGCGGCCGAGGTCGAGCTCCTGCTCCGGCGTCAGCAGCGGGAAGCGATTCACGGCCTGGATGTATTGGTCCAGACTCCCCAGGGAAGCGGGGGTGGGCAGCGCCAACGCGGTACCGGACATGGTCATCTTTCTCCTCGAGGGCGGGGGAAGCCTCGAAACATCCGCCTTCCGCCGCGATTTTAGCACTCGGGACATGTGAGTGCTAAGACGGCAGGAAAGTTCCCGACTGATTTGGTCGGGTTTGTCGCGAATCCGGCAGGGCTCGCCCGTTCCTTGGCGAGTGCGGGCCGGCGCCGGGACGGTGAATCGGCGACAGGCGCGCGTTCCTTCGTTCGGCCAGTTAGTGCTCAGGCGGTAAGTGGGCACTAACGCGCTGGACTATGGCCGCGTTGGGGCGGTGCTCGCCCGGGCGCAGGATCGCGGCCGACCAACGCCAATCCTTGCGACGAACCCGGCGATCCGCGCGACGGATAGCAGGCCCACGGCAGTCGCGACGGACCTGGCGGCGACCGGCCCACCGGCCCGGCTTAACCGACCAGCGCGTCGACGAAGTCGGAGGCGACGAAGGGCTTCAGGTCGTCAAGGCCCTCGCCGACGCCGATGTAGCGCAGAGGAATCGGGCGCTCCTTGGCGATGGCAGCGACCACGCCGCCCTTGGCACTTCCGTCGAGCTTGGTCAGGACGAGGCCGGTGAGGCCGAGCGCATCGTCGAAGGCCTTCACCTGCGCCAGCGTGTTCTGGCCGGTGTTTGCGTCGAGCACCAGCAGCGTTTCGTGCGGCGCCGCGGGATCGGCCTTGCGGATCACACGCTGGACCTTGCGGATCTCCTCCATCAGTTGCAGCTGCGTGGGCAGCCGGCCGGCCGTGTCCGCGAGAACGACGTCGATCCGCCTCGCCTTCGCGGCGGCGATCGCATCGAACATCACCGCGCCCGGATCTCCGCCTTCCTGCGAGATCACGACGACGCCGTTGCGCTCGCCCCAGACGGCGAGCTGCTCGCGCGCCGCGGCGCGAAACGTGTCGCCGGCCGCGAGCAGCACCGAGTGCCCTTCGCTCACAAAGAGCCGCGCGAGCTTGCCGATCGAGGTCGTCTTGCCGGCGCCATTGACGCCGGCCAGCATGATGACGAAGGGCCGCGCCTCCCTGATCACCAGCGGTTGCTCGAGCGGGGCGACGAGCTCGGTGAATGCCGCCTTGAGCAGCGCCTTCGGGTCGCCCTCGCTTCCCGCGCGCTTCCATCGCACCGTCAGGTCGTCGAGCAGGTGCTGCGTCGCGGCGACGCCGACGTCGGCGGTCAACAGCACGGTTTCGAGCTCGTCGAGGGTTTCCTGGTCGAGTTTCCGCCGCGCGAAAACCCCACCCAGCGCGCCGGACAGTTTTTCCCGCGAGCGAGCGAGCCCGGCGGCGAGCCGCTCGGTCCAGGGCTTCTTCTCCTCGTCGGGGGATTTGCGTTTGAAAAGGTCGAGCATCATCAATGCAGGCCAGGTGGGAAACGGAAGGGCGGAGGCCGCGCCCGCGCGGCGCACCCTCGCGTCGGCGCGTCGGCGAGTCGGGAATTCTAACCGGCGGGGACGCGCCGCCCATCATAATGCCCGCTTCGCG
>JBDTRG010000134.1:0-10847 GCA_039931775.1 Betaproteobacteria bacterium | reverse complement strand
GGCAAGTCGCGCATGCACCCGTCGCCGGGTGATTCGGGTTCTGCGTCGGCGTCGGCCGCGTTACGATGGTCACGCCAGTAAAAATCTTCCCCGATTCGTGGCAGGTAGCACACGATGTCGCGCTCACGGCGGCATGGTTCATCGGCGTGCCCGGCCCGAACTTGGCCGTCGAGATGTGGCACGCCGCGCAATCCCCGGCAGCCGGAATGTGCCCGGCACCCTGCGACATCGGCGTCACCCCGGTGAAGGCGATGCCGGCGGGACCCGCGGCGTGGCAGGTCGTGCATCCGCTGCCAATGCCACTGTGGTTCATCACGCCGGGCACCAGGCTGTTCGGGTTGGTGTGGCACACCGCGCACGCGGCCGCGGTCGGGATGTGGTTCGCCGGCTTCCCGCCGGTCACGCCGCTGCTGAAAGACGTGGTCGAGGTGTGGCAGTTCGCGCACCCGCCGTTGGTCGGGTGATTCGGGTTCTGCGCCGGCGTGGGCCGCGTGACGATCGTGACGCCCGCAAAGCTCTTGCCGGATTCGTGGCACGTCGCGCACGCCGTCGCGCCGACCAGCGCATGATTCATCGGCGTACCGGCAAAGCTCGTGAATGTGCCCACCGCGTGACAGCTCTCGCACGCCATCGCCGTCGGAAGGTGATTCGACGGCTTGGTCACGAGGGTCGCGACCCCGGTGAAAGCGTTGCCCGTGTCGTGACAGGTCGCGCAGCCGCCGGTGATGCCGGTGTGATTCATCACGCCCGGCACGAGGCTGGCGGGGTTGGTGTGGCACAGCGTGCACGCCGCCGTCGTCGGCAGGTGGTTGGCGGGCTTGCCGCTCGATACCGCGCTCGCAAACGACGTGGTCGATTTGTGGCAGGTCGCGCAATCGGCGGACGTCGGCAGGTGTCCCGTCCCCTGCGGCTTCGGCGTCACCCCGGTGAACGCGATTCCCGACGCGCCCGCGGCATGGCAGCCGATGCATCCGCTGCCGATGCCGGAATGGTTCATCGCGGTGCCGCCGAAGCTCGTCGTGGACTTGTGGCAAGTTGCGCAATCGGCCGAGGTCGGGATGTGACCGGCGCCCTGCGGAACCGGCGTGACTCCGACGAAGGCGATTGCGCTCGCGCTCGCCGCATGGCATGTCGCGCAACCGCTGACGATGCCGACGTGGTTCATCACGCCCGGCTTGAACGTCGCCGTGTTCGCGTGGCAGGCACTGCACGTCTGGTTGCTCGGAATGTGGTTCGCGGGCTTGCCACCGATGACTCCGCTCGTGAACGACGCCGTCGACGTATGACAGTTCGAGCATTGGGCGGTGGTCGCCATGTGCGCGGCGCCCTGCGGCTTCGGCGTGACGCCTGCAAACGCCTTGCCCACCGCCCCGGCCGAATGGCACGTCGTGCATCCGCCGCTGATGCCGGCGTGGTTCATGGCCGTGCCCGCGAAGCTCGTCGTCGACTTGTGGCAGGCCCCGCAGTCCGCGCCGGTCGGAATGTGGTTCGCCGGCCGGGTCTTGAGGCCGTTGACGCCCGCGAAGCTCTTGCCGGCCTCGTGGCAGGTCGCGCAGCCGCCGGCGATGCCGGCGTGGCTCATCGTCGGCCCGGCGAAGGTCGTTGTCGACTTGTGGCAGGTCGCGCAGTCTCCGGCGATCGGGATATGCCCGGCGCCCTGCGGCATCGGCGTGACTCCGGTAAACGCGATCCCCGTCGAGCCCATGGCGTGGCAGGTCGTACAACCGGCGCTGATGCCGGTGTGGTTCATCGCGCCGGACTTGAATGTCCCCGCATTGGTGTGGCATACGGTGCACGCCTGGACGGTCGGAAGGTGATTCGCCGGTTTGACCGTCGCTACGCTGAACGACGACGTCGACGTGTGGCAGGTCGCGCAATCGCCGCTCGCCGGGTGATTCGCGTTCTGCGCCGGCGTCGGTCGCGTCACGGTCGTCACCCCGAACCACGACCTGCCCGCCTCGTGACACGTCGCGCATGCTGTGCCTGCGACCGCGTTGTGGTTCATCGCCGTTGCGGCAAATCGGATGGTTGTGTGGCAGGCGTCGCACGACGCCGTCGTCGGGAGGTGCGTTGCAGGGGCGCCCTGCGCGCCGCTGCCGTTGTGGCACGACGCGCAGGTGCCCGCACGCACGCGGCCGTGATCGAACGTGGCCCCAGCCCACCTGACCGTGCGGTGGCAGGAATCGCACGATTCGCTCGTGGCGACGTGGGCGAGCGGCTTGCCCTTCGCCATCGATCCGTTGTGGCACGACGCGCAGGACCCCGGAAGGACGCCGCTGTGGTCGAACACCGTGCCCGTGAAGGTCACGGTGGTGTGGCAGACGCTGCACGGCTGCACGACCGGCGCGTGCGTCGACGACATCGTCACCGCGTTGATGCGGCTTCCGTTCCCGTGGCAGATCTCGCAGGACTTGGGCGTGCCCTTGAGGATGCCGCCCACGTGGCAGTCCTCGCAGCGCGCCGACTCGTGCGAGCCGGTCAGCGGAAAGCCGGTTGCAAGGTGTTGCGCGACGGCGTTCGGCGCGCGGTTCGCTGCCTGCGCCAGCGCATCCCCGCTCGCCGCCGCCATGAGAACGACGGCGATCAATGCGACCGCGACCCCGGCGATGAATCGGCGCGGGCTCGGAAGCACCGGAAGCAGGGCGCGAAGCACGCTCAAGGCGACGCGCCGGTAAGGGCGACGACGGCTTCGGGCGCGATGCGGATCGCGCCCCTGCGTCCGAGCGACTTGATCTCGCGCCACGTGCGCGTTTCGTGGCACCGCCCGCACTGCGCGCCGAACTGCCCTCCGTGCACGTCGTCGCCGCGATGGCACGCGGCGCAGGTCGTCGGAAGCGGCGCCACTTTGTCGCCCCCCAGCTTGTGGCACGAGATGCACGACGCGTCGCGATGCGCGCCGTCCAGTGCAAACCGGGTCCGCCTGGCGTGATCGAAGTCCCAGATCTTCCAGTCGCGGGCGTTATGGCACGTCGCGCAGTCGACGCCTAGCGTGCCCTTGTGCTTGTCCTCCCTTGCGTGGCATGCGATGCACTGCTGCCGCGCGTCCCGGTAGGCGGGCGTCGCGTGGCAGGACTTGCATTCGGCGCGAGCGTGACGCCCGAGCAGCGGGAAACGCGACTTGTTGTGGTCGAAGCGTACCGTCTTGCTCCAATCGACGGTGTCGTGGCACTGCTCGCATTCCCGCCCAAGCTGACCGTGGTGCCTGTCGTCCTTCCCATGACAGGAAATGCAATCGACGGCGAGCTTGTCGCGATAGACAGACCCCGTGTGGCAGCTGTCGCATTTGGCCCCTGCGTGCCTGCCGGTCAGCGCGTATTTGGTGTCGCGGTCGTGGTGGAAACCGATGTCGCGCCATGTTCGCTCCGTGTGGCAGGCCGCGCACTTGTCGCCATACCTGTCCTTGTGCGTGTCGTCCTTGCGATGGCACTCGATACAGGTCTGCGCGGTGCCCTTGTAACTTTTCGTGTCGCGGTGACAGTCCCTGCACTCGACGTCGCGATGCTTGCCGCGCAGCTTGAAAGCCGACTGCTCGTGGTCGTATTTCGCTTCGCGCCAGTTGCGCTCGGTGTGACAGTCGGCGCAGGCGGTACCCAGCGTCGCGTTGTGCTTGTCGTCGGTCTTGTGGCACCCGATGCAGGTCACTGGAAGCTTGGAGTGCAACGCCGCCGCGGTGTGACAGGTCTCGCACTTCGCCGCGCGATGCTTGCCGCGCAGCGCGTACCGGGTGTCGCGGTCGTGCTGGAACGCCGCGACGTCGCGCCACTCCTTGGCGCTGTGACAGGCCCCGCACTTGTCGCCGAGCCGGCCCAGGTGCTGCTTGTCGTCCTTCCGGTGGCAGCCGACGCAGGTCGTGGGCGTGTTCCTGAAGGCGTTGTTGGTGTGGCAGGCCTTGCATGCGACGTCTACGTGCTTGAACGTCAGCGCGAAGTGCGTCTTGTCATGGTCGAAGCGGGCCTCCTTCCAGGTGATGTCCGTGTGGCAATCTGCGCACTTCGGGCCAAGTGCGCCCTTGTGCTTGTCGTCCTTTCGGTGGCAGCCGTCGCAGGCGATCGGGGCGTCGCGGTATTTCTTCCCGGTGACGTGGCACGTCCGGCACGCAACGCGCCGGTGCGCGCCGGAAAGGACGAAATCCGTCCTGGCGTGATCGAACGTCTTCTCGTCGAACGGGACGATGTTCACGTCACGGCCCTTGTGATCCGTATGACAGCTGCGGCAGGCTTCGGGCGTGATGCGGCCATGGAAGCCTTGTTTCGATCGCGTATCGCGCGCGACGTCCTTGTGGCATTCGAGGCAAAGGCCGTCCTGCGCCGCCTTGTCGAACTTGACGTGGCAATTGGCGCACTCCTGCTCGTATTTCGCATGGCCGGCGATGACCTTCCCGGGCATCAGCACGCCTTCGATCGACTGCGCGCCCGCAGCCGCCGCCCACCCTGCCACGAGCACAACGATGAGAAGCCGCCATCTCCGGAACCCCATGCACGTCCGCGATCAGTACATGTGCACCGCGACCACGTGGGCGATCGCGGAGAGAACCATCATGTAGACAAGTGGCACGTGCAACACATGCCACCAGGAGAACAGCCGCACGAAAACGCCGAACTGCGCGACGCGCTGGACCGCGCGCAGGTGCGCTGCGATCAGCGCGCTCCGGCTCGCGATCCGGCCCGCGAGGACCTCGGCCGGCCAGGCCTCGGCCTTCGCGACCCCGCGCATCGACCGCGTGGCCTCGCCAACGCACCAGCGCCGGGCGGCCCTGGCGCGAAGTCCCAGCGCCATGAACTGCAGAGGC
The DNA here is from genome assembly GCA_039931775.1 of Betaproteobacteria bacterium. Lineage (GTDB taxonomy): Bacteria > Pseudomonadota > Gammaproteobacteria > Burkholderiales > Casimicrobiaceae > CAIWHR01. Next base: position 6,058 of record JBDTRG010000134.1, on the reverse strand, counting down.
CGCTCGAGACCGGCCTGCCCCGCGGCCTCCGCGATCCGGGCGAACTCGGTCAGACGTTCCTCGACCGGCCGCGCGAAGGCGAGTTTCGAATGTACGGCCGCCGAATCCATTCCAGCCTGTAGCCGGAGTTCCGCCAGCGTCGCTCGCCGTCCGTACAGCCCATGGTGAATGCGGCCGTAGAGGAATCGCCCGACGATACCGCTCGTTGCGACCAGCGCCATTGAAACGAACGCCACCGTCGCGTTCAACGAGCCGAAGGCGAGCGTCGAGTGCAGGATGATGAGCAGCGGGCCGGCAATGCCGAGCGTCATGTGCAACGCGAACCAGAACCGAGTCGATCCGAATTCGCGCATCGCGCGCCAGCGTTTGCGCAATGGGTAGAGAAAAAGCGTGAGCATTCCCACCCCGCCGGCGACGCCGAGCCAGTAGCCGAGATCCGATCCGGCGCTGTAGAGGCGCGATCGCGCAACAACGACGGCCGCGGCGATCAGCGCTACGACGACACCCAGCAGCACCAATTCGCGTCGCGCACGCCGCGCGTGAGAGGATGGATTCGTCACAGGCGCGCGTGTCGCCGCGCGCTCTTCCGCAATCGCCGTCGTGAGCGATGCCGTCGTTACAAACGGTTGATAGGGCAAGGTATCCGCTCCACGCAAAACCGCCGGCCTTCAGCCACTTCGATCGGGGAGTGCGCGCCGCGCAACTGCTGCGCCTCCGCCGCGCACCCGTTACACTTCGCGCAGTCGGCGCGATTTGCTGCGCCGTTTCGTCGTCCTGCCTCGCCGTGCCCGAACTCACGCCCCTGACGCTCGCGCTCTACGCATTGCCACTGGCGGCAATCGTCGCGGCTTACCTGTTCCGAAGGCGGAAATTGGAGACGGCGCACGCCCGCGAACTCAACGCCTCCGTCGTTGCCGGAATGAATGAGCCGGTCTCGCTCCATCCGGTCGTCGATCCCGTGCGTTGCATCGGGTCGGCGACGTGCGTCAGCGCGTGCCCGGAGAAGGCGCTGGGCATCATCGCGGGCAAGGCGCAGTTGACGAATGCGGCCGCGTGCATCGGCCATGGCGCGTGTGCGGCTTCCTGTCCCGTCGATGCGATCACGCTGGTGTTTGGCACCGAGCGGCGCGGCGTCGACATTCCGCTCGTCAAGCCGAATTTCGAGACAAACGTTCCCGGCATCTTCATCGCCGGCGAACTGGGCGGCATGGGGCTGATCCGCAAGGCGTCCGAGCAGGGCCTGCAGGCGATGCACTCCATCGCCAAACGCCGGAAAACGTCCGCCCCGCTCGATGTCGTCATCGTCGGCGCCGGCCCTGCCGGCCTCGCCGCGGGCCTTGCCGCGATCGACCAGAAGCTGCGGTACCGGCTCATCGAGCAGGAATCGGATCTCGGCGGCGCCATCTATCACTATCCGCGCAACAAGATCACGATGACCGCGCCAGTCGACCTTCCCGTCGTCGGGCGCGTTCAGTTCAACGAGGTGAGCAAGGAAACGCTGCTGCGCTTCTGGCAGGACATCGTGACGCGTTCGGGATTGAGCATCGATTTCGGCACGCGCCTGGAGCGCCTGGTCGCCGACGATGAGGGTTACCTGCTCGAGACCGCCACGGGCGAGTTTCGCACCGGTGCGGTGCTGCTCGCGATCGGCCGGCGCGGCACGCCGCGCAAGCTCGACGTTCCCGGCGAAGAGTTGCCGAAGGTCGTCTATCGCCTGATCGAACCCGCGCAGTACATCGGGCTGCGCGTGCTGGTGGTCGGCGGTGGCGACAGCGCACTCGAAGCGGCGCTTGCGTGCGCGGAGCAACGCGATTCCACGGTCACGCTCGCCTACCGCGGGGATGCGTTCAGCCGGGTCAAGGCGCAGAACCGCGAACGGCTCGAGGCAGCGCGAATCGCGAAACGCGTCGACGTGCGAATGCGCACCGAAGTCAGGCGCATCCTGCCCGACCGCGTCGAGCTGGCCCAAACCGAAACGTCCACCGTCATCCCCAACGACGCCGTGATCGTCCAGGCCGGCGGGGTACTCCCGAGCGCACTGCTCCGTGAGATCGGGGTCACCGTCGAAACGAAGTACGGAACAGCTTAGGGACGATCGCCGGACGGCTGCGCGCCCCGAGCGGCGCAAGTGGAAGGACGCTCGCGGAGAGTCCGTTTCCCGTGCGCCGCACTCGGCGCCGGAAGGAGTCGTCACGGGTCGTTGGGCCGGACCGGCGATTCCCATGCGAGAAGACTCCTCCGACCGCGCCGTGGAACGCCCGGCACCATCGCTCTTTCGACCGGATTTCGGACCGAAAACCACTGGCGTCTCGCTCCATCGCAGCCGTTCCGGCCGCCCAATTAATGTGGGAAAGTTTCCCACTGTTTTTTTGTTTATGCAAGTAGCATTTATGTGCTTTTCATTATTTTGTTAATTTGTTGCACAAATGGCGTACTTTTTTGCGGTACCTCCTTTGTCCAGCATTAATGAATGATTTCCAAGGCATGGGATGCCGGAATCCGGTCGCTACGGCCATCGTATTCCCCCGCCGACCCACCCCCCGGCGAACGACCTCAGTTCCGAGCGTGACCGGCGCGAACCCGGCCGGCAGACGGCGAGGCCGGGCGCGATTCCAGGGGGAGGGGCAGGTCGCCTTCGCGCGCGTAATCGCGAAGCATTCGCAGGACATCGCGACGGGGCGGTCCGAAGCCGGCGCGCAACGCGACCCGGTCGAATGTCCGCTTCGATCCGGGCGCCCTGGCCCGCGCGGCGGCTTTCAGCGCGAGAAGCGGGCGTTGCAGACGATCAGTCGAACGCCACCTTGTCGGCTACCAGCACGTTACCGACCAATTTGCCCTCGATCTCGACCTGGACGCCATTGGCGAGGTTGGCGGAGCCGCCGTGCTCGAATGTGGCCTTCGATGCGTCGATCTTGCGCGCGGCGACGACGAAGTTCGACACGGAAACGAAATTCGTGATCGTGCCTCGGACTCCGGCCTCGATGAGCTCCGGCGCATCCTTGATTTCGACGGTCGCGGCCCGCAGCACGCCATTGGCGACGGGACCCACGACACCCACACGCCGGCCGTTTGCGAGGTCAGCGGCCGTCCCGTTGGAAATCCGCGCGCTGGACGCGTCGACCGATTGGCCAGCCACCTTGAAATTCGCGATCGACGAGAAGGCCGTGATGGAACCCTCGACCTCCAGGGTGGATTCGGACGACGCGCTCTTGAACGAAACCTTCGACGCCGCAACAACACCGCCGATGACCACCCCCTGAACAGCGACGCTGCGCCCGTTGGCGAGGTCGGCGGCAATGCCCCCTTCGAAGGAAGATTGCGTTGCGTCGACGACCTGTCCGGAGACCTTGAAATTCGCCTGCGAAACGAACCCGGTGATCAGGCCTTCGATCGCGACGGACGCGGTAGGCGGCGCATCCGCCGGCTCCACCACGACGCGTGTCGCGAGCAGGACGTTGCCTGCGAGCACGCCCTCCACGTCGACCCTGCGGCCAACCACGAGATCGCCGGCGACACCACCCTCGATCTTCGCCGAGCTCGCGTTGATGCTTTGTCCCGCCACCTTGAAGCTCGCGATGGAAACAAACTCGGTGATCGCGCCTTCGACTTCCGTGGTCGAGTCGGATCCGGACGCCGCCTGCAAGTCGACCCGCACGACGCGCGTGGCCGACAGGCCCGTCGCGCTCCGCACCGCATCCACCAGCAGGCGATCCCCGACGCGAACGGCCGCGAGCCCGAAATCGCGCATGGCGGCTGCACTCCGGTCTTCGAACTGAGTGGTAGACGTCACCAGGTAGCGCTGCCCGCCAAGCGTAATACCCGTTTGATCGACGGCCTCCACGGTCGCGTCGAGTGCTATTTCGGCTTCCTGCTCGATCTCGATCTTCGAGGCGACGACCACGCCCTGCATGAGTGTGCCTTCCACCTCGATCTTGGCCCCGTCGACGATCATCGCCGCCGATCCCCCGGTCACCGTGGCGCCGCGTCCGTCGACCAGTTGACCGTTCACACGGAAGCCGGCGAGGCCCGTGAAGTTGGTTATCACGCCTTCCATTTCCACGCTCGAATTCTCGGGCCCCGGGATCGTTGTCACCACCAGGTAGATCTCCGCCGCGATCAGGCGCCCGCCGGTGTTCACCATCGTGCCGTGCACGTCCGCGATGACGCCGTTCGCTAGACCCGGCGACACGAACGCGGCGCCGACCTGGGAGAAATCGACGAGCTGCGCGCCGATCATGAAGGTCTTCCCCACCGGATCGAACGCGGAGACGACGCCGGTCACCTCCAGCGTCGCGCCTGGAACGCTCGTCGCGATGATGTCGACGCGCGTCGCCAGCACGTCGCCGGGCGCCGCGCGAAATCCACTGACCTCGACATACTGGTTCAGCAATGTGGCAAAGCTGCCGCCTCCGAATACCGTGAGCTGGTCGGTGAACACGCGCTGGCCGAGAACGGTGAACGAACGCGCCGCCATGTCGACGCCGCTGACGACTCCCTTCACTTCCACCCGAGAATCGATCGACTGCGCCACCGCGGTGCCGTCGGCCAGCGTTTGTCCCTGGATCGTCACGACCAGCCCTACCTTGAGCGCGGCCTGCGTTGCGGCCTCGCCATTCACCCTCACCAAAGCCGTCTTGGCGGCGAAGTTGATTCCGTTGACAGTGACGACGTCCGGACCGAGCGCCGAGACGGATCCGACCGACGAGATGGAGATACCCGTTCCGACGATGCCGCCGGCCGCCACCTGCTCGCCGCCGCCGCAAGCGGCGAGAAGCAGTGGCGCGGTTGCGACCAGCGCGTGGAACACCCACCCCGACATGGATTTCCGGAAGGACGCGACGTTCATTTGGAGTTTCTCCGGCGTTTCGGCTGGACGGGCTTCGGCGCATCGCGGGTGGAGGGCGGAGGGACGGGTTCCGCGTAGAAATACACGCCCAGACGCATCCGCATGCGTTGTTCCGGCGACGGCGGATCGCTTGCCTCGAGCGCCATGCCGTCGCGGTTGATCTGCTGCAGGACCTGCATCGAAAGCTGCTCCGATTTCTCGGCGAGTTGCGCGACCGCTGCCGGTGACAGTTCATCGTAGTAGACGTTGCGCTCGAGCCACGCCCGCTTTTCGCCCCCGAGGTTGTCCACGCCCGCGGCCAGGTGGTCGTGGAGCGCTTCCCCGAAGTAGTAGGCCTTCGCGTCCACCTCCTTGCCCGGAACGAAGCCCCGGGTGACCAGATGGACGCGGTCGTCCGCGTCGATTTCCACCACGCCCAATCGCAACAACTCATCGAGAACAGAGCGCGGCCGCACGTTTGTGCTCACCTTTTCCACAAGCGCGGCGAACGAATCCGCCCCGCCTCGGTGCGTCGTCCGGAGCAGCGACCGCGGCATTCCGCCGGCATCGACATACGCCGGATCGCCAAGCCATCGCGCGACGATCTTCGTCCCGAGCGTGAGCGCCGACGAAGACACCTCCTCAGGCACCGCCTCGCGGCGAAGGCGGCGCACGTCCTTGCGGTGGACGCCGGTCACCAACGTGATTCGACTATCGGTCATTGGCCGCGTGCCGAGGCCGAATTCCTTGGCGGCCGTTTCGACGTAGATCAACTTGAGGAGTTCGCTCAGGTAGGGAAACGTGATGCCGTTGCGCAACAGGAGCCGGACGACCGGGCGCAGCAACCGTCGCAACGCTCCGACGATCGAGGGTCGTGGCGCAAGCGGCCCGGTCGGTTGGCCCTCACCGTTCTCCGCCGTGGACTTATCGGTCTCCAACGCGACCTTTCTGCGTCGGGAATGCAAGCGGCGCGCAATATCAAGTGGGAAATTTTCCCACTTTTTCCCCGGTGACGCAAGCAGTTTTCCCCATCAGGATACTCACCCCCCTGTCCGAAGCGATACGCGACCGACCTGCCTCGACTCATGGAAATGCCAGGCACTCACCGTTTGGAGCTGCGCGATCAAAGGACTTTCGACGCACCGGCGACGAGCTTCCGTGCGTCGACGTCCGCAACCGCGATCACTTCCTCGTGGATGCGCTGCGCAGGACGCACGGGAACGCAGCGGATCA
>JBDTRG010000133.1:0-1638 GCA_039931775.1 Betaproteobacteria bacterium | reverse complement strand
TCCGAAGGCGCGATCGGCCGCACGCTCGACCTGATGTGCCAGACGCCGCTCACGATCTGCGGCGAGATCCGTTTGCGCATCCGCCAGAACCTGTTGTCGACGGCGAACTCGCTCGACGGCATCTCAAAAGTGTATTCGCACGCGCAGTCGCTCGCCCAATGCGCGCAATGGCTTGCCGAGCACCTGCCGGGTGTACCTACCGTGGCCCTGGCGAGCAACGCCGAAGCCGCACGCGTCGCCGCAACGGAGCCCGGATCGGCGGCCATCGCCGGCGAAAACGCGGCGGCGATCTATGCGCTCAACACCGTCGCGCCGCACATCGAGGACGAGCCCAACAATACGACGCGTTTCTGGGTGCTGGGCAGGCAGCCGGTGCCGGCCTCCGGCCGCGACGAGACCTCGCTCGTGATGTCGGCGCCCAATCGGCCCGGCGCCGTGCATGGGTTGCTGGAGCCGCTGGCCACCCACGGCGTCAGCATGACCCGGTTCGAGTCGCGCCCGGCGCGGACCGGCCTTTGGGAGTACCTGTTCTTCGTCGACCTGATCGGGCACGAGACCGACCCATCCGTCGCGGCAGCCCTTGCTGAATTGCGTAAAAAAGCCCCTATGCTCAAGCTGTTAGGATCGTATCCTACGGCGATTTATTAGGACTGAAATGAGCACTGTCCCCATTGGCCACGCCGACCTGTCGCTGCTTGCTCCCGAATACGTCCGCAGCCTCGGCCGGTATGTGCCCGGCAAGCCCATTGCCGAGCTCGCCCGCGAATTCGGATTGAACGAGCAGGACATCGTGAAACTCGCGTCGAACGAGAACCCGCGTGGGCCGAGTCCCGCAGTGCGTGCGGCGATCGCGTCGGCGACCGACGAGCTTTCGCGCTATCCGGACGGCAACGGCTTCGACCTCAAGTCGGCGTTGTCCGCGCGCCACGGCGTATCGCCGGAATCGATCGTGCTCGGCAACGGCTCGAACGACATCCTCGAGCTCGTGACCCAGGCGTTCCTCCGGCCCGGCGATGCGGCCGTGTACTCGCGCCACGCGTTCGTCGTCTATCCGCTGGCGACCAAGGCGCGCGGCGCGATCGGCATCGAAATCCCCGCCCGCGACTTCGGTCACGATCTGCCGGCGATGCGCGCGGCGATCACCCCGGCGACGCGCATCGTGTTCGTCGCGAACCCGAACAATCCGACCGGCACGTGGATTGCGCCGGACGCGCTGCGCGCGTTCGTCGCCGCGGTGCCTGACGACGTGCTCGTCGTGCTCGACGAGGCGTACAACGAGTATCTGGAACCCCAACAGCTCAGCGCGAGCGCATCGTGGGTCGCCGCGCATCCAAACCTCGTCGTCTCGCGGACATTTTCGAAGGCGTACGGACTCGCGGCGCTTCGCGTCGGGTACGGCATCATGGACGAGAGGGTCGCGGACATGCTGAACCGCGTCCGACAGCCGTTCAACGTCAACGCGCTCGCGCAGGCCGCGGCGCTGGCGGCGCTCGCCGACACGATGTATGTCGAAGAAAGCCGCGCGCTCAATCGCGCGGGAGTGCGACAGCTGGAGGCAGGCGTGCGCGCACTGGGGCTCGAATTCGTGCCGTCGCATGCGAATTTCCTGCTGGTACGGTTCCCCGACGCGGCCACCGC
>JBDTRG010000132.1:0-61753 GCA_039931775.1 Betaproteobacteria bacterium | reverse complement strand
CGGCGTAGATGTTCGCGAACGCCTCGCGCAATCCCTCGGGATGGCCGCGCGGCGTGCGTCCCAGCCCGATGATTTCCGGCGGCAGGAACGGATCGGCGCGGGTGATCGTGCGCACCGGCTCCCCGATCACCGCGAGCGTGAGGTAGCTCGGCACGCGGTGCGACCAGTCGATGAGGCCCTTCTCGCCGTAGACGCGCAGCCGGATGTCGTTCTCACCGCCCGCGGCCGCCTGCGTGACGGTGAACGTGCCGCGCGCACCGCCTTCGAATTCTATCAGCGCCGAAACGTAATCGACCACTTTGCGGCCGGGCATCAGCGCGCGGACGTCCGCAACGACGCGAGCCGTTTGCATGCCCGAGACGAAGCTCGCCAGGTGCTGCGCGTGGCAGCCGATCGCACTCATCACGAGCGCCTGCCCGCTGCGCGCCGGGTCCAGAATCCAGCGCAACCGGTTGTTATGCGGACCGTCCTCGACACGGGCGGCCATCCCGCTCTGGATGTATTCGACCTGCACGAGCCGTACCGGTCCGATCACGCCGTCGCGCACGATCGTCCGCGCGTGGCGGGTCATCGGGTACGCGGTGTAGCCGTGCGCGATTGCGAAAAGGCGGCCATGGCGGCGCGCGCGCCCCGCCAGGTCGCAGGCTTCGGCGAACGTCTCGGTCACCGGCTTGTCGGCGACGACGTCGAGTCCGGCATCGAGCGCCGCGGCAGCGAATCGGTAATGCGTGTCGTTCGGCGTCATGATCGCGACGGCGTCGATACCGTCCGGGCGCACCGATTCCCGTTGGAGCATCTCGGCGACGTCGCCGTAGCTTCGGTCGGGATCGAATCCCATCGCGGGTCCCGCTGCACGCGAGCGCGCCGCATCGCTGGAAAATACGCCCGCCACGGCGCGCCACCAGCCATCCATTTCGGCGGCGCCGCGATGCATCCGACCGATCCAGGCCTCGGGGCCGCCGCCGATGATTCCCAGCCGCAGCGGACGTCCGAATTGTTCGCGTAACCCTGCCATTCCCCCTCCTTGGTCGATGAAATCCGTTACCGCGGCGCGGGTAAAGTCTCTAGAATCCCCGAGCCCGCCCGCACGCCACCCCGAAGGACAAATGCGATGAGCCGCAGCATACTCGACGAAGACCACATCCATCCGACGATCCGCGAAAAGATCGCCGGCAGCCACAAAGACATCGTGCAGGAAGTGCAGTCGGCGATCCAGTCCAACCGCGTCGTCGTCGTCGGCATGAAACAGAACCCGATGCCGCGCAAGGCCCGGAAGGCGCTCGACGCGAAGGGCGTCCCGTACCGATACCTCGAATACGGAAGCTACTTCAACACGTGGCGGCGTCGCAATGCGCTCAAGATGTGGACCGGCTGGCCGACGTTCCCGATGATCTTCGTCAACGGCGTGCTGATCGGCGGGGCGAACGACCTCGACAAGCTGATCGAAAGCGGCGAACTCTCGCGCATGCTGTCCGGCTGACCCGCACCGCAACCGGGCGCAGGGGTGATAATGCTCCGATGCGCCGAATCGCCCTCCTCGCCGGCGCGACCGGTCTCGTCGGTCGCGAACTTCTGCCGATGCTTCTGGACGACAGCGACATCGAGGAAGTCGTCGTCCTCTCGCGCCGCCCGATCGCCACACCCCATCCGAAACTGCAGCAGGGCGTTGTCGCGTTCGACCAATTGCACAATTTCGTGCTGCCGCAGGTCGACGACTTCTACTGTTGCCTCGGCACGACGCTGGCGCAGGCGGGCTCGCGCGACGCGTTTCGCCAGGTCGACCTCGTCTACCCGGTGACGATCGCGCGAATGGCGCTCGCGGCCGGTGCCACCCGCTGTTTCTTCGTCTCGTCGATGGGCGCCGACCCGCAATCCCGCGTCTTCTACAATCGGGTCAAGGGCGAGGTCGAGCGCGAGTTGATGGGGCTCGAGTTGCAGACGGTCTACGCGTTCCGGCCGTCGCTATTGACCGGCGCCCGGGCGCAGTTCCGTTTGGGAGAGCGGGTCGCGCAGGTGTTGGCGCTGCCGCTTTCGCTGCTGCTGCCGCCGAAGGTTCGTCCGATCGCCGCCGCGGAGGTCGCGCGGGCGATGCACGCGTGCGGACGGCGATCGACGTTCGGGCGCTTCGTGATCCTGTCGGACGAAATCCGGCGGATCGCTTCGAAGGCGCAGTTCACGCGGCTGGGTTCGTCGACGTCACCGCAACTCTGACGGCCCTCGCCCCTCGCGCGCACCTTCAGCGGGTGGGCACCATCACCAGGCGCTCGGTGGCCGATTCAGCGCCCCATGCCTCGCCCGCGCGGCCCAGCATCTGCCGAACCTGCGCCCCTCCCTTGTTCGACGGGAAAATATCGAACTTCTCGGTCGCCGGATCGAACTTGACGATCGCGTTGGCCGCCCAGTCAGTGAGCCACACCTTGTCGGCGTCGTCGACCCACACCGAATACGCTTGCGGCCGGTTGCCCGGCATCCCGGTCGGCAGCACCCATTCGCGCCACGCCTTAGACACAGGGTCGTACATCCCGACCTGGCCGGTGTTCCAGTAGCTGACCCAGATCCGGCCGCGAGAATCGGACCAGACGCGCCGCGCGCCCTGGCCCTTGGTCGGCGGCTCGATGACCGTTGCGGCGCCCGTTTCGACGTCGATCTTCGCGATGTGGTTGCCGGCGAGCGACGCATAGTAGACGTCGCCGCCGGGGGTGGTCGCGATGCCGTACGGTCCTCTGCCCCGCGGCGCCTTCCACGCCTTCATGTCGCCAGATTCGGGAACGAGTCGTCCGTAGTAGCCACTCTGCCCGGTAAACCAGACGCGGCCCTTCCGGTCGAACGTCAGCGTGTTGAGGTTCGCGTATTCGGCGTCCTTGGGAAGCGGCCACACCCGGACGGCGTGCGTTTTCGGATCGACGCGCACGATTGCATTCTGACCGCCGTCGGTGACCCACGGTGCGCCATCCGGCCCGACGATCACGCCGTGCGGGGCCGAATTCGGCCCGAGTGGTATCTCCTCGAACTTGCCGGTCTTCGGGTCGAGAACGCCAAGCTTGCCGGTCGTCTGCGCCGTGTAATAGACCGGCCCGCCGGCGGCCGGCGCGGCCGCGACGTCGTGCGGATGCGATCCGCGCCCCACAGCGAAGTACACCGGCTCGGCAGCCTCCGCAAATGACGCAAAGGCAACGGTGACGGCGCCTGCCAAGATCAGACACGGAATCGCAGCTGCGAATGAGCTCGCCATGAGGCTTCCCCTCTGCCGGAATCGACGGTTCATGTAGTCGTCCGTTATCTTACCGCCGTCCGGCTCGCCAGCCGATCGGGTCACGGGTATCATCGAATCGAGCCGCGGCCACACGGATGCCGCGGACACCAAGGAGAGAACGACATGGCGAAAAAATCGGCCGGCGACGGTATCTATCGCGTCACCGAAGTGATCGGCACGAGCAAGGTATCCTGGGAAGACGCTGCAAAAAATGCGGTGACCGCGGCGAGCAAGACGCTGCGCGATCTGCGCATCGCCGAAGTCTCGAAGCTCGACATGAAAGTCGAAGGCGGCAAGGTCGTAGCCTATCGCGCCCGCGTTCAGCTGTCGTTCAAGTACGACGGTTGATCGAAATGATCGGCGCCGCGCGAAACGCCGCGGCGCGGCCCCAGTAATGCCGCGGTCCCGGCTGTCGCGCTGCGGCTAGCGCGACGCGTCGGGCGCGCTCGCGCCTTTGCACTGAGGCACCGTGCCCCAGTACCCGTCGCAGTACTGAAGGCGCGCGCGCTCGGTACACACGATGCCGGCGAGCAGGCCCTCGCCCGTGCAGCGGGCCATCGCGGCATTCAGTGTGTCCCACCGACTGGGGGCGGGAGCCTCCTCCTGCGTTGGCGCGCGCGCAACGCTCGACGCGACCGGTGCCGGATTCACCTCCACCCTCGGCAGGGAAATCGTGTCGGCCTCGCCGGACCGGCTGGCAAGGCGCGTATCCGGCATCGTCACTGGCGCTTTGGCGGCTCGCGCGTCCACCAGCGTCTTGCGCGCCGCGGGCTTGGGCACCGGCAAGGCTGCCCCTGACGGGTCGGGAATCGCGGCGGTTACCAACGGCCCAGGAGCCTCGGTGTCGGGCGGTTTCGCGAACATCCAGGTTTCGGTACTTTCCGCCGGCGCCGCGGCTGCCAGCGGCGGCGGCATCGGCGTTGCCACGGCGCTCTGCGTCATCCCCGGATGCGCAACGATGTAATCGATTTCCTGGACCGCGTAATAGCCGGTAACGCACACGAGCGCACCGAATATCGCAAAGGCCGCCAGGGCACCCCAGCCGCCTGGCCGGGTCGGCAGCCACGCCCGGAGTCTTGCGGTCGACGCCGATACCGGGGTTCGTTCGGCCTTCCGATGCGCCCAATCGGGGCGGGAGGGTCTCTGCGGCAGGAATTGGGACGTGACCGTCGGCACGTGGCGCGCCCGCTTGACGGCCGCCGCGCACTCGCTGCAGAGTTTGGCGCCGCGCGAAGCCTCCCTCTGGCAGATCCGGCACCTGACCGCGGGCTGGAAGGGTGCAAGGTGAGCGATGGCAATGCCCATGATGGCCTCGAAGTGCTACTATGACAACGTCATAGTAGCACGTCTACCCATGGCATGCGCAACCCCGGCCTTCGAAAATCCTTCAGCCGTTCCGGGATGCAGCGACGGCGACGGCCTTTTTGGGATTGATCAGCACGCGCCTGCCGTCGGCGCTCCGGTCGGAAGTCTCGCGGATCAGCGCGATCACCTGCACCGGCGTGAGCTTCGGGTTCACCGCGAGGACCTTGGCGGCGAGATTCGCGACGTTGGGCGACGCCATCGACGTCCCAGATTCGGCGAGCTTCTCGCCGCCGGGGATCACGCTTTCGACCTGGTAGCCGTTGGCGTGGGCAACCACCGTCGGACCGTAGCTCGTGAAGGACGCCTCGTCGCCCGCCCTGTCGACCGCGCCGACCGTCATCAGGTTCGGCAGCACGATGCCCGCGGGGATGTCCTCGACGAACGACGCATTTTGGTTGCTGTTGCCCGCGGCTGTGATGAACAGGATGTCCGGTGCACTCGCGAATGCCTTCGTCAATCCGTTCTTCTGGATCTCGAAGAATTCGCGTGCGATCGTCTTGCGCTCCTCCGGCGACTTGCCGATGCCGCAGACTTCGAGGTCCTCCTCGATGCCCTTCACGCTGCCGCCCCAGCTCATGTTGACGACGCGCGTGCCGTTCTTCTTCATGAAATCGACGACGGCCTGCGAGTTGCGCGCATCGCGCTCGGCCAGATCCTTGGTGGGACAGGGGTCCGGCAGCAGCGTGTAGCTGAATTCGATGCGGGCCACCAGGATCCGCGCGTACGGGTTCCCTTCGGCGGCGATGCCGGCGACGTGCGTGCCGTGGATGTACTGGCCCGCCATCCCCAGCTCTTCGATCGTGCTCTTGTATTCGTCGGGCTTCAACGCCGACAACGCGCGCTTGACGTCGGAGGCCTCGGCACTGTCGATGTTCGACTGGAGATCCGAAAAGCCCTTGAGCCGCGCCTTCATTTTCGACAGGTTGCCGCGCACCGCCGCGGGAATCGGCGCGAGCTCGCCCGTCGCCGGATTCGAATACTTGTCGAACGCGATCAGCGCGGGCTTGCCGCCCGCCTCGGTGACGACGCGATCCTTGAAGAGCGCCGAATCGACCCCGCTGTCCCACACGGCGACGGTGACCGGCGCATAGTTCTTCCCGGCCGGAAGCTCGACGTTTCGCACGGCCCAGATGTCCGGCTTATCGACCTTGTGCGCAGCGAGATAGGGTGTGTACGTGGCGATCAGCGTTTCCTTGAGCGGCAGCGCGAATACCAGGCGATACCTCGACGCGACGATGATCGGTGCCAGATCGGACGACAGCGATCCGGCCTTGTCGACGGTCGGCTGCAGCACGTTGTTGACGTAGCCGAGCGCGAGCGCCTCGGACATGATCTCCGCGCCGGCCTTGGCTTCCTTGATCTCGTTCTGGATCACGTCGTAGGGCATGCCGGCGAGATCGGCCGTGATAAGCCGCGAGACCTCGCGCCGGTACGCGTCCGACGTCGTGTTGCCGGTCACACGCCGCGCCTCGAGGATCGCGCGCACCAGCAGGCCCGAGAGGAGCTTGTCCGCCGGCTTTTCCTCGAGCTCGCGTATCTTGATCGCGCCGGCGAGCGCGGCGTCGTAGCGGCCGTCGAGCATGTCGAGGCGCACCAGCACGTTCAGGAACTCGCGCAACTTGGCCTTGTCGGAAATATCGTACTTCGCGAGCACCGATTCGGTGTCGCGGCGCAGTTCCTTCGCGAACGCATCGAACTTCGCGTCGTCCCTGACCAGCGCTTCGAGCTTGCCGTCGACCTTGTACGAGAAGACCGGCAGGTCCGCCGCCTTTTCGATGCGCTTCCTGTCCTGCGCCGACGCGCCGACGGCGATCGGCAGCGCAAGCAACGTAATCAACAATCGTAGAAACACGGGAGGGTCCCTTTCAATTGCGGTTCGATCGGCCCGATGCCAGGCCGGCCGCGACAAGCCGTCATTGTACGGAGCGCGCGTCCGGGCCGGTTGGGGTGCGACCAGTTGCCCTTGGAGCGGACGAACCGCGAATCGTTCCGACCATCCGTCGGCGCGGCGGCCCGGCTCCCTCCGCCGATCGCCCGCCGCCGCGGGATTTGCCTGTCGCGTGGAATCCCGACGACAATACCCGCCCCGCAAGCCCATTCCAGGACCCACGACCCCATGAGCACACCCCCGAAAGTCGCCATCGTCACCGGCGCCGGCACCGGCATCGGCAAGGCCGTCGCCGTCGCATTACTCAAGGACGGGTATCGCGTCGCCCTCGCCGGGCGCCGTCGCGAGCCACTGGAGAAGGCGATCGCGGACGCTGGGGCCTCCGCCGAAACCGCCGTGGCGGTCCCCACCGACGTCAGCGATCCCGCGTCGGTCCGCGCGCTGTTTGCCAAGGCGAACGAAGCCTTCGGGCGCCTCGACGTGCTGTTCAACAACGCTGGCGTCGGCGCGCCGGCGATCAACATGGAGGACCTCACTGTCGAGCAATGGAAGAACGTCGTCGACATCAATCTTACCGGTGCCTTCCTGTGCACCCAGGAGGCGATCAGGCAGATGAAGGGCCAGACGCCGCGTGGGGGCCGCATCATCAACAACGGGTCAATCTCCGCGCACGCGCCGCGGCCGAATTCGGCGCCCTACACCGCGACCAAGCATGCGATCACCGGCCTCACCAAGTCGACCTCGCTCGACGGACGGAAGTACGACATCGCGTGTGGGCAGGTCGACATCGGCAACGCGCACACCGAAATGGCCGCGCGGATGGCCAAAGGCGTCCCGCAGGCCAACGGCGAAATCGCGATCGAGCCGCTGATGGACGTCCAGCATGTCGCGAGCGCCGTGCTTTACATGGCGAGCCTGCCGCTCGACGCGAACGTCCAGTTCCTCACCGTGATGGCGACGAAGATGCCCTTTGTCGGCCGGGGTTAGCATGAACCTGGCCATTCGTCTTTTCGTGGGTTTTGCGGCCATCGGCCTTGCCGGTGGCGCAGCGCTGGCCCAGACCGCCGCCAAGGGCGACCCGGACCCCGTCGCGATCCTGGCTGCAGCGAAGGAGGCCAGCGGCGGCGCGGCCTGGAACGGCTTCGCCACCCAGCATTCGCTGGTCGCCCTCATGGCGGGCGGCTTTTCGGGTGAGGCCGAGCGCTGGAGCGAGATCGCGACGGGTCGCTCGGTACTGCGCTTCACCCTCGGACCGATCGCCGGGACAATGGGCTACGACGGGACCGTCGCGTGGTCGCAGGATCCCTCGGGCAAGACGAGCGTCGGCACCGACGAAGCGGGGGCGGAACTCGCCGCCAATGCGGCGTATCGCGACCAGCTGGCGTTCTGGTTTCCGGCGCGGCACGCCGCGTCGATCACCTACAAGCGTCGCGCCCCCGCCGACGACGCGCTATTCGACGTCGTCGCGATCACGCCCAACGGGGGCCGGGAATTCGAGCTGTGGATCAATACGCAGACGCACCTGATCGAGCGCCTTGCCGAGCGCGAGGCCCAGGCGACGCGCACCGAGATTTACATGGACTGGAAGGACGTCCGCGGCGTGAAGATTCCGTTTCGCGTGCGGGTGCTGCGCGGCGACCCCAAGGCCGACGAGCTCGTCGTCATCGAACGGATCGAATTCGACGGATCGCTCGCCGGCGTCAGTTTCGCGAAACCCAACTAGGGCAACGCACACGCGAACCTGGCGTCAACGGGCCCTAGAACTTTCCGGACTGGTAGTCCGCAATCGCCTCGCGGATCTCGCCCTCACTGTTCATCACGAACGGTCCGTAACGCGCGATCGGTTCGCCGAGCGGGCGCGCGGCCAGCAGCAGGAGTCGCGCACCCTGCCCTGACGCCCGGGCCGCAAACGCCCCACCCTCGCCGAGCACGCCGAGCTGACCCGCTTCGACGCGAGTCGGCGCGGCCGACGGGCCGACATCCGCAGCGCCTTCGAAGACGAACGCGACCGCCGCATGGCCGGGAGGCAGCGTCGTGGCGAAGCTCGTGCCCGCCGGCAGCGCGACGTCGAGGTACACCGGCACCGTTGCGGCCGGATCGACCGGGCCGCGCTCGCCATCGATCGCGCCCGCGATCACCTTGACCGTCACGCCGCCGGCGACGACGACCGGAATACTCGCAGCCGGGATGTCCTGATAGCGCGCGTCGGCCATCTTTTCGCTCGCCGGAAGGTTGAGCCAGAGCTGGAAGCCCGACATCAGGCCGTCCCGCTGCTCCGGCATTTCCGAATGGACGATCCCACGGCCCGCCGTCATCCATTGCACGCCGCCGGCGTCAAGCAAGCCCGAGTGGCCCTTGTTGTCGCGATGGCGCATCCGCCCGGCGAGCATGTAGGTAATCGTCTCGAACCCGCGATGCGGATGATCGGGGAACCCGGCGATGTAGGCCTTCGGGTCGGCCGAGTGAAACGCGTCGAGCAGCAGGAACGGATCGAGCTCGGGCAACTCGGCGGCGCCGATCACGCGGGTGAGCTTGACCCCGGCGCCGTCGCTGGTCGGCTGGCCGCGGATCACCTTGACGACCGGGCGTGCGCCGGTCGATTCCGCCGAAGCCGCGGCAACGGGTTGGTTCGCTTTCAAAGCCAGGGTTTCCTGATTCATCGGTTGATCTCCATGAAAATTTCGTTCGACCGAAATGGGCGACTGCGGATCGTGTCGACAATCGTTCGGGATCGGCCAATCCCCAAAGCCGCGCAGCGCATCGCTTGAGCACGCGCCTGAATTCGCCTTGCAACCGCGCCGGCAATGGCGGAGACTCGTTCGGGGGCACCGCGGGAGGGGATATGAATGAACGAAGCGTGAAGTGGCTGAAGGGCACAGGTTCGGTACTCCATAGGGCAAGTCAGGGCGCCCGTCGAATGGCGAGAAACCTTTGCGCCGCCATCGCAGGGACCATGGACGCACGCCGTGCCGGGCTTGCGGCGTTCACGCTGGTCGCCTCGGTTCCCCTGGCGCACGGAGTCCAGCAGTGTTTTTCGGCCGCCGGCACGTACGGTGGGCTGACGGTCACCCAAAGCGGCTCCGGTTGCGGGACGTTCCTCACGTTCGGAGGGATCACCGGCGTGTGGTTGGGCGACTCCAATGTCTCCGAGTCCTGCGCTTTCTCCCTGTCCCCTGCCGTCCAGGGAAACACGCTGAAGGTGACACTCACGGCCCATAGCTGCGACGGCTCGACCTACTGCGAAGAGGCGCGATTCTCGCTCAACGGGACGCACTACGCGGTCGCCCCGGCCGACCTGGTCACGCCGTTCGGCGGCGGGAGCCTGGTGCAGATCACGGGCGCCGGGGACATTGTCGAAGCCCCGGGTGGCAACAGCGGCGGGAGCGGTGTGGTCACGTTCAACAGCGCGCCGCCGAGCGTCTCGAGCATCCTGATCAACCACGTCATCACGCTCGGCAGTGCAGCCGGAACGATCTATCAGGTTTGTGCCGACGACGCAGGCGGCGTGGGTCCCGGCGCGACGTCGACCGCCATTGTTTCGTCGCTCAATCCGTCCTTGGTTGGCCAGACGGTCACGCTCACCGCGACAGTCACCGGCACCACGCCGACGGGAACGGTACAGTTTCTCGATGGCGCGACCAATCTTGGCGCCCCGGTCGCGTTGGCCGGCGGTATCGCCGCGCTTTCCACCTCCGTTCTCGGCACCGGCACGCACGTAATCACCGCCGTCTACGGAGGCGACGCCGACGACGCGACCAGTACGTCGCCGCCGGTTTCGCAGGTCGTGAACGTCATCGTCGCACAAACCGCGGCTCCCGTCCCGACCCTGACCGAGTGGGCATTGGTGGCGCTTGCGCTGCTCGTCGCCGCCTTCGGCATGCTCGCGCGCCGGCGCGGGTGAAGGAAAACGCGGCCGCGATCAGCGTGACGAGGTGGCAGGCGCCCACCGCCTGACGCCAGCGGCATGGACGCCGGCGCCGATCACCCCGGGGCGATCGGCGTAGGCTGGGCGGACAGCGCGCCGCGACGCCACTCGCGTCGCCGCCGCGCTAAGCGTCGCAGCCTTCGCAGATGCGAAGGCATCGGGGCGTCGTTCAAGCAATGTCGCCGTCATCGGGCGTGGATGGCAAGCGTTCGGGAGTGGCGACAAGTGCGAACCCAGCGGGCGTGTGGCATTCCGCCGTCGCCGCACGAGTCGGCGAAGGAGACATCGGGATGACCGAAGATTTCGCAAGCCTGCAGGCGCGCCACCTGATGCAGTGCTGGTCGGCGCAGCGCGATTACGCGCCGATCGCGGTCGACCACGCCGACGGATGCTGGATCCACACGACCGACGGTCGGCGCATCTTCGATCTGCGCAGCGCGCACGAGTGCATCAATCTCGGATTCCGCCACCCGAAGGTGCTGGCGGCGATGCGGGCGCAGATGGACAAGGTCGTCTACGTCACCGACGATTTCGCGACCGAACCGACCGCGCGGCTTGCGCGGCGTCTCGCGGAACTCGCCCCGGGGGACCCCGACAAGCGCGTGTTCTTCTCGCAATCGGGCGCCGCGGCGGTCGAGGCCGCGATCAAGGGCGCGCGGCAGCACGCTTACGTGAAGGCGTTCGGCGACAGGGCGCGGCGCACGGACGCGCCCCAACAGTATCCGTATCCGTACAAGATCATCTCGCGGTACCGCTCATGGCACGGCGCGACCGCGGGCGCGTCGTCGGCGAGCGGCGATCCGCGCCGCTGGTTCCAGGAACCGCTGACGGTGCCGGGTGTGGTCTTCGCGCCCGATGCGTACGCCTACCGTTCGCCGTTCGGCGACGGCGCCGCGGCGACGGATGCGAATCTCGCCTATCTCGACTACCTGATCGAGCAGGAAGGCGGCAACAACAAGGTCGCGGCGATGCTCGTCGAGACAGTCGTCGGCTCCAACGGCATCATTCCGCCGCCGCAGGGCTACCTGCAGGGCCTCTCCGCGCTGTGCGACCGGTGGGGCATCCTGCTCATCGTCGACGAGACGATGACCGGCATGGGCCGCACCGGCCGGATGTTCGCGTTCGAGCACTACGGCATCGAGCCCGACATCATCGTGCTCGGCAAGGCGCTGGGCGTGTATTGCCCGATGGCGGCGACGATCTTCTCGGCGAAGGTTTCGCGCACGTTCGACGATCACATCTTCGGCCATGGGCAGAGCTTCTCCGGCCACGCGCTGGGTGCCGCCGCGGCGCTCGCCAGCATCGACGTGCTGCACGACGACGGCGTGCTCGAGCGCACCCGCGAGCTCGGCGATTACCTGGGCGGCAAGCTCGGCGCCCTTGCGGCGCGGCATGCCTGCGTCGGCGACGTGCGCGGCATCGGACTTTTCTGGACGCTCGAGCTCGTGCGCGATCGGGCGACGAAGGAACCGATGCGCCGCGCGACCGAGAAGTACGAGCGGACGATCGTCAAGGACGTTTCCGACTATCTGTTTCGCGAACGCGACATCTACGTGCCGTCGGACAAGTTCGGTATCTGGGTCGTTCCGCCGCTCGTGGTCACTCGCGACGAGCTCGACTGGGTATGCGCGGCGATCGACGATGCGCTCGGCCTTGCCGATCGGCTGCTGAACGAAGGTGCGGCGCGACCGCGGTAGACGACGATGCTTCGCACCGGCAAGGAATCGCTGCGGGACTCGCTTCGAGTCGCGATCGGCGCGCGCGGATTCCGTCGCTGGTACGAACGTCAGCTCGGCGTCAGCTTCGCGTGCCTCACAACCGGCGTACTCTCCCTCATCATGATGACGATCGCGCTCGAAATGGTCGAATTCCGATCGTCGGCCGCCGGGCTCGTCGCGCTGGTCGGCATCGCTGTCGGGGGCGGAGCGCTTTGCATTTTTGCCTGGCGGCAATTCCACCTGCTGCTCTCTCGCGCCGAATACCTGGCCGAACAGGCTGTCTGCAGCCATTGCAATGCGTACGGCAGGTTCGCGGTGTTCGGCTCGCGCGAGGTCCCGGACGCGCCGGCGGGATGCTCGCTCGACGTGCGATGCCGCGCATGCGGCAACGAGTGGACGATCCGCTGACCCGCTACCTCGGATGCGCGCCGCGTCCGATTTCGCCCGGCGACGCCGTCGGGCGTCGTCCGCCTCAGCCGACGTGAGTGCGAAGGAAGGCGATCGTCCGCGCGCGCGCGAGCTTGGCCGAAGCCGCGTCGTACGAACCGCGCTGATCGCAGTTGAACCCGTGATCGGCCGCGTAGATCAGCACCTGCGACGCCGGATGCGCGGCGGCGAATTTCCTTACGCCGTCGACCGGAATGTTTCCGTCGCGTTCGCCGAAGTGCGCAATCACCGGGCACTTCGGGTGCTCGCCGACCGCCTCGAGCATCCCGCCACCGTAATAGGGAATGGCGCAGGCGAACCCTGTCAGCCGCGCCGCCGCCATCCACGCGACGTACCCGCCCCAGCAGTAGCCGACGACGCCGACCTTGCCGGCACTCACAACCGCATCGCGTGCCGCCGCGACATCCAGGAGCGCGGCGTCGATCCCGGCCTTGCCCTTAAGCCCGCGGCCGCGCGCGATGTCGTCCGGCGTGTAGCCTATGTCGACGCCGCGCTCGACGCGGTCGAAGAGTGCCGGCGCGATCGCCAGATAGCCGTCCGCCGCGAATCCGTCGCAGACGCTTCGGATGTGGCTGTTGACGCCGAAGATTTCCTGCGCGACGACCAGCGCACCGCGCGGTGCCCCCGCCGGGTCGGCGCGATAGGCCGACAGCACGAAGTCGTCGGCGGCGGTCAATTCGAGCATCTTTCCCATGATGAATCCTCCATGTCAGGTCATGCGAGAGTCGTGCGCCGGCGAACGCTCGGCGCCCGGAAGCCTAGACGTAATACGCGATGAGATAGGCCGCAAGCATCACCGCCACCCAAAGCGCCATTCCACCGCTTGTGCGCAAGCGGGAGGGGTCGCTGTTGCCGCTCGAACCGCGCCGGCTGGCGTCGATGACACCCACGACGGCCGCGCGAAGGGCGCCGCGCATCGCGGAGTCGGTCGCCGTCAAAGCGCCGCCCGCGACCCGGGCGAGCGCCGGGGCGAGTTTGCGGTACAGCCAGTCGGTGTCGAGGGTGATCGTGAGCGTGCGTCGCAGCGCAGGCAGCATGACGAAGAATGCCAGCCCCGAAAACAGCAGCAACTGCAGCTGACCGACCACATGGGCGCCCGTGTAGGGAACATAGTCGACGGCGAACGGCAGCAGCGCATAGAGCGGCTCGTACCAGATGCCGAGGCCGATGCACAACGCGGCGAAGAGCACCATCGCGAGCCGCATCGGCAGCGGGGGATCCGGCGGCCGCAGGCCCGAGTCTTTCTGGAAAAAGACGAACCAGGGGTACTTGATGCCGGCGTGCAGGAAGACGCCCGCGGAGGCCGCGGCAAGCACGTACCAGACGAGGCTCAAGTGCTCCGTCATCGCCGCGTTCGCGATCATCGACTTGCTGACGAAACCCGACGTGAGCGGGAATCCGGAGATCGCCAGCGCGCCTATCGTGCCGCAGAGCGTCGTGAGCGGCATCGTGCGGAAGAGCCCGCCCAGGTCCGTGCATTTGCGCCGGCCCGTTGCATGCAGCACCGCGCCGGCCGACATCAGCAACAGCGCCTTGTACAGAATATGGGCGAACGCGTGCGACGCGGCGCCGTTCAACGCCGTCGCGGTGCCGATGCCGATGCCGGTGACCATGAATCCGACCTGGTTGACGATGCTGTAGGCCAGTATTCGCCGCATGTCGTTCTCGAGCAGCGCGTAGAGGATGCCGTAGAACACCATGAAGAGCCCGACGTAGATCAGGAGTTCCGTGCCGGGAAACCCTCGCAGTAGAGCGTACACCGCAGCCTTGGTCGTGAACGCCGACAGGAACACCGTCCCGCTCCACGACGCCTCGGGGTAGGCATCCGGAAGCCAGGCCGAGAGCGGCCATGCCCCCGCATTCACGAGGAAGCCGGCGAGGATCAGCCAATGCGCCGGCGAGTCCAGTGCAAGGCGCTCGAATAGCAGCGACCCCGTCGCGGACGCATGGCCGGCGATCCCGGCCATCAGCAGCACGCCTCCCGCCAGGTGCACGGCCGCATAGCGGAGGCTCGCGCGGTACGCGGCGGCAGTGCCGGCGCTCCAGATAACGGCTGTCGAAGCAATCGCCAGCAGCTCCCAGAAGACGAACATCGTCGCCAAGTCACCGGCGAGCGAAACACCGATCGCCGCCCCCGCATAGATCATCGCCGCGGGCACCTCGAGCCGGTTCTCCTGGCGGTACGCGAAGAGGCCGCCGCCGAACGCCATGATTCCGAAGATCAGTGCGAAGAGGCGCGAAAGCCGGTCGACGGCGAATGGGGACAGGTCGTAATCCAGGAAGCGCGCTCGCCACAACACGCCTTCGGGCAGCGCCAGCGTGACACCGATCGCCGTCGCCGCAGCGACGAGGACGACCGCGCCGCGCGCATGGCCGCGCAGCGGCGCGGCGACGACGCCGGCGGCGATCAGCAACAGGCCTGGGTGCAGATGCTCAATCATCGCGGCGTTCGAATTCGTAGTAGGTGTCGGGCCGCTTCAGGAACACCGCGAGCACCTTGGCCGCCGCGATCAGCGCCGCACACGCGCCGAAGCCGAACCAGGCGCCGAACGCGAACCCGGACTCGGGCCCATCGGGGTGTTCATGGCTGACGAAGAAGCCTGCGATCACGGTCAGCGCCAGCAAGGCGATGAAGGCGCGCCACAGCAGGCGGACGGTCGCGGGGCGGACGAGCCGGGGCGGTTCCATGCTCAGCTCCGGACGAGTTGGCGCGCCAGCGCGAGCGGCACGTCGGAGAAGAAGAACAGCAGCACCGTCAATGCGGCTGTGATCACTAGCGCGACCACCATCGGCGGTGGCGCCTCGCCGTGCGTTCCGGTTCCGGCGCGAAAGAAAGCGCGGTAGACGATCGGCAGGAAATAGCCGGCATTGAGCAGCGTGCTCGCGACGATCACGGAGACGGCAACCCAGTGGCCCGTCGTCATCGCACCGGACAGGATGAACCATTTGCTGACGAAACCCGCCGTCGGGGGCAATCCGATCATGCTGATGGCGCCGATCGTGAACGCGCCCATTGTCCATGGCATGCGCCGCCCGATGCCGTCGAGCTCGCTCACCTCGGTCTTGTGCGCTGCCGTGTAGATCGCGCCGGCCGCAAAGAACAGCGTGATCTTCGCCACGGCGTGCGCCGCGATGTGCAACGCGGCGCCGATGATCGAAAGCGGGACGAACATCGATGCGGCGAGGACGACGTAAGACAGTTGGCTCACCGTCGAGTAGGCGAGGCGCCGCTTGAGGTTGTCCGCGCGAAGCGCCACGATCGACGCGGCGAGAATGGTGAAGCCGGCGACCGTCGGCAGCCAGTCCGCGCTGGTCAGCCCTTCCAGCGTCCCGACGCCGAAGATATAGACGATGACCTTGACCACCGAGAACACCCCCGCCTTGACCACGGCTACCGCATGCAGCAGCGCGCTGACGGGGGTCGGCGCGACCATCGCCGCCGGAAGCCAGCGATGCACTGGCATCAGCGCGGCCTTGCCGATGCCGAACATGTAGGCCGCAAGGAGGCCGCCGAGCGCCGCGTTGCCGATTTTCCCGTCGAGGATGCCGCCCGCGCGGAAGGCGAGCGTGCCCGCGATGGACCAGGTGGCGACCATCGCCACGAACAGCAGCAGGATCGAGGTCCCGAGCAGCACACCGAGGTAGACGCGTCCAGCGCGCATGGCCTCCGGCGTGCCGTGGTGCGTGACGAGCGGATAGGTGACCAGCGTGAGCAGTTCGTAGGCCAGAAAAAGGGTGAGGAGATTGGCAGCGAAGGCGACCGCGATCGTCGCGGCCAGCGCCAGTGCAAAGCAGGCGTAGAAGCGCGTCTGATGCGCCTCGTCGTTGCCGCGCATGTAGCCGATCGAGTATATCGAGTTGACGATCCACAGTCCTGAAGCCACGAGTCCGAAGAGCATGCCGAGCGGCTCGACTTCGAACGCAAGCGGGATTCCCGGCAGCAGATCCATGATGCGCAACGACGGCCGGGCACCGGCCAGGACGTCAGGCAGGAGCGAGAGCACACATGCGAACAGCAGCGCGGCCGTTCCCAGCGTCACGCCCTCCCGAACATTGGGAGCCCGGTGCGCCACCACGATCAGCAGCGCTCCGGCCAGCGGAACAACGAGCGCAGCGAGAACGGCGTACTCGGCGCTCATCGAATCCCTCCCAGCAGGACTTCGGCGGCGCGCGACGCGGCAGTGACGGACCAGGTGGTATCCACCCCGAGCCAGAACACCGCGCCCACCAGTACCCACGCCGGAACCAACATCCCGAGCGGCGCCTCGCGCAGCGCCCGCACCTCGTCCGTCGGCTCGCGGAAGTATGCAACCTCCACGAATCGCCAAACGTAGGCCACCGCAAGCAGCGAGCTTGCCACCGGCAGCACGGCGATCCACCAGTAGGGGGTTTCGATCGCCGCAAGCACCAGGTACCACTTGCTCACGAAACCGGCCGTTGCCGGTACGCCGACGAGACTCAAGCCGCCGACGACGATCCCGGCGCAGGTCCAGGGCATCGACCGGCCGATGCCTGCCATACGATCGAACCGCACGCTGTGCAGCCGATACGCAATGCAACCGGCAAGCAGGAACAGCGCCCCTTTGGTGATCCCGTGGTTGAGGAGGTGCAGAACGCTGCCGGTGATCCCGGTCGGCGATGCGAGTCCGATGCCGAACGTGATGTAGCCGATCTGTCCCAAGCTCGAATACGCCAGCATGTGCTTGAGATTGTCCTGCCAGATCGCGGCGGCCGAGGCCACGAACATGGCGGCGACCGCCAGCACCAGCAGCACCTGCTCCATCGGCAGCGCGCCGAAAACGGCGCCGACGCCGAAGATGGAGAAGTAGAAGCGCAACAGCACATACACCGAAACCTTGGTCGCGACCGCGGCCAGCAAAGCCGAAACCGCGGAAGGTGCGTAGGCATAGGCGTTCGGCAGCCACATGTGGAGCGGAAACAACGCGAGCTTGAGCGAGATCCCGACCGTGATGAACGCGAGCGCCGCCAGCACGGCACGCTTGCTGCCGGCATCTTCGAGGCGCGCGGCGAGGTCGGCCAGATTGAGCGTGCCCGTCTTCAGGTACAAAAGGCCGATCCCGATCACGAAGAAGGTCGCGCCGACCGTGCCGAGAATCAGGTATTGGTAAGAGGCCAACAGCGCGCGCCGGTCGCGGCCCAGCGCAATCAGCACATACGTCGACAGCGAGGAGATCTCGAGGAAGACGAAGATGTTGAACGCGTCGCCGGTGACGGTGATGCCGGCCAGTCCCGCGAGGCACAGGCAATGCAGCGCGTAGAAGAGGTAATGCTGGTCGCGCGGCACCTCGGCCGCCACACTCTTCCGGGCGTACGGCGCCACGACCGCCGCGATGGTACCCAGCAAGACCAGAACGAACGCGTTGGCGGCATCCAGCCGATATTCGATGCCCCAGGGCGGGGCCCAGCTTCCTAACTCGTAGCTCACGACGCCGTGCCGCTGGACCTCGGCGAAGAGCATGAGCGCGCCGGCGAACATGAACACGCTTACTGCGGTCACGATCAGCCAGGCCAGGTTGCCACGGCGCAGCAGCACGATGAGCGGCGCCGCCATCAGCGGCACCACCACCTCGAGCACCAGCAGATGGGAAGTCGTCACGCCGCGCGATCGTCCGGCGCACCGGCCGCGTCGAGCGCGACGATTTCGTCCTCTTCGATGCTGCCGTAGGTTTCGCGGATGCGCACCACCAACGCCAGCCCGAGCGCCAGGGTCGCGATGCCGACGACGATCGCGGTAAGGATCAACACGTGCGGCAGCGGATTCGAGTAGATCGCGTACTTGGCGCTGACGATGGGTGCGGTGCCCCCGATCAGCTTGCCGGGGGCGATGTAGAGCAGGTACACCGAGGTCTGGAAGATCGACAGCCCGATGAGTTTCTTGATCAGGTTGCCGCGCGCGATGACGATGTACAGTCCTGCGATCAACAGCAAGATCGTCACCCAGTAGCTGAAGTGACTCAGCGCATTCACTCGTCGGGGTCGCGGCGGCGGGCCGCGAACATGTAGAAGATCTTGAGCATCACCCCGGAAACCGTGATGGCGACGCCCGCCTCGACCCAGAAAATGCCGCGCTCCTGCCCGTGGACGGGATTGCGGTCCAGCACGAAGTAGTCGAGATAGTTTCCGCCCAGCAGCAACCCCGCGACACCGACGCCCGCATAGAGCAAGACACCGGCCGCCATCATGCGTTCGAGCAGTGCATCGGGCACCACCTTCCTCGCCGTGGGCAAGCCGAAGATGAGGGCATAGAAGATGATCGCGGCGGCGATGATCACGCCCGCCTGGAAGCCACCGCCGGGACCATAGTCGCCGTGGAACTGGACATAGAGCGCGAACAGCAGCATGAACGGGATGACCAGCTTCGCGATGACGCGCAGGATGAGATCGTGCTTCACGGCGGGTCCTCCTTGCCGTCCGGGTGCTTGCGCCGCCGGCGCAGCAGCGCCACGACGCCGACCCCCGCGGTGAAGACCACCGTTGTCTCGCCGAGCGTGTCGTAGCCGCGATAGCTCGCCAGGACCGCGGTGACCACGTTGGGCACGCCGGTTTCGTTCACCGCATCGTTGATGTAACGCGGCACCACATGCCGATGGATCGGCGCCGACGGATCGGAAAAGGCCGGCAGCCCGAACGTGCCGTAGACCAGCAGTCCGCCGATCACGACGGATGCCACCAGCGGAATTGCCGGCCGGCTGAAGGGCTTCGCCTCGTTGCCGCCGCAAAGGTAGAGCGCGGCCAGAAGCAGGACCGTCGAAATGCCGGCGCCCACGGAAGCTTCGGTCATCGCGACATCGACCGCATCGAGGGCCACCAGCACGGTCGCCATCAGAAAACTGTAGGCGCCGCTCAACACGACGACGGCAAACAGATTGCGCTGGACGACGATGGTGAGCGCCACCACCGCCATCAGCGCCAGCAGCACATTGACGATCAAGGCTTCGACGGCGCCCTCCGTCGCGGGCCAAGCAGAGGTTTGATCCCGCGTGTCATGCCTGCCTTGACGAGCGCGTGCGTTGCGGTCGGGCTGATGAAAAAAGCGAGCAACGCGATGATGGCAAGCTTCGCGGTGATCAGCGACAGGCCCCCCTGCAACATCATGCCGAGGAGCAACAGCCCGAATCCCAGGGTGTCGGTAATGCTCGCGGCGTGCACCCGGGTATAGAAGTCCGGCATCCGCAGGAGACCCACCGCCCCGATCACGCAGAACACCCCGCCGGATACGAGCAGCACCCAGCTCGCGATCGTCACCACAGCGTCCATCATGCGCTTCGCTCGCTGTCGCCCGGATCGCCCAGATCGCCGTAACGAAAGAACTTGAGTACCGCGATCGTGCCGACGAGATTGAGCAGGCCATAGGTGATCGCGAGGTCGAGAAACTCGGGGCGGTCGGTGAGAAAGCCCATGACGGCGAGCAACAGTACCGCTCCGGTACCCACGGTGTTGGCGGCCTGCACACGATCGAAGACCGTCGGGCCGAGCGCCGCTCGCACGATGGCGAGCGAAATCGTGACCAGGAGCGCCAAGGCCGCCGCGGCGAACATCAGCTTCCCTCGAACCGGCTGACCTGCCGATCCATTTCGCTGCCCACCACGCCTTCCGCGCCCGCGGCCGTCAGCGCGTGCACCAGGAAGCCGTCCGCGTCGATATCCACGGTGATCGTGCCGGGCGTGAGCGTGATCGAGTTCGCATGCGTGCACAGGCCGACCGGCGTGCGTTGACCGGGCCGGAAGCGCACGAGCGTGGGCTCGATGGGCATGGATGGCTGCACGACGAGCTTCGTGACGTCCCACGCCGATTTGGCGACCTCTTTCACGAGCCACGGCCAATACCAGAGCACGCGCGGGGCGAGATGCAGGGGAAAGCTCTCGTGATCGGCGACTTTCATCCGGTGCAGGAGCCACACGACGGCGATCGCCGATCCGACGCCGGCGCCGAGCAGAAACGGCGTGAAGAATCCGGACAGCACCACCCAGAAGGCAAAGAGCACGACCACTGAAGCGACGGCACGCAGCAAAATCGCATCTCCCTCTTGACGCCTGCATCCAGCGACAGGCCTGTCGACCTTGACCCTCGACTTGCGACCGATTGTAATCATTTGCACTACCAAGCGACAACCAGTCCCTATCTTGGTAGGCTCGGACGCCCCGATGAACCCGATCACACCAATGCGCCGGCTCCCGTTCCGCCTGAAAGGCGAATTCATCTCCCTCAACGATCTGCTGAAGGTTTCGGGTGTTTGCCCGAGCGGAGGCGCCGGCAAGGCGATGGTGGCGACCGGCATCGTGCGAGTCGACGGGCTGGTTGAATTGCGCAAGACGTGCAAGATTCGCGCCGGCCAGGTCGTCCGCATCGGCGGCGTCGAGATCACCGTGCGGGGCGCCGAACCGGCGTAAGCGATGGCGCTCAAATCCACGATCTTCAAGGCCGCGCTGCAGATCGCCGACATGGAGCGAGGCTACTACGCCGACCACGCGCTGACGATCGCCAGGCACCCCTCCGAGACCGACGAGCGGATGATGCTGCGCGTATTGGCGTTCGCGCTGCACGCCTCCGCTGACCTTGCGTTCGGCAACGGACTTTCCACCGACGACGAGCCGGATCTCTGGCGGCGGGATCTCACTGGCGCGATCGGCCTGTGGATCGACGTCGGCCAACCCGACGAAAGACTCGTCCGCCGAGCCTGCGGCCGCGCGGTGCAGGTCATCGTCTACACCTACGGCCGCGGGGGCGAGCTCTGGTGGGGCAAGAATCGCGGCACGCTCGAGCGCATGGACAACCTCACCGTGATGGGCGTGCCGATCGCCGCGTCGCGGGAGCTTGCCGAACTCGCGCACCGCACCATGCAGTTGCAATGCACGATCCAGGACGGGCACGTCTGGTTGGGCGACAAGGACCGTGCGGTCGAAGTGGCATTGACCACCGTGCGCGCGTCCGGCGCCGGTGCGGTCGCCCGTCGCCTGCTATAATGCGCGACGCGGCACACTGACCAGTCCCCCTGCCGCCGTCACCTCCGACGCCGGGAGTCCGACCGACTCCTGCATTCCGCCCCACGCGTTTGCCTGCGACTGGCGCCTTCAACGGCGACAGGCCGATCGTTTTTCGAAAGCTGTCATGTCTTTTTCCTCGCTCGGCCTGTCCGACGCGCTCGTGCGCGCCGTCACCGAACACGGCTACACCCAACCCACACCGATCCAGACCCAGGCGATTCCCGCCGTCCTTGCCGGGGGCGACCTGCTCGCCGGCGCGCAGACCGGCACCGGCAAGACCGCAGGCTTCGTCCTGCCGATGCTGCAGCGGCTGGCGATGGCGGCTCACACGCCCGCGCCGGGATCGCGAGCGTCGAAAAAACCGATCCGCGCGCTGATCCTCACGCCGACGCGTGAACTCGCCGCGCAGGTCGAGGAGTCCGTCCGCGTCTACGGCAAGTACGCGAAGCAGTCGTCGATGGTGATGTTCGGCGGTGTGGGCATCGGCGCGCAAACCGCGCAGTTGCGCCGTGGCGTCGACATCCTCGTGGCAACACCCGGCCGCCTGCTCGACCACCAGGGCCAGGGCAACCTTGACCTGTCGAATGTCGAGATCCTCGTCCTCGACGAAGCCGACCGGATGCTCGACATGGGCTTCATCCGCGACATCAAGCGGATCCTCGCACTGCTGCCCCGGAAGCGCCAGAACCTGCTGTTCTCGGCGACGTTTTCGGAGGAGATCCGCGAGCTCGCCGACAACCTGCTGAACGCGCCCGCGCTGATCGAGGTTGCGCGCCGCAATTCGACGGTCGAGATCATCACGCAGCGCGTCCACCCGGTCGACCGCGACCGCAAGCGCGAGCTACTCTCGCACCTCATCAAGACGCAGAACTGGTACCAGGTGCTGGTTTTCACTCGCACCAAGCACGGCGCGAACAAGCTCGCCGAGCAGTTGAACAACGACGGCATCACGGCGCTCGCGATCCACGGCAACAAAAGTCAGGGCGCGCGCACGCGCGCGCTGTCGGAATTCAAGGACGCGAGCCTGCAGGTGCTCGTCGCGACCGACATCGCGGCGCGCGGCATCGACATCGACCAGCTGCCGCACGTCGTCAACTACGAGCTGCCGAACGTGCCGCACGACTACGTGCACCGCATCGGCCGTACCGGCCGCGCCGGCGCGACCGGCGAAGCGATCTCGCTCGTCTGCGTCGACGAAAACGACTATCTGCGCGACATCGAGAAGCTGATCAAGCGAACGCTGCCGCGCGAGGTCGTGCCCGGATTCGAGCCGGATCCACACGCGCGTGCGCAGCCGATCCTGCAACGTCAGGGGCGTGGCCAGCCGCGTCATAGCACCCCCTCGGGCTCCTCGCAGAAATCCGGCCACGGTCGAGGCGTGGGCGGCGGTGGCGGTCGAGGCAGCGGCGGCGGTGCCGGAAGCGGCAGTCGAGGCGGTGGTGGTGGCGGCGCGGGCCACGGTCACGCTCGCCCGTCGCAAGGCGTCGCGGCGAAACCGCGCGGTGGCGCGCTGGCCCACAAATCGGGAATCGCGACGACGGCCGATTCGGCCAGCGGAGCGCGGCCCGCCGCGGGCGCGACGCCGGCGAAACCGCGCGTCATCCACCGCTTCGGCGGACGGAACCGCTAAGGAGCCGATCGCCGCCGCGGGCGGCCGACGAGTCATGCAGTCGATTCCGCACGTCCTGGCGCTGACCGCGCCGCTCTTCCTGCTGGTGGCGCTCGGCTACGCGCTGATGCGCTGGGCCGACTGGCCCGACGCGATGTCCGATGCGCTGACGCGCTTCGTGTTCACCGTCGCGATTCCCGCGCTGCTGTTTCGACTGATGAGCGATTTCTCGCGTCTGCCGCCGGTGGATGCGCGCCTCCTCATCGCGTACTTCGGCGGTTCGCTCGTCGTGTTCGCGTTGGGCCGCGCGATCGCGAGCCGCGTCTTCCGGATGGACGGCGTAAGTCAATCCATCTTCGCGATGGGCGGGATCTTCAGCAACAACCTGCTGCTCGGGATTCCGATTGCCAAGGTCACGCTGGGCGACGCCGCGCTTCCCGTCGTGTCGCTGGTGCTGGTGTTCAATTCGCTGCTGCTGTGGACACTGGTGACCGTGTCGGTGGAATGGGCGCGCACGCGGCACGTGTCGCTCAAGGGCTTCGCGAAGACCGCGATCAACGTCGCGACCAATCCGATCGTCGCCAGCATCATCCTTGGCACCGCGTGGGGCGCCGTGGGCATGCCGCTGCCCGATGTCGCCGATCGGACGCTCGACCTGATCGGGCAGGCCGCGGTGCCGCTGTCGCTGATCGCGTTGGGCATGGGGCTTGCCGAGTACGGCATGCGCGAAGGCTTGCGCGAAAGCGCGGCGATCTCGGCCGTGAAGCTCGTCGCCCAGCCACTGGTGGTCTGGGCCCTCGCCCGCGTGATGTCCCTTCCAAGGCTCGAGACCCAGGCGATTGTCATGCTCGCCTCGCTGCCGGTGGGCGCCAACGTCTACCTGATGGCGCGCGCGTTCGGCGTGCTCGGGGGTCCCGTTGCCGCGAGCCTGCTGATGTCGACGCTGCTGGCGGCGGTGACCACGCCCGCCGTCCTCGTCCTGATGGCCGGTCGCTGATCGGCTGTGCGGGCGCGCACTGCGAATCCGTCCGGAAACAGGTAGCATGGGCCGCGGCGGGACGTTCCGCCGGAAACGAGGAGGCGAGGATGGCAAAGGCCAAGGGCGGCAGCGGATATCCCAATCCCAAGGGGTACACCGGGCCGAAGATGCAGTTCCCGCAGGGGAAGCGGCCCCCGTCCGCGGTCGTACCGCGGGTCATGGCGCGTACGAAGGCGAGTCCGAAGGGACGTTAGCTTCGATCCGCGGTCGCTGAGTCCGGCGCCGCGACGGGCGCCGGCGCCTCCCGTTCGCCATGATTGTCCGGTCCCTCGACTCCGCCGCCGCAGACGACCTGCGCCGCGTCGCGCTCTCCTTCGGCGACGACGCGGCGGCCCGCAAGGCTGCAGCGCTCGCCCGTTGCGCGTCGCGGCGCATCGACGACCCGGCGGGGCTCGTCGCCTATCACGACTGCCTGCTGTGTTTGCTCGCGTACCCCGAGACGCGCGCGCTGCGGGATGCCGCACGTGCGGAGCTCTCGCGCGTCGCCGCTGCGGCGCGGGACCTGATCGCGAAGGGCCGCGCGCGCATTCGCGCCCGCCTCGCCAACACGGGCATCGCGTGGACGCCGGTGACGATCAACTTCGGATGGGACATCGCGCGCTGGCTCGTCGAGCGATTCCCGAAGCACGCCGACATCGACTCGTTCGGTGACGACGGCGTCGCCTTGTCGACGGTTCTCGCCGCTGCTCTGCCGCCGATGGAATTCGAACTCGCCGCGGGTGACGAGGCGTCGTACGAATTCCTCGAGCGCGCGAGCGCCGGCCGCCCCGGCACGCGGCTCGCGTGGCTTGTCGCGGCCTTGCTTCGCCTGCGCTGCGACGATGCGCTGCGCGAGCAGCACTTCGACGCGCTGCAGCCCTATACGGTGATCGAGCCCGGCCGCTCGATGCTGTCGCGCACGTTCGTCCGCGGCTTGCCGGGGCCGACCTATTTTCATCGCGACGGACTGACGCGCACGGTCGACGTGCCCGCACTCCTCGACCAACCGCTGGCCGCGCGAGCGCCGCTCGCGCACGACGAGCGGCTGCGCGTCGTCGACGCCGGGCGCGCGATGCTGGCAGCAATGGGGCGTGAAACCGACGCGATCGCGCTCGCGTCTCCGGACGGCGTGGCGTGGCACGAGTTGGGCCGCGGCGTCGCCGTCGCGCTCTACACGATGCGACCCGAACGCCGCGGACCGCTCGATTCGCACATCGGCATGATGCTGTTCAAGAACGGGATCCCCGTTGGCTACGGCGGCGGCTGGCCGTTCCTCGGCACGTGCCGGATCGGCGTCAACATCTTCGCGCCGTACCGCGGCGGCGAATCGGCTTTCCTCTTCGGCCAGGTGCTGCGCGTCTACCGGCAGCGGTTCGCGGTAAGGCGCTTCGTCGTCGAGCCGTCGCAATTCGGCGGCACCAACAAGGAAGGGCTCCAGTCCGGCGCCTTCTGGTTCTACTATCGCCTCGGATTTCGCCCGATCGAACCGCGGTCGGCGCGCCTTGCCGCCGAAGAATGGACGCGGATGCAAGCCGATCCCGCGTACAGGACGCCGATCCCCGCGCTGCGGCGGTGCGGTGCTTCCGACATCGAACTGCGGCTCGAGGCCTCTGCGGACTGCGAAACCGCCAGCTTGAGCGACGCGGTAACGGCCTGGATCGCGAAACGCCACACCGGCGACCGATCGGCAGCGGAACGCGCGGCGCTCGCCATCGCGACCCGCGCGCTCCACGTCACCGGGCAGGATCGCTGGCCGGAATCCGAGCGGCGCGCCTTTGCATGCCTCGCGTTGCTCGTCGCGCAGATCCGCGACCTCGATCGTTGGTCCGCCGCCGAGAAGCGCGCATTGATCGCGGTCATGCGAGCCAAGGGTGGCGACGAATTCCGCTTCCATCGACTGCTGGGCCGCCATCGACGGTTGCGCGACGCGCTGGTGCGGATCGCGAACGCGGCGGGGACCTCGCCTTCGCCGGCAGTCCGCGATGGCATCGCGGTCACGTAGAATTGCATCTTGTAAAACCTGCACAGCCCTTCCCGGTCCGAAATCCCTCCGCAATGTCATCGCCCACACCAGCGAAACCGTATCGCGTGCGCAACTCCACCATCCACGGCCGCGGCGTCTTCGCCGCGCGGACGATCCCGAAGGGCACCGTGATCGTCGAGTATCGCGGCGAGAAGACCACGTGGGAGATCGCCAACGAGCGCCCCGACAGCGACCCGTCGAATCCCCACCACACGTTCATCTTCGAGACGAGCGACGGCCGCGTCATCGACGGCGGTCGCCGCGGCAACGCCGCGCGCTGGATCAACCATTCGTGCACCCCCAACTGCCGATCGTTCGAGGACGACGACGGCCGGGTTTACATCGAGGCCCGCCGCGCGATTCCCGAGGGGGCCGAGCTTACCTACGACTACCGGCTTTCGTTCGAGGGCCGGCTTACGCGAAAGGTGCGGGCCGACTATGCGTGCCGCTGCGGATCGAAGCGCTGTCGCGGATCGCTGCTGTTGAAGACCTGAGCGGCCGGCCGCGCGTCGATTGCGCCACGCCGCGGGTGCCGGCACAATGGCCCGACCGCCCCCGCAACCGCGATCGGCGAGACCCCCGGAGAAGCGCCGATGGCCAGGAAGCGCACTGTTTCGTCCTCCGGCACGCTCGTCGTGCTGGAGCACCATTCGCAGGTCCTCGCCGACAATCCCCTCGGCGATCCCCACGTCCGCAAGGTCGCCGTGTGGCTGCCTCCGCAATACGATGCCGGAGCGACAGCGCGACGCGGGCGCCGGATGCCCGCCCTCTACGATCTCGTCGGCTTCACGGGCTCCGGATTGGCGCATACCAACTGGAAGCCGTTCGGCGACAACGTGCCGGAACGGGTCGCACGGCTCATCCACGAGAAGAAAATGGGGCCGACGATCATGGTGTTTCCCGATTGCTTCACATCGCTCGGCGGGAACCAGTACGTGAATTCGTCGGCGATCGGCGCGTACGCCGACTACCTGACGAAGGAGATCATCCCGTTCGTCGACCGCGAGTTCCGCACGCTAGGCTCGCGCGAGCACCGCGGCTGCTTCGGCAAGTCGTCGGGCGGGTACGGCGCGATCATCCACGCGATGAAGTACGCCAAGCATTGGGGAGCGATTGCCGACCATTCGGGTGACGCGTACTTCGACTTCGTCTACCATCACGACTGGCCGAACACGCTGAACGAGCTCGCGAAATACCGCGAGCCCAAGCGCGTCGAAGGCGCCTACGACGTCATCAAGGAGACCCGCGACCGGAAGGGGCTCGCCGAGGGCCTCGACGACGGCCGGGTCAAGCGCTTTCTCAACGCCGTCTGGAAAAAGGAAAAGCTCAGCAACGGCGAAGGGCACGCGATCATGAACGTCTGCATGGCGGCGACCTACGATCCCGATCCCAGGGCCCCGCTCGGGTTCCGGCTCCCGTTCAACCTCGAGACGGGTGAAAAGCTCCCCGATCGCTGGAAAAACTGGCTGAAGCACGACCCGGTCCTGCTCGTCGACCGATACAAAGCCAACCTGCGCACGCTGAAGGGCATCTACGTCGACTGTGGCTGGCGCGACCAGTACCACATCCACTACGGCTCGAGAATGCTGTCGAAGCGGCTGGCGGAAGCCGGTATTCGCCACACCTACGAGGAATTCGACGACAATCACTCCGACGTCGACTACCGGATGGACGTGAGCCTGCCGTTCCTGTATCGGGCGCTGAAACCGTAGCGCGTCGATGCCGGCCCGCACGATGCGCGGCCATCGGTGGAATCGCGCGCAAAGGAGAACATGTCATGCGTTGGGGAGATTTTCGCCGTAGTGACAATGTCGAGGACCGCGGCGAAGGATCGAGCGGCGGCGGGTTTCCAGGCGGCGGAGGGATCAAGCTGGGGGGCGGCGCGCTGGTCGTCGTCGTGATCGCGAGCCTTCTCTTCGGCGTCAATCCGCTCGAGATGATCGGCATGATCGAGGGCGGCGCGCCGGTCGCGCCGCAGGGTTCGCCCGCGCCGGCGCCGCCAGGCTACGGCCCACAACAGGCTCCAACGCCCGGGCAACCGCGGGCTCCGACCGCCAAGCAGGATCCGTCCAAGGATTTCGTCGCTGCGATCCTGGGCGATACCGAGGACGTGTGGAGCTCGGTGTTCAAGTCGATGGGCGCCCGCTACGAGCCGCCGCGGCTCATCCTTTTCCGCAACACGACCGCGTCCGCCTGCGGCCGCGCGTCGGCAGCCTCGGGGCCGTTCTACTGCTCGGCCGATCGCGAGCTGTATCTCGACACCGCCTTCTTCAACGAGCTGGCGCAGCGCTTCGGCGCGCCAGGGGAGTTCGCGCAGGCCTACGTGATCGCGCACGAGGTCGGTCACCACGTGCAGAACCTGTCGGGCACGATGGGCAAGGTCGACCAGGCCATGCAGCGACAGGATTCGCGCGGGCGAAACGCGCTGTCGATCCGCCTCGAGCTGCAGGCCGATTGCTACGCCGGCGTGTGGGGCTTTTTCGCGCAGAAGCGCGGCAAGCTCGAGCCCGGCGATCTCGAATCGGGATTTCGCGCCGCCTCCGCCGTCGGCGACGACCAGATCCAGAAGCGCACGCAGGGGCGCGTCGTCCCCGAGACGTTCACGCACGGCACGGCCGAGCAACGCCTGCGCTGGTTCAAGACCGGACTCGAATCCGGCGACATGCGAAAGTGCGATACGTTCGCCGCGTCGAATTGAGGGGCGGCGACGTCCCTTCCGGACTACATGGCTTCTCCATTCGTCTCGCCCGCGACCGCAATCTCCCGTGAGGGGACCGCCGCCGAGCAGGCCCGCGCGATCGCGCTGGT
The DNA here is from genome assembly GCA_039931775.1 of Betaproteobacteria bacterium. GTDB lineage: Bacteria > Pseudomonadota > Gammaproteobacteria > Burkholderiales > Casimicrobiaceae > CAIWHR01. The sequence goes on along the minus strand of JBDTRG010000132.1, from coordinate 32,694 downwards.
GCTGCTCGAGGGCTTCAACAAGCACTACGCGCTGTTCCGCGAATGCGCCCGCGCCGCGAAGCGGCACTTCGAGGCGGGCAGCTGGCTCGCCATCCAGCACGTGGGGCGCGATCGCATCGACTTCTACGATCGGCGGGTGCACGAGACCGCCGATCGCATACTGCGGGAATTCGGTTTCGCCGCGATGGCCGAAGCGGATGGCGATGCGCCGTGGGAACAGGTGAAGCTGCATTTTATCGGTCTCCTGCTCGACCACAAGCAACCGGAATGCGCCGAGACGTTCTTCAACTCGGTCTCCGTCAAGACCCTGCGGCGCGGATACTTCCACAACCGCCTGATCTTCATCCGTCCGGCGATTTCCACCGAGCATATCGACGCCGACCCTCCGTCCTATCGCAGCTACTATCCGCTGCAACAGGGCCTGCGGCATGCGCTGATCGACATCGTGCTGGACTTCCACTTCGAGCGGCCGTTCGCCGATTTCGGCCGCGACCTGCGCAACGTGCTCGCGGCGTTCCGCGCGCGCTGTCCGCGGCCCTTCCGCCTCGAATCGAACCACCAGATCCAGGTCCTGTCGTCGCCGTTCTTCCGCAACCAGACGGCCTACCTCGTCGGCCGTGTCGTCAACGGCATCCAGACCTACCCGTTCGTCGTGCCGATCAAGCACGACGCGCAGGGCAAGCTGTACCTCGACGCGCTGCTGATGGAGGACGGCGATCTCGCGATCCTGTTCTCGGCGAACCGGGCCTACTTTCTCGTCGACATGGAAGTGCCGTCGGCCTATGTCGAATTCCTGCGGGCAATTGTCGGCGACAAGACGGCCGCCGAGCTCTACACGATGGTCGGGCTGCAGAAGGCCGGCAAGAACCTGTTCTTCCGCGATTTCCTCCACCATCTGAAGCACTCGCGCGACAAGTTCATCATCGCTCCCGGCATCAAAGGGTTGGTGATGACGGTCTTCACGCTGCCGTCGTACCCGTATGTGTTCAAGGTGATCCGCGACAAGATCGCGGCGTCCAAGGACACGGACCGCCAGCGCGTCAAGGAGAAGTACTGGCTTGTGAAGCACCATGACCGCGTCGGCCGCATGACCGACATCCTCGAATATTCCGACGTCGTGTTTCCGCGCGAGCGATTCTCGGACGAGCTCATCGCCGAGCTCAAGGCCGTCGCGCCGAACGAAATCGCCATCGACGGTGACCTCGTCTCGGCCAAGCATGTCTACATCGAGCGGCGGATGATCCCGCTCAACCTCTACCTCGAGGAAGCGGACGATGCGGAGCGTGCGCACGCGATGCGCGAATACGGCGACGCGCTGAAGGAGCTTGCCGCCGTCAACATCTTCGCCGGCGATCTCTTGTTCAAGAACTTCGGCGTCACGCGCTTCGGGCGTGTCGTGTTCTATGACTACGACGAAATCGAGTACCTCGTCGACTGCAATTTTCGGACGATCCCGCCGCCGCCTCCCGACTGGGACGACATGTCCGACGACATCTGGTATCCGGTCGCGAGAAACGACGTGTTCCCGGAAGAGTTCGAGACGTTTCTGCTCACTGATCCCAGGACCCGCGACTGCTTCCGCCATTTCCACGCCGATCTGCTCGACCCCGGATGGTGGCAGGCGACACAGCGCGAAATCCGCTCCGGTCGCCTCGTCGAAGTGCTGTCGTACTCGGACGCCGTGCGCTTCGCGCGTCCACCGTCGCGGCGCGTGCTATCCTGATCGAGACGATTCGCCGGAGCCCGCGGATGTTCGCCGTTCGCTTTCGATCAAGCCCCGTCAGGGCAACCTTCGTTGCCGCCACGGCCGCGGTACTCATCGTCGCGTGCGCGGAAGGGCCGAGCAAAGAGGCACTGGAGGCCGCGAAGAACACGTTCGCATGCCAGCTGACCGGCGAGCGTCTCGTCGTGAAGTTCGAGAGTGGCGAGGCGCGCTTGCTGATGCCGGACGGCGATCGCGTCGTGCTCTACCAGGTGTCGACAAGCTCGGGCGTGCGCTACACGAACGGCAATCTCGACCTGCGCGGCAGGGGAATGGACCTGCAGCTCATCCGCAACGGCGCGCTGACGCCGCTCACGGATTGCCAGCCGTACCTGCCGCCGAAGTAGCCTGAAGGCGCCGGATGAGTGCGCCCGTTCGCCGCGTCGGCGTCATCGGCACCGGCGCCATGGGTGGCGGCGTCGTGCAGAGCCTGGTCCGGGCGGGCACCGAAACGACCGCGCGCGATATCCGGACGGACGCGCAGCAACTCGCGGTTCGCCACGGAGCAACACCCGCGTCCACCCCCGCAGAAGTGGCAGCCGCCTGCGATGCCATCGTGATCCTGGTCGTTGACGCCGATCAGGTCGACGCCGTACTGTTCGCCGATGACGGCATCGTCGCTGCGCCGTCGCCGGCGCCGGTCGTGCTCGTCTCGTCGACCGTCGACCCGGCCTACGTTACGAGCCTTGCACGCCGGCTTGCCGCGCACGGCATCGCGCTCCTCGACGCGCCCGTGTCGGGTGGGCCAGCGAAGGCTGCGGCAGGAACGATGACGATGATGATATCGGGGGACGCCGCCGCGCTCGCGCGCGTGCAGCCGGTACTCGAGCGGATCACGGGCCGGCTGTTTGCCCTCGGACCGCGCGCGGGCGATGCGTCGACGTTCAAGATCGTCAACAACCTGCTCGCCGCGGCGAATCTCGCGGCCGGCGCCGAGGCACTTGCGCTCGCCGAGGCCGCCGGCATCGACCTGCGTCGGGTGGCCGAGGTCGTCGCCGCAAGCTCCGGCGCAAGCTGGATCTTCGCCGACCGCGTCCAACGTGCGCTCGACGGCGACTTCGCGCCGCGCGCCGCGGCGAAAATGCTAAGCAAGGATTCAGGCATCGCCGTGGCGCTCGCCGATCGATTCGGCGTCGACGCCCCGCTGACGCGACGGGCGCACGCGGCGTTCGTCGCCGCGATCGACGCCGGCTGCGGCGAAGAGGATGACGCCGTCGTCGTGCGGCTCGCGCTCGAATCGGTGCGCCGCAAGCGCGGCGCGTGAGACAGCACCCGCGGCACGTGATTCATTTCAGCCGCTGCGTCGGATCGATCTCGATGTAACGCCAAACTTCCGAGCGGATCGGGTGCGGCTTGAAATTCCGGATCCATCGTTGCGCGAGCTGGTCCTCGATCCGATGCTCCTGCAGCCGCCAAGGCGCATAGGCCAGCACCAGTTCCGTCATCCGGTCGAAGAGCTTCGTGCGCTCCGGCGAATCGGGCAGGCGGCGCGCCTCCCCGAAGAGCTTGTCGAACTCGGGCAGCCTGAATCGCGCATGATTCTCCTGCCCCCCTTCCGCGTTCGGCCCGTAGAGGAGCTGCATGTAGTTCTCGGCATCCGGATAGTCGGCGTTCCAGCCGTCGGTACGCATCGGAATCTTTCCCTGCCTCGCCATCTTGCGCAGCTCGGGCATCCGGTCCTTCTTGAAGTTGATCCGGATGCCGATCGCGTCCATGTTCTTCTTCCATTGCTCATCGGCCTGACGCTGCAGCGAGGTCGGCGCCGACCAGCGCTCCAGCGCGAGCGGCTTGCCATCCGGCGCTTCGCGGTAGCCGTCACCGTCGCGATCCTTGTAGCCGAACTTGTCGAGCAGCGCCCGCGCCGCGGCCGGATCGTAGAGCTGCGCCTGCGTCTTCAATTCCGGGTCGTAGCCGGCGATGTCCGGAGGAATCGGGCTCGACGCGGGAATCGCGCGGCCTTTGAGGATCACGCGGATGAATTCCCCGACGTCGTAGCCCATCCCGATCGCCCGGCGCAGCGCGATCTTCTCGGGCGTATAGCCGCCGACGACAGGGTCGTCCATGTTGAAATAGGTCCACCAGGTGTTCGGCCGCAGCAGGATATGGTGCTGCACCCCGTTGGCCGCGAGTTCGGGCTTGAGCTTGCCGTTCGAAAGCGCCTGCTCGACGAACTCGGGCGGGACGCGCTCGAGGAGGTCGAGTTCGCGGTTGGCGAAGGCGAGCCACATCGCCTGACCCTCCTCGATGACCGAAATTTCGATGCGACCGGGAATCGGCAGCTTCCTGCCCGCAAGCGCCGCGGCGATTCCTCGCGATTCCGCCGGCACGGGTCCCGCAGGCACGTAGGTCGTCTCGCGGTAGCCGGGGTTCGCGACCAGCACGATCTTCGAACTGCGCTTGTGCTCGCCCAGCAGGTACGGGCCGGTGCCGACCGGATGCGCGCCGATGTCGAGCCCGTACATCTCGACGACCTCGCGCGCGATCGGCGCCGTGTTCGGCACGGCGAACACGTAGAGAAAGCGCAGGTCGGGCTGTTTCAGCCGGATGCGCAGCGTGTAGCGGTCGACGACGCTCAGCCCGGAAATCGGCGCCTCGTAGTCGAGTTTGCCCGATTTCAACGCGCGTGCGCGCACGTCGTCGGCGCCGACGATCTTGCCGTCGACCAGCCACGACCACGGGCTCTTCACGGCGGGGTCCAGCATGCGCCGGATCGCGTAGGCCTGGTCTGCGGCGACGAGCTCGCGCGGCTTGCCCTTGAACGCGGCGTCCGGCGTGAAGAAGACGCCCTTCCTGAACCTGAATGTGTACGTCGCGCCGCCGTCGGCGACCTCGGGCATCGCTTCGAGCGCCCTCGGCACGAGCATCACGGGTCGCGCGAGGTAGTCGTAGGTCAGCATCGAGTCGAAGATGTTGTCGATGATGCTGTCCGACGCGGCGTCCGAGGAAAACTGCGGGTCGAAACTCGATTCGGCTATCGAGATGGACACGCGCAGCGTCATGCCCGGATCGGCCGCGCGGACCGGCGCCGAATGGACGTGGAGCGCGATCAGCGCCGCGGCGAGCGTCGCGGCAATGCCGGCGCGAACCCGTGTCGAGGGTCGTGGCCCGGTCACGGGCGATCCTTTCGCGAGCATGGGGAACCTCCGGCGTCGACTATAATCGAACTCTCGAGCTGCGGCGTGTCGAGCGAGCCGTAAGGATTCCACGGCCCACGCCGACCAAGCCGCAGGTGTGCGGCATCCCGCCGCGCCATTCCAGCGAGGTCCCCGATGGCCGACCGTCCCTCCACCCTGAACCGCTTCCTTGCCCGCCTCGCGATGATTGTCGTGGCGCTCGGCGCTGGCACCGCGCTCGGGCAAATGGCGAAATTGCCGGCTACGCCGCCGGGCGCCGCCGTCGCGACCTTTGCCGGAGGCTGCTTCTGGTGCATGGAGCCGCCGTTCGACAAGCTCGACGGCGTGCTCGCGACAACCTCCGGGTACATCGGCGGCATGAAAAACAATCCGACGTATGAGCAAGTCTCCTCGGGCGGGTCCGGCCACGCGGAAGCGGTGCAAGTGCTCTTTGATCCGAAAAAGATCACCTACGAGAAATTGCTCGACGTGTTCTGGCACAACATCGACCCGACGGTGAAGGATCGGCAGTTCTGCGATGTCGGCACCCAGTACCGAACCGGCATCTTCGTTTACGGGGATGCCCAACGCGCCGTCGCCGAGGCGTCGAAGGTGGCGCTGGAGAAGTCAAAACCATTCAAGGAAGCGATCGTCACCCCGATCGTCGCGGCGACCGATTTCTGGCCGGCCGAGGAATATCACCAGGACTACTACGTGAAGAATCCCATCCGGTACGGCTACTACCGCACCGGTTGCGGCCGCGACGCGCGCCTAAAGCAACTGTGGGGAACGTCGACGCACTGATGGAGATGAAGCGCGTTTCCGGCGGCAACCTGCGCGCGGTTGGCTACGACGCCGCAAAGCGCACGCTGGTCGTCGAACTCACGAACGGCACGTTCGAGCACGGGGGCGTATCCGCGGACACGCATCGGCGTTTTGTGACGGCGTCGTCGCCGTGGAGCTTCTACCGCGACAACATCGACGAGGAATTTCCGGCGAAGCGCATTCGCTGATTCTGCCCTGCCTGTTTGGCGACGCCGCGCGCTGCTGCCCCGAACGCAGTCGGGCGGAGGTTTCGCAACCCCCGCCCGCGCTACCGGTACCGCCCGTTACTGGATCGTCAGCTTGCGCCCAGCGCTCACCGGCTTCTTCACGAGCGTGAGCTCGAGGACGCCGTTCTCGTACTTCGCGTTGCTGGCCGTTTCGTCGACTTCCACCGGCAGCGTGAAGGCGCGGTGGACACTGCCGTAGTAGCGTTCGCTGCGCAGCACGCGTTCGCCGTCCTTGGCTTCCGATTCACGCTTCACCTCGGCGCCGATCGTCACCTGATTGCCTTCGATCGAGACCTGGATATCATCCTTTCCGACTCCGGGGATTTCGGCCTTCACGACGTACGCGTTGTCGATTTCGGCGACATCCATCCTGATCGCCACGGCGCCCTTTTCGGCGCGAACGGGTCGGAAAAAGCCGCGGAACAATTCATCGATGCCGGGATCGGCAAACGGGACATACGTAGTCAGGGTGTTCATACGCTCTCCATGGATATCGATTGATCGTGGGCGGAATCCCGTTTCAGGCCCGATGGGCCGGCGGCCGCCTTAGCCTCCCATCTGTGGTCCAGTCCGCGCATTTCAAGCCCCAGGCCCCGCCGGATTTGACGCGGATCAACCCGACGGCGGAAGCGTCCTGCGTGGCCGCGAAGATGGGATAATGGTGCCGGATCCCTCACCGGACGAGCGACGTGCCATGACAACCGCTGCCCTGACCCCTGCCGAACGCGGCCGCCTGAAGGCCGAGCTCGAAGCCCGCCGCGCCAAGCTTCGCGTCGAAGTGAAAGCGCAGCTCGCCGGGAGCGGCGACGATCGGGTTGTCGGCCTGCGTAACCGGATCGAGGAGTCCGGCGACGAATGGGGAGTTGCCGACGGGCTGGCCGAGCTCGACCTCGCCGAAGCGCGACATGCGCTCTCCGACTTGACGGAGGTCGACGGAGCACTGGCGAGGATGCGCGACGGAACCTACGGCGAATGTGTGGATTGCGGCATCGACATCGCGCCGGCGCGCCTTGCGGCGTACCCGACCGCGCAGCGCTGCATCAAGTGCCAGGGCGCGTACGAGAAAAAGGCCAACGGTCCGCCGCTGACGGCGGTCTAGCCTCCGCGACCCGGTCAGCCCCTGGCGCGAGCGGCGCCCCCCGGCGCGTAGCGCGCCACCCAGCCGAAGAACTCGCGGTACCAGAGCCGCGAGTTCTGCGGCTTCAGGATCCAGTGATTCTCGTCGGGAAAATAGACGAGCCGCGCCGGCACTTTCTTCGCCTTCAGCGTGTCGTAATACTGCAGCGCCTGCGTCGCCGGCACGCGATAGTCGAGCTCGCCATGAATCACCAGCGTCGGCGTCTTCGCGCCCTTCACATAGTGATGCGGCGACTGCCTCATCACGAGCGCCGGATTGTCCCAATGAAACGCGCCGAGTTCGTCCGCGAAGAACTGATAGCCGTCGGTCGCCATCATGCTGACCCAGTCGTAGCAGCCGGCGTGGCAGACGAACGCCTTGTATCGGTCGGTATGGCCGTTCATGAATGCCACCATAAAACCGCCGTAGCTGCCGCCCGTGGCGACGAGCCGAGTGCGATCGATGTAGCCCTGGCGCAGCATCCAGTCGGTGCCGGCCTCGGTGTCGGCGTATTCCTTTTCTCCGTACCGGCCGGCGATCGTCTCCAGCCACTTCTGGCCGAATCCCGACGAGCCGTGGTAGTTGACCGCAGCGACGACGTACCCCTGCGCCGCGAACACCTGCGTGTTCCAGCGGAAGTGCCACGAGTCGAGGTGCGCCGCGTGCGGACCGCCGTGGATCGAGTGCATCAGCGGCCACTTCTTCGCCGGATCGAAATTCGGCGGATAGGTGATCCACATCTGCACGGGTGCGCCGCCCCACCCTTTGATCGTCACGTCGCGCACGACACCCAGCGCGTGCCTCGCGAGCAGCGCGCGGTTCAGCGCCTCGATCGAGCGCGCGCCCGAGCCGTCGCCCCGGCACGCAAAGAGCGCCGGCGGGTGCATGGCTGTCGCGCGATCGAAGGCCAGCACCGTACCATCCCGCGATTGCGCGAACCCGCCGATGGACCCGCCCGTCATGACGAGTGCCGGTCCGGCCGCCGGCGCATCCCGATCGACGGGAAGGCGCCACAAGCCGACATGGCCGCGATCCTCGGCCGTCAGCAGCAACGACCGCGAGTCGGGTACCCAGGCGACATGCATCGCCTGCCGGTCGAATCCGGGGGCGAGCGGCCGCATTCGCCCGCTCTTGCGATCAACGAGCGTCAATCGACCCTGGTCGTTGAACGAGCGCTGGGTGTCGTACGCATGGAAGACCAGCGCGCGACCGTCCGGCGAATAGATGGGCATCGCGTCGTCCGTGCCAGTGGCGGCCGTGAGGATCCGCTTCCGACCGGTCGCGAGATCGACCGTCGCGATGTCGCGCCGATTCATCATCCCCGGTTCGGACGCGAGGTCGACGTTGAGCGCGATTTCGCGTCCATTCGGCGCGATGTCGTAATCCGCGCTACCCGGTTCCCAGGGCGGCAACGCAAGCCCGGTCCCTGCAAGCGCGTCGCGGCATCGGCCACTGGCAACGTCGCAGACGAAGACGTGCGGCTCGCGCCCATCGACGAGCCAGTGATCCCAAAACCGGAACTCGTTGCGCTCGGTGACGTGCGCCTTCACCTTCGAGTCCTTGCGTTCCTTCCGTCGCTTGGCCTGCTGCGCGTCGGTTGCGAGGTCGGGCCACACCGACGAGACGAACGCGATGCGCTTGCCGTCGGGAAACCATTTGAGGCCGGAGCAGCCGTGGGCCACCTTCGTCAGCCGCTTCGCCTCGCCGCCATCGGGCGCGATCAGGTAAATCTGCGACTCCTCGTCGTCCTTGCGCTTTGCCGTGAACGCGATCGTGCGGCCGTCGGGCGACCACTTCGGGTCGCTGTCCTTGTCGCCGCTCGTCAGCCTGCGCGCTTTCACCTCGACGTTGCCTGCGAGGCCGGTCGGGAACAGCCAGAGCTCGGTGCTGCTATCGTTCTTTTCCATGTCGAATGCCGTGACGGCAGCGCAAGCCAATGCGCCGTCGGGCGATAGCGTCGGCGATGCCACGCGCTTCAACGCCCAGAGCGCGTCGACGGAAAGCGGCGGCTTGGACGAAGCACGACGCACGACGCGGCGGGCCTTGACGGGGCGGGAAGACGGCATCGTCTGATCCTTGTAGGTACAATGGACGAACGCGATTCTACCTTCCGTGCTCCCCCCGCACGCATCCGACCGGCACATTTCGGAACAGACCAGCAATGACAGCGATGAACTACCGCCGGCTCGGCGCCTCGGGGCTCAAGGTGAGCGAGCTCTCGTTCGGGTCGTGGGTGACCTATGGCAACCAGATGGGCGACGACACGGCGCGCGAGTGCATGGCCGTCGCCTATGGCGCCGGCGTCAATTTCTTCGACAACGCCGAGGTCTACGCCCGTGGCCGGTCGGAGACGATCATGGGCGACGTGTTGAAGAAGCTCGGCTGGCGGCGCGAGTCGTACATCGTGTCGACGAAGTTCTTCTGGGGCTTGAACGACGGCCCGAACCAGAAGAACACGCTGAACCGGAAGTACCTGATGCAGGCGATCGACGGCTCGCTCCAGCGCCTTGGCCTCGACCATGTCGACCTCGTATTCTGCCATCGCCCCGACCCCGACACGCCGATCGAGGAGACCGTGTACGCGATGCACGACATCATCAGTGCGGGCAAGGCGCTGTACTGGGGCACCTCGGAGTGGACGGCCGCGGAGATCGTCGCCGCGTGGCAGATCGCCGATCGCCATCACCTGCACAAGCCGGTGACGGAGCAGCCGCAATACAACCTGCTGCACCGCGATCGTGTCGAAAAGGAATACGCGCGGCTCTACCGCGACATCGGCCTCGGCACGACGATCTGGAGCCCGCTCGCCTCCGGTCTCCTGACCGGAAAATACAATGACGGCATCCCGGCGGGCACGCGCGGAACGGTCAAGGGTTACGAGTTTCTGGCCGAGCGCCTTACCGACCGCGAGAAGATCGCCGTGGTGCGACGCCTTGCGCCGATTGCCGCCGACCTCCGTTGCACGCTCGCGCAGATGTCGCTCGCGTGGTGCCTCAAAAATCCGTACGTCTCGACGGTGATAACCGGCGCAAGCCGCGCATCGCAGGTCGCCGAGAACATGAAGGCGCTCGACGTCGTGCCCCGGCTCACGCCCGACGTCATGGCGCGCATCGCGGCCGCGCTCGCGGGCGGTTGACGCGGGGGACGTGTGACGCCTTGTCGCGTGCAACGCTCCAATGGCCGCCAGTCCTCTGGCTGTCCGCGGCGATGCTTCTGAGCGCCGCGGCGATGGCGAGTCCGTTCGGCACCTTGCTGGCCGGAGCGAAGCCGGCGACGCTCGGCGCACCTGGCGGTAAATTCGCGCCCTGTCCCGACCGTTCGAATTGCGTGTCGAGCCAGGCCTCCGATGCCGAGCACGCGATTGCGCCGCTTGCATTCAAGGGCGACCCGGCGACCGCCATGGCCCAGCTGGCCGATGCGATTCGCGCGATGTCCGGCTCCACGATCGTCGTGCTGCGCTCCGATTACCTGCACGCCGAATTCGCGAGTTCCCTGTGGGGCTTCGTCGACGACGTCGAATTCGCTGTCGTCCCCGGCGCAACGGCCATCGCCGTCCGTTCGGCGTCCCGACGCGGCTACGGCGATTTCGGCGTCAACCGCAAGCGCGTCGAAGCCATCCGCGCAGCTCTCAAAGCGGCGTAGCGAGAGACCGTGTCCAATCCGCTCGAAAGCTGGAACGAGGAGCAACGCTCGGCACTGCTCTACCGCGTCTGTGCCGAGGCCGAAGCCGGCACTCCCAACGCCGAGCTCTTCCGTCGGATGGCGGGCGAGGCCGAGGCGCAGGCCGCCATCTGGCGCGCGCAACTCACGGCCCGGGGCCACCCCGCGCCCGGCCCGTACCTGCCGGACGCGCGCACCCGGTTGGTCGCGACCCTGGTGCGCCGATTCGGCCCGCGGCGGCTGAAGAGCATGCTCGCCGCGATGAAGGTGCGCGGCATGGGCGTTTACGGCGCGTCGATGCGGCGCGATGCCGGCCACGCGACGCCGATCGCGGGATCGGGAGCGGAGCTCCGGCATCGCGGTCTCGGCCGCGGCGGCAACCTGCGGGCCGCGGTGTTCGGCGTCAACGACGGCCTCGTGTCGAATGCGAGCCTGATCCTCGGAGTCGCCGGAGCGAGCGGCGACGCCAACGTCGTGTTGCTGACCGGCGTGGCCGGCATGTGTGCGGGCGCGTTTGCGATGGCCACCGGCGAATACGTATCGGTGCGCTCGCAGCGTGAACTTTTCGAATATCAGATCGGCCTGGAACGCGACGAGCTCGCCCAGTATCCCGAAGCGGAAGCGCAGGAATTGGCGCTGATCTACGCCGCGAAGGGCCTGCCCGCGAAGGAGGCCTCGCGCCTCGCCACCCAGCTCGTCGCCGACCCCGAACATGCGCTCGATACGCTGGCACGGGAGGAGCTGGGGCTCAATCCCGACGAGCTCGGCTCGCCTTGGGGGGCGGCCGTGTCGTCGTTCGTCTCGTTCGCGGGAGGCGCGCTATTGCCGCTGGCGCCCTTCGTTTTATCGCCAGGGCCGCGCGCGCTGTCCGTCGCGATCGGCGTCACCGGCGCCGCCCTGTTCGCAGTGGGCGCGCTGCTGTCGTTGTTCACGGGGCGAAACGCGCTCTTCTCCGGCGCGAGGATGCTCGCGCTCGGCGGGTTGGCAGGTGCGATCACCTACGCGATAGGTCGCCTGGCAGGAGTCGCGCTTGGCTGAGCGACTTCCGGTGCTGCGGTTGAAGCCCGGACGCGAAAAATCGCTGCGGCAACGTCACCCGTGGATCTTTTCCGGCGCGATTGCAACGGCCGACGAAACGCTTGCCGCCGGCGAAACGGTCGACATCCAATCCGCCGACGGCGCCTTCGTCGCGCGTGCCGCCTGGTCTCCGGAATCGCAGATCCGGGCGCGCGTCTGGACCTTTGACCCGCGCGACCCGATCGACGCCGCATTCATCGGCCGGCGCGTTTCGCATGCGGTTGCGGCACGCGCGCCCCTGCAGAGTCCCCGGCACACCGGGTGCAGGCTCATCCACGGCGAATCCGACGGACTGCCGGGCGTGATCGCCGACCGTTACGCCGACACGATCGTGCTGCAGCTTTCCTCGGCGGGGGCGGAGCGCTGGCGCGAGGCGATCGTCAATGCGCTCGTTACAGCGACGAACGTCGCGTGCGTCTTCGAGCGCTCCGACGCCGATGTCCGCAAGCTCGAAGGCATGCCGCCCCGTGTCGGCATCGCGCACGGCCTTTTGCCCGACGTCGTGTCTTTTCTCGAGGACGGTATCGACTACCGCGTCGACGTGGCCGGCGGCCAGAAGACCGGCTTCTATCTGGACCAGCGCGACAGCCGCGCCACGGTGCGGGCGCTCGCCGCCGGACGGCAAATGCTGAACGTCTTCGCGTACTCGGGCGCGTTCGCGCTCGCCGCCTTGGCCGGCGGCGCCGTCAATGCGTTGTCGATCGACAGCTCGGCCGACGCGCTCGCGCTCGCCCGCGAGAATCTCGCGCGCAATCCGGCGCTGCCCGCCGACCGGGCCGAATGGCGCGAGGCGGACGCGTTCACCGAATTGCGCAAGCTACGCGACCGCGGCTCGGCGTTCGATTTGATCGTTCTCGATCCGCCAAAGTTCGCGCCCACCGCCGCGCACGCCGAACGCGCTTCGCGCGCCTATAAGGACGCAAACCTGTGGGCGCTGAAGCTGTTGCGTCCAGGCGGGCTGCTGGCGACGTTTTCCTGTTCGGGCGGCATCGACGCCAGCCTCTTCCGCAAGATCGTCGCCGGCGCCGCACTCGACGCGGGCGTCGACGCTTCGGTGATCGGTCGCTTCGGTGCCGGCGCCGACCATCCGGTGGCGCTTGCGTTTCCCGAGGGCGACTACCTGAAGGGGCTGCTGATTAGGAAGGCAGCGTAGGAACCACCGTCCGCGATGCCGCCCGTCGGAGCGCCCTCCTTGCAGGCATTTGAAGACGGCCCGGTCGCGTGTCGGGCGCGCGCAATCGCGCGGCGACGCGCCCTTCGAGCCTCGGCTTCGCCCGCCGCGCTCTTACGCTAGATAAAACAAGGCCCCAGCCGGTTGCCCGGAGGGGCCTTGTCAGTCGCGACCGGATGGACAGGAGGTCACCCGGCCGTGTTCGGGAATTACGCCGGCGGCGCGGCCTTCAGGCAGTTGCTCATGAACGCCTTGCGCTCGTCGCCCTTCTTGTCCGTAGCCTTGGCATTGCAGGCCTTCATCTTCTCCTGCTGCGTCATCTTGGCACCGGCAGTGTCCTTGCCAGCGAGGCAGGCGCTCATGAACGTCTTGCGCTCGTCGCCCTTCTTGTCAGTCGCCTTGGCGTTGCAATCCTTCATCCGTTGCTGTTGGGCATTCGCCGGGGCGGCCGGTGCCGGGGGGTCGGCGGCAAACGCCGATCCGCCGACGGCGGCGAATGCGCCAATAATCGCCAGCGCTAACATTTTCTTCATGCAGTTCTCCTAAGGGTTGCAGGGCCGAATTGAAGGTGCGAGTGCCTAACGGCCGTCCTGTAGCTGGTCCGCGCGCGGCAGGGGTGCCGTCGGGGTCAAATGCAGTCTACGGCATCCTAAACGCGCGAAGCAACGATTTCGGCTACAGCCCTTTGGACGATGTCTCTATTTGTCCCCGGTGCAATGCAGCAACCGCCGTGGCACAATGGAAGCCCCCTCGGCCAAAAGCAGGTAAAATCCTGTTTTTGCTACGAAAACCCTGACGGAATCCCATCGTGCCTACCTCCACCGCCCAACGCAACCGGGCCGCCGCGCTCGCCCAACCGGCCGCCAAACTGCCGATCGACGACACCCGGATCCGGGAAATCATGGAGCTCGCGCCCCCCGCGCATCTGTTGCGGGAATTCCCCGCCTCGGAGCGCGCCGCGACGACCACCTTCGAATCGCGGCAGGCCATCCATCGCGTGTTGCACGGCGCCGACGATCGCCTGCTGGTCGTCGTCGGCCCCTGCTCGATTCACGATTACGACGCGGCCATCGACTACGCGACGCGCCTTGCCGCGCTCAAGCGCGAACTCGCCGACGACCTCGTCGTCGTGATGCGCGTTTATTTCGAAAAGCCGCGCACGACGGTCGGCTGGAAGGGGCTCATCAACGATCCGCTGCTGGACGACAGCTACCAGATCAACGAGGGCCTGCGCCTCGCTCGGCGCATCTTGGTCGAGATCAATGAACTAGAACTCGCGGCCGGCACCGAATATCTCGACATGATCACCCCGCAATACCTGGCCGACCTGATCGCCTGGGGTGCGATCGGCGCGCGCACCACCGAGAGCCAGGTGCACCGCGAGCTCGCGTCCGGGCTCTCGTGCCCGGTCGGATTCAAGAATGGCACCAACGGCGACGTGAAAATCGCGGTCGATGCGATCAAGGCCGCGTCGGCGCCGCACCATTTCCTTTCCGTGACCAAGGGCGGTCACTCGGCGATCGTGCACACCGCCGGCAACGAGGATTGCCATATCATCCTGCGCGGCGGCAAGGCGCCCAACTACGACGCCTCGAACGTCGAGGCAACGTGCAAGGAGCTCGCGGCGGCGGGCCTGGCGGCCAAACTCATGGTCGACTGCTCGCACGCAAACAGCCAGCGCCGGCACGAGCGGCAGGTCGACGTCGCATCGGACATCGCTCTCCAGATCGCCGGCGGCGACGAGCGCATCTTCGGCGTCATGATCGAAAGCCATCTGAATCCCGGGCGGCAGGACCTGGTGCCGGGCCAACCGTTGCAATACGGGGTGTCGATCACCGACGCGTGCATCGGCTGGGATGCGACGGTCGACGTACTGCGCTCGCTTTCCGCCGGCGTCCGCGCGCGGCGCCTGAAACGCAGCGACGACGGCTAGGACGACCGGATCCGCGGGCGCCGGCGCGGCGCCCCGATCGGGGCCATCGCACGTGCCGACGGAAATCGAACTCAAGCTTTCGCTCTATCCGCAGGCGGCGGAGGCGGCGCTGCGTCACGCCGCGGTGAGAGCGCTGCGGCAGGGCCGAACGCGGACGGCGCGGCTGGCGAACGCATACTACGACACCGCCGACACCCTGCTGGCCAACGCGGGTGTCGCGCTTCGCGTGCGGCGCATCGGCAAGCGCTTCGTGCAGACGATCAAGGGTCCTTCGGAATCCGTTGCCGGGCCCGGGCTCCATGCGCGCGCAGAATTCGAGTCGCCGCTGCCTCGCGCCGGCCTGGATTACGCGCGCCTCGCGGAAACGCCGTGGAGCAAGCTCATCGCCAAAGCGCGAAAGCGAGGCGGGCTCGTCCGCGCGTTCACCACCGAATTCGAGCGCCGAACGATTCCTCTCGCGTTCCCCGACGGCACACGCGCCGAGTTCTGCATCGACCTCGGCGCCATCCGTGCGGTGCGGAACGGCCGGACGTTCCGCGTCCCGATCGCCGAAATCGAAATCGAGCTGAAATCGGGCGCCGCCTCGAATCTGTTCGACCTCGCCTACCGCCTCGCCGCAGATCTTCCGGTCGCCGTGATGACGGCCAGCAAGGCGCAGCGGGGCTTCGCGCTGATGCGCGGCGAGCGCGACATCATCGGCTCGCCGGTCCGTGCGGCCAGCGTTGCGCTGGCCGAGGATGTGACCACCATCGAAGCGATCCAGGCGCTGGTACGCGAATGCCTGCAGCAGATCGCCGCCAACGCGCGCGGGCTCGAAGCCCTCGATGACCCCGAGTGGGTGCACCAGATGCGAATCGGCACACGGCGTTTGCGCTCGTGCCTGCGGCTCGTCGCGCCGCATGCCCCGTCGCCGGCGCTCGATCGCCTGAACGGCGACGTCATCTGGCTCGCGCAGGCGCTGGGGGCGGCTCGCGACTGGGATGTTTTCGTGCAGGAGACGCTGCCGCCGCTGTCCAGGTGGTTCGCGCGCGATGCGGGCACCGCGCCGGGCCTCAAGCGATTGCGGCGACGCGCCGAATCGCGGCGCCGTGGCGCCCGCGCGGCCGCGCGCGCCGCAGTCGGCTCGCCGCGCTTTCAGCGGATGTTGCTGTCGGGCGGGATGCTGTGCGCGATGCCGCGCTTCGCGACGACGGTGTCGGCGCGCGAATCCGGGAACCACGCCACGCTTGCCGCTCGCGCCGATGCATTCGCCGCCGCGCTCCTCGCGCGCCGGCATCGCCACCTCGAGCAATGCGCAACCGCGCTCGAATCCGGATCGCCTGACGAGCGCCACGAGGTTCGCATCGCGGCGAAACGCCTCCGCTATGTCGCCGAGTTCTTCGCGCCGCTCTTTCCACGGAAGCGCGGCAGGGCCTATCTCAAAGCGTTGACTGTGCTGCAGGACGTCCTCGGCTGCCTCAACGACGCGGCGACGGCGCTTCGCATCGCGAACGAGTCGGGCGGCACAGCGGACGACGCCGCGACCGGTGCCGTGCGCGGCTGGGTCGCCGCGCAGGCGGCGGCGCTCGAGCCGGAGATCGCATCCGCCTGGCGCCGCTTCGCCCGCGCGAAGCCGTTCTGGATCCGCAACAGAAAGGGAGCAATCGATGCTTGAATCTGCCGAGATCGGCCACCAGACATCGAAAGAGGACTACGCGCGCGAGGAGCCGAAGCTGCGCGAGGCGCTGCTCAATGCGCAATGGGACCTGAGCCAATCGGGCCGGGGTCCCGTGCTGCTGATCATCTCCGGCGTGGAGGCCGGCGGCCGCGGCGAGACGGCGAACAAGCTCACCGAGTGGATGGATCCGCGGCACATCCGCGTCATTGCGTTCGGCCCCCGCACCGGCGAGGACCTGTCGCACCCTTTGGCGTGGCGATACTGGCGCGCGCTGCCTCCGATCGGCCGGGTCGGCATCTTCATGAACGCCTGGTACACCGAATCGCTCGTCGCGCACTTGCACGGAAAGATCAACGAAGAGCGGTTGCAATTGCACCTCGAATCGATCAGGCACCACGAGCGGATGCTCGCCGACGAGGGCCTTGTCCTGTTGAAGTTCTGGATCCACCTGTCGAGAAAGAACCAGCGGAAGCGCCTCGAACGGCTGGAGAGCGATCCGCGCACAAGCTGGCGCGTCACGCGGCGCGACTGGGACGCGTGGCACATTTACAGCAAGTCGCACAAACTCTGGGAAACCGTGTTGCGCGAGACTTCGACGGGCGAGGCCCCCTGGTACGTCGTCGAAGGCACCGACGATCGCTACCGGAGCCTGACCGTGGGCAAGATCCTGCTCGAGGCGATGCAGCGCGCGCTCAAGCCGAAACGCCCTGTCGCCCCTTCCCGCGCCACCCCCCCGGTCGCACCGTCGGTGATAGACAACACCAAGCTGATCCGCGACCTCGACCTGTCGAAGGCACTTTCGGACAAGGAGTACGCAAGCGCCATCGACAAATTCCAGGGGAAGCTCGCGCGCCTGATCCGCCATCGACGCTTCGCCGAACGATCGCTGATCCTCGCCTTCGAAGGCGCCGACGCCGCCGGCAAGGGCGGCGCCATTCGTCGCGTCACCGCCGCGTTCGACGCGCATCGGTACGTGACGGTGCCGGTCGCCGCGCCGACCGACGAGGAAAGCGCGCATCCGTACCTTTGGCGATTCTGGCGGCAGGTGCCGCCGTTGGGCGGCATCGCGATCTTCGACCGCTCGTGGTATGGCCGCGTGCTGGTCGAGCGCGTCGAGGGCTTCTGCAGCGTCGCGGACTGGATGCGCGCCTACGATGAAATCAACCAGTTCGAAGAGCACCTGACCGACGGCAACGCCGTCGTCGTCAAGTTCTGGCTGCAGATCAGCCTGGAGGAGCAACTGCGGCGGTTCCGGGCGCGCGAGAAGATCTCGTTCAAGCGCTTCAAGATCACCGCCGAGGACTGGCGCAACCGCAAGAAGTGGAATGCGTACGAGAAGGCTGTCTGCGACATGGTCGATCGGACGAGCACCGAAATCGCGCCGTGGTCGCTCATCGAGGCCGAAGACAAGAACTACGCGAGGGTCAAGATCCTCAAGACTATCGTCAAACGGCTCGAGGCGGCGCTTGGCTGACGGGGCGGGGGAAACGCTGCCGGCCTCCGCTGCCGTCGATGCGCCGATGGCGCTTTATCGAAGCCCGGCCTGGCTTCCCGGGGGGCACGCGCAGACGATCTGGCCCTACCTGTTGCCGCGGCCGGCCGTGCCCTACCGCCGCGAGCGCGTCGACGCGCCGGACGGCGACTTCTGGGATTTCGACTGGCTCGATGTGCCCAATGCATCAGCAAGTGCGCCGCTGGTGGTGCTGTTCCATGGACTCGAAGGCAGTTCCGACTCGCACTATGCCCGGATGCTGATGTCGATGCTGGCGGCACGCGGTTGGCGCGGCGTGATACCGCATTTCCGCGGTTGCGGCGGCGAGCCCAATCGCCTGCCGCGCGCCTACCATTCCGGCGACCACGCGGAACTGGAGTCGCTCATCACCGCCGTCCGCGCGCGCATTCCGGCGTTCACGACCCTGTACCTCGTCGGCGTCTCGGTCGGCGGCAGCGTGCTCATCAACTGGCTCGGCCGGATGGGCGATGGCGCGCGCTTCGTCGCCGCGGCGGCCGCGGTGTCGACGCCGCTCGATCTCGAGAGCGCCGGCATCGCAATCGGCAAGGGCGCCAATCGCATCTACACGCGCAATTTCCTGAGCACGCTGAAGCCGAAGAGCCTCGCGATGGCGCAGCGATATCCGGGCCTCCTCGACGACGAGCGCATACGCCGCGTGCGTACGATGTACGACTTCGACGACGTCGTGACATCGCTGCTGCATGGCTTCGACGGCGCGACGGATTACTGGAGGCGCGCATCGAGCAAGCCGTGGCTCGCGAGCATCGCCGTGCCCACGCTCGTGTTGAACGCGAAGAACGATCCGTTCGTCCCGAGGGAATCGCTGCCGGTAGAGCGCGAGGTCAGCCGCGACGTGCTGTTGCTGCAACCCGAGCACGGCGGTCACGTCGGGTTTCTCACCGGGCGCTTCCCCGGCAACCTCGAATGGCTTCCGCGACGCCTGCTAGACTTCTTCCTGCACCGGCGCTGACGCTTCGAACGTGCGCCCACCCATGCAATACCGGCCCAAGCGATGACGCTCCCCCAGGAAATCTTCAAGGCCTACGACATCCGCGGCGTCGTCGGCAAGACTCTGACCCCGCCCATCGTCCGCTCGATTGGACAGGCGCTGGGCTCCCTCGCGCTGGAGCGCGGGCGCGATACGCTCGTCGTCGGTCGCGACGGCCGGCTTTCCGGCCCGGAGCTCGCGGGCGCTGTCTCCGACGGCATCCGCGCGTCGGGCGCGAACGTCATCGACGTCGGCATGGTTGCAACACCGATGACGTATTTCGCCGCGCAACACCTCGGTACGCAGTCGAGCGTGATGGTCACCGGCAGCCACAATCCGCCCGACTACAACGGCCTCAAGATGGTTGTCGACGGCGACACGCTGTCCGGCGACGAGATCCAGGCGATCCGCACGCGCATCGAGGCCGGCCGCCTTTCGGCCGGCTCGGGAACGTACCGGGCCGCCAACATCAGGGCCGCGTACCTCGACCGCGTCGTCGGCGGCATCAAGCTCGCGCGGCCGATGAAGATCGCGGTCGACTGCGGCAACGGGGTCGCCGGCGCATTCGCCGGGACACTCTTCCGGCGCCTCGGATGCGAGGTCACCGAGCTATTCTGCGAGGTCGATGGGACGTTTCCGAATCACCATCCCGACCCGTCGAAACCCGAAAATCTCGCCGACCTGATCGCACTGCTCGGCAACGGCGCGCACGAGCTCGGCCTCGCGTTCGATGGCGACGGCGACCGCCTGGGCGTGGTCACCCGCGACGGCCATGTGATCTACCCCGACCGGCAGCTGATGCTGTTCGCGGCGGACGTGCTGTCCCGCGTGCCAGGCGCCACCGTGATCTATGACGTCAAGTCGACGCGCAACCTGAAGCCGTGGATCCTGCAGCACCGCGGCGTGCCGCTGCTGTGGAAGACCGGCCACTCTCTGATCAAGGGCAAGATGAAGGAAACGGGCGCGGCGCTCGCCGGCGAGATGAGCGGCCATACGTTCTTCAAGGAACGCTGGTATGGTTTCGACGACGGACTCTACGCCGGCGCGCGGCTCCTCGAGATCCTGTCGCGACACCACGACCCGTCGGCGGTTCTCGACGCCCTCCCCGACGCCGTGTCGACGCCCGAGCTCAACATTGCCTGCGCCGAAGGCGAACACCACGCGCTTGTCGCGAAGCTCGGCGAGACCGCGGAGTTCCCGGGCGCAACCGACGTGATCCGCCTCGACGGATTGCGCGTCGAGTACCCTGACGGATTCGGTCTCGCCCGCGGTTCCAACACGACGCCGGTGATCGTGTTGCGCTTCGAGGCGGACAACGCCGCTGCGCTCGAGCGGATCAAGGTCGAATTCCGGCGCGTGCTGACGGCCGCCAAGCCCGGCATGGTTCTGCCCTTCTGAGAGGTCGAGATGGGCACTGAATCGGTCACGCTAGCCGACATCGAGGCCGCCCGCGCTCGCATCGCCGGCGGCGTCTATTACTCGCCTTGCGTCGAGTCGATACCGCTGTCGCAACTCACGGGCGCGCACGTCTGGTGCAAGCTCGACTACCTGCAGCGTACCGGAAGCTTCAAGGAACGCGGCGCGCGCAACGCGCTGCTGCAGCTTTCGCCCGAGCAGCGCAAGCGCGGCGTCATCGCGGCGTCGGCCGGCAATCACGCGCAGGGGATCGCTTACCACGCGAGCCTCCTCGGCATTCCGGCGACCGTCGTCATGCCGGTCTTCGCGGCGCTGATCAAGGTCACCAACTGCCGGCAGTTCGGCGCCACGGTGATCCTGCACGGCGTCGACCTGACCGAGGCGCGCGCACACGCCGGCGAGATCGCCACGCGCGACGGGCTGACGTTCATCCATCCGTTCGACAACGCGCACGTCGTCGCCGGCCAGGGCACGATGGGCCTCGAGATCCTCGAGCAGACGCCGGATGTGGAGGCGATCGTCGTGCCGGTGGGCGGCGGTGGGCTGATCGCCGGGATCGGGATCGCCGTCAAAGCCAAGGCGCCAGGCGTTGCGATGATCGGCGTCGAGCCCGAGCGTGCGGCATCGTTCACCGCGGCGCTAGCGAACGGCGCACCGACGCTCGTCCCGCTGTCCCCGACGCTTGCCGACGGTCTCGCCGTCGCGCAGCTCGGCGCCGTGCCGTTCGACATCGTCCGGCGCGTCGTCGATCGCGTCGTCACCGTCGACGAAGCGTCGATCGCGCTCGCGATCCTGCGCCTCATCGAACTGGAGAAGAGCGTCGTCGAAGGTGCGGGCGCAACGCCGCTCGCCGCGTTCCTCGGCGGCCGGCTCGACGCGCTGAAAGGCAGGAAGGTCGTGCTGGTGCTGGCCGGCGGCAACATCGACTCGTCGGCGCTCGGCCGTGTGATCGAAGTCGGCCTCGTCGCCGACGGAAGGCTGTGCCGGTTCAGCGTGTCGATCAGCGATCGTCCCGGCGGGCTCGCCCGCCTCGCCGAGATCATCGCGGCGGCGGGCGCCTCCATCAAGGAGGTCGATCACGACCGCGCGTTTTCGGGGCCGGACCTGTCCGCGGTGCGCGTCGTCTGCGTCGCGGAGACGACCGGCCATGCGCACGTCAAGCGGCTGCACGACGCGCTCGAATCGGCCGGCATGAAGCCGATCGGCTGACCGGGCGAGCGCCGGCAGGAAATCGCCGTGCACCGTCCCGCCGGCGTCCGCATCGGGACGCCGGGCCGTGCGCTATAATATTTCCAGTCGGCCTTAACTACGCCCGCCGCCCCTCCAGGACGCGCAAACGTCCTGCGAAGCGGCTGAATCCAACGGAGGAGTATCCATGTTCAGCCTTTCTCGCGGCGCCGTCGCGTTCATCGTCGCGATCGGCCTTTCGATGCCCGCGGCAGCGGCCGACACCTTCATCAACGTGCTGACCGGCGGCACGAGCGGCGTCTACTATCCACTCGGCGTCGCGCTTTCCACCGTCATCGGCAAGGCGCTGCCCGGTGTGAAGACGTCCGTCCAGTCGACCAAGGCGTCGGTCGAAAACCTCAACCTGCTGCAGGCAGGACGCGGCGAGATCGCATTCACGCTCGGCGACTCGCTGTCGGACGCGTGGAAGGGTAATGAAGAGGCCGGCTTCAAGTCGCCCTTGAAGAAGCTGCGCGGCATCGCGGCGATCTACCCGAACTACATCCAGATCGTCGCGCGTGCAGATGCGGGCATTCGGACGCTCGCCGACCTCAAGGGAAAGAAGATATCGGTCGGGGCGCCGAAATCGGGCACCGAGCTCAACGCGCGGGCGATCCTCCAGGCCGCGGGCATCACGTACAAGGATTTCGCCAAGGTCGAATATCTGCCGTTCGGGGAGTCCGTCGAGCTGATGAAGAACCGCCAGCTCGACGTCACGCTGCAATCGGCGGGTCTCGGCGTCGCGTCGCTGCGCGACCTCGCAACGTCGGTGGACATCGTCATCGTCGCCATTCCGGCCGACGTCGCAAAAAAAACCAACGATCCCGCCTACATCGCCGCTTCCATTCCGGCAAACACGTACAAGGGGCAAACCGCGGACGTCCCCGCGGTCGCCGTCCAGAATTACCTCGTCACGCACGAAGGCGTCAGCACCGAGATCGCCTACGCCATGACGAAGGCGCTGTGGACGAACCTCGACCAGCTCGTCGCCGCGCACTCGGCGGCCAAGGCGATCGTCCTCAAGAATGCGCTGGAAGGCATGCCGGTGCCGCTGCACCCGGGGGCCGAAAAGTATTATCGGGAGGTCGGCCTGATCAAGTGAGGCGGACGCCGGCGCGGCCGGCGTCACTCCGGGCCCCGACCCCGCGAGCGACCGGTCCGACGCCGATGGCGCGGAAACGCTGATGGCCGATATGCCGGACGTGCCGAAGGTGGACGCCGAGGTCGCGGAAGCGCCTTTCGAGGAATTCGGGGTGCGCCGCGAATTGAAGGGCGCCGCGCTAAGACTCGTTGCCGCGGTCGCGATTGCATTCTCGGCCTTCCAGCTCGTCATCGCGGGCTTCGCGCCGCTGTCCAGCCTGCCGACGCGCTCGATTCACGTCGGCTTCGTCCTCGCGCTCGCGTTCCTGTTGCACCCGATCGGCCGGCGCGCGTCAAGGAACCGTATCGCGTTCTACGACGTGATACTGGCGGCAGTTGCGTTCGCGCTGTCGCTGTACCATCTCGAGTTCGAGGCCGAGCTGATCCAGCGCTCCGGCGATCCGACGACCGCGGACCTCGTCGTCGGCACGCTGATGATCGTGCTGGTGTTCGAAGGCGCGCGCCGCATCCTCGGGCTTGCGCTGCCGATCATTTGCGGCGCCTTTCTCGCCTACGGACTGTTCGGACAGTACCTGCCGTCGCTGATCGCGCACCGCGGCTTCGGCTACGACCAGATCGTCGGCCAGCTCTTTCTCGGCACCGAGGGCATCTACGGCATCCCGACGCTGGTGTCGGCGACCTACATCTTCCTGTTCATCCTGTTCGGCAGCTTTTTGGAGCACGCCGGCATGATCGGCCTCTTCAACAACATCGCGCTGGGCTTCGTCGGGCACGCACGCGGCGGACCCGCAAAGGTGGCGGTCATCTCGTCGGGCCTCATGGGGACGATCTCGGGATCGGGGGTCGCCAACGTGCTCACGGTCGGGCAGTTCACGATCCCGCTGATGAAGCGCTTCGGCTACACGCCGGTGTTCGCCGGCGCGGTCGAGGCGACCTCCAGCATGGGCGGCCAGATCATGCCGCCGGTGATGGGCGCCGTCGCGTTCATCATGGCGGAAACGCTCAACGTCCCCTACGTGACGATCGTCAAGGCGGCCGTAATCCCGGCGCTCCTCTACTACGTGACCGCGTTCTGGATGGTCCATCTGGAGGCGGGCCGCGCAGGACTCACTGGGATGCCGAAGGACGAGTGTCCCAACCCGTGGACAGCGATCCGTAAGCAGTGGTTTCTGGTGCTGCCGCTTGCCGTGCTGGTGTTCATGCTGTTCGACGGCTTCACGCCGATGTTCGCGGGCATCATCGGCCTCGCGCTCACGGCGATGCTGATCCTCGGCATCGGCATTGCCGCGGGCTTCGCGTCGACGGCCTTTCGCGTCGCGTTCTGGGTCGCGCTCGGGCTCGCCACCGCGAGCTTCTTCCGGTACGGGATCTGGCCGGTCATCATTGCGATTGCGCTGCTCGTCGCCGCGAATTTCGTCGTGAAGGGCGGGCGCGAGACGCTCGCCACCATGCGCAGCAGCTTGACCGACGGCGCGAAGCAGGCGCTGCCGGTCGCGATGGCCTGCGCGATCGTCGGCGTGATCATCGGCGTCCTGACGCTGACCGGCGCGGCGTCGAATTTCGCCGACTTCATCCTGACGATCGGCGAGAAGAGCCTGTTCGCCTCGCTCGTGCTCACGATGCTGGTCTGCCTGCTGCTCGGCATGGGCATACCGACGATCCCGAACTACATCATCACCAGCGCGATCGCCGCGCCGGCGCTGCTGAAGCTCGGGGTGCCGCTGATCGTGTCGCACATGTTCGTCTTCTATTTCGGGATCATGGCCGACCTGACGCCGCCCGTGGCGCTCGCGGCGTTCGCCGCGGCGTCGATATCCAAGGGCTCGCCGATGCGCACCGGCTGGAAAGCGACGCACATCGCGATCGCCGGTTTCGTGATCCCGTACATGGCGGTCTACGATCCCTCGCTGATGCTGCAGGGAGGGACGCTGCTCGACACCGCCTACATGCTGTTCAAGGCGCTGATCGCGGTCGGTCTCTGGGGTGGTGCGGCGATCGGTTTTCTGCGCGGACCGCTCAACTGGCCGGAACGCATCGTCGCGGTGCTGGCCGCGGGACTGCTGGTCTCGGCGCAGCCGGTCACCGACGAATTGGGCTTCGCGGCGAGCGCGTTGTTCATCGCGTGGCATTGGTACCGCAGCCGCGGCGGCCGGACCGCCGCGCGCGCGTAACCGCTACGCCGTCATCGGGCCGGCGTGAGCGCGATCTGCCTGATCGTCGCCGGCGTCGTTCGCGCGACCCTTCCCCATGCCGAGTTCACGCTCGCATGGGACCATTCTGTCGAGAAGACGCGCTGGGAAGAACGTTACCGCCCGGAGGGTACGGCGCTCGTTCTCGTCGAGGCCCGCGTCAAAGGCAGCGGCGCCGGCATGGAGCCGCCGCCGGAGGCAATGCTGCGTAACGGCTGGTGGACGTGGGCGCCGCACACCACGTTCGCCGAGCTGAGGCTGACGCGCTCGTCCTACGCGCGCGACTACACCGTGTGCGGCGGGGGACGCTGCAGCGAGTTGGGGCGCCTAGTCGGCCCCACGCGCCAGGGCGAAGTCGTCGTGTTCAAGAGCTGCATGCCGGTCGCCGACCAACGCTCAAGCGGCCCCCGATAGGTCCGGGCGCGCCGCCTTGCGCTCGAGCACGCTGACGCGGGTGGGAAACGAACCGAGTTTGCGATCGAGAAAATAGTTGCGCAGCGTCCTGCCGATCGTGCGAAACGCGAGGTCCTCCCATGGGATTTCGTCCTCGCGGAAAAGCCGCACCTCGAGGCTCTCGGGGCCGGGCCCGAATCCCTGGTCGAGGAGCTTCGCGCGGAACATCACGTAGATCTGGCTGATGTGCGGCAGGCTGATCATCGTGTAGAGCGCGTCGACCGCGACCCGGGCATTGGCCTCCTCCAGCGTCTCGCGCACGGCGCCCGCGGTCACCGTTTCGCCGTTCTCGAGAAAGCCCGCCGGCAGCGTCCACAACCCGTGCCGCGGCTCGATGGCGCGCCGGCATAGCAGCACCTGGTCGCCGTATTCCGGAAGGCAGCCGACGACGACCTTCGGATTCTGATAGTGGATCGTGCCGCACGCCGCGCAGACGAACCGCGGAAGGTTGTCGCCGTCGGGAACCCGGAACTCGATGCGCTCGGAGCCGCAAGCGCTGCAGTACCGGATTGCGTGTGGTGCGGCTATCGCCATCGCAACGCGATCGAGGACGGCACGGCCGATCGACGCCGGTCAGCGACCCTTGCTCAGCGCGGCAAACGCTTCGTCGGCGATCCCCAGCGTGCGATCGATGTCGGCGTCGCTGTGCGCGATCGAGATGTAGAACTTCTCGTTCGGGTTGACGACGAGTCCGCGCTTCAGGAGCTCGAGCGCCCAACGCCAGCCGAGATCCTTGTCGGCGGTCGTCAGGTCCATCCACGTGCGCAGCGGCCGGCGGTCGGTGAACCGGACGCCGAACACCGCGTCCTCGCCGGGCGCCTGCACGGCGAAACCGTGCCGCGTGCCGGCCTCGACCAGGCCCTTGCGCAAACGCGAACCGATGCGCGACAGCCGATCGTAGACACCTGGCTGCGACAGCACGTCGAGCGCCGCGCAACCGGCCGCGGCGCACACCGGATTGCCATTGAGCGTGTTGGTTGCCCAGACCACGTTGGCGCGCGGCTGCGACCGGGCATCGAGCACCGACATCACGTCGGCCCTCCCCGCGATGGCGGCCATCGGAAAACCGCCGCTAACGGCCTTGCCGTAACAGGCGATGTCGGGCACGACGCCGTAGCGCTCCTGGGCGCCGCCCCATCCGATCCGGAATCCGGTGACGATTTCGTCGAAGATGAGCACGATGCCGTGCCGATGCGTGACCTCGCGCAGCGCCTCGAGGAATCCGGGTTCGGGTAGCAGCACGCGCTGCAATGGCTCGACGATCACCGCGGCAAGCGTGTGCGCATGGTGTTCGATCATCGCCACCGCTTGCGCCGTCTCGTTGAACGGCGCGACGAGCACCGTTTCGCCGGCCTGGGGCGGCACACCGACCGAATCGGGCAACGCGTGCGGATACTCGGACGGTACGCTCGGCACCGTGCCCCAGAGTCCGTAGTCGTGCATCCCGTGCCACGCGCCTTCGAACTTCAGCACCTTGTTGCGGCGCGTGTAGGCTCGCGCGATCCGCAGCGAATAGAAGGTCGCCTCGGTGCCGGAACCGGTGTAGTGGATGACGTCGGCACAGGGAATCGCCTCGACCAGCCGCTCCGCGAGCAGGATCTCCGGCTCGTTCAGAAAGTAGAAAGTCGTCCCTTTCGGCAGCTGCGCCGCGACGGCCGCGGTGACCGCGGGGTGCGCATGACCGAGCAGCGCCGGGCCGGAGCTCAAGTGGTAGTCGATGTACTCGCGGCCGGCGACGTCCCAGACGTGGCTCCCCTGGCCGCGGGCGATCACGAAATTCTGCTCCGGGGGTATGACGAAGAGCCCCAGCCCGCCGCCCGCGAGGTAGCGCCCCGCCGCTGACAGCAGCTGGTTCTGATGCTCGGTCGGGTCCATCGTCGGGACCGCGTTCAATTCTCGCTGCGCCATCGTTTTCTCCTGGACTCACTTGACCTGCGGTTAGGGACTCTTGTCGAAACGTACGATCACCGTGCACCCCCGGGTCCCCATGCGCCCGTGAAGCGTGTAGAGCCCGTTGGAGTAGCCCCCCTCGAAGCGCACGGGATACTCCTTGAAATTCAGTCGCGCAAGGAGCGTGAAAAACGACCCCGCGAGCACCAGATGGCCATCGGGGGCCGGCCGGCCGCTGGCTCTCAGGTATCCGGGCTTGCCTGGTTCGCCTCTCTCGACCACGATTTCGCCGTTTTCCATCCGCGCCGGAACGGTATCGCTCATCGGCTTCACTTCTTCCCATGCCTCGCAAGATCGCGTAGCGACGCCGGTAGCGCCGGCACCGGCCTGAGAAGGCGCCGGCGCAACAGCTTGGGCGGGCGCGACCGCCGCAACGGTCGAGGGCGCCGCCGGAGCGGGGGCTGCCGGTGCCGACGCCTTTGCCGCAGGTGAAGGCGCGGCGGTCGGCGCAGGGACGGGTGCGGTGGCGGCCGGCGCGACGCTTTTCCGCTCGGAAGCGGCGGCCGCCGCACGCTGCTTCGCTGCCTCGGCGTCGGCCCGCGAACGGGCCAGTTCCGCCTCGGCCCTCGCTCGCTCGGCTTCGGCGATCTGGAGCTTGAGCTTCGTTTCCTCGGACGCGGCCTCCGGACGCACTTGCGCCGTCGGCTGGGGTGCCGGCGCGGGTGCGCTCGCGGGTGCGGAAGCGGGTGCAGCAACGGTCGGCGGCGCAGCCGCCCGCTCGAACAACCCGACCTTCCACGCCGCCGCGGCCGCCAGACCGACGACGACGGCGCCAGCGATACCGACCCATCGATTCCGGGATCGGGACGTTGCGCGGGTCGCAATCGCCGCCTCACCGCCCCGATCGAAGCGGTAGACGCGGATCGGCCGCGCGATGTTCTTCAGCGACTTTTCGCCGATGTCGACGAAGCCCAGGCTCAGCTTGCCCGCGATCTGGTCATAGACGGACGACGAGATGCACACGCCACCCGGATCGGCGATGCCCTCCAGGCGCGATGCGACGTTGACGCCGTCGCCGAGGATGTCGGCGCCATCCACCATCACGTCGCCCAAGTTGACACCGATGCGGAACACGAGCCGCTCGCTCTCGGGCAGCCCGGAGTTGCGCGTCTCCAGCGCCTCCTGGATCTCGATCGCGCAGCGGACCGCCTCGACGGAGCTCGCGAACTCGGCGAGGACGCTGTCGCCAGCCGTGCTGATGATGCGCCCGCTGTGCGAAACGATGATTCGATCGATGATCGAGCGCTGCGCCGCCAGCAACTTGAGCGTGCGTTCCTCGTCGACGCTCATGTGCCGGCTGTAGCCGACCGCGTCGGCGGCGAGGATCGCCGTCAGCCTGCGCTTGATCGGGGAAGTCGACGTTCCGGGTTCCATGATTCGTCGATGCGCAGAATAGGGTGTGGAACAGGTGCGGTTTCGTTGACGTCTTGTAGACTTGCCGCGACCCCGCCATTGCGACGCGAATCGAAACCGCGGCCGCACCGGCACTTTATCACCAAGGAAGCGTCCCCATGGCCCATCGCTCGTTCCTGTCCGAAACCGTCGACCGTTACCTCTCGAGCGTCGTCGCGCGCGAATCGCCGCTCCAGAAGCGGCTGCGCGCCGAAACAGCGGCCCTCCCCGAAGGCGGCATGCAGATCGGCGCCGACCAGGGCGTGCTGCTCGCGTTCCTGGCTCGTCTGATCGGCGCGCGCCGGGCCGTCGAAATCGGCACGTTCACCGGGTACAGCGCGCTGGCGGTCGCGAGCGCGCTTCCTCCGGACGGGCGTCTCGTCTGCTGCGACTTAAGCGAAGCCTGGACGTCGATCGCCCGCCGCTACTGGGCCGAGGCAGGACTCGCCGACCGGATCGAGCTGCACCTTGCCCCGGCCCGGGAAACGCTCGCGAAAATCTTTAGGCGCGACGGCGCCGGTTCGTACGATTTCGCGTTCATCGACGCAGACAAGACCGGCTACGACGCCTACTACGAGGCCTGCCTCGGGCTCCTGCGCGCAGGAGGCCTGATCGCGATCGACAACGTGCTGTGGAGCGGGACCGTGGCCGACCCGTCGGACGTGCGCCCGGATACGGTGGCGCTGCGCGCGATTACCGCGAAGGTTCGCGACGATCGGCGCGTCGACGCGTGCCTTCTGTCCGTCGGTGACGGCGTGATGCTGGCGCGCAAGCTCTAGCGGGAGCGCCTTACGCGCGAATGAAGTTTTCGCGGTAGTACTTGAGCTCGACGATCGATTCGTAGACGTCGGCCAGCGCCTCGTGCTTGCCCTCCTTCGGAACCCCCTTCATCAGGTCGGGTTTCCAGCGACGCGCGAGTTCCTTCAGCGTCGAGACGTCGAGGTTGCGGTAGTGGAAGTAGTCCTCGAGCGCCGGCATCCAGCGCGCGAGAAAGCGCCGGTCCTGACAGATCGAATTGCCGCACATCGGCGACGCCTTCGACGGCACGTGCTCGCGCAGGAACGCGAGCGCCGCTTCCTCGACGGCGGACTCGCTCGACGTCGACGCTTTCACCTTGGCGATGAGGCCCGAGCGGCCGTGCGTTCCCTGGTTCCACGCGTCCATTCCCGCCAACGCTTCGTCGCTCTGGTGGACGACCCAGACCGGGGCCTCGGCAACGGTGTTGAGATCGCCGTCGGTCACGACCAGCGCCACTTCGATGATCCGATCCGACTCGGGCTTCAGCCCGGTCATCTCCATGTCGATCCAGATCAGACAGCTTGCGTCTTGGGGCATTGCGGATTCGCGTAAAATGGGTCAGGCATTCTCGCACACTCCGATCGGCCCGCTTTCACCGCGGGTCCACGCTCCTTGACCGCATCTACATTCACCCTCGTGTTTCTCGCGATGCTCGCGGGCTCGCTCGCGCTGCAGCTCTGGCTCGCGCACCGGCACGCGCAACATGTCGCCGCACACCGCGACCGGGTTCCCGCGGCGTTTGCCGAGCGCGTCGCGTTGCCCGCGCATCAGAAGGCCGCCGACTACACCGTGGCTCGCACGCGGTTCGGGAGGGTCGAGACGCTCGCCGAAAACGCATTGCTGCTGGCACTCACCGTCGGCGGCGGTCTCGCGGCACTCGTCGCCTGGACGGACGCGTTGCCGGTGGGCAACCTCGCCCGCGACCTCGCTTTGATCGTCGCCGTCGTGACGATCTCGGGCATCGTCGGCCTCCCCTTTTCCTACGTCCAGACGTTCGTCATCGAGGAGAAGTTCGGCTTCAACCGGATGACTCGAGCGCTGTGGATCGCCGACATCGTCAAGGGTGTCGCCATCGGCGCCGCGCTGGGTCTGCCGCTCGCCGCGCTGGTGCTGTGGCTGATGCGGGCAGCGGGACCGCTGTGGTGGATCTGGGCGTGGGCCGCGTGGATCGGCTTCCAGTTCCTGATCCTGGCGCTCTACCCGACGGTGATCGCGCCGCTCTTCAACAAGTTCTCGCCGCTGCCGGCGGGCTCCGCGCGCGACGCCATCGAGGCGCTGCTAGCGCGCTGCGGCTTCGAAAACCGCGGCCTCTTCGTGATGGACGGATCGAAGCGCTCGTCGCACGGCAATGCGTTCTTTACCGGCTTCGGGCGCGCCAAGCGCATCGTCTTCTTCGACACGCTGCTCGCGCGCCTCGCGCCCGACGAGATCGAGGCGGTGCTCGCGCACGAGCTCGGCCACTTCCGGCTGAAGCACGTGCTGAAGCGGATGCTGTGGATGGCGGCGTTTTCGCTCGCCTTCCTCGCGCTGCTCGCGTGGCTGGCTTCATCGCCATGGTTCTACGAAGGCCTCGGCGTGCCGGCCGCGCCGGAGCGCCCCGGCGTCGCGCTGATCCTGTTCTTCCTCGCGTTGCCGGCCTTCACGTTCGTGTTCGCGCCGCTGACCTCCTCGTATTCGCGCCGCCACGAATTCGAGGCCGACGCCTTCGCCGCGCAGAACGCGTCGGCCGCGTCACTTGTCCGGGCGCTGGTCAAGCTCTTCGAGGACAATGCATCAACGCTGACGCCCGATCCGTATTACTCGGCGTTCCACGACTCGCACCCACCGGCCACCGTTCGCGTTGCCCGGCTCGAGGCAGCGTAACGCCGACCGCGACAAGGAGAGCACCGATGCCAAGACTCGTTCCCGTACTGCTGGCCGTCACGCTGTGCGCTTTCGTCGGCGCGGCGAGCGCTCAGACCCCACCGGCGCCGTTTTCCTCCGGCAATACGGCGACCGGGCGCACGATGGTCGATCGCGATTGCGTCGGATGCCACGCCCAGCGCTTTTCCGGCGATCCGGATCAGATGTACAAGCGCGCCGATCGCCGGATCAAGACGCCGGCGCAACTCCTCGCGCAGGTGCAGGGGTGCAACGTGAATCTCGGCAAGGGTTACTTCCCCGAGGAGGAGGAGCACATCGCCGCCTACCTCAATCTCGAGTTCTACAAATTCAAGCCGTGATCGGCATCGGCGTCGCGTGACCCGCGCGCCTCAACCGGATGGTCCCCGCGTCGCCGCAGCGCTCGAGGGCGGGCTTGTCACCGAGAGCCGACGCCGGCACTACGCGGTGCGTCTTGACAGCGGCGAGGCGATCCAATGCGTGCTGAAGGGCCGCAGCACGACGCTCGCCTGCGGCGACCGCGTGCGCGTCGCGCGCGTGGCCGGCGGCGGATCGATCGAGAACGTCGAGCCGCGTTCGACGCTATTTCATCGGTCCGATGCGTTCAACGAAAAGCTGATCGCCGCGAACGTAACTCAGGTGATCGGCGTGGTCGCGCCCGACCTTTCGGTCAACGAGGAACTGATCAATCGCTGGATCGTCACCGCCGAGGCGCAGGCGTGCCGCTTCGTGCTTGCCGCCAACAAGTCGGACAAGCCCGATTACGCGGCGCTCCTCGCGCGGCTCGAACCCTTCGCCCGGCTCGGGTACTCGGTCGTGCGCATGGCGGCCACGCTCGACGTTGTGCCGCTACTCCCTTTTCTGGACGGCCAGCGCACCGTGCTCGTCGGACAGTCGGGGATGGGCAAATCGACGATCCTCAACGCCATCGCGCCGGGTGCGCGCGCAAAGACGGCGGAAATCTCCGAAGCGCTGCTGACCGGCCGGCACACGACGTCGCAATCGACGCTCTATCTGCTCGGCGACGACGCCGATGCCGGTTGGGTCGTCGATTCGCCGGGCCTCAAGGAGTTCGGATTGGCCCACATCGCGCCGGAGGTCCTGGCCGATGCCTTTGTCGAAATCCGGCCGCTGCTCGGGCATTGCCGATTTCGCGATTGCCGCCACGATCGCGAGCCCGGCTGCGCGATCCAGGAAGCGGTTCGGCGCGGCGAGATCGCCCGCCATCGCGTGGCGCTGCTGCA
>JBDTRG010000131.1:0-5327 GCA_039931775.1 Betaproteobacteria bacterium | reverse complement strand
CGAGACTGCCGTCGATGACGCCGTCATGGCGGATGACCCCCGCGAGATACAGCTCCGCTATCACCTCGATGATACCGGAGCCGCAAATGCCGGTGACGCCCGTCGCCTTGGTCGCATCGGCAAAGCCCGGTTCATCCGACCACAGGTCACAGCCGATGACCTTGACGCGCGGCTCGAGGGTGTCCCGATCGACTCGCACGCGCTCGATCGCGCCCGGCGCCGCGCGCTGCCCGCAACTGATTTGCGCGCCTTCGAACGCGGGACCGGTCGGGCTCGAACAGGCGAGCAGGCGCTTGTGGTTGCCCAGCACGATCTCGGCATTGGTGCCGACGTCGACCAGCAGCGTCACCTCCTCGGAAAGATCGGGGCGCTCGGCCAGAACGACGCCCGCGGCGTCGGCGCCGACGTGGCCGGCGATGCAGGGCAGCACGTAGATGCGCGCGTTGCGGTGGATCGCCAAATCGATCTCGGTCGCCCAGAGCGTCAACGACCCGTCGGTCGACAGCGCGAAAGGCGCGCCGCCCAATTCGATGGGGCTAATCCCGAGCAGCAGGTGGTGCATGATCGGATTGCCGACGAACGTTGCTTCGAGGATTTCCTCCGGCGCGATGCCGACCTGCCGCGCGACGTCGGCGACGAGTCCGTTGATCGCGGTGCGCACCGCGTCGGTCATCTCACGCTCGCCGCCGGGATTCATCATCACGTACGACACGCGGCTCATCAGGTCTTCGCCGAAGCGGATCTGTGGATTCATCACGCCGGCCGCAGCGACGACCTCGCCGCTCGACAGGTCGCAGAGGTGCGCCGCGATCGTCGTCGAACCGACGTCGACCGCGATGCCGTACACGCGCTCGCGAAACCCAGGCCACACCGCGATGATCTGACTGCCTCCGTGCACAGCGACCGTGACTTTCCACGCGCCCTTGCGCAGCGCCGGCTGAAGCTGCTGCAGAACGCGCACGTCGCAGGCGAGGCCCGTCAGGCGCCACTCGAACTCGAGCGCGTCCTCGAGACGACGGAGGTCGCCCGAGGGATCGTGCATGTCCGGCGGTTGCACTTCGACGTAGTGCAGGCGCACGACGGGGTCGAGCTCGATGTCGTGCGCTTCCGCGGCCTTGCGGACGACCTGGCGGTGCACCTGGCTGTCGGGCGGGACGTCGATCACCACGTCGCCCAGGACCTGGGTCGAGCACGACAGCCGCCGGCCCGCGACCATCGGCTGGATGCGCGAATACTGTAGCTCGACGGCGCTGAACGGCGACAGGTTGACCGACCGCGATGTCACGCCGTGCTTTGGAAATTCGCCCTCGGCGAGCACCACCTGGCAGCGGCCGCACAGGCCGCGCCCGCCGCAGACCGAATCGATGTCGACACCCAGCGAGCGCGCGGCCTGCAGCAGAGGCGTGCCGAGCGGGAATCGCCCGCGACGCCCGGACGGCGTGAAGACTACGAGGGCGTCCTTGCCACTCACGCCCGCCGCCGCCTTCCGACCTCACGCCGGCCCCGCGACATCTCGCCATCCGCGCCGATCGTGGGCTCCTCGCGAAAGCGCTTGATCCAGCGCATGCAGTCCGGATCGTGACCCATCATCACGTCGGCAGCCATGCAGGCCCGGATCACTTCCTCGTGCAACGGATTGGTGATCGCGGAGGTCATCCCCGCGCCGATCGCCATCGTCAGGAACGCGGCGTTGATGCCGTTGCGCTGCGGCAGGCCGAAGCTCACGTTCGATGCGCCGCAGGTCGTGTTGACCTTGAGCTCGTTGCGGAGGCGATGGACGAGCCGCATCACCTGCACGCCGGTCTGGTTGATCGCGCCGATCGGCATCACCAGCGGATCGACGACGATGTCGGACACCGGGATGCCGTGGTCGGCGGCGCGCTCGACGATCTTCTTCGCGACGGCGAAGCGGACGTCGGGGTCCTGCGAGATCCCCGTTTCGTCGTTGGAGATCGCGACGACTGCGGCACCGTACTTCTTGATGAGCGGCAAAACGGATTCGAGACGATCCTCCTCGCCGGTCACCGAGTTCACCAGCGGCTTGCCCTTGTAGACGGCAAGCCCGGCCGCAAGCGCGGCGACGATCGACGAATCGATCGACAGCGGCACGTCGGTGACCGACTGCACGAGTTGGATCGCGCGGGCGAGAATGGCCGGCTCATCGGCGAGTGGAATGCCGGCGTTCACGTCGAGCATCGACGCGCCTGCCGCCACTTGCGCGAGCGCATCGGCCTCGACGCGCGAGAAATCGCCGGCGGTCATTTCGGCGGCGAGGATCTTGCGCCCCGTCGGGTTGATGCGCTCGCCGATGATGACGAACGGTCGGTCGAAGCCGATGACGACTTCCTTCGTGGCGGAACTGATGACGGTATCGGTCATGACGCAGCCTTCTGGTGTTGGACATCGGCATCGCGCGAGGGATGCCACGGAATGCGGCCGTTGAGCACGCCTGAGGTCGCGATGACTTCCGCCACCGAATCCTCCTGCCGGTACGCCATCACATGGACGCCGGCGACACCCTTGATCTCGCGGATTTCCTGGACGAGCTCGATGCAGAGCCGCCGGCCTTCGGCCGCCTGTTTCTCGGCGCCGGCCATCCGCTTGACGACCGTGTCCGGGATGTGGACGCCCGGTACGTGCGTGCGCATCCACTCCGCGGCCTTGGCCGAGCGCAGCGGCCCGACGCCGACGAGGATGAAGACGCGTTCGAGGAGCCCCAGGTCGTCGACCTGGCGCATGAAATCGCGCAGGCGCCGCACATCGAAGCAGTATTGCGTCTGTATGAACTGCGCGCCGGCGGCGACCTTCTTCGCAAGCCGAAACGGGCGCCAGTCGAGCGGCTGCACGAACGGATTCTCGGCGGCGCCGAAGAAAACGCGCGGCGCGAAGGTCAGCTTGCGCCCGCTCTGAAAGCGAAGCTCGTCGCGAAGCGTGGTACCGATCTGGAGCAGCGTCATGCAATCGAGGTCGAAGACGGGCCGCGCGTGCGGGTGATCGCCCGCCTGCACACCATCGCCCGTCAGGCACAGCATGTTGCACACGCCCATGGCCGCGCCCCCGAGGATGTCGCCCTGGATCGCGATGCGATTGCGGTCGCGGCAGGAGATCTGCATCACCGGCGCGTAGCCGACTCGCGTCAAGAGCGCACAGACCGCGAGGCTCGACATATGGCAATTGGCGCCGCTGCCGTCGGTGGCGTTGATCGCATCGACGTAGCCGTCGAAAACGCGTGCCCGCCGGAAGACATCCCCGGGATCGGCGGAATCGGGTGGATCGAGCTCGGTCGTGACCGCGAACGCGCCGGCGCGCAGCACGCGCTCCAGGCGTCCCGGCGACGTGTGGCCCGGAAGGATCGGCAACGGGTAGCCGGGGACCGGCTCGTCTTCAAATCTCACGTCGCTGCCTCGGACTTGTCGCGTGCGACGGCGAGCCACGACGAGCGCCCCTCGAGGCGCCGGTCGAGCGCCCTCTGCACGACGTGGATCGCGGCGCTCCCCTCGCGCATCCGCTTGCTGCCGGCAACGGCCGCGATCCAGACGCAAGGCATCTCCGGCTTCACTTCGCAATGTCCATCGGCGCGCACGCCTCCGCAAGGGCCATTGCGCAGATTCTTCGGGCAGTTCATCGGGCACGACATGCCGGTGGAACTCAGCACGCATTGCCCGCACATCCGGCAGTCGAACAGGAATCCCTTGACCGCTTTCTCCGTGGCGGCGACCGGAGCTTCCAGTCGCGCATAGCCGATCCGCTTCCAGACGGGATGCAACGCGACCAGCGCGCGCTCGAACAGCCGGTAGAGCGTTTCCAGCCCGCGCGAATGGCGTACCGACCACCGGCGCATCGCGTTCATTACGCCGCCTCGTCGGGGGAACTTGCGGGCGCACCGCCTTCAGCGACACCGTGCGCGCGAATCAGCTGCTCGAGATCGGCGTCGGTGTAGCGCGCTTCGATCCGCGCGGCTTCCGCGGCGGCTTCCGCCTGAAGATCGTTGCCGCAGTCGCGAGGTGGCGCGCGTTTCCAGTCGGCGAGGTAGGCGTCCGAGCTGCCGCGGCCGGCGCGCATCGCCGCCCGGTCGATGGCTTCCTGGAAACGTTGCGACAGCGGAGCCTTCGCGGTTTCGCGCCCCTGCTTGACGATCACCTGCGCCGGGATGTCGCGCCAGCAGATGACGATCAGCTTTGCCACGCCGGCGTTCCAACGCGCGCGGTGCGCAAGCTCCGTTCGAGATCGCCGTAGCCGGTGCAGCGATAGTCGAAGGCGAGTCCTAGACGCTGGGCTGCCGCTCGCGCCTCGCCGATCCGTTCCGCTGAAGGGGACTGCGCCAGGTAGACGAGTTTGCGATAGTTGCCGAAGTATTGATCGGCGAGCTCGGGGTGACGGTCGAGGCCCAATCCGCCGATCACCAGCCTGTCGAAATGCCGCAGCAGAAAGTCGGTGAGGTAGAACGTGCCGGGCTCGTCGTCGGCCAGCGCCGCGAAGGTCGTCGCGCCAGCGAAGAATTCATAGCAATGCGCGCCCGGGATGCGCTCGATCCCTTCCTGCGCGAGCATCGCATCGAGCTCGCCGCCGGTGCCGCAGTCGCCGTACGCGACGAACATCGACGCGTAGCGGCCGCGGTTGGCGCGAATCTTCTCCTGCACGGCGCCGGTGATGCGCGCCGGCGTATTGTGAAGCTCCGCCGGCAGGCATTGGATGTCGAGGTGCGTCCAGCGGTTGGCGTCGCGCAGCGCGACAATTTCGCGGGAAAGCGCGCCGCAGGCGATGACCAGCGCGGTGGCCTGGTTTTTCACGACCCTTACGCGGCGTTGCGCGTGTCTCGCGCAGCGCGCCGTGCAGCGATAAGCGACTTGGCCGTTTCGACGGCGATCGCCGCATCGCGGCAGTAAGCGTCGGCGCCGACCGCCTTGCCGAACGCCTCGTTGAGCGGCGCGCCGCCGACCAGCACGATGTAGTCGTCGCGGATGCCCTGGTCCTTCATCGTGTCGATCACGACCTTCATGTACGGCATCGTGGTGGTCAGGAGCGCCGACAGCCCGAGGATGTCGGGCTTGTGCTTCGCCAGCGCATCCAGGTATTTCTCGACCGGATTGTTGATGCCGAGGTCGATCACCTCGAAGCCGGCGCCCTCCATCATCATCGAGACCAGGTTCTTGCCGATATCGTGGATGTCGCCCTTGACCGTGCCGATCACCATCTTGCCGATCGGCTCGATGCCGGATTCGGCGAGGAGAGGGCGCAGGATCGCCATCCCGCCCTTCATCGCGTTCGCGGCCAGCAGCACCTCGGGCACGAACAGGATCCCGTCGCGGAAGTCGATGCCGACGATG
>JBDTRG010000130.1:0-9570 GCA_039931775.1 Betaproteobacteria bacterium | reverse complement strand
GGTGGCGGCACGCCGCTCAACGTGAGCGTTAGGAATCACAACGAAAGCATCGTATCGTCCGACATGGTTTGTAAAGCCGGCTGCACCCGTTCTGTCCAGCGAGAGGAGATTTGACCATGCCTACAGGAACCCTACGGCTTCATCGCGTGCTCCGCACAAAACCCGAGAAAGTCTATCGGGCGTTCCTGAATGCTGACGCGATGTGCAAATGGCTTCCGCCGTTCGGCTTCACCTGCAAAGTCCATCACATGGATGCCAGAGTCGCAGGCACGTTCAAGATGTCGTTTCAGAACTTCTCGACCGGACATGGCCACTCCTTCGGCGGCGAGTATCTTGAATTGGTGCCGTACGAACTCATCCGATATACCGACAGATTCGACGATCCGAACCTGCCGGGAGAGATGCAGGTAACGGTGTCCTTGAAGCAGGTGACGTGCGGAACCGAGATCAGCGTTGTGCAGGAGGGAATACCGGATGCCATTCCACTCGAAATTTGCTATCTCGGCTGGCAAGAGTCACTCGTACAACTTGCCAATCTTGTCGAACCCGAGATTCCCGGATAACAAGACCTGGACTGCTCGTCGTTCTGCCGTCAGGCAGCTGGCTTGCGCGGCCCACGTTATTGCCTGCGTTGCTCTTTGGCGTTGGCACGGTGCTGGTGCCCTATGTCGTCATGCAGCCATCATTCGGGCTCGGAATTGCGTCATCCAGAACGCCTCACCCCATGCAAGCAAGGCTCAAAGGCCTCATGGCGCATACCGCCTTCGGCGTCGGCCTGTATGTCTGTGCCGTTGGCGTGAGCTACGTGCTGGCGGCCGCTGCGTAACCCGGCGCTCAACGCGAACCCCACCCAGCAGGACTTCGGCCGCGCCGGTGAGAGGTCATGCCGACTGACATGGGAAACATTGCAATGCATCGTCCCGCAACCGTTGCTGCCCTTGCCCTGATCGCCCTCGTATCCACCGGATGCACGACCCGGTCGTGGTACGAGGGACTGCAATCGAGCGCCGCCTTGGAGTGCAATCGGCGGCCCGGCTCCGATCGCGAGGTGTGCCTGTCCCAGCTCAACAAGCTCCCCTACGACCAATACGAAAAGGGACGCAAGCCCGCAAAGGACTAGGACACGGCGGGTGCCGCGCCCCCGGCTGGGCAATCGCTTCTGCTGCAAGCGGATTACGTTGTCGAGTAACTGGGTTCCCGCGTTCGCAGGAACGACGGATGAGCAGGATTCATGCAACGCATAAACGACGTCCTGAAGGTTTACGGCCAGAGGAGATCAAACGTGCTGGAACTTCGTCCGACTTGCGAGCATTGCAACAAGGCGCTCCCGCCCGCCTCGCTCGAGGCACGCATCTGCTCTTTCGAATGCACGTTTTGCGCGACATGCGCAGAGGACCTCTTCGGCGATGTCTGCCCCAACTGCGGCGGCGGATTCGTGCAGAGACCGATCCGTCCCATGCACAACTGGAAGGGCGAGAATCATCTCGCCAAATACCCGGCCAGTACCAAGGCAAAGCATCGGCCCGTCGATGCCGCCGCTCAAGCCAGGCTCGAGGCCGCGCTCACCGGCATCCCAGCCTGGCAGCGTTGACGCGAAGGAGACTCCAATGGACTGCGACATCGCGCCGGGAAATGACGGAGAATTCGCCAATCATGATCAAAGGTAACGCCCCACGCGGAGCCCGGCCGATGCAGCGGTATGTAGGTAGCTGCCACTGCGGGGCCGTCGTCTTCGAGATCGAAACCGACTTCCCCGAGCTGACGACGTGCGACTGCTCGATCTGCCGGCGCAAGAACGCGCTGATGGTCAAGGTCCACGAAAGCCAATTCAACCTGATCGCGGGCGACGACTCCCTGACCGAGTACCGATTTCACACGAAGACCGCGCGCCACTTCTTCTGCAAGACCTGCGGCATCTACCCATTCCATCGCAAGCGGGTCACGCCCGACCACCTCGGCATCAACGTCTACTGCCTGCACGACTTCGATCCCGCCGGGATTCCCGTGCGCCAGGCGGTGGGCGCGGGAATGAAGTGACAAAGTCCGAATCGCGAGGCGCGCATCCTTTGGAAAAGCAAAGCGTTGATCTCGAGTTTTCCTTCAGGGTCGCGAAGGACGGGGAGGTCAGCATCCTGCGCCACAGTCAGGTCGTGACGACCCTGCGCGCCGCGACGGCACACGAATTCCTTTCCGCGATGCAGGATGCGGCCTTCGGGGATCAGCAGCAACTGATGGCGCGCGCAACCGGAAACTACAAGCGGGGTAACGAACGTCGCGCCGCCCTGCATCCGCGGAATCGCTCGAAGTGAAGCCGAGCAGGCGCCCGGCCGCTGCCCGGTTCGACAATGGATTGCGCTTGTGTGATCAAATTGCACCGTGATCGATGCCGTCCGGAGTGCGCAAATGAAGGATTCGCCGAAGTCGCCCGAAGCCGTGGTCCAGCGCCAGATCGCGACCTCCCTCGGCACGCGGCGGCGCTAAGCGACGGCCAGGACGCGCCATGGGCAGCGAGCCCGCAAGCCAGACCGTCGTGCTGCTGATCGGATTGTCGATTGCCGTGGTTTCGTTCTCCGGCACGCACGACGCCAAATGAGCATTGCGATTTCGGCCGCGACGTGGCCGCTGCGCCTCGCGCGCGAGGACGATGTGCCGGCGCTCGAGGCGCTGATCCCGATTTCGGTTCGGGCGCTGCAGGCGGCGCACTACTCGCCCGCACAGATGGACGTCGCGCTCGGTCCGGTATTCGGCGTGGACCGCCAACTCATTCGCGACGGCACCTATTACGTCGCCGAACACCGCGCCGGAATCGCAGGCTGCGGCGGATGGAGCAAACGACAATCGTTGTACGGCGGTGATCAGGCCCGGCAGGCCGAAGACCCGCTGCTCGATCCGGCACGCGACGCCGCGCGCGTCCGCGCGTTCTTCGTCCATCCGGCGTGGGCACGCCGCGGTGTCGGCCGAAGCATCATGGCCGCCTGTGAGCAGGCGATCGTGGCGGCGGGCTTTCGCAGCGTGGACATCGTAGCCACGCTGGCGGGCGAGCCCCTCTACGCGTTGTTCGGATACGCGGCGGTCGAGCGCTACGAGATTCCGATGGCCGGTGGATTGTCCCTGCCGGTGGTGCGGATGATCCGGACGTTCTGACTCGGTGCACATGAAACGCCTCGTCGCTGCGCTCGCGGTCGCGCTCGTCTCAACCGTCGCAAATCCGCAGGGACTGCCCCTTGCCGACCAACTCCCCGCCTGGGCGTCGAAGCCGTGGGCCGCGGTGTCCGCCGCCCATCAGATCGAGCTCTTCGGCGGAATCAACCCGTTCTTCCAGCGCGGTGACTTCGATGGCGATGGCAAGCCCGACCTTGCGATCCTGGTCCGCGGGTAATCGGCAAGCGCGCGCATCGTGTGGCGCGAAGGCAGGTACACGTGGCAGCAGCAGGATGACTGACGGCCGACTCCTGTCTAGCGGGCGATCGACGCTTGCTAGTATCTGCGGGCGTCATCGCAAGGATCAGGTCCCATGCCCATAGAACTCTGGCTCGCCTTCGTCGCCGCCTCCGCGGTGCTGCTCGTCATTCCCGGGCCAACGATCCTCACCGTCGTCAGCTACTCGATTTCGCACGGGCGTCGCGCAAACGCGCCGCTCGTCGCCGCCGTAGCGCTCGGCGATTCGACAGCGCTCGTCGTTTCGCTGCTCGGCCTCGGCGCGCTGCTCGCCACCTCCGCGTTCTGGTTCACCGTGGTCAAGTGGGCCGGCGGGTCGTACCTCATCTACCTCGGCATCAAGATGCTGCGCGCCGGGGTCGCTTCCACCGAAGTCGCGGCGCCGGCCGCTTCCGGTTCGCGGTGGCGGCTCTTCGCCAACACGTACATCGTGACCGCGCTCAACCCGAAGGGCATCGTGTTCTTCGTCGCGTTCCTGCCGCAGTTCATCAGCCCGAATGTCGACGTCGGCCGCCAGCTCTGGATTCTCGCGGTCACTTTCGTCGTGATGGCCACGCTCAACGCCACGCTGTACGCAGTTTTCGCCGCGACGGCGCGCAGGATCCTGTCCTCGCCCCGTGCGCAGCGCCGATTCAATTTCACCGGCGGCTCGCTGCTTTCCGCAGCGGGCGTCTGGGCGCTGCTCGCGAGGCGCGTCGCGTAAGGTTCCTGCCCGTTCGTCGCGGCGAATCGCTATTTGCTGGGGGCGGGAACGATCACGACCGTGTCGCCACCGGTCTTGCCGCGCTCGCCCTTGACGCCGTCGGCGCCCGGCGCACCCGTGTATCCGGTCGCGCCGGTGTTCCCTGTTGCTCCGGTGCCGCCGGTTGCGCCGGTGCTACCCGTTGCGCCCGTGTCGCCCTTCTGAGCCTGCTCACCTGTGGCGCCGGTGGCGCCGGTGTTGCCTTGCGGTCCGGCCGGTCCGGGGACAGCGATCACGGCAGGCGTCGGCGTGACCACGACGGCACGCTCGCATCCGCCCATTGCAATGACGCTTCCCAGTGCTGCAAACAGTATCGAATATCTCATGATGGTTCCTCTCAGGTAGCTGAAACGTTCTGTACAACTCGTTCGGATGCAACGAAAAGGCATTGCCTCGTTGCGATGCGGGTCAAGTTATACGGCAGAGACTCCATCGATTCCGTGCGCCAGCGCGCTTTGCGAGACTGTCGCCGACACGGGAACGGCACGATATGTTGGCTGACGCACGGTGCAGGCCGGTGGATGTCCGTACAAGTTGATCCGGTCAACCGCCCATACAGGAGACCGCAATGATCAAGAAAATGCTTTTCGTCGCCATGATTGCCGCAACGGCCGCCGGCGTCGCAGTACCTGCGTCCGCCGTCGAAGTCATCATACTGACCGCGCCGCCGCCGCTGCGCGTTGAGCACGTTCCTCCCCCGCGCCACGGTTATGTCTGGGTGCCGGGCTACTGGAATGCGCACGGCCATAAATACGCGTGGACCAAGGGCACTTGGATGCGCGAGCGCCACGGTTACCGGTACAACACGCCGACGTGGGTCGAGCACAACGGCCAATGGACTATGAATCGCGGCGCCTGGGCGCGCAACGATCGGGACGGCGACGGCGTGCCCAACAAGGTGGACAGCCAACCGGACAATCCTCGCCGCAATTGATCCGCGGCGAACCCACGCCTCACGCACAATTCAGTCAAAGGTTGGCGGGAGGAATAGGCCCCGACGGGGGCGGCGACTGGCAATCCCGGCGCGGTTGGGCTACTCTTGAAGTTGGAGTCGGACGCGGTCGTCCGACCGTCACACTTCGACCAGGCCTACCGAGCGAATCCCTGCCGCGATGCGACCGCTTTCCGCCCTCGCGCTGCCCGCACTGTTGATCACGCTGGCGGCCGGCCCGCTCCACGCTCAGGGGTTCAAGTTCTCCCAGCCCGACAACTCCGCCCAGGTGGAGGAAGCGGCGAAGCAGCAGCGCATCGCCATTGAGCTGTCCACGCCCTGCCGTGCCGACCTCAAGGGCAAGAAGATCATGGTCGTGATCGGCGAAGTTCAGTCAAACGGCTATATAGCGGCGCAGCAGCAAAACTACGGACGGCACTTCCAGGCGATCAACGCGCGCCTGCGCTCGCTCGGCCTCGCCACCTACACGCCCGAGGAGATCCGCCGGCAGATCGCGCAGGCGGAAATCGACGCCTACATGCGCAATGATCCCGATGCGGCAATGTCCGCCGCCAAGCGGCTGGGCGCGAGCTTCATCCTGCGCGGCCTCATCACGTCGCAGACGGTCTGGAATCCGCTGGTGCGGCTCAATCAGGTGTCGGTGAACATGGGCTTCACGCTCACCGGCGCCAATGGCAGAATCGTCTCCGACACCTCGGCGAGCGCGGGCTCGTATTCGGGCGCGGACGTCGCCGGGATGGCGCTGACGCTGGTCAACGAGCAGGCCGACGAGGTCGTCGCCCGGCTCTACGGCGACTATTGCAGGAATGTCGGCCTGAGCCCAGCTGGAAAGCCAGCGTCGAAATGACAGAACACGTATTGCAACCGTAGCGGATTCAAAGGAGACCGGCCATGAGCACGCGCACGTTGTACAACCTTGTCAAACTGACGCTCAGTGTGTCCCTGCTCGCAGCAACCTCGCTGGCAAGTGCGCAGCCGACCTTCGGCAATCCGTCGCCCACCGCGGGCAGTTCGACCTCGCAGAAGGCCAACGCCTCGGCCGACCAGGCGATCTACCAGCCGGTCGCCTATACGAACGGCAACAAGAAGGGTCCGCACCTGATCGTCCTCCCGGGCGAGATCAAGAGCAACAATGCGACGTTCCTGCAGAAGTTCACGGCGAACAACATCGCGGATTTCGGCGAGGTCGAGCTCTCGGCCGCCAATTTCCAGGTGCTCGAACGCTCGAATCTCGGCCCGCTGCTCAACGAATTCACGCTCGCCTACAACCTGGGCGACCCGCAGGCCGCGCGCAAAATTCTCGGCATGG
Source organism: Betaproteobacteria bacterium (assembly GCA_039931775.1). Lineage (GTDB taxonomy): Bacteria > Pseudomonadota > Gammaproteobacteria > Burkholderiales > Casimicrobiaceae > CAIWHR01. Next base: position 3,129 of record JBDTRG010000130.1, on the reverse strand, counting down.
GCAAGTTGAAGACGACCAAGTACGTCGTGAAGTTCGACATCCTGAAGACCGAGCAGGTCGCCGCGGCCCAATCGGGCTTCGACGGCCGCGCGATCGGCCAGATGGCGGGCCTCCTTGGCGCATGGGGTTCGCGCGGCGGCGCCGCCGCCACCGTCGGCGTCGGCTCGGTGCAGACCAGCGAGTCGAGCGGCGTGTGGATCATCGGCATGCGCTACAAGATCATCAACGCGGAGACCACCGAGCAGGTCGCCAACGGCTACACCGAGGAGAAGATGGAAGTTGGCGCCAAGTCGACCTCCGTGATGGGGATCTCCGAGTCGCAGCAGGGCGGCGTGTCGCTCGACACCATGGTGCAGCGACTGATCCAGAAATCGGTGTGGGAAATCGACAACAAGTACAAGTGATGCGCTGACCGCGACGCAACGCGACGCCGGCGCAGCGCCGGCGTCGCCGTTTTCGGTGCGCGAATCCTGGGAGCCACCCATGGCAGAAATGAACAGCCTCGGCAAATACGAGATCCGACGCGAGCTTGGACGCGGCGCCATGGGTGTCGTTTACGAAGGCTTTGACCCGATGATCAAACGGATCGTCGCGTTGAAGACCATCCGCGCCGATCAGCTCGCCGGCGAAAATGCCGAAACGGTCGTGGCCCGCTTCCGCCGCGAAGCGCAGGCAGCCGGTCGGCTCAACCATCCCAACATCGTCTCGATCTACGATTTCGGCGAGGATCAGGGCATCTGGTTCATCGCGATGGAGTACATCAAGGGCCGCGAGCTCAAGGACTACTTCCAGGCCAACGAGCGCTTCGCGACGGCGGACATCGTGCGCATCATGACGCAGATGCTGGCGGCGCTCGGTTACTCGCACAGGCTCGGCGTCATCCATCGTGACATCAAGCCCGCCAACGTGTTCGTGCTGGACGACGGGGCCATCAAGGTCGCGGACTTCGGCATCGCCCACATCGAATCGTCGAACATGACGCAGGCAGGCAGTGTGATCGGCACGCCGAGCTACATGTCGCCCGAGCAGATTCTCGGCCTGCCCATCGACGGACGGTCGGACCTCTTTTCAGCGGGCGTGATCCTCTACCAATTCCTGACCGGCGAGCGGCCGTTCATCGGCTCGTCGACGGCGACGATGCACAAGGTCCTCGAGGAGGATCCGCTGCCGCCGTCGCGGTTCAACGTGCAGGTGCCCGGCGCAATGGATGCCGTGGTGAAGAAGGCGCTCGCCAAGCGGCCCGACGACCGGTACCAGACGGCCGAGGAGTTCGCGCAGGCGATCGGCGCCGCCGCGCAGCGCGAGTCCTCCTCCGCCGCGGAAGCCACGATGATCGCGCCGGCCGATTCGACCGTCATCAATGCGCCCGTAGCGAAGGCCGCCATTCGCGGTGCGGCATCGCAGCCGACCCAAGGCGCGGGTGCGCCGCGGCCTTCGAGCGCCAGCGAACGCGATTCGCTGCCGAAGAAATCGCAGTCCACCGCGATCGCCATCATCGCGGTCATCGCGTTGGTCGCAATCGGCGCGGGCGCGTGGACGATGATGAATCGCCCGACCGCGGACGACGCGAAGCTCGTGCAGGCGCCGGCCGCGAAGCCCGCGGGTCAGGCCGGGGCCGCGCCGGGCGCGGCGCCCGTTGCGCCACCGTCGAAGGCCGAGCCAGGCACGATGGTGATCTCCGCGATCGGATTCGCCAATCCGAACGATCCGCGCTACGCCAACGACAAAGCACTGCTGGCGGCCGAGCTGCGTGCGGATTCGAAGAGTCAGCTCGTCGGCAAGGCGCTCGGCCTGATGCTCGACACCGGCTCGATCGCCACCAACTACGACGTGTTGAGGGACCGGTTGATGTTGAAGAGTGGAAACTACGTCACCACGGTCGTACAGGAGAGCGCGCCGCGGCTCGGCAAGGATGGGCTGATGTCGATGACGACGCAGGCGGTCGTCAACGTGCGGGCGCTGCAGAAGTCGCTCAACCAAATGTCGCGCGACGAGCGCATCGAATTCATCCGCGCCGGCGGCGATCCGAAAGTGGCCGTGCAAATCATCGTCGGCGACGCCGACGCGCCCGACGTGCCTGCGCAGCCGTCGCAGCTCGCCGAGAACCTGCTCAAGGAACGCATCAAGACGTTCGGATTCCGGACGTGGTCCGAAGGGGCCTCCGACGCCGGGCAGGGCGCCGATTTCATCGTGCAGGGCGAAGCCCGGATCAGGAAACTATCGATGCGCCTCGCCGCATCCGGGGTCGTCGTCAGCAAGTATGCGTTGACCTCGTGGACCGTCAAGTGCATCGACCGGGCGACCGGCGAGGAGATCTACTTCAATACGGCGTTGCCGCAGGGCATGGGCAGCTACGCGAGCGACGGCGAGGCGCTGAAGGCGATCGGGGCCAAGATCGCCGACGAGTTCTCGCGCGATTTCTTCCTGCAGCACTTCGCGATGACGGGTCGCCGGGTGACGCTCACCGTCGAAGGCATGCCGGCGACGGCCGACGATGCGCTCGGACGCGAGCTGATGGGACTGCCCGCTGTCATCATGGCGACGCCAAGGTCGCAATCGGGCTCCCGCGTCTACGACCTCGGGCTTGCCGGAGCCGGATCCGAAGGCGACCTCGTCGCCAGCCGCGTATTGAAGCCCCTCAATACGAAACTCGGACAGGCGTGCTTCACGCTCGGCGCGATCGCCGGCGACAAGGTGACGGTCATCTTCGACAAGGGGTGCGGCGACGCGCCGATTTTCGCACGGCTCGAAACGAATCCGCCCGCTGGACTGTACGGCGCGCCGGCAAGCCGGCAGAAGGAGCTGATCAAGGACCCGGAGAAGCTGCGGCAGCTGAACATCTAGCGCTGCAGCGGTTGCGCATCGCACGCATTAACGCCTGGGCGCCGCGCCCGTCGAACACCGCGCGCGTCAGCCCGCGGGCATTTTCGCGACGTCGACCCAGCCCTTGCTCTCCTGCGACGCGATGCAGGCCTCGATGAAGGCCATCGTGTGCGCGCCTTGCTCGATGCGCGGGTACGGAAACTCGGGGACTGCAACTTTGAGCTTGCGCGCCATCCGCTCCTGCGCCACCTCGGCGTAGATGTTCGCGAACGCCTCGCGCAATCCCTCGGGATGGCCGCGCGGCGT
>JBDTRG010000129.1:0-145153 GCA_039931775.1 Betaproteobacteria bacterium | reverse complement strand
GCTTTTCTCGCGGACAGATCGAAGATCGATGCGATCTATGCGGAGCTTGCGGATTGAGGGACCCGCCGTGCCCGACGCGCAATAGTCGCGATCACAAATCCACTCACATGACTAGGTCAACCCAATCTGGAATTGACCGTTAGGAGCCTTTCAAGAACTCTGGGCCACAAGTTGCGGCGGAATCGCGAATCAAAAAAGCCAAAGTGCCCAATCGGTCGTCCGTCGCCTTCTGTTGGTTCTACAACCAAGCGTTCAACGGACGCGTTAGGAAATAGCCCTAATATCCTTACCGTAGCCTCGTCCGTAGCGAATGGATCGTCAGTGAATCGCACGGCAAGCGTGTTTGCATGGATCGCGGCAAATCTGGATAACAGGCCCTGAATTCGTTCACCATCGGGCGATCCGTCAGGTCGCTTTAGGCGCCACCAGAAATCAGGGTACAAACGCGAAGCCCACTCAAATGCGACGCCTTTCGGCAAGTCTTCCAGTATGCGCAAACGTTTCCCTGGAAAATATCCGACAACCGCGGTTATGGCAGGCATTAGTACATGCCATGCCAAGAACATAAGCGGCCGCGCGATTGCCGAGTAATCGCGCCAATATCCTGTATGGGCGCTTACAAGAAGCAATCGATCGATCAACGCTCCATTTGTGACGAAACCCGTCACAAATCCGCCGATACTGTGACCGATGACGATCAATCGAGCCCCAGGAAAGCGGTTTCGTAGCCAACAAATTGCAGCGGCACAATCCTTGCTTCCCCATTCTTCAACGGAAGCTTGAAATCCCTTTAATGAGTCTGGACGCGAGCGGCCAATGCCGCGGTAGTCATAAACAAGGGTCGGAATGCCCCTCTCCGCCAGAAAAGCAGCAAATCGATCGTAATACTTGCTCGCTATGCCCGCCCCAGCGTTTATCAGTGCCACATCTTTAGTATCGGTTGCCTCTGGCACCGACCACAACCTAGCCGCCAGCGGAAAACCATCCACTGATGCAAGCGCTATATCGCACGCTTCCACAGCGGTTAGGTGAACATTCCGGCTTTCCGACAATCGGTTCATGGCGTACCCGGGAATCTGCAGACAAGCTCGCCGCAATACATGAAGCTTAAGCGATTTCAAACGGAAACAATGTCAGCCGCCGCGGCGATGGCGAAACGGTTCCTATCGCGCATAGGAATGACATCCATGGTGGACCACGTCCATCGACCGGAACTTGAACAATCGTTGCTTCGAGTAGCCATTGGCGGCATGGTTCTCGTCTATTTGTCTTTTAGCGTGTATCGAGACAGTCACGTCACCGATGACGAAGCGCAGGTTCTGTGGGTCGCAGGTGGATTCTTCATCTTTTCGATCGCATTAACACTTCAGATACTTGCAACCCAACGCGTTTCAATTTCACGCCGTTACCTCGGAATGGTCGCGGACAACGCGGTCACTTCCTATTGTTTGATCCAAACTGGCGAACCCGGTGCCGTCATCATTGGTGTCTACCTGTTCATCACCTTTGGCAATGGATTTCGATATGGACGAGTCTATCTCCATGCCTGCCAAATAATGAGTCTTGTTGGCTTTGCTCTTGTAATTGCAATGAGCGAATTTTGGCGCGCAGAGATGTCTCTGAGCATTGGAATTGTCATCTCCATTCTCGTGCTTCCGTTTTATGTTGGAGTATTGGCGGAACGAATTACCGAGGCCAAGAAACGTGCCGATGATGCAAACCAAGCAAAGGGTCGGTTCGTGGCAAATGTTAGCCATGAAATGCGTACTCCGCTAAATGGCGTAATCGCAATGGCGGACGTGCTGCGCGAGACTAAGCTGGACGAATCGCAGCGTGAAATTGTGGATACTCTGAGCACATCAGCAAATCTATTGCTTGCTCAGATAGAGGACGTACTCGACATGGCAAAAATTGAAGCCGGTCGAGTACACATCGAAAACGGTCCCTTTGATCTCGAGAAGCTACTCGCCGGCACCGCGAAGGTGTTGCTGCCGCAAGCGCGATATAAGGGTCTTGGCATCGACATCGAAATTGCACCAGAGGCCGCTCGCTGGTTCATTGGAGACGGTCATCACACGCGCCAGGTCCTACTCAACCTATTGGCAAATGCGGTGAAATTTACCGAGCATGGGCGAGTCGTTCTTCGCGCGTTCGTCGTAAAGCAAGAATTGCTTGAAGCACGCATCCGAATCGAAGTTCGGGACACGGGCATCGGGATTCCTTTCGGTAAGCAAGCGGCAATCTTTGAACCCTTTACCCAGGCTGATGACTCAATAACTAGGGTCTATGGGGGTACCGGACTCGGAACCACAATCGCGAGGCAGCTAGTCACCCTGATGGGCGGAGAAATTGGCCTGACAAGTGTAGTTGGCGAAGGCAGTTGCTTTTGGTTTGAGCTTCCCATGCAACCCGCAGAGCCAAGCAACATTGATCACGCATCCGAGCTCTCTAGATCACCGAAATTCGGTGCAATGGCTTCGGCACTTGCTGCACAACAATCGGCGACGGTCACGAAAATTCGAGGTGCTCGCATTCTTGTCGCAGAAGATAATGCGACAAATCAACGCGTGACGCAGCTCATTCTGGAAAGCGGTGGTCACCGCGTGACAATAGTAACGAACGGCGAGGCCGCGCTTGACGCACTGGAACGATCAAACTTTGACCTCGCGCTGTTTGATCTCTCGATGCCGATCATGAGCGGCCTTGAAGCGCTTAAGCTGTATCGTTTCTCGACTCCAGCGCCCGTTCCCGTGTTGATATTGTCGGCGAACGTGACTACCGAAGTCATCGCGGAGTGCCAGCGAGCCGGCGCGGCTGAGTTCGTGCCAAAGCCGATACGTGCAGGGATGCTTCTCGATGCAATCGAGCGGCATGTGGAGATCGACCTGACAGATGTACGATCAGGAGTGTCGATTCCACGCTCCGACGAAAGGCCCGCGCTAACCGTAGTAGACACGCCAGCCGTCGATCCCGGCGTACTCGAAGACCTTGAAAGATTGTCTTCCGATCCAACCTTTGTCGAGCGGCTACTCAATGGCTTCCGCACGGACGCGGACCGACTCGTAAAGGTGATTGGCGATGCACTTGCGGCCCGCCGATATCAGGAGGTGAAAGATGCCGCACACGCTCTCAAGGGCGGGGCGGGCAGCATTGGTGCGACCCAGTTAGTTGCACTTTCGGTTCGATTTGAAAGTGCGGACTACGACACGATGCGATTGAAGGCGTCGCCATGGACCGAGGAACTTTCCCGCGCAACCGAAAATGTACTCGGAGCGCTTGACGCCCACCTAGAAGAACGCCGCACGCAACAGCAATCTAGTTCGCTGTAACGCGTACTCAACTACAGCAAAATCTAGTCGCCAATACCTGCAATCCGCATGGGTACGACGTTCGGAACCACTTGGAGAGATGCCTCTTCTGCAGTGCGTTGTTGCGCTCGAACGAGCCGCTCCATCATCCGCAGATCGCGATCCTGAACTCTTAGCGCCGAGTCTGCCCAAATCTCCACGACCTGCATCAGCTCATTGCGCGTAATCGGCGAGATCTCGGTGCGAACGCGCTCGAACCCGCGTCTACCATTGGCGGCCTTGGAATGTCGCCTGATGTAGCTATAGATTGATGCTTCCCCTGTTCCATCCGGGGCGAGAACGTCTACAACTCCCATGTCATAGAGTTGCCTTGCGCCGTATATCGCGCCACTAGTAATCATCTCCTCAGCGGCACGGCGTCCAATTTTCCGCGATAGAAAACTAAACGCACCCATACCAGGAAACAAGTTGAACAGAATTTCGGGAAACCCCATGCGCGCGGACTCTTCGGCGACAACAACGGTCGCAGACAGTGCGGCCTCAAACCCACCTCCGAGCGCATCGCCCTGAACTAGCGAAAACGTCGTCATCGACAAATCGCAGTTTCGGTGCCATGGGTACAAGTCATCTATGCATTTTTCGCCGTACTCAATTAGCTGATCACGATTCTGCGACGCGATCGCGGTGCGAAATAGCATGAGGTCGCCGCCGAGGTTGAATACGCCGGGCAACTTCGATGCGAGCACGCCATAGTTGATCTTGTAATTCTTCCCGCGGTGTGCGATGTGACAATCATTGTCCACGATCGTGTCAATGTAGCCACGCAACTCTTCAAGTAACTGGATACTGAAGCATGGCCGAGGGCGAGGATTCATGAACGCCCAGTAGACGCCGTACTCGACATCGAATCGGGTTTCTACCTGTTGGAAATCCGTCTGCGGAAGAAAGCGGACGTCGGCCATCGCATTCATCGTGCACCCCTAACGCCAAGATTCGCGGAGTCGAATCTTCGGATCAAACCTAAACATGGCCACATTGTGGCAAACAAATCGAACGGAATCCAGCGGGGAATAGTGTTCGACGCAGCTAACGTCTGGAATTTTGGGATAATTTTTCCGGACATTCTTGTGGTCTTAGAACGTATTGTATGCCACACACTTAAGATTTTAACCGATTCCGGCCCCAAATTTTCCATCATCAATTTACCGCTTGTTCAGGGCGTTAGGGCGGCGTTAGCGGAAGCCAACGCCCATCAACCAACCCCTCCGCGGGCCTAAAGCTAGCCTTGTAGGCCATCTTCCGGCTCTCGGCTATCCAATAACCAAGATAAAGGTAGGGTAATTCGAGCACTTTGCAGCGCTCGATCTGCCATAGGACGTTATAGGTGCCAAAGCTAGTACCCCGAATACCGGGGTCAAAAAACGCATAGACCGACGAAAGTCCATCGCGGAGACGGTCGACGAGGCTGATCATTCGGAGTTCGCGCCCTTCCCGAAACTCGAACAGTTCAGTTGCGACATTGCTGTGCAGCAGGAAGTGTTGATACTGCTCTCGGCTGTCCTGGTCCATCCCTCCCCCAGGATGGCGGTGACGCTGATATCGCAGGTAAAGTGCGTAATGTTCTGCATTGAACGCTAATTTGTGCCTAACTTCGGTTAAATTGACATGCGCACGAAGCATTCTTCGCTGCGTCCGATTGGGCTCGAAGGTCGCGACGGGTATCCGTACCGGGACACACGCTCGGCACCGGTCGCAATAGGGTCGATACGTGAACCCCCCGCTACGCCGGAAACCGTGGCGCACGAGTTCGCTATAAACATCGGTGTCGATCAAGTGGCTGGGGGTTGCCACTTGGGACCGAGCCACCCGGTCCGGGAGGTAGCTGCAAGCGTAGGGCGCAGTCGCATAAAACTGAAGCGAAGCCAGCGGAAGGTCGTTGAGCTTGGTCACGCGGACTCGCCCCCTGCCGAAACAGGCCTCCATTGGCCGTCCGGCGCGCCTGAGTTTACCAACGCCGCCACGAGATCGGCAAACGTCTGTCGTGAGATGGCGCGCGCACCAAATGAGGCGAGGTGCGCCGTTTCCTGCTGGCAGTCCACAAGCGGAAACCCGCGGGCCCGAAGCATCGCGATCAGATGTACGAGAGCCACTTTTGAGGCATCGGCCTCGTCGGCAAACATCGATTCGCCGAAGAACATGCGGCCGATCGCGACACCGTAGAGGCCTCCGACCAGCCGTCCATCGCGCCACGCTTCCACCGAGTGCGCGTGGCCGCGGCGATGCAACGCCGTGTAGGCGTCGATGATTGCCGGCGTGATCCATGTGCCTTGCTGACCGCGCCGCGGCTTGGCGGCGCACGCCTCGATAACGGCGCGAAATGCGGAGTCAGCGCGCATCTCCCACCGCTGCTGGTTGACGCGCTTGTTGAGCGAACGCGAAATCCGAAATTCTTCGACGAACAACACCATCCTCGGATCAGGGGACCACCAAAGTACCGGCTGTTCGCCGCTGTACCAGGGGAAGATGCCGCGACGGTAGGCCTCGAGCAAGCGCGCCGGCGTGACGTCTTCGCTTGCGGCCAGAAGCCCGTTCGGCTCCGCGAGCGCGTCGTGGATCGGTGGGAATGAGTCGTTGTTTCGAAGCCAGGGGATCACGCGCCAATTCTGCCACGCTGCGGCATTCGGACGGCATGGATTGCCGCCATGCGCAGTCGCACCGATAATCGCGACAAGGTCCCCTCCCCGTCCCCCGAGATGCCCGACACACTAACTCGCTGTCCGTGGGCCAACGGCAGCGCAGCCTACCTCGCCTACCACGACGAGGAATGGGGCGTGCCGGTGCACGATGATCGCGTTTTCTTCGAGTTCCTGATCCTCGAGGGTGCGCAGGCTGGCCTTTCGTGGTCGACGATTCTCAACAAGCGCGACGGTTATCGCAAAGCGTTCGCGGGATTCGATCCCGCGCGCGTCGCGCGGTTCGACACCCGCAAGATCGAACCGCTGATGTCGAACGAGGGCATCGTGCGCAACCGGTTGAAGATCGAGAGCTCGGTGACCAACGCGCGCGCGTTCCTGGCACTCCAACGCGAGTTCGGCAGCTTCGATCGCTATGTCTGGACGTTCGTCGGCGGCAAACCCCTCGTGAGCCGCCATCGCACGCTCGCCACCGTCCCCGCGCGCACGGGGCAAGCGGATGCGCTGTCGAAGGACCTTTCCAAGCGTGGGTTCCGATTCGTGGGACCGACGATCATGTACGCGTTCATGCAGGCGACCGGCCTCGTGAACGATCACCTGCATAAATGCCCTCGCTGGTCAGCCGTGCAGCGCGCGTAGGGCGGCGGCCGCACCGGGAGTAGCAGCGCGTTCCGGTAAAATGGAACCGTCCGCGCCCCGGTAGCTCAGTGGATAGAGCAGCCCCCTCCTAAGGGGCAGGTCGGACGTTCGATTCGTCTCTGGGGCGCTCAGTTGCCGTCGGTCCGGCCTCCGCCGGTAACGGTCGTGTACCGCGGTGGCCTGAACCCGTACGGCAGGGGTATGACGCCACCGTCGACGAATGCGGTCGTCGAAGGACTCATCAATCGATCCTCAGGCCTTCTTCCAGTGCGGCGGGAAAGTCTTGTCGAAATACGGCAGGGCCTCGATCCGGGATTTCCAGGCTCGCAGTTCCGGTGTCAGCATGCCGTCGGCGTCGAGATCCGTCAGCTTCAACTGGCAGCGCGGCAGGTAGCTGACATAGGGGTATAAAGCGAAATCGGCCGCCGAAAGCGGGCCCACGAGAAACGGGCCCCGCATCGCCTTCGTGAACATCGACAGTTCGAGGCAAACCGCCGCGCGACCCTCGGCAATCGTCTGCACGTCGCGCTCCTCGGGCTTCAAGCTGAACGCCTGCGTGGTCAGGGGATCGATCGCCTCGTCGAAATAGCTGTCGACTTCCATGATCAGCCGGCGGGCGAGCGCGCGGGTCCGCGCGTCGCCGGGAAAGAGCGGCCCGCCCGATGCCGGGTAGGCGTCCTCCAGGTATTCGACGATCGCGTTCGATTCGTACAAGACGAAGTCGCCGTCGACGATGACGGGCACGCGATGGCGGGGCGTGAGCGCCAGGAATTCGGGCGTCATCGTATCGCCGGCCGAAAACGAAAGCAGCTTGCGCTCATACGGCAGCGCCTTGTGCTCCAGTGCAAGTTGAACGCGCCAGGCAAAGGGCGAACCGGAGCCGTAATACAGAACGATCGACATGTCGGGTACCAGTGGGTGAATCGGGCGGAGACGTGGTCAGGGATTGTGGGGGGCGGCGGAAGAACGCTCCGGCGCCGTCAGCGCCTCTATTGAGGCCTTCTGGAGTTCCATGGTCTTGATGCTCAACTGCATCATGTTGAGGCTCATCTGCAGCCAGGTCTGCACGACCTTCAGTTCATCAATCTTTCGTCCGATCTCGGCCGGATCGAGGGTCGCGAACATCGCGGCCGGATTCGGAAATGGCATCCCGGCGATCGACGCGGCCCCGGGCACCCCCGGCGGCACCCCGGGCATACCGAATCCCGGCATCGGAACGCCGAACGGGTTCCACATCTTCTGCATGAACGCGGAGATGTCGTTGAGCGCCATTCCCGGGTCATCCTTCTTAGCGTCTGCCATGGGCTTCCCTCCGCGCCAGCGACGGCGATTGCCGTCCTGAAACTGTCCTCCCGCTATCGTACCGCGCCCGCCTGACACGCGGGGCGCCCCGGGGCAGCCAGACGGCGACCGACAGGACTCCTGGTGGCCCGCGTCTTGCTTCATCACTACCGTAGACCCCGGAGGGCCGGGGCCAGGGTAATTTGCCTGCCGCACTAGGGAAATTAGTGCCGAACCATGTCCATTTATCGCAGGACTGACCGCGTTTCCCTGAACGACGTCACCGTCGACCGGGAGTCGCGGCCGTCGGTCTCCCCCGCACAGACCGCGGATTGGTCGAAGCGACGCACGACCGAACCGGCCAACGGGCTGCTCAGGCCGACGGCGGCCTGGGCGTCGACGCTGCCGTCCGAGGTCCAGCCGCGCTCACTGATGTACAAGTTTCCCCGGATCGCCAACCTGCTGGCCGCGATGTGGCCCGACCCCAATTCGTTCCGCCGGTACATCGACGACCTCCTCGTCGACAAGCGCGGTTCACGGCAAGGGTTTCCCGTCGAAGTGCTCCGCGAATTATTCGAACTCCGTGCACATTACGACAGCCTTCACCCGGCCACGTCGATGCCTTGGGAAGTGATGAGCAAGAAGGAATGAGTTTCCGGGTTACGGCGGGTGCCACGGGGCAACTGACGCCGACCGCATAGTCGAGAGACCCCCCAGCAATGGCTTCGCCGCACGGGATGCGCGCGAGCTCCGGATCGGCCGCACGCCGGGTGCGATTGCAAGGCTAATCCGCTATCATCGCCGGTCATGACCGATATTCGCGCAACCCTGCGGGCGCGGCTCGACGCGGCCGTAGGAAGCGCGCAGGTCCTCACCGCTACATCCGACGTCGCTCCCTATGTCACCGATTGGCGTGGCCGCTTCAAGGGCCGTGCGCTTGCGGTCGTGCGCCCTGGGGGTACCGATGAGGTCGCCGCGGTCGTTCGCGCATGCGCCGAGTTCGGCGTGCCCATCGTCGCGCAGGGTGGCAACACCGGCCAATGCGGCGGCGCGACGCCGGACGATCAGGGCAATGCCGTCGTGTTGTCGCTGGCGCGATTGAACCGCGTTCGCGCGATCGACACGGCCAACGCGACGCTCACGGCGGAGGCCGGCGTTCCGCTTGCGCGGGTCCAGCAGGCGGCCGAGGAGCAAGGTCTGCTGTTTCCGTTGTCACTGGCGGCCGAAGGAAGCTGCACGATCGGCGGCAATCTTTCGACGAACGCAGGTGGCACCGCCGTGCTTCGCTTCGGCAACGCCCGAGAGCTGGTGCTGGGGATCGAGGTCGTACTCGCCGACGGCCGCGTCTGGAACGGATTGCGTGGTCTGCGCAAGGACAACACCGGGTACGACCTGAAGCAGCTTTTCATCGGCGCCGAGGGAACGTTGGGCGTCGTGACGGCAGCGGTGCTGAAACTGTTTCCGGCGCCGAGAAGCCGCTACACGGCCTTTGCGGCAACACCTGACGTCGCGTCGGCGGTGCGTCTGCTGCACGACCTCCGGCAGGCCCTGGGCGATCGGATCACGGGATTCGAATTGATGTCGGCGCTTTCCATCGCCGTTTCGCGCAAGCACCATCCAGGTTCGCCGGACCCCTGCCCCGGTCACCCGTGGTACGCGCTGATCCAGGTGGACGACGCCGCCGCCGAATCTGCGTCGGGCGCACAGTTGGAAGGTGCCCTCGGCGCAGCGCTGGAACGCGGAATCGCGCTCGACGCAACCATCGCGCAGTCCGGCGAGCAGGCGCGCGCCCTGTGGGCGTTGCGGGAGAACATCGCCGAAGCCCAGCGGCGCGAAGGGCCGAACATCAAGCACGACATTTCGTTGCCGGTATCCGCGATTCCCCGTTTTCTCGATCAAGCGCGCGGAGCGCTCAGTGCCGCGCTGCCCGGCGTGCGCTTTGTCACATTTGGCCACCTCGGCGACGGGAACCTGCACTACAACCTGGCGGGCCCGGAAGGCAGCGCGCCCGGCGCCTTCATGGACAACACGCGCAGCGCGAACCGGATCGTCCACGACTTGGTCGCGGCGCACGGCGGGAGCATCAGCGCCGAGCACGGCATCGGGCAGCAGAAGCGCGATGAGCTCGTCCGCTACAAGAGCGCGACCGAGCTCGACCTGATGCGCGCGGTCAAATTGGCGTTCGACCCGGCCGGCATCTTCAATCCCGGCAAAGTGCTCTAGCGCCCAATGGCCAAGGTACTCATCTGGATCGTCGTCATCGGCGTGGTGCTGTTCGGGTTGCGGCTGCTGAACGTCGCGAAGGCAAAGCGGCGCGACGACCCGAGTGACCCGCGTTCGCCGCCCGCATCGCCCGGCGAGCCGATGGTCCGGTGTGTCCGGTGCGGGATCTATCTGCCGAGCAGCGATGCGAAGCGCAGCCCCGAAGGGGTCATCTGCGGCGAACCGGGCTGCGGGAAGCGGCATTGAGGCAATTCGTGGACACCAGCGACAACGCCCAGATCCAGGCGGGTCCCGACGCGGCGCCCTTCGAGCAGCCGGTTCCGATCTCCGCTGAAGAATCGGGCCGCCGGATCCTCTGGATCGTCGGCGTCTATCGCGCGGTCTGTGGTGCGGCGCTCCTTGGAACGGCACTGCTGCTCGACCTCCGCGTGCTCGGCATCGCGGCCCCCAATGCGTTCGTCTGGGCCTCGGCGCTGTATTTTGTCTTTGGACTGATTACCTTCGTATGGATCCAGCGCGAGCCGATATCGCTGTCGCTCCCGCCGCTCGTGTCCACGCTCCTGTTCGGCGACGTGCTGTGCATCGCGCTGGTGATGGTGGCTGGTGGCGGCACCGGCGGGTCGCTCCCGATCCTGCTGTTTCCGCAGCTCGCGGCGAGCGGCTGGCTGCTGCGCACGCAAACGGCATTCTTCCATGCCGCGCTCGCAAGCTTCATCCTGCTCGGTCTCGACGTCTGGCGGATGCTCGAGGGCCGCGTCACCGGCGCTCAACCTTTCCAGACCGGCCTCATCGGCTTCGGCTACTTCGCGACCATCGGCATCGCCGTCGCGCTCGGCCGCTACACCAAGGCCTCGGAGGATCTCGCGGCGCAGCGCGGGATTGACGTGGCGAACCTCGAACAGGTCAATCGACTGATCATTCAGGACATGCAGGATGGCGTGCTGGTCGTCGACCTGAACGGGGTGGTTCGCGGGCACAACGCGCAAGTGACGCGTTTGCTGGGCGGCTTCGGGCGGATGCGCGGCGGCATGCGGCTCGCCGAATTCAGTTCGACGCTGCACGACTACTGGCGGCGCTGGCAGGAGGACTACACCGAGGCACTCCCGCCGTTCAAGGTGGAATCGTCGCAGCGGCTGGTGCGCGTGCGGCTCGTGCGCATCGGTTCCGGCCTGAACGGCGGCACGCTTATCTACCTCGAAGACCTCGGTCGCGCGCAGAACGAAGCGCAGCAGATGAAGCTCGCGGCGCTCGGCCGGCTGACGGCGTCGATCGCGCACGAAGTTCGCAATCCGTTGTCGGCCATCAACCAGGCCGCGCAGTTGCTCGAGGAGGACGGCGCCGTGCCTCCGGCCGGCGCGCGGCTCCTTGGCATGATTCGCAACAACGCGAAGCGGATCGACCGGATCGTCGGCGAAGTGCTCCAGCTCAACCGGCGCGACCGGCAGCAACCCGAAGTGGTGCTGCTGGGCGACTTCATGCGCGCGTTGGTCGAGGAGATCGTCCAGGCCGAAAGCCTGCCGGCGAAGGCGATCGTCATCCTCGTCCCCGATGAAGTCCGCGTGCTCTTCGACCGCGGACATCTCAACCAGATCGTCTGGAATCTGGTGCGCAACGCATGGCAGCATTGCCAGAAAAAGGACGGCAGCATCCGAATTGCCGCGCGCCCGGGGTACATGGGCGATGCGATCATCTGCGAACTCGCCGACGACGGGCCCGGCATCGCCGGCGAGCTGCGCGGCCAGATATTCGAACCCTTCTTCACGACGCGCCCCGGCGGAACGGGGCTCGGTCTTTACATCGCGCGCGAACTCTGCGACGCAAATGGTGCCGCATTGGAGCTCCTGCCCAGGGGCCCCGGCGCCCATTTTCGGATGACGATGAAGCGCGCATTCAAACCCGCAGTGAAATAAGAGGAAATCCATGTCACGAAAAATCCGCGGCCAGCCGAGAGTTCTTCTCATCGACGACGAGCCCGATCTGCTTGAACTGCTCGAACTCACCCTGTCGCGGATGGGACTCGATACGACGCGTGCGGAGACCGTCGCCGAAGCGATCGCGCTGCTCGATGCCGAATCGTTCGACCTCTGCCTTACCGACATGCGGCTCCCCGACGGCCCGGGGCTGCGTGTGGTCGAGCACATCAACCAGAAGGGCCTCGACCTTCCCGTTGCGGTGATCACCGCGTATGGGAGCGCCGAGAATGCTGTCGCGGCGCTCAAGGCCGGGGCATTCGACTACCTCGCCAAGCCCGTTGCGCTGGAGCAGCTGCGCGCCCTCGTCAAGCAGGCGTTGAAGGTCCCCGAAAAAGCACCGCCCGCTTCCGGTTACCGGCTCCTCGGCGAATCGCAGGCGATGCTGCATGTGCGCGACATGATCGAGCGGCTCGCCAAGAGCCAGGCACCGGTGTTCATCAACGGCGAATCCGGCAGCGGCAAGGAACTCGCCGCCCGGATGATTCATGCCGGAGGCGCACGGGCGGAGTTGCCGTTCGTCGCCGTCAACTGCGGTGCGATCCCGGAAAACCTGATGGAAAGCGAATTCTTCGGCTACCGAAAAGGGGCGTTTACCGGCGCGGAAGCCGACCGGGACGGCTTTTTCCAGGCTGCCAACGGCGGAACGCTGTTCCTCGACGAGGTCGCCGACCTGCCGCTGCACATGCAGGTGAAGCTGCTGCGGGCGATCCAGGAGAAAAAGGTCCGCAAGGTCGGTGCGACGCAGGAAGACTCCGTCGACGTGCGCATCATCAGCGCGACGCACAAGAAGCTCTCCGCGCTGGTCGACGCCGGCGAGTTTCGACAGGATCTCTATTACCGGCTGCACGTGATCGAGCTCGCGATGCCGAGCTTGCGCGAGATGCGCGAGGACGTGCCGCTCATTGCTAGCGCCATCCTCGAGCGACTGTCGCGCGGCAATCCGGCGAAACTCGATCCAGAGGCGATTGTCGCGCTCGAGAGATACCCGTTTCCCGGAAACGTCCGCGAGCTCGAGAACGTTCTGGAACGGGGGCTATCGCTGGCCGCCGACACGCAGCGAATCTCGGCCGAGGATTTGCACCTGACGCCGATCGCCGAAGAATCCGAGTACGCGGTCACCGCCGGCGACAAGTGGCCGCTGCAGGATTACCTCGATCGTGTCGAGCGCGCGGCGATCAACGAGGCGCTCGAGAAGACGCGCTACAACCGGACCGCGGCGGCAAAACTGCTGGGCATCACCTTTCGCGCGATGAGGTACCGGATGGAGAGGCTGGGGATCAAGTAAGCACTCTGCCCTTCGCATACGAGGATCCGGCACGCGTTTGCGCCATCGGCCCGTCGATGAAACTCATCCTGCAACAACCCGGTGCACGCGAGATCCGGGTCAAGGTCATGCTGGCCGGTGGACACGCGGCAATGCTCGTACTGCCGCCCGAACATCCGCTGCTGGTGCAGCTACTTGAAGCGATCACCGCACCGGACGGTGGGCGGTCCGATGCCGTCCATGCGGTGTTTCAGATTCCGGCAGAGGGCGGCCGCGCCTCGCTGACGTTCGCGAGCCACCAGCTGGTCGGTATCGTCACGGACCCGGCGATCCTCGTGCAGCTGGACGCGGATGACGCGCTGCCATCGGCATCGCCGGTAACAGCGGCCGGCGCGACGGCGACGGCGCCGTCGGCAGACCCGCCGCCGCGGATCGTGCGCCATGCCGTTGCGCAGCTCGAACCGTTTCTGTCCGCCGAAGAATGCGCATGGCTTCGCGAGACCGTAATGGCGGCGGAACGCGATTTTCGATCCTCCTGGACAAACGACGAGGGCAACAAGGATTACCGCCAGTCCCTGGTCCTCAATGCGCCGGACGAGATCGTTCGCCTCGTCGTCGGCAGGATTCGCTCGGTGATGCCCGACGTGATGGCGAAACTCAGCCTGCCGCCGTTCCCGGTCGGGCACATCGAATGCCAGGTCACCGCCAGCACCGACGGCAGCTATTTCCGCGTCCACACCGATCGGGGCGAACACGCGATCGACGCAACGCGTGAGCTGACCTACGTCTACTATTTCAACCGCGAACCGAAGGTATTCACCGGCGGCGAGCTTCGCGTCTACGACGACCAGATCCGCAATGCGAAGCTCGCGCGTACCGAGCAATTTCAAGTCATCGAGCCGCGCAACAACAGCATCGTATTCTTCAATGCGGCGATCATGCACGAGGTCACGCCCGTATTCGTCGCGTCGAAAGATTTTCGCGATAGCCGATTCACGGTTAACGGCTGGGTGCACCGCGCGTAGCACCGCTGCGAGGCACGCGGGGGGACGCCCATTCCCGCAAACCTCGACCCAAGGTCCGATGATCCGAACACATGACGAAATTTCCGCGATGAACACGATCGCGAAGGTTCTGGCCGACCAGGCGCGATACGATCCCGCCGCCCCAGCGATCCTGGCACCGGGGCGCCCCGCGCTGACCTATGGTGCGTTGAACGGGGTCGTCGATCGCGCGGTGCGCACACTCGCGGGCGCCGGCCTGGGACGCGGGAGCCGCATCGTGATCGCCGTGCCGAACGGCCCGGAGGTCGCCGTCCTGTTGCTGGCGGTCGGATCCTGCGCGACTTGCGCGCCGCTCAACCCGGCGACCGACGAGGAGGCCTGCCGCGTGCTTCTCACGAGCCTTCGTGCCGACGCCGTCATCGTTCGCCAGGGCGACAACCTGCCGGTGCGGCGTGTGGCGCTCGCACGCGGCCTGGAAATCGTGGACCTCGTCGAATGCAGCGCCGATGCCGCCGGCACGTTCACGCTCCACGTCGACCGGCGCGCCACTCCAGATTTCGCCGGGCCGCCCGATGCGACCGACATCGCCCTGCTGATCACGACGTCGGGAACGACGGGGAAGCCGAAAGTTCTTCCCATTCTTCAGGCGGACCTGATCGATTCGATCCGCCGGCAGGATCAAGCGCTCGAGTTCACCCGCGCCGATCGGTGCCTGGGCGTCGCACCGATGTTCACGACGTCGGGCATACGCCGGAGCGTTCTCGCCATGATGTACGCCGGCGGAAGCATCGTTTGCCCGGCCGGATTCGACGCCCGCAAATTCCTTGACTTGGTCAACCACTTCAAGGCGACCTACTATTCGGCCGGTCCCGCGACCCACCTCGCCTTGCTGGAGGCGCACGAGCGCAACGGGCCGATTCCCGCCGGCTCGCTACGACTCGTCTGGTCGGGTGCGACCACGCTGCCGACGACCATCCAAGCCCGGCTGGAATCGCTGCTCGGTGTTCCCGTCGTCCAGGCCTACGGGATGTCCGAGGCCGGCCTCGTTGCGATCAATCCGCTTCCGCCAGGTATCAGGCGCGCCGGCTCCGTCGGGCGCCCGGCAGGACCCGAGGTGCAGATCCACGACAACGCCGGCGTCCCGCTGCCACCGCTTGAAACGGGCGAAGTCGTCCTCCGCGGCGCGGGCATCATCCGGCAATACGAGAACGATCCCGAGGCCAATCGCGAAGCGTTTCGGGAGGGCTGGTTCCGGACAGGAGACCTCGGTCATTTCGATGACGACGGCTACCTTTACCTGACGGGCCGCCTCAAGGAACTCCTGAATCGCGGTGGGATGAAGGTTTCGCCGTTCGAAGTCGACGCCGCGCTGATGCGCCACCCCGAGGTCGTCGAGGCGGCGACATTTGCCGTCGCGCACCCGACGCTCGGCGAGGATGTCGCCGCGGCCGTCGTCATCCGAAGCGCATCCGTGACCGCGCAACAATTGCGCGACTTCGCGCTCGATCAGCTGGCGGCCTACAAGGTGCCGAGCCATATCGTGCTCGTCACGGCGCTGCCGAAAAATCCGCTCGGCAAGGTCCGGCGCCGCGACCTCGCGCACCTTCTGGCCGATTCGCTGCGCCAGAAATTCACGCCGCCGCGCGGCCCGCGGGAGGAGGAAGTTGCGCGCCAGTTTGCTTCGGTGCTTGGCGCCTCGCGCGTCGGCGCCTTCGACAACTTCTTCCAGCTCGGCGGCGATTCGCTGCGCGGTGCGCAACTGGTCGCGCATCTCAACGCGGTGCTCGGCGGACATCTGACGACGACCCAGCTCTTCCGACGGCCGACCGTCGCCGAATTCGCCGGGTTGCTCGACAGCGACCCGCGCGCCGGCGCCGCGCTCGCGCTGCCGCCCATCGCCGCTCAGCACCGCGTCCCACGGATGATGAACGCGATCGGCGGCACCCGGGACGGCGAGTCGTGAGTCCGATCGGGAGATTTTTCTTCGCGACCGCGCTCGCCGCGATTTTCTCGGCGAACGGTTTCGCGCAGAGCTACCCGACGCGTCCCATCAAGCTTGTCGTCGCCCAGGCGGCGGGCGGCCAGACCGATGTCGTCGCGCGCATGGTGACGCAACGGCTTTCCGAAATCCTGAAGCAGCCCGTCGTCGTCGAAAACCGTGGTGGAGTCGGCGGGACGATCGGGGCGGATTACGTGGCCAAGGCACCCGCGGACGGCTACACGATCCTTGTCGGCGGGCCCAGCAACCTCGCGATCGCCGTCGCGCTGTTCAAGTCGCTCCCCTACGACCCGGTCAGGGATTTCGTTCCGATCGGCGGCGTCGCACGCGTGCCCTACGCGCTCGCGGTGAACTCGAAGGTTCCGGCAAAGACGATCGAAGAGCTCGTCTCGTACGCGCGCGCGCATCCCGGCCGATTGACGTACGCCTCCGCCGGCAACGGCAGCAACTCCAATCTGGCCTCCGAGCTTTTCAAGTCGATGGCGGGCATCGACATCGTCGAGATTCCGTACAAGGGATCGGCGCCCGGCCTCGCCGATCTCGTGGGCGGGCAGGTCGACATCATGTTCACCGATCTCTCGCTGATACTGCCCCACGCCAGGGCGGGTACGCTACGCCTGCTGGCCGGCGCCGGCGACAAGCGTTCAGCGAGCTTGCCGGATCTCCCGACGATGGGCGAACAGGGGTTCCCGGGCTTTGCGATCGAACCGTGGTACGGGCTGCTGGCCCCCGCCGGCGTTCCACCCGCGATCATCGGCAGACTCGACGAAGCGCTGGCCCAGGTTCTGCGCAGCGACGAGATCCGGCAGCGCATCCTGCAGCATGGTTACGAGCCGATCGACGAATCGCCGGCGGCAATGGGAGCATCGATTCGATCGGACATCGCGAAATATTCGATCCTCGTCAGGAACGCCGGGATCAAGGTCGAGTGACGGCTGCAAGCCGGGGGTCCGTCGCGCCGGACGTCGCGAACCGACACGAGGGACCGATGCCATGCGGTCGCGGTCAGCGACGTTGCGCGAAGCGCGCACCCGCGGCGGCAAGCGCACGCCGACCCTGCGCGAGCGCCCAGGCCTCGGCACTTTCCGGGTCGCTTTGCGGCTTCCAGAGCAGGTAGACGACCACTGCGTAGACTAGAGCGCCGCCCGTGACGAGCATCGCGAGATAGGCGACCTGCTCGAACAACCCGGCGGGGGTCGGCCAGGCATACCTCGTCGCGAACACGGCCGCGCTCATCGCGACGGTTCCGGCCAGAGGGCGCCACAGGATGTGCGTGACTTCGCTCCATCCGAACTCGATCGCCCTGCGCAGCAGCAGCCAGTTGAGCGGCATCGTCGCCAGGAGCGCGACGAACATGGACAGCACTGCGCCCTGCGCACCGTATTCCGGGATCGTCCAGAACATCAGCGGCAGCGCGATGGCGATCTTGATTGCGAGCACCATGGTCGTTGACCGCGACATGCCGACGGCCAGATTCACGTGGTACGCAGTGCCCAACAGGACGCCCATGATCCCGTTGATTGACAGCACCTGAATCAGTGGAATGGCCGCGAGCCATTTCTCGCCGATCAGCGCCCGCGTCACCGGCTCGGCGAGGAGGCTCAAACCCACACCGGCCGGCAGAATCATCAGCAGGAGCGCCGAGGTGACCTTGAGGTAGCCGCGCCGCAACCCTCCTCGGTCGCCGGCGAGCTTCACGTAGCCGGGGAAGACCGCACGATTGACCGGCGCGGAGAGCTCCTGCGTCGGAAACCGCGCGAGCTCGCGCGCCATCGCAAGCGAACCGACGGCCGCCGCACCCGTCCAGCGACCGACCATCACGTCGGCCACCCGTCCATGGGCGAATTCGATGAGGCTCGTCAGGTAGAGCCACTTCGAAAAGTGAAGCAGCGGGCCGATGCCGGCGAAGGACAGCCGCGGTCGGAACGGATGCATCGCGTAACTCAATGCGACGCCGATCGACGTTCCCGCGAGCGTTCCGATGAGCAGCGCCCAGTAATTGTGGAGTACGAACGCAAGCGGCAGCGTGACCAGTACCGTGGTCGTCAGCCGCTTGGCGACGAGATAGCGGAATTCCCGATCGAATTCCATTTCCTTCCGGAACGCGACGACGCCGACGTTCTCGAACCCCCGCACGATGCGCGCGATCGACAGGACAAACATTACCGCCACGAGCCGTTCGTCACCGTAGAATGCGGCCACCCACCAGGCGATGGCGATGCCTACCGCGCCCGTCAGCGCACCGTTCGCCACATTGAACGACCATACCGCGTCGAAGTGTTCGCGCCGGGCATCCGCGCGCTGGATCAACGCCGTCTCGAGGCCGAATGCGCCCAGTGCGTCGAGCAGGGCGATTGCCGACATCGCGAGTGCGATCAGGCCGAAATCCGCGGGGACCAGGAGCCGCGCCAGCACGATCACGCTGACGAATCCGACGGCCCGATCGACGACTTTGAACAGCAGCATCCAGGCGATGCCATGGGCCATGCTGCCGCCGAGGGTGCGCGAACGGGTCATGCGAATCGGCATCGGCTGGCGCAGGTATGGGGCGATCGATCGAATCCGATGGTACGCTGTGCTCCAGCCTTCACAATCGCGCGCCGACACGGCCGGTACAGGCTACAGCCGCGTCCTCCATCAGGAACATGGAAACGGCATCCCCACGACGCGGTACGCCGGCCCGGCCGACGCTTGTCTTCGCACCCATCGACCCGGCGGCCTGCGACCGACCACCGAAAAACGTCGATATCGCCGCGCAATCGGTGCACGTCTGGGCCTTCCTGATCGATGCATCCGTGGAGGCCGGCAGCGCGTGGCGCCGCGTACTGTCCGCCGACGAAAGAGCGCGCGCCGACAGATTCGTGCACGCCCCCGACCGCGGCCGATGGACCGTTGCGCGCGGCGTGCTTCGCCACCTCCTCTCGCGGTATTGCGGCGTGCCGCCGCACGCAATTGCGTTCGAACTCGGCCCCTCCGGAAAGCCCTCGATCGCGCTCGGCACCCGCGTGCATGGGGGCGTCACCTTCAACCTCGCGCACTCGAAGGGCCGCGCGATGCTCGCGGTGGCCCGGGACGCGCCGGTCGGCATCGACCTCGAACAGGAGCGGCGCGATTTCGACCCGATGCCGCTGGCGCGGCAGTTCTTCTTCGAGCGCGAACTCGAGGCAATCGCCTCGGCCCCGGCCGGTCGTCAGCGCGAGGCGTTCTTTCGCCATTGGGTCGCCAAGGAGTCGGTGCTGAAGGCACAGGGCGTCGGCCTGTCGTTTCCGCTCGATCGCTTCTTCGTGAGCTTCGACGCCGGAGAAAGGGTGGCCCGCGTGCAATCGCAGGATCCGGAAACATTGAGTCCCGAGTGGTTCGTCCGGGTACTCCAACCGGAGCCGGGTTGGCACGCCGCGATCGCCTCACGCGGCGAGGGATGGGACGTAGAGATCATGGCGTGACGCGGTTTCCCCGGCGCACGATGCCGGCGGCGGCTAGAACGAAAAGCGGTCCGACCGCGAACATGTGCTGGCGGTCGCCGCTTTCGAAGAGGCCAAATACCGCAGCGCCGCACAGCAACGGATAGACGAGCGGCCGAAAGTCGTACCGATCGCGCTCATCCGCGAGCCGACCGTTCCGCAGCGCCTGAACGGAAAGTGCAGCGAGCAGCACCCAATAAGCCAGCGACACGCCGCTCGCGATCCGGTAGAGCGCCATCCGCGACTCGCTCGCGTTGCGCAACGCGTTCTCCTCGTCGCCTCCGGGCTGACGCAGCACGCTCCAGTAGGCCCCATGATCGTCGCCTTTGAGATAGGCGAAAACCTTGCGCGCCGAAAGCTGCACGGCGTCCAGCGGATGGGTCACGATCCATTGGCGACCCAGTTCGTATCCGCGCCTGTTGCGCTCGACCTCCGGGAGCCCGCGAAGGGGCCCTCCCCTTCCGTACATGAACAAGCCCGTGGCATTCGCATTGTTCGCCCGGTAGAACACGCTGCCGCCATTGGCCGCGATGCCGCAGAACTCCCCTTCGAAAACGACGCAGTTCCTCACCATCCACGGCGCGAGTGCAAGTAACGCTCCGGCGAGCATCGCAGCGACGATTGAGGTGAATCGTCGAGCGCCGATGTCCGTAATGGCCGATCGGAACATGACCGGTGCCGCAAGCGTCAGCACCAGCAGACCTGGCTGCGTCAGCGCCGCGAGGCCGAAAACGGCACCAGCCGCGCCAGCGATAACGATCGGCGATCGTGTTTTCGCGTCCACCGCCTTGTACGAAAGCGCGATCGCGGCAATGACCGCAGCGATGAGCAGATTTTCCTTGGCCGCCAGCCCGGCCATCAGCAGACGCGCGGGCCAAATCGTGAACAGGACGACCGCGATGAACGTCTCGGAAGGACCGAACCGTTGTCGCGCGATCGACGCGATACCGATGGCGCCCACCAGATAAAGGGCGACATTCGCGGCAGTGGCAGCGACGAGCGTGGGCCCGAAAATAGCCACGAACGGTGCCAGCATGTAGGGCCACCCTGGTGGAAACTCGGCGCGCCAGCCAAGGTCATCCACATACGACAACCCCGCGGCGATGCGGCCGGCGAGATACAAGTAATGAAAGAAATCCGACACGGGAACCGGCGCGGTGATGGACGCGGCCAGCATTTCCATGGCTGCGCCCGCGATCAATACCGGCATCAAATCCGGCCGCTTCGCCAATCGCGAAAGCGCCGCGCTCACCGGTGCGCATGCCCGGGCGACCAGAAGCCAGGCCAGCAGGCAACCGGCGAGTAGGAGCAACAGGTTTCCGGCGATACCCGCATTCGCCCAATGCGCGTTGCCCAACGGGGCAATCACGGGAATGGCCAGCAGCATCATGGTTGCCACCGCCAGTTCGGCACGCCCCACGGCAGACATTGCGACCGTCGCGGAAGGCGCGTCCGTCTGCGCTGTTCGAATGCCGGAGGCTTCCGCGGAGTTGTCCATCGCCGCGTCACCTTGCTCCGCGAGGGGCGCGCCCGCTGGTCGTTCCCGGGCGCCGGACGGACTCATTTTCGGTCGAATGCGCTCTTCAGTTGTTGCGCAAGATCCGCCGCCAGCCTTCGCGCGTTTTCGCCTTTGAGCATGTCGCCCGAATCGTTGCCTGAAACCACGCGCCTGACGACTTCGCCACCCGAACGATTCCACCATTCGAGCGAGGCGTCGTGACCCTCCACCCTGCGGTGCGTCTCGAATACCGCGAGGACCTTGACCGGACGGGGGATCGGCTTGGGGCTGAATCGTCGCAGCGCGGCGAGGTTCGCCTTATAGACCTTCATCTGGTTTATTTCAAGGCGAACCCCTTCGAGGGATGCGCGTCCGCTCATCCGGCGCAGGATGGTGTGAAGCTTGCGGCCCACATAGGCGAAGCGCTCGCGATGCGGGAGGCTGGCCATCTCGCGTCGATAAAGCTGCAATCGCCCCTGGACAAAGCCACCGGCCACTCTGGCGCTTTTCACGACCCGGGGCGCCGCCTTTATGGGCCGATCGGCTTCCTTGCCGCGACGGCTTCCGGGATCCACCAGGCCGAGAAAGGCGACCTCCTCGCCGCTCTCCGCAATCTGCCGGGCCATCTCGAAGGCCACCGTCGCGCCAAAGCATGCGCCCAGCAATGCATACGGTCCGTGAGGGCGAATCGACCGTACCTCCGAAACATAGAGGCGCGCCATTTCCTCGATCGACTCGAGCGGATCGCGGGCACCGTCGAGGCCGACGGACTGCAGGCCGAAGAACGCCTGATCCGGCCCAAGCGCACGCGCGAGATCGGCGAAGCCGACGACGTTTCCTCCGACTCCGGGCACCGCGAACAGTGCCTGCTGCGACGCGCCAAGTGTGATTGAGACCAGGCTCGCGCACCCATCGAGCGGCTTCGACGAGCGCAGGAATTCGGCCAGTTTGCGCACCGTCGGCGCCTCGAACAGCAGACCGAGCGGCAGAAGCCGCCCAAACTCCTCGGACAGTTGCATGAACAGCTTCGCACCGACGAGCGAATGTCCTCCGATCTCGAAGAAGTCGTCGTCGATCCCGACACGCGAGATGCGAAGTGCCTTGGCCCACATCCGGCAGGCGATGCGCTCGATCTCGTCGCGTGGCGCGACGTACGCGCCCGCCGCAAGCGTGCTGTCCGCTTCGGGCGGCGCGAACGCTCCCCGATCGATCTTTCCCGACGGCGTCATCGGAAACCTGTCCAGCGTGATGAACGCAGCCGGGATCATGTAGTCCGGAATGCGCGCGGCGACATGCTCGCGCAACTCGCGCACGGCCGGCGCTCGTGCGTCCCGCATCACGAGGTACGCGACGAGGCGCCGCTCGTCCGGGACATCTTCCCACACGAGGACGACCGCGCCAGCCACTGCGGGATGCTGCGCCAGCGTTGATTCGATTTCACCGAGCTCGATCCTGAACCCGCGAATCTTTACCTGGTGATCCATCCGGCCGAGATAGTCGAGATCCCCATTCGGCATTCGGCACGCGCGATCGCCCGACCGATACATGCGCGCGTTCGCGTCGCGGTCGAATGGATCGGTCAAGAAGCGCTCGGCTGTGAGCGCCGGCCGATTCAGGTACCCCCGCGCAACGCCCGCACCGGCGACAAAAATCTCTCCGACAACGCCGGTCGGCACGGGTTGCAGATGGCCGTCGAGGACATGCACGCGCAAGTCGGGAATCGGCGCGCCGATATTGCTGCCCTTCGGAGTATCCATGTCGGCATACGTAACGGGACGATAGGTAGCATGGACCGTGGTCTCCGTGATTCCGTACATGTTCACCATCCGGGGCACAGCATCGCCATGTCGATCGAACCAGGGTCGCAACGACTTCACCTCGAGCGCTTCGCCGGCGAAGATGATCAGACGCAACGCGAGGCCGGCGGATCCTGCCTTGGCATCGGCCGCCATCAGCCCGGTGAATGCAGAGGGAGTCTGACTGAGGACCGTGACGCCCTCCCCACAGAGCAGAGCGTAAAATGCCTCGGGATCGCGACTCGTCACGAACGGGACGATGACCAGCTTGCCGCCGTGGAACAGCGCGCCCCAGATTTCCCAGACCGAGACGTCGAACGAGGCCGAGTGAAAGCAGGTCCAGACGTCGCGCTCGTCGAATGCGAACCAATGCTGCGTGGCCAGGAATAGCCTGACCACGTTGAAGTGGGTGACCATCACGCCCTTGGGCGCACCGGTGGAGCCCGACGTGTAGATCACGTATGCGAGGTTCTTTTCGGTCGCGCCACCCGCCGGGTTGGTCGAGGGCTCGCCCGCGATCGCCGCCCCGTCGCGATCGAGGCACACCACCTTCGCAGCGGCGGCAGGCAGCAACGCCAACAGCCGCTGCTGCGTCACCAGCACCGGCGCCTTTGTGTCGTCCAGCATGAACGCCAACCGCTGGGCCGGATACCCCGGGTCCAGCGGAACGTACGCCGCTCCCGCCTTCAGTATCCCGAGCAACCCCACCACCAGATCCAGCGAGCGCTCCACACACAGCCCCACCAGCACCTCCGGCCCCGCGCCCAGCCCGCGCAGGTGATGCGCCAATCGATTCGCCCGCGCATTGAGCTCCCCGTACGTCAGTTGCTCGTCGGCAAACACCGCCGCCACCGCTTCGGGCGTGCGCTCGACCTGTTGCTCGAACATCTCGTGGATGCACCGCTCCCGCGGCGTTTCGACCTCGGCCGCATTCCGTTCGGCGTCATGAGCTTTGCGCTCGACCTCGCCGAGCAGCGGCAGCCGCGCAATCGCCTGCCCCGGATCCGCGACGATTCCTCCCAGCAGCGTTCGCCAATGCTGGATCAGCCGCTGGATCGTGGCAGCGTCGAAGAGGTCGGTCGCGTACTCGAAACGCATCCGCAGGATGGCCCCCGCTTCGGTAACCGAGAGCTGCAGGTCGAATTTCGCGCTTTCTCCATCGACATCCTGAAGTACCGTTACGTCAATTCCATCGAGGTCCAGCTCGCCCTGCGGCGTGTTCTGCATCGCCAGCGCAACCTGAAACAGCGGATTGCGCGACAGGTCCCTCCTGGGATGAAGTTCCTCGACCAGCTTCTCGAAGGGCAAGTCCTGGTGTGCATACGCATCCAGCGCGCGCGCGCGGACCCTTGCCAGGTATTCCCGAAACGTCGGTTCCCCCGACAGGTCTCCGCGCAACACCAGTGTGTTGACGAAAAAGCCGATCAGTCCGTTGAGCTCGGGCCGGACGCGGCCGGCGATTGGGGCTCCCACGACCACGTCCTCTTCGCCGCTGTACCGGTAGAGGAGCACCTGGAATGCCGCGAGCAACGTCATGAACAACGTTGCGCGCTCGGCCCGGCCCAGCGCCTTGAGGTCCGCGGTGAGCCGTTCGTCGATCTCGAAATTCACCTTCCGGCCGCGGTAGCTCGCCAGCGCCGGCCGCGGCCGATCCGTCGGCAGTTCGAGCACAGCCAGGTTGGCCAGGGCCGGCTTCCAGTAGGCAAGTTGCTGCTCCAGCACATCGCCCTGCAGCCAGTCACGTTGCCAGACGGCGTAATCCGCATACTGCACCGGCAATGGCGCCAACGGGCTTGCCTCCCCGAGGTGTTGCGACCGATAGAGTACGGACAACTCGCGCGCCACGATGCCGGAGGACCAGCCGTCGGTCACGATGTGATGCAGCGTCATCAGCAGCCAGTGCTCGTTCTGGCTCAAACGCAGGAGCCGCAGGCGCAACAACGGCCCCTGCTCCAGATCGAAGGGCGTCTGCGCCTCCACCTGGGCAAGGCGCCTTGCTTCGGCCTCCCGCGCCGATGGCCCAAGCGGTTCGAGGTCCACCACTTCGATCGGCAGTTCGAGGGCCGCGTCGATCACTTGCACCGGACCGCGCGCCTCCAGGGCGAATCGCGTCCGCAACGCTTCGTGCCTTTCTACGAGCGCATTCAACGCGCCGCGCAGTGCATCGACATCGAGCACGCCGACGAGCCGATACACTCTCGGCACATTGTAGACTGCACCGTTCGGCAACAATTTGTCGATGAGCCACAGCCGCTGCTGTGCAAACGACGAAGGGAACACGAAGACCTCGCCTGGCGCCGCAGGCGATGGCATGGCGACAGCGCCCGGATTCACTGCAGTCACGCCCCGCTCCTCGATCGGTTCGCGGACGCTTTCGATGTTATGCGCTGGCGCGACGGCACTCTCGGATGCCGATTCATTGGCGAACCTCGCGAAGCCTCCCGAACGGCGCCGCCGAAGGCGCCCTGGGCATCGGGGTCCAGATGCTTCGCCAAACCCGCGACGGTGGCGTCGACGAAGAATTCGCGCGGTCGTACGGTGATCGCGAAGCCGGCCTTCACGGCGGCAAGGACCCGCATGACCAGCAACGAATGGCCGCCGAGCGCGAAAAAGTCCTCGAATATACCGACGCTCCCGACGCCGAGAATGTCGGAAAAGATTGCCGCCAGCTGCGTCTCCAAATCGTTGCGCGGAGCGGCGCAAGCGGAGGCGGCCGACTCGCTCTGCGCGTCCGGAGGCGGCAGGTGCAGCCGATCGATCTTGCCCGTCGATGCAGTAGGAAATTCGTTCAATCGCACGAATGCCGCGGGAATCATGAACTCCGGCAGCCGCGCCCTCAGGAATCCGCGCAAATCGGATGTCGTCGGCGGCGGTTTTCCCGCGGTCGTAACGTAGCCGATCAGGCGCCGATCATCGGCGTCGCCTTCCCGCGCGACCACGACGGCGCCAATCACGCCGGCGTGAGACGCCAGAACAGTCTCGATCTCGCCGAGCTCGATGCGGACACCCCGCAGTTTGATCTGATGATCCCGGCGCCCGAGAAACTCGAGTCGTCCATCCGGCCGCAGACATGCGAGGTCGCCGGACCGAAACATGCGCGCCTGCGGGTCCGGATTGAACGGATCCCGAACGAACGATCGGGCGGTCAACTCCGGCTGGCGCCAGTAGCCGCGCCCCACACCTTCGCCCCCGATGCACAGTTCACCTTGCACGCCGATCGGAACCCGCTGATCGTGCCGATCGAGCACATGGATGCGCATGTTCGGAAGCGGCGCACCGATCGGAATGCGGCGATTTTCCTCTGCGCCGGGGCACTCCCAAAGGGACGCGACGAAGGTGGTTTCCGTGGGCCCGTAAGCGTTGACCAGCACTGCGCGTGATTGTGCCGCAAATTCCGCGGCGACGTCGTTTTCCAGTACTTCACCCGCCGCGATCACCAGGCGCAACGAGTGCAACGGGTCCAATCGCGGCCCTCGCAACAGGGCCGACAGCATGGTGGGTACGGTCCGAAGCACCGTAACGCGATGTCGCCTGATGGCGTCGGCGAGCTCGTCGGCGGAACGATGTGCGTCGGGTTCGGGCAACGCAACGCGCCCACCGGACACCAGCGGAACGAGGATCTGCCAGATCGACTGGTCGAATCCGATCGGCGCAGATTGCAGCACGCAATCCTCGCTGCCCAGCGAAAACCGTTGCACCATCCCCACGAAGTGATTGACGACCGACCGATGCTCGATCATCACGCCTTTGGGCTGACCGGTGGAGCCCGACGTGTAGATCACGTATGCGAGGTTCTTTTCGGTCGCGCCACCCGCCGGGTTGGTCGAGGGCTCGCCCGCGATCGCCGCCCCGTCGCGATCGAGGCACACCACCTTCGCAGCGGCGGCAGGCAGCAACGCCAACAGCCGCTGCTGCGTCACCAGCACCGGCGCCTTTGTGTCGTCCAGCATGAACGCCAACCGCTGGGCCGGATACCCCGGGTCCAGCGGAACGTACGCCGCTCCCGCCTTCAGTATCCCGAGCAACCCCACCACCAGATCCAGCGAGCGCTCCACACACAGCCCCACCAGCACCTCCGGCCCCGCGCCCAGCCCGCGCAGGTGATGCGCCAATCGATTCGCCCGCGCATTGAGCTCCCCGTACGTCAGTTGCTCGTCGGCAAACACCGCCGCCACCGCTTCGGGCGTGCGCAGAACCTGCGCTTCGAACAGCGCGTGGATGCAACGGCCGCGTGGGAATTGCGCCGACGTCGCATTCGACCCGTCCTGCAGGTGGTCGCGTTCCTGCGCCGACAGCAGCGGCAGGCACGCAATCGACTGCCCCGGATCCGCGACGATTCCCTCGAGCAGCACCTGCCAGTGTCCGATCAGCCGTTCGATGGTCGCCGCGTCGAAGAGATCGGTCGCATACTCGAGGCGCATCTGCAGCACGTCCGCGACCTCGGTGACGGAAAGGTGCAGGTCGAATTTCGCATTTTCACCGTCGCTGTCCGCAAGCGGTTCCACGTGGAGACCATGGAGCCCGGGCTGGCTGCGCGGCATGTTCCGCATCACGAGCGCGGCCTGGAACAGCGGATTGCGCGACAAGTCTCTGGCAGGGTGCAGTTCCTCGACCAGCTTCTCGAACGGCAGGTCGAGGTGCGCGTACGCGTCCAGCGCCCGTGCGCGAACCCTCGCCAGAAACGCCCGAAAGGTCGGTTCCCCCGACAGGTCCCCCCGCATGACCAATGTGTTGACGAAGAACCCGATGAGCGACTCCAGCTCCGGTCGGTTGCGTCCGGCGGTTGGCACCCCTACGGCGATGTCTTCCTGCCCGGTATACCGGTAGAGCAATACCTGAAAAGCCGCGAGCAACGTCATGAACAACGTCGAGCTTTCGCCGCGGCTCACCACCTTGAGCGAGCGTGTCAGCTCGGTGCCGAGTTCGAAAGCGCGGCACGCACCACGATGGCTCGCGATCGCAGGACGCGGGCGATCCGTCGGCAGATCGAGCACGGGCAGGTCGGCCAACGCGGGCTTCCAGTAGGCAAGTTGGCGCTCCAGCTCCTCGCCCTGCAGCCATTGGCGCTGCCACACCGAAAAATCTGCGTAACGCACGGGCAACGGGGGTAGCGGATTCGCCTCGCCGCGGCAATGGGCGAGGTACAACGCCGAGAGTTCGCGCCACAGCACGCCGGTCGACCAGCCATCGGTAACGATGTGGTGCAGCGTCATCAACAGCCAGTGCTCGGCGTCGCGCAGGCGAAGCAACCGCACGCGCAGCGGCATTCCGCTTTCCAGATCGAACGGCGCCTGCGCCTCGTCGTGCGCGATTCGTCGCGCGGTCGGCTCGCGCAGCCCATTGTCGAGCGAACCGAGATCGACCACCGACAGTTCCAGAGGTTGCGCCGGAACGATCACCTGCACCGGACCGTCATCGGTCAACGCAAAGCGCGTCCGAAGGACATCGTGCCGCGCCACGATGTCGCCGAGCGCGCGCTGCAGTGCGACGGGGTTCAGCCTGCCGACGATCCGATACGCCTGGGCAACCGTGTATACCGATCGATTCGGCAGAATCCCGTCGAGCATCCACAAGCGCTGCTGGGAGAAGGAAAGCGGAGAGGTCGACGCGCCCCTTGCGGCGCCGACCGGCGAACCGGGGTATCTTGCAGGCTCGTAGAGTAAGGATTTGGGGGCAGGAGGCTGCAAACTTGGCATCGATCAACGGACGGGTAGGCGTGTCGCGACACGGCACCCCGGATCCCTCGAGGCACGGCGCGACCCGGGAATTATGCATGCAATGATCGTGCCTCAAAAGGCGTGGATAGGCGGGACAATCGAGGTCGTGCCATCCGATAATGTGGGCAGACGCTGGGCGGCATGGCGCGACGCTCGGTTTCCGCGAGCCGGCCCATGAAGCCTCCCCCTACCCGATCGATCGACGCCCCCCGTGAATCTCGCCGCGATGATTGACGCGCAGGCCCGCCTCCGGCCGCAGGCGCCCGCGCTTCTCGCGCCAGGGCGTTCAGCTTCGACCTACCTGCAACTCGCCGATCGCATGCGGGACATCGGTTCGACGTTGCGCTCGATAGGCGTGAAACGCAGCGATCGCGTCGCGGTCGTCCTTCCGAACGGCCCCGAAATGGCTGTCGCGACATTGGCTTCGGCCGCTTTTGCGACTTGCGCCCCACTTGGACCTAATTATCGCAGGGAGGACCTTCTGCTTCGCCTCGCCGACTTGCAGCCAAAGGTGCTGCTCGTGCCGGCGGATGGCGGCGCATCGAGCCGCGCCGCCGGGGCGGAGCTTTCGATTCGCTGCCTCGACGTCCGTTGGGACGACGCGACGCCCGCCGGATTGTTCGAATTCGGCCCCGTTCGCAGCGCGGCGGCGGCGCCGGAGATACCGCCGGCCGACGGCGACGTTGCATTGGTCCTGTACACGACAGGAACAACGTCGCGGCCAAAACTCGTCCCCCTCACCCACGACAATCTCTGCCGGTCTGCGGTTAGTGTCGCCTCGACGCTCGGTCTGGGGCCGCACGACCGCTGCCTGAACGTGATGCCGTTGTTCCACATACACGGCTTTGTCGCCGCCGTTCTTGCGTCGCTGTCCGCGGGCGGGAGCGTGGCCTGTACGCCCGGCTTCGCGGAGGGAAAGTTCGTCATGTGGGTCGATGCGCTCCGCCCGACGTGGTACACCGCGGTACCGGCCGTGCACGCAGCGATACTCGCCGAGATTGCGCACGCCACCTTTCCCGACATCAAGGGCCGCCTGCGCTTTGTGCGGTCCTCGTCGGCGCCGCTGCCAACGCGAGTCGCGCGCGAACTCGAGACTGCGTTCGGAGCGCCTGTCGTCGAGGCGTATGGAATGACCGAAGCCGCGCACCAGATCGCAAGCAATCCGTTACCTCCCCGAGTGCGCAAGCCCGGGTCCGTCGGCTTGCCCGCCGGTCCGGAAGTCGCCGTCCTGGAGGAGTCGGGACGCATCGTCGATCGGGACGGCACGGGAGAGATCGTCATCCGCGGCGAAAACGTCACCCGCGGCTATGTCGCTGACCCTGCGGCGAATGCGTCGGCGTTTGTCGATGGGTGGTTTCGTACCGGCGACCTCGGTCGGATCGACGCCGACGGGTACGTCTCGCTGACGGGAAGGCTGAAGGAGATCATCAACCGAGGCGGCGAAAAGGTCTCGCCACGCGAGATCGACGAAGCGCTTTCGGTTCATCCCGCCGTGCTCCAAGGCGTCGCATTCGGCGTCGCGCATCCGACCCTGGGCGAGGACATCGTTGCGGCGGTTCTCGTCAAATCCGGGATGCATGCGACCGAGGAGGAGATTCGCCGATTCCTCATCGATCGCCTCGACTGGATCAAGGTCCCGAGTCGCGTGCTCATCGTCGACGATATTCCGTCGGGCGACACCGGAAAGGTGCGACGGATCGATCTTGCCGCGCGGTTCGCCGATCGACTCAATTCGTCGGACATCGAGCCGCGCGACGAAATCGAGGCGCTCGTCGTTGCGCTCTTCGCCGAGGTCCTTGGCATCGACCGGGTCGGCGCGAAAGACAACTTCTTCATGCTGGGCGGCGACTCTCTGCGCGCCGGTCAGGTGCTTGCCCGCTTGAGCGCGCAGACCGGTACCTACCTGCCCCCAATTGCGCTCTTCAGGTCGCCGAGCGCCGTCGAGTTTGCGCTCGAGATACGCATTGCACGAATCGGCCGCCGCGATGAAATGCTTGGCGATTCGTGGAAGCAGATCGAACGGCTGGGCGAGCAGCAGGTGAACACGCTGCAGGCGCGCGAGCCGCCACGCAACGGCACTTGAACGTCCACCAAACCCTGGTCGATCCGTCATCGTCCGCCGATGTCGCCTGACGAGATAGCCGCACAAGTTGGCGCCCCATCGCTCGGCGGGGAGCCACCCTTTGCGCACGACTGCTCGGTGCCGGCCTGCGACGGGCACGCGCTGGTGGCGCACGAACTGCGCGCGTTGGGTGTCACGCACGTCTATTGCGTCCCCGGAGGACCCGTCTACGCGACGGTGGGTGCTTGCGCCGCTCAAGGAATCGTCGAGGTCTTCGGCGGTTACGGGGAACAGGTGACCGATGTCGAGGGGATCGGTCCCGCGCTGCGGCGCGCCCTGGCATGCGGTAAACCCGCGTGCATCAACGTGCCGCTCGATCCCGACGCGCCGTTTCCATGCCGTTGAAGATCGCAGCGCCAAGGGGTTCTCGGGTCCGCCTTACCATCGATGCGGCCGGCTATGCGACAACGGCGCGACAGATTCGCTCGCCGAACCACGACGCCCGCCCGCCCGGCACCGCGATCGAACTCGTGGTTGTGCATGGTATTTCGCTGCCACCGGGCAAGTTCGGCGGCGACGGGATCGCGCGCCTTTTCACGAATCGCCTCGATCTCCGCGCCGACCCCTACTACGCGTCGATCGCACCATTGCGCGTGTCGGCACACTTTCTGGTGAGGCGCGACGGCGAACTCGTCCAGTTCGTCGGCTGCACCGATCGCGCCTGGCATGCCGGAGCATCGTCTTGGAGAGGTCGCGCTCGGTGCAACGACTTTTCGATCGGGATCGAGCTCGAGGGCAGCGACGACGTTGCGTACGAGCCCGCGCAATACGCGATGCTGGCGCGTCTGGTGCGGGCACTGCGCCGGGCGTACCCGATCATCGACGTGGCCGGCCACAGCGAAATCGCGCCCGGGCGAAAGTCCGATCCCGGCCCCGCATTTGACTGGGGACGGCTCACCCGACTGCTGACACCCCGATCGCGCTGACGCTCACCGCGGCAGGATTCCCATCGTAAGGCGCTGATTTTACGGGGCGTACCGGCCGTGGTACACTAGTCGGTTATGCAACTCCTCACCGACTTCTTCCCGCTGCTGCTGTTTTTCGCGGCGTACCTCTGGCAGGGCATTTTTTTCGCGACGGCCGTCGCCATCGTCGCGTCGGTCGTGCAAATCGCGCTCATTCACTGGAAGCATGGGCGCGCCAGCGTCACCCACTGGCTCTCGCTCGTGATCATCGTGCTGTTCGGCGGGGCGACGCTTCTGCTGCAG
The DNA here is from genome assembly GCA_039931775.1 of Betaproteobacteria bacterium. GTDB lineage: Bacteria > Pseudomonadota > Gammaproteobacteria > Burkholderiales > Casimicrobiaceae > CAIWHR01. The sequence continues at coordinate 112,967 of JBDTRG010000129.1, read as the reverse complement.
GACAAGACCTTCATCCTGTGGAAGCCGACCGTGCTCTATACCCTTTTCGGCGGGATCCTCGCCGTCGGCAAGCTCGCGTTCGGCCGCGACCTCCTGTCGCACCTGATGAAGGGCGTCACGCTACCCGCCCAGGTCTGGACCCGTCTCACATGGGCGTGGGTGGGCTTCTTCGCGTTCATGGCGGTCGCCAACTGGTATGTCGCGTTCCATTTCTCCGAGCAGACCTGGGTCCTCTACAAGGTTTGGGGAGGCATCGGCCTCTTCCTCGTGTTTGCCGTCCTGCAGGGGCTTTGGCTGTCGCGCCACGTGCCCGAGGAAACTGCATGACCGTCGTCGGACCCCGCCCAACCCACGCAGAGACGGCCGCGACGCTGCGCGAGCGGCTGCTTCCGCTCGCCCCCGATGTGCTCGAAATCCGCGACGACAGCGCTGCGCATGCCGGCCACGAGGGTGCGGCTGCCGGCGGCGGGCACTTTTCGCTGCTGATCGTGTCACAGGTGTTCGCCGGACTTCCGCGCCTGCAGCGCCATCAGCGGGTATTGCGGCAAGTCGCCGACCTCCTGCCGCACCCGGTCCACGCGCTGTCGATCAAGGCGCTGACCCCAGAAGAATTCCCTTCACAACCGTAAAGGATTGCCAAAGATGAAACCCGCAACACTCACCCTTGCCGTACTGACCGCGGTCGCCGCGATCGCAGGCCTCCCGGCGTCCGCGCAGGACAAGGCGGCGCCCGCCAAGAGTCAGGCCGCCGCCCCCGCGACGGGCAAGGAGATCTACCCCAAGCAGTACTTCGACTACCTGTTGAAGGAGCGCCTTGGCCAGGGCCAGCCCGATACCCCGGAGTTGCGCAACGCCGTGCGCGAGGAACTCAACACGCGCGAACTGCTGGTCCGTGAGGCGAAGAAGAAGGGGATCGAAAAGAACCCCGACGTCAAGAACCAGATCGATTTGTCGGCCCAGACCGTGCTGGTTCGGGCCTACGTCAGCGACTGGCTCAAGGCGAATCCGGTGCCGGAGGCAGCACTGCGCAAGGAATATGACGCGATCAAGACGCAGATGGGCGACAAGGAGTACAAGGTCCGCCACATCCTGGTCGACAAGGAAGACGAGGCCAAGGAAATCATCGTCGAGCTGCAGAAGGGAACCAAGTTCGAGAAGCTCGCCGAGCGCTCGAAGGACCCGGGATCCAAGGCCAACGGCGGCGATCTCGATTGGAATGCGCCGGGCAATTTCGTCAAGCCGTTTTCGGACGCGATGGTCAAGCTGCCGAAGGGCAAGTGGACGGCCGTCCCCATCCAGACGCAATTCGGATGGCACGTGATCGAAGTCGACGATATCCGCGACGCCAAGATCCCGAGCTTCGACGAGGTGAAGCCGCAACTGCAGCAACGGCTGCAGGGTCAGACGCTCGACGCCTACTTCAAGGAACTCCGCTCCAAAAACGGTCTTTGATCGGCGCGGCGACCGCGCGACCCGGCGGGTGTTCACCGGGTTCGCACTCCGGTCGCAAAGCGAAGGGCAGGCCTCGCGCCTGCCCTTTGCGTTTGGCGCGGTCGGCGCCCTTGCGAGGGGCGTGCCGCGCCCCGCTTCGATGCTATCCTACCGGCCCGGAAACCTGAAAAGCTGACGCGGCGCAGGCCGCGTCCGAATCATCCGTAACGATTGCACGGCGCGATTCGGCCGGTTCGAATACGCAGGGAGGAGCGCATGGGGATGATTCGCCATCCGAAGGACTTTGTCGCCGGACTATTGTTCGTCGCGACAGGCGCGGCAGCGATTCTGATCGCCGCCAATTACCCGCTGGGTACCGCCGCACGGATGGGGCCAGGTTACTTCCCGCGCATTCTCGGCATACTTCTGATCCTGCTGGGATCGGCGCTTTCGTTGCGTGGCCTGCGGCTTCAAGGGAGCCCGCTGCCCGGCTGGCGTTGGAGGCCGATCATCATCGTATTGGGTAGCGTGGTGCTGTTCGGCCTGGTGGTCAATATCGTCGGCCTGGCGATTTCGACGGTCGGCCTCATCATCCTGTCCAGCGCCGCAAGCAGCGAGTTCCGGCCGAAGGAAGCCATCATCGCCGGGTTTGCGCTCGCGATCCTTTCCGTCGCCGTCTTCGTGATGGCGTTGAAGCTCCAGCTTCCGATCTGGCCGGCCTTCCGCTGAGCAGGTCACGATGGAACTCCTCGACCACCTTGCACTGGGCTTCGGCGTCGCGCTTACGCCGATCAACCTGCTCTACGCCTTGGTCGGGTCGTTAGTCGGTACGCTGATCGGCGTGCTGCCGGGGATCGGTCCCGTCGCAACGATCGCGATGCTGCTTCCGACGACCTATGGGCTGCAGCCAGTCTCCGCGCTGATCATGCTCGCCGGCATCTACTACGGGGCGCAGTACGGCGGCTCGACGACCTCGATTCTTCTCAACATGCCGGGCGAGACGTCGTCCGCGGTCACCTGCCTCGACGGCTACAAGATGGCCCGCAAGGGTCAGGCGGGCGCGGCGCTTGCGACCGCGGCGCTTGCGTCGTTCTTTGCGGGCACCGTCGCAACCGTGTTCGTCGCGACCGTGGCAACGCCGTTGTCGGAACTTGCGCTGAAGTTCGGACCGTCCGAATATTTTTCGTTGATGGTGCTTGGTCTCATTGGCGCGGTGGTCCTCGCGCACGGTTCGGTCCTGAAGGCGATCGCGATGATCGTCCTCGGCCTGTTGTTGGGCATCGTCGGCACCGACGTGAACTCGGGAGCTGCGCGATTCGCGTTCGGGGTCCCCGAGCTGACCGACGGCCTGGGCGTCGTCAGCGTCGCGATGGGACTGTTCGGCTTCGCCGAGATTATCGCCAACCTCGAGAGCACCGAGAAGCGCGAACTGTTGACGAGCAAGGTCACCGGGTTGTGGATTTCCAGGGAACAGTTCCGAAAGGCCTGGCCAGCGGTACTCCGCGGAACAGGGATCGGCTCCGTGCTGGGCCTGCTCCCGGGCGGCGGCGCGATGCTTTCCTCATTCGCGTCGTACGCGATCGAAAAAAAGGTCGCCGACAATCCGGCGGAATTCGGCACCGGGGCGATCCAGGGTGTCGCCGGACCCGAAGCGGCCAACAATGCGGGCGCACAGGCGTCGTTCATTCCGCTCCTGACGCTCGGCATTCCGGAGAACGCGGTGATGGCGCTGATGGTCGGGGCGATGACCATCCACAACATCCAGCCCGGACCGCAGGTGATGACGTCCAACCCTGGCCTTTTCTGGGGCCTGATCGCGTCGATGTGGGTCGGCAACGCCATGCTCGTCGTGCTGAACCTGCCGCTGATCGGCATCTGGATCAAGCTGCTGCAGGTGCCGTACCGGATGCTCTACCCGGCGATCCTGCTATTCTGCGCGATTGGCGTCTACAGCACGAACAACACGAGCTTCGATGTCATGCAGACCGCCGCGTTCGGCTTCCTGGGCGTGGTGTTCATGAAGCTCGAATGCGAGCCGGCGCCACTGCTGCTCGGATTCGTTCTGGGACCCATGATGGAGGAGAACCTGCGACGCGCGTTGCTGCTGTCGCGCGGCGACCCGACGGTCTTCGTGACGCGCCCGCTGTCGCTCGTCATGCTGCTGATGGCGGTGGGCCTCATCGTGCTCATCGTGCTGCCCAACTTCCGGAAAACGCGCGAGGTCGCATTTCAGGAGGACACGTAGCCGCGATGGACCTCGACTGGCATCTTCCCTACACCTCGCGCCGTCAGCCGATCTTCGCGCGAAACGTCGTCGCAACATCGCAGCCGCTTGCCACGCAGGCGGGCATCGCGATGCTCCAGCGCGGCGGCAACGCAGTCGATGCCGCGCTCGCCACGGCAATCGCGCTCACCGTCGTCGAGCCGTGCAGCAACGGCATCGGCAGCGACCTCTTCGCGATCCTGTGGGACGGCGAGCAGCTCGTCGGTCTGAACGCCTCCGGCCGGTCCCCTGCGGCGGCGACGCCGGCCCGTTACGCCGGGATGACCGGCATTCCGGAGCGGAACTGGGAAGCGGTGACGATTCCCGGCGCGGTCGCAGGCTGGGCGGCGCTGTCGCAACGATTCGGCGCGCTGCCGTTCGAGGACCTCTTCGCGCCGGCCATTCGCTACGCGAGCGACGGCTATGCGGTGTCGCCGATCGTGGCCGAGAAGTGGGCGCTCGCGGAAAAGGTCCTCCCCCACGACCTCGGTTTCGCCGAACATTTCCTCCCGCGCGGGCGGGCGCCGCTGCCCGGAGAGCTCTTCAGTTGCAAGCCGATGGCGAGGACGCTCACGCGCATCGCCGCGACGCATGGTCACGCTTTCTATCACGGGGAGCTCGCCGAGGCGATGGTCGCGCATGCGGCGTCGCACGGCGCACTGCACACGCTTGCGGACTTTGCCGGGCACACGCTCGACTGGGTGACGCCGCTTACGCAGGACCACGGCGGGGCGACCGTACACGAGATCCCGCCCAACGGCCAGGGCATCGCGGCGTTGATGGCGCTCGGCATGTTGCGCGCATTCGATCTCGGGGCGCTGCCCCCGGATTCAGTACTGAGCCAGCATCTGCAGATCGAAGCGATGAAGCTCGCGTTCGCCGACGCCCATCGTTACGTGAGCGACCCGCGGACGATGGAGTTTTCACCCTCGGCGCTGCTCGATCCGGACTATCTCGCGGCCCGCGCGCGCTTGATCGATCCCCACATGGCGAAGGACTACGGCCACGGCAACCCGCCGCGGGGCGGCACCGTTTACGTCGCCGCGGGCGACGAGCGCGGCATGCTCGTCTCGCTGATCCAGTCGAATTACATGGGGTTCGGTTCGGGCGTCGTCGTTCCGGGGACCGGCATCAGCCTGCAGAATCGCGGCGTCGGCTTTTCGCTCGTTCCAGGTCACCCGAACGAAATCGCCGGCGGCAAGCGGCCGTTCCACACGATCATTCCGGGCTTCCTCACACGCGATGGGGCACCGCTCGCCGCGTTCGGCGTGATGGGCGGACCGATACAGCCGCCGGGCCACGTGCAGACCATGGTGCGGCTCCTGACGTACGGCATGAATCCACAGGCAGCCATCGATGCGCCGCGCTGGAAGTTGAACGGCGGCATGTCCGTCGATCTCGAGCCGTCGGCGTCCACGGAACTGCGCGTGGGCCTCCAGTCGCTCGGACACGAGATCCGATCGGTGGCCGATTCGTACATGGACTACGGCGCCGGGCAGATCATCCTGCGCACCGACGTGGGCTATGTCGCCGGATCCGACTCGCGCCGCGACGGGCAGGCGGCCGGGTTCTAGACCCGGCCGACGCTAATCGGCACCCGGAAGTCGCGGCAGCCATTTCCGAGCGCTGCGGGGCGTCTACTATCCGCCCCTCGCCTTTCGCTCGGAAAGGGGCAGGAGTTCGGGAAGCTCGATTCTCTTTCGGCCAGGCTCCGGCGCGGAAAGAGGCGTCGTTGCCCGCATTGTCGCGAGGCTGCGCCGGGTGAGTTCCTGGTAGCTCGCGGTACCCTCGACCTTCCAGGCCAGGTCCTGCGCCGTCAGCTCGCGAAGCACGCGCGCCGGAATGCCCGCAACCAGCGTGCGCGGCGGGATGATCATCCCGGCTTTCACGAAGGCGAGCGCCGCGACGATCGCCGACTCTCCGATCACCGCGTTGTCGTTGATGACAGCGTTCATGCCGACCAGCGCGTTGCGCTCGATCCTGCACCCGTGGAGGATCGCACCGTGCCCGATGTGTCCCTCTTCCTCGACGAGCGTGCCGACGCCGGGGTAGGCGTGCAGGATGCATGAGTCCTGGACGTTCGCTCCGGCGCGCATTTCGAGCGGGCCGAAATCGCCACGCAGGCAGGCCGTCGGTCCGACATAGCATCCCGGGCCGACGATCACGTCGCCGATCAACACGGCGCTCGGGTGAACATAGGCAGTCGGATCGACGACCGGCGTCGCGCCGTTGATCGAATAGACGGTGAGCGTCATTGCGATGGTCTTTCGTCGTCGTTGCGTCGCATCGGCAGCCGGATCGGACCCGCTACAGCGCCGGGTCCGGCGCGGCCGCGGCCAGCGCCGCGGCGCCCGCGGCAGCGGTCTTCGCGTCGCCGTTCGATGAAGGCGGCACGTAAACGGTAACCTGTCGGTGAGCGAACTTGATTCCCGCTTCGCGGAACGCCTTCAGGATCTTGGTGTAGGCGGCCTTGCGGATCATGTACGGCTCGCCCTCCGGCCGTGCCGTGAACTTCGCCCGGATGACGATCGCGCTGTCCTCGGTCGACATCACGCCTCCCATCTTCAGCGGTTGCAGCAGGTCCGGCGCGAGTTCGGGGTCGGCGGCGAGTTCGTCGCCGACCTGCTTCATGATTTTTTTCACCGTCGACAGGTTGGTGTCGTAGGTGAGCCGGAAATCCATCACCATGATCATCCAGTCGCGATTGGTGTTGCGCAGCCGCTTGATTTCGCCGTACGGAAGAATGTTGAGCGCGCCGCGGTGGTGGCGCAGGAACAGCGACCTCACGTTGATCTTCTCGACCCGGCCCTTCGCGTCGCCGACTTCGATGTATTCGCCGAGGCGAAATGCATCGTCCATCAGGAAGAAGGCGCCGGAGACGACGTCGCGCACCAGCGTCTGCGAACCGAAGCCGATCGCCACCCCGATGACGCTGGCGCCTGCCAGGACCGGAACGATGTCGACACCGAGTGCCGCCAGCACCGACATCGTCGCGATGACGAAGATCGTGACGAGTATCAGGACGCGCAGGATCGGCAACAGCGTTCGCAGTCGCGATGCAGGCGTCTCCGCATCCAGTTCGCCTTCGGCCGCGAGGCGCCGATCGATCGCCGTCTTCGCGCCTTCCCAAAGGATGTAGGCGAGAAGCACCACGATCGAAACGCCGAGAAGCGAACTTGAGATCTGGCCGCCCAGGTTGCGCTGCGCAAAGGCGAAGAGATTGATTCCCCACACGTGTCCGAAGAGCAGCAATCCGACGACGACCACGACGATGTGGATCGCTCGCTGAAACACCTGTTGGTACGAGGCGAGAAACCCGCGCGCGCGCGCCACCCTGCCCGTCTGCTCACTCGCGGCGGCCGCGAGCGCGCGGCAAAGCGTCATGTCCACGATCGGCAACGCGACGACGAGGAGCACGCTGACGATGGCCGTACCGTCGACCTCCGAAGCCCCTGCAAGGGCGTCCGAGATACGGGCGATCAGGACACCCAGGAAGTACAGGGTGGCAATGACCGGCCACAGATCGGCGATCGAGCCGCGAATGGCCCCGTGCGTGCCGTCACCCCGAATCAGGTTGGCAATCGGCAGCCGGACGCGCCACACGATCCCTATCGTGAGCAGGATCCCCGACGTCACCGCAACGATCATGGCGATATCGATCGTCGCCTCGCTCGCACCCGCCCCCCGCAACAACGAAACGGCAGCGATCGTGCCACCGAAGATCGCGGCGAGGGCGACAGCGAACCGGCGCAGCGTGGCCGCCGGCGCGTCGGCGAAAGGCAGCAGGCGCTCTGACCCCGCGCCCTTTGCAAACAGGAACCGAGCTACGAGTACAGCGACGCGGACGATGGCGACCAGGATCATGAAATCCAGAATCGTCGTTCGGCGCAGGTCGTGGTCATGCCAGATCAGAAAGAAAACCGTGAGCGCGGCGAGACTCCACACAACGATTCCGCCGATGTCGAGCAGCAGGCCGACGCCACGGCGGAAAGCGTTGGCACTGAACGAATGCCCGGACGAGTTCGCGAGCCGCGACCGGTAACCGCGAAGCGCGCGGTCATATACCGCTTCGACGACCCAGCCGGCCGCAAGCAACGCCGCCAGGATTTCGACGATGATCAGGAGTTGCGAGGGTCCATCGGGTTCGGTGAGCCTGGCCTCGACCTGGCGCATCGTCTGCGGCAGGTCGGCCAACGCACCTTGAAGCGCCGCGAAGTTCGTCCGCATCATCTCGGCGTGCTCGTCCATCCTCCCCGACATGCCCATCGCGCCTTTCCCCTTCGCCGGCGCCACGGCCGCCGCGCGGTCGAGCTGGTCGAGCAGGAGCTTTCGGACCTCGTCGTCGGAAAGGCGCGACACCAGTTCCCGCACCGATTCCCTGGTCAGCGGCTCGGGGAGCGCCGGCACGTCGGAGCCACCGGGCGAATTCTTGGCGACGGCCGGAACGGCTGCCGTCGCAGCCAGAACGACCGCGAGCCCGACAGCCCAAACCCGGCGAAAACGACTGAACCCAAACATCGTTACCCTCCTCGACGCGTACGAATGATCGGCGGCCCAACGCGCTTGGTCAACCGTCGGTGCAACGTTGTCCGATCGCCGGAGCGCCGCGGCGGCGGCGCCCTGCTCAATGGCCGCGCGAATCACCGGACGCTTTATCCAACCTTCTGACGACATTCGCCGTGAATTCCGCCGCGTCGGCCATCGCCGCGATCAACGGGCCGAGATCAGCGGAGGTGCGCACCCGATGCAGAATGTCGGGAATCGCCCCCTTGACGTCCTGAGGGATCACGAGGGGGTGGAGTCCGGCCAACTCGAGCTCGGCATTCTGCATGAACCGCGCGATCCGGCCGTTGCCGTCGAAGAACGGATGAATCTGGGTGATCGCGAAATAGACGAGCGTCGCCCGCGCGAAACCCGGTGGCAGGCGGGGGTACTCGTTGGCGAAAAACGCCGCGCACGAGGCGGCGGCCTGACGCGGCGCCGCGCGAACGATGCGATGGCTCGTCAACACCAGGTTGGGAACGGGCTTCATCTGCCCGGGAAAGACTTCCGGTCGATGCGCCGTCACCCGGGCATGCCAGTACCTCAGCCACACGTCGGATCCGGTGCCCTCGCCCATCGGGCGCGCGCGGCGCTCCCGCACGGCGCGCTCGAAGTTGAAGACATCGAGCATGGAGGTCGCGACGTTCCCTCCTCCCGCAACCGCGCTCCCTTTCGCAAGTTCGCCGAGCGTCCTCTTCAGCTCGTCGATCGAATCCGTGCGATGAAAGGCAAAGTGAGCTTCGATACCTGGCCACTCCGGTGGCGACGTCTCGCCTTCGACGGGTGCGCCGGCATGGGAGCGGGTCTCGAGGACGCGAGCGGTCATTTTCGCAAGCAGTGCCTGGACCTCCTGGGATGGCAGGTCGGCCGGATCGCGCCGCAGATCGAGTGCCCGGTGCAGCGGTTCCGGATCGGCCGCGGCAACGGCTGCCGCGATCGCCGGCGCCAGATACTCATGCTCGCCCGCCATCGCGAGCGCCGATTCGGCCTCGGCGCGCGCCGCCCCATCGAGTTGAGGCAGACGAAGCGCACCCTCGAGCAGGCCACGCCCCTCGGCGTAGCGCCCGCGCTCTATCATGAGCGTACCGAGGTTGACGCGCGCGAGACCGAATTGCGGCGCGATCGCCATCGCGTCGCGAAGGAGATCCTCGGAGCGATCGTACTCGCGCAGGATGCGCCGGACGCCGGCCAGCTTGTTCAGTGCGACCGGCCATCGCGGCTGCAGCGCTACAGCGCGTTCGTAGGCCTCGGCGGCCTCAATGAACTGGCCGAGTTGGCGAAACGCATCGCCACGGTTGAGCAGCGCGGCGCCGAGATCGGGCTGAAGGAGAAGCGCGCGGTGGGCGGCGTCGAGGGCGGCGTCGGCGCGTCCCAGCTCGACCTGCAATGCCGAGAGATTGCACCACGCCTCGACCGAAGCGGGCTGCATCGCCGCAGCCGATTCCAGGGCCGAGGCAGCCTCGGCCGTCCTGCCCAAAGGATGGAGGACGCGGCCGAGGCCGAGGAGCGCCGGAACGCGCGCCCCTTCAGTCGACGCCACCGCCGTATAGAGCACGGCCGCGATTCCCCCGTCGCCAGCGGCTTCGGCGAAATGCGCCAGCGCCAGGGCTCGCGACGCCGACAGCGACGGTCGACTGTCCGGTGTGCCCGCCGTCGCCACGGCGCCCAGCCTCACCGTCGCGTCGGCAACGTCCCGGACCGCGGGCTGTCTTGACGCCGAACCCTTGATCCTCGCGAGTTCGGCGTCGAGCTCGATGGCCGCCTCGTCGAAGCGTCCATCCCGAAGCAGCCTGCGTATCCGTTGCCGCGCCGCCTCGTCGAACTGCCTTTCGGCGACCCCGCTCACCACGGCACGCCGCCCGTCGCTGGAAAGAGGTCGCCGTACCGACGTCTGATTTCCTGGTACTCGAGACGGCTCTGCCTGGCGGCCCTGGCGCTTCGCGAGATCTGCGCCATCCCGCCCAGGGTATTGAGCGTGCGAATCACCAACGGCGCGCCGGCGTTGCGCGCGATCGACGAGCTGCAGGCGACCCATGCCAGCCCGTTGCCGACGTGCTCGGCAGGCGCAAAGTGGACGCGTCGCGCATTGGCACGCTTCAATTGGCCGAGCATCTCGGTGTCGACGTGCCAGACGAACGACTCGTCGAAGCGTGGCGAGTCGCGTCCGTCCGCGCGGAGCAGCCAGCCCGACGGCGTCGGGAAGTGTTGGATGCGAACATGCGCGCCATTCTCACCGACTTCCTCCTGGCTGGAGGTCACGAGGTCGTGCTTTCCAGCGTACTCCCACTGCGTCTCGATGCGCTCGGGGCGCCAGACGTCGTCGTCTTCGAGGAACGCAATCCAGCCCGCCGTGACCGACCGGATGCCCGCATTGAGCGCCGAGGCCTGGCTCGCGGTGTCTCCCTCGATGACTTCGACGGCCAACCCGCCGAACGACGTCAACGCGATTCGCGCGGGGACCTCGCGAGACCTGCCGGGATCGACGCACACGACGACTTGCGAAATGAGATCGCGACGAGTCTGCGCCTGCACCGAGGCGAGCGCTCGATCGAGGTAGAGCGCTCGGTCCGCCGCAACCGGCGCCGATGACGAATTCGGCGCGAGCCGCGACGGAATCACGACGGCGATGCTCACCGGACACCTTTCGACGTGCCGTCCGCGTACCTCACCCCACCCATGCCCGGGCATTTCGAAACATACGCATCCACGGGGAATCCTCGCCCCAGTCCGGCGGATGCCACGACATCTGCACCGTGCGGAACCCGCGCTCGGGATGCGGCATCAGGATCGTGTAACGGCCATCCGGCGTGGTGAGTCCCGCCATGCCCTGCGGCGAACCGCTTACGTTGTAGGGATAGCGTTCCGTCGGCACTCCGCGATTGTCGGCGAACCGCAAAGTCACGAGGGGCTGCGCCGCGTCGTTCTGCGCGGCGTCGCGAAACTCCGCATACCCCTCGCCGTGCGCGGTGGCGACGGGGATCCGGCTGCCTTCCATCCCGCGGAAAAATAGCGACGGCGACGGGTCCACTTCGAGGAGCACGAAGCGCGCCTCGAACTGCTCCGACTTGTTGCGCACGAAGTGCGGCCAATGCGCCGTTCCGGGGATGAGCTCGGACAGGTTGCTCATCATCTGGCAGCCGTTGCAGACGCCCAACGCAAACGCATCGTCGCGCGCGAAGAACGCCGCAAAGTCATCGCGGGCGCGCCCGTTGAACAGGATCGACTTGGCCCAACCTTCGCCGCCGCCGAGCACGTCGCCGTACGAGAAGCCGCCGCACGCGACAAAGCCGCGGAAGGCTTTGAGCGAACGTCGTCCGGCGATGAGGTCGGTCATGTGCACGTCGACCGCCGTGAAGCCGGCGCGATCGAACGCCGCCGCCATCTCGACCTGGCCGTTGACTCCCTGCTCGCGGAGGATGGCAATCGCCGGACGCGCGCCGGTCGAAATGTACGGTGCCGCGATGTCGTCCGCAGGATCGAACGTCAGCACCGGTGCGAGGCCCGGGTCGTGGGCATCGAGCAGCCGGGCATACTCGTGGTCGACGACTTCCGGATCGTCGCGCATCCGCTGCAGCTCGTGCGTCGTCGCGGACCACGCGCGATGCAATTCGAGGCGCGCCTCGTCGAGGAGCGTCATGCCACCGACCCGGATGCGTACGCGCGCATGCGGCGCCGGAGCACCGATCGCGTTCGCTTCAAGGCCGGTGGCCTTGAGCTTGGTCAGCAAAACGTCGCGATCGGCAGATCGAACCTCGACGACCGCGCCGAGTTCCTCGGCAAACAACAACTCGAGCGGCCCTCCCGCGATGCCGTCGAGAACGATCTCAAGCCCGCGGCGCGAGGCGAACGCCATCTCGACGAGCGCTGCGAACAATCCGCCGTCGGCGATGTCGTGGTACGCGAGGAGTCGCCCTTCGGCCGAAAATGACTGGATCGCGTTGAAGAAAGCGGCAAGCCGCGACGGGTCGTCGAGATCCGGTGCGGTGTCGCCGAGCTGACCGTAAACCTGCGCGAGCGCGGAACCGCCGAGGCGGTGCCGTCCCGCACCGAGATCGATCCAGAGCAGCTCCGTATCACCGCCATTCTGCGACAAGAGCGGCGTCAGCACGCGCCGGGCATCCGGAACGCGCGCGAAGGCCGTCACGATCAGCGAGAGCGGCGCCGTGACCGCGTGCTCCGCGTTGCCTTCTCGCCATGTCGTGCGCATCGACATCGAATCCTTGCCGACGGGAATGCTGATCCCGAGCGCGGGGCACAGGTCCATGGCCACGGCGCGCACCGTGTCGTAGAGTGCCGCGTCCTCGCCCGGATGCCCGGCCGGCGCCATCCAGTTTGCCGACAGCTTGATGTCGCAGAGCCGCCCGATGCCGGCGGCCGCGATGTTGGTGATCGCCTCGCCCACCGCCATGCGACCCGACGCCGGCGCGTCGATCAACGCGAGCGGTGTGCGCTCGCCCATCGCCATCGCTTCGCCGTGATAGCCGTCGAAATCCATCAGCGTGACGGCGACGTCCGCCACCGGAACCTGCCATGGGCCGACCATCGGGTCGCGCGCGCAAAGGCCGCCGACGGTGCGATCGCCGATCGTGACGAGAAACGTCTTGTCGGCGACTGCCGGGAACTGCAGCACGCGATACGCGGCATCCTTCACCGTGACGCCCTCGAGGTCGAGCGGACGCAGCACACGACGCAGGTGGGCAGCATCGCGCGTCATCTTCGGCGGCTTGCCGAACAACACGTCCAGATCCATGTCGACCGGCTTGTCGTGGAAATCCGCGTCGGTGACGAGGAGATGCTCCTGCGCGCGCGCCGTGCCCACGACAGCGAACGGACAGCGCTCGCGCTCGCAGATCGCCTTGAAGCGCTCGAGGTCCTGGGGCGCTATGGCCAGCACGTAGCGCTCCTGCGCCTCGTTCGACCAGATCTCGCGCGGGGCCATGCCCGGCTCCATCGACGGAATCCGGCGCAGATCGAACTCCGCGCCGGCGCCTCCGCCGTGGACCAACTCGGGAAAAGCGTTGGACAGGCCGCCGGCGCCGACGTCGTGGATCGACAGGATCGGGTTCTGCGCGCCGGCCTGCCAGCATCGGTCGATCACCTCCTGCGCGCGCCGCTGAATCTCGGCGTTCGCACGCTGGACGGAATCGAAATCGAGCTCGGCGGTATTGGCCCCGGTAGCCATCGACGACGCCGCCCCGCCCCCCATTCCGATCAGCATGCCCGGGCCGCCCAGATGGATCAGAAGCGTTCCCTCCGGCAGCGCGCGCTTCGCCGTGTGGTCGGCGCGAATGTTGCCCAATCCGCCGGCGATCATGATCGGCTTGTGGTAGCCGCGGACCTCGCCCGCAACTTCCTGCTCAAACGTACGGAAGTACCCGAGGATGTTCGGTCGTCCGAATTCGTTGTTGAACGACGCGCCGCCGATCGGCCCGTCGAGCATGATGTCGAGCGCTGAGGCAATGCGCTCCGGCTTACCGTACGTCGCCTCCCACGGCTGCGGCAATCCAGGCAGGCGAAGGTGCGACGTCGTGAAGCCGGTGAGCCCGGCCTTCGGCTTCGCGCCGCGGCCCGTCGCACCCTCGTCGCGGATTTCACCGCCGGAACCGGTCGCCGCCCCCGGAAACGGCGCGATCGCCGTCGGATGGTTGTGCGTCTCGACCTTCATCAGGATGTGCGTCGGCTCGAGGTGCGCCGTGTAGCGGCCGGTCGCATCCGGATAGAAGCGCCGTACCGTGGCGCCTTCCATCACCGCGGCGTTGTCCGCGTACGCCACGATGGTGCCACGCGGGCTGGCGGCATGCGTATGCCGGATCATCGCGAACAGGCTCTTCTGCTGTCGAGCGCCGTCGATCCACCAGTCCGCGTTGAAGATCTTGTGCCGGCAATGCTCGGAATTCGCCTGCGCGAACATCGTCAGCTCGACGTCGGTGGGGTCGCGACCCATCCGTCGGAAATTTGCATCGAGGTAGTCGATTTCGTCCGGTGCCAGCGCCAGTCCAAGAGCAATGTTCGCCGCATCGATCGCCGACCGCCCTTGCGCGAGCAGCGGGATCGTCGCCATCGGTCGAGGCGGAAAATGCGCGAAGAGGGACTGCGTGTCCTCGAGCCGCGGCAGCACCGCCTCGGTCATCCGGTCGTGAAGGAGGGGAAGCAGCGCCGCTCGATCGGCGTCGACGAGCGGCGTGCCGGCACGCGTGGCGATGCGGTATCCGATGCCCCGCTCAATGCGAACGACCGATTCGACGCCACAATTCCGCGAAATCTCGGTGGCCTTCGATGACCACGGCGAAACTGTTCCCGGGCGCGGAACGACGACGACGAGCTCCCCGTCGTCCGCGACCTCGTGGTCATGCGGCCCGTAGGTCAGCAGACGCTCGAGCGTCGCGCGCTCGCCGGGTGCGAGATCGCGCAACACCTCGACGAAATGCCAGTAGGTTGCCGATATGCCGGTGACGGCGTGGTCCGGACGGGAAGCGGCGAGCGCGGCTTCGAGCTTGGCAACGCGAAACGGCGACAGCGCGTAGCGCCCGCGTAACGTGAGGAGGTGCGACATGTCCGGCGCAAGGGACGTAAAGGCGAATTCTACCGTGACTTCCGGTTTGTTCCCGCCGGCTCCGGAATTCGTTTGAAACCGACCTCCACAATCCCGTTATTTTCAGGGCCCTATCGGCGCCTGCCACTCCGGTGCCCGCAGCCAAGGAGCAGCTGCCGGTCACTGTGCGGCCTGGCCCCTCAGCCGCGCGTCTTCCGGGCGTTCGGCCGAAGCGGCCTCCCAGTACGTGCGCGCCTCGTCTTTCAGGTCCATCTGATTGAGCCATGCCGCATAAGCGATCCGGGTCGACAGCCGCGCCGACGCTGCCGGACGCAACGCTTTCGCCTGAGCGCGAAGGTCGGCGTGAGCAATCGCAAACTCGGCTGAGCTCGAATACTTTTTGCCGTCGGGCATTCGGACCGACACTTCCCACGTATAGGGCACACCTTCCTTCAGCTGCACGACGGCGGGAAGCTTGATCGACGTGTCAATCACTTCCGCTTCGTACATCATTCGGCCGGTTTCGTCGGCAAGTTTGAATACATACTTCGACGCCGGTTGCAGCGCCGTCCAGCGAAATTCGGGCCGGGCTTCAAGTGTGCGTGTATTGTGGAGGCTCAACAGCTGGATGCGCGCGTTGGCGCGGATGTCGCGCATCACCAACGCAACCTGCGCCATGCCGACCGCCTTGATGCGGATGTCCTTTGCCCCGTTGCCAAGCGTCAGGTCGCGTCGTTCCGGTTTCGCGCCGCTTTGCACTTCAGGTTGTTTCGGCCTGAATTCGATCATGCTCGGCCCCTTGAAGACGTATTCGTCGCCACCGTCGAGGTAGAGCACAACGAGATTTGCGCCAGCGCCGAGTTGAATCTTGGCGCCAGCTTCCAGCTCGGCGAGAATCGTGAGATCGTACGTCTGGCCGTCGCCCGATGCAGTGGCCTTACCTTGCAGGTCGGTCACCATCGCTACGCCGGCCGCGCGCGCTGTCGGCGATAGCATGCCGGCGCACAACAACAGCGGCGCCACCACTCGCCGCAGCAGGATGATGAAGTCGACTGTCGCATTCATGTTGTCTCCGTCGTTCAGTCGGAAGGGGAACGGCCGCTCGGACGCCGGTCTTAGACGGCGAGGGGCCGAGCCCCCGCGCCGGCCCGGGCCCATTGTAACTGCGGCTCACGCGGGATCTGGATGATTCCATGCCATGATTTGATCCTGCATGTCTTTCAGCGAGGCGAACCTCCGCTGATCATAGCAACCCAGCGGGCTAGTTACGGTTCTTCCCACGCACCGGTTGCAGTGTGAGCAGGGACGGTCGGGGAAATTCTTGCCGGCCTGAAACATTTCGAGAAGATCCGGATTTGCGATCAACGCCCGAGCCATGGATACCATATCGCAGCCGGACGAATCGAGCGCATTCTCGATGAAGACTTTCTCTTGAAACCCGCCGTTTGCGATAACCGGTACACCGGTCTCTCTCTTGAATATTTTGGCGAAATCCAGATTGATTCCCGGCCGGTACGTCCAGCCGAGATTCAAGATCCATCGTGCGAGGCGCGTCGGCATCGCGTTCAGCAACGTGGAGCGCGCAGCTGCTTTCAGGCTGAGATGTCGTGTGGAATTGTAAAACATCCTGATCTCGTCGAACGGAAATGGGCCCGGCGTATCCCGCGGATTCGGAAAGCCATACCCCGCGACAACGTGCAGGTAGTCGACATTGAGGTCGCGCAGCCGCTTCGCATAATCGAGCATCTGCGTCATGTCGTTGCCAATTCGATGTTCCCGCGATAGGAGAATCGAGGGGAAACGAAGCATGGAGAGTTGCAGCGGACTGTAGTTAAAATCCGCGGCCGAGAGTCTGACCCCGAACAAGTAACCGCGCCCGACCCGGTCGCGCACGGCTTCCACTATTCTTTGCAAGAAGCGGAACCGGTTGTCTGCGCTGCCACCCCAGTCGTCCGTTCGGCGGTTTATGCCGGGATTGAGGAATTGGTGAATGAGGTAGCCTTTGGTTGCAGTGATTTCCAACCCGTCGGCGCCTGCGGCGCGAACGCGCTCCGCGGCATTGGCGAAGTCGCCGATTGCCATTTCTATCTCGGCGTTCGACATCATGGTTCGCGTGTTGTTGTACCCGAAGCCCAGATCGAAACCCGCCGACGACGACCTGCTGTCCTGCTCTTTCGGAAACAGACTCATGTACGTCGTGTAGCCTGGGTCCCCGATCTGCACGATGTACTTGCATTCCGGGCTATCCCGCTTGATTCCCGCGACAAATTTCTTCAGGTATGGCACGAATCGCTGGTCCGCAATGGAAGGGTACTGCAGTGGAGACACGCGATCCTTGTTGACGTGAAACGTCGTTGAAATGATTCCACCGACGCCGCCGTCGGCGAAGCGCTTTTCGAAGTTCTTCCAGACATCGGTTACGGTCCCGTCGTAGTTCGACATCCGCCCGCCAACCGAAGACCTCAGAATTCGGTTCCTGAACTGGACGTTGTTGATGGTGAACGGTGTGAAGATGACGCTACTGGCCATGTCAGCCTACCTTTCCAAGGCGATTCTTGCGTCGCGGGGCCCGCCCGGCCGCGCGCGCTTGCGCTGTGATGGGCCGCCAGCGTGGCGCCTCCGGCGCCGGAGCCCGCGATGACCTTCTCCCATTTGTCCCCTTCGACGTCTGCAATGGGTGCAAATGCCTGCGTTGCCCGCGTCAGCGATCAGAACGTCTTCAGGAACTCGATGAGCGCCCGCTTGTCTTCGTCGCTTAGTTCCGGGTCGCGGCCGAACGCCTGCTCATCCGCGCTCAAGCCCGCCTGCTGGTTGAATTCACGGGTGCCGAAGTAGTGGCCGCGGTTGACGACGAAGTCCGGGCACTTGCTCAGGGTCAGCATCGGTTTCCTGAGGTTCACGAACCGCTCGCGCAGGTCGCTGTCGCTGGCGTGGGCCGGGGCGGTCGCGAGATCGGCTTTTAGCTTCAGTAAGAGTTCGCCGATTTCGAGCACGTGTGCGCCCTTGGCCTGCAGGCTGTCGGTCTCGGCACGCAACTTGAGGTTGGCCAGCAGGGCGACGGGCACACCCTGCGGAATCGGTCCGAGCACGATGTCGCCACCCTCTCCGACGAGCCATGGAAACCAGCGGTGCATCGTCCCCTGAAGCGGCAGCAGCGCCGCCGGAACAAAGCCGACCGGGATGACCACTTCGCTACGCTGGGTCGTGCGATCGATTGTGCCCAGAATCTTGTCGCCCAGGATCGCGTCGTGGTCGCGCCGTAGCGGCCACAGCAGCTGCACAATCGAGGCGTCGAACACCTTCATCCTGCTTTCGACCGAGGGGTCCTGGTCGAAGGGGCCGACGGTGTTATTGAGCAGGAACGGAGCGGTCGACCAGATGCTGATCAGCGACGGCACCCGCGTATAGCCTCTTCCTCCGGCCGGCATCGCGTACGGCATGGGCACGCCGGTGAACGGGTCGCTCAACGTGACCGTGCCGACGGAGGGCAACTGCTTGTAGCTCTGCGACGAGAAGTTGTCCCAGATGTTGCCGGCGATCGCGTTGGTCGCCAACGGACTGCAGACATTCGTGCGCAACAGTGTTGCCGGGATGCGCGCGTCGCTGGAAAGGTAGTTTCCCTGCAGGAAGTCCGGCGCCTTCACGATTTTTCGCATCTGCGCCTTGTAGTCGTCGGTTTGGGTCCACTTCCAGTACCGCTTGAAGCAGTCCAGGTAGCCCGGCCCCTGGCAGGCGACCGGATCGAGCTTCAGCTCGGGATTGGGCGGCGGCCGCTTGCTCGAATGGCAGCGGGCACAGGTGTCGGCGAACGCGACCTTGCCGCGCTCGAGCGTGGTCGCATCGGTGCTCAGGTACCTGTCTCCGCCCGGCGCATCCTTGAGCCGATCGGGCTGCGCGGCCTTGAGGAAAAAGAGGGCCGTGTTCGGCGTGCCGGCTTCGGTCGCCTGCCAGTAGGTCGAATTCTTCTGCGCGGTCGCGATGGGGATCGGCGTGACCGTTTTGCCGCCGACCACCGGGTTGAAATGCAGGAGCCACTCCTCGCTGAACACGCCGATGTTGAGGTAGACCCGATTGAGCGCCCCAAGCAGGCCCACCGAATCCGCGCCATCCTTCAGCACATGGGGCGTGCGGACAAATGAGTCGGACTTGTAATAGTAGTCGAGCAGCGGTCCGCTGCCGACGAAGTCGTTGAATTGCCTGTTGTCGAGTTCGCCGCCGGCAAGCTTTTCCTGACCGAGCCGTTTGGCCATATCCATGCGCGCTACGAAGTCGTAGACCGCATTCATGTTGCGAGGGTTATTGATGTTGTCGGTCGAGACCAGCGAGGTATCCATGGTGCCCGGCCGGTAAGTATGGGCGAGCTGGTACATGAAGTTCTTCTGACCCTCCGGCTTGTTGGAGTTGAAGATGAAGAGGCGATCCACCCACATGTACTGCGCTCCGACCGAGGAGCTGAGGTTGGCGAACTCGGGATGCGCCGGATCGGCGGGCGGATTTACCGGACTGAGGCCGACATGGCAAAAGCCGCACGACATGCCGACCCGGTACGGCCGGACCAAGTCCTTGCGGTTGTAGTACGTGGGGTCGGTGTAATACTTCTCGGCGTCCCAGGCCGTGGCCGCTTTCTCGTCGAAGGCCGGGTTCGGAAACAGGCGCAAGCCGACGATTCCGGTGGCGTAGCCATAGAACGAGCCTACGGGCAAGGTCGTGCCGTCGCCCAGAGGCTTGCCACGCGCGCCGATCGCCACACCGGGGTACTTGGCTTCGTCTTCGAACGGGTCTGCCGGGCAGTCCTGGCTGCGCACGTCCAGCCACAAGTTCCGGCGCATCTTGTTGGGTCCGGGCACGGTCTCGAAGCAGGGTTCGTTGACGAGGCCGAAATAGCTCCAGCGGTTGGCTCGCGAATGACCCAGGCTGGGGTGCGAACTGATGATCTTCAGCAGATCGACCGCACCGAACGTGTAGTCGGTTATGGTGTTCCAGAATCGGTCGTTGCCGCCGCTCCAGACGAGCCACATATTGCGCCCCTTGATCTCCTCGAGCGTGAGTGCCACGCCGCCGTCCATATCGTGAAAGTAGTCCTCACTGGCGTGGGGAAAAGAGGCCACATCGCGCCCGACCTGTTTGGCTTCGTCGAGGACTGTTCCGGGTTTGGGCTGTTGAGTGCAGCCGACGCATACCATGCATGCGAGAACGAGGAGTCGTCGTACCATCGTCGAAGTCAGTCCGTTCATCGCCCCTATCTCCTTCGTTGCAAATCTCTGGCTGCGTAACGACGAAGAGAAACAATGTTCCGCATCGGCCGCAATATGGTTCGCGCAAAGA
This sequence comes from Betaproteobacteria bacterium, assembly GCA_039931775.1. Taxonomy (GTDB): domain Bacteria; phylum Pseudomonadota; class Gammaproteobacteria; order Burkholderiales; family Casimicrobiaceae; genus CAIWHR01. Next base: position 92,874 of record JBDTRG010000129.1, on the reverse strand, counting down.
ACAAGAGTATCGATATTGAAGACCAGCGCATCGACGACGATTGGCCTCACGCCGTGTTGTGCGGCAGATCCGGCACCGGCTTCCTGACACGGAACCAGGCTGCATAAAGTGCGGGCACGAACAGCAGCGTAAGAATGGTCGCGGAAATGAGCCCGCCCATGATCGCGACGGCCATCGGTCCCCAGAAGCTGCTGCGCGACAACGGGATCATCGCCAGTACGGCGGCAAGCGCCGTCAGTACGATCGGCCGGAACCGCCGCACCGTCGCCCCGACAATCGCATCCCATTGCGAATGCCCCGCCTTGACGTCCTGTTCGATCTGATCGACCAGAATTACAGAGTTGCGCATGATCATGCCGAACAGAGCGATGACGCCCAGATTCGCGACGAAGCCGAACGGCACGTTCCAAGTGAGGAGGATGATGGCCACGCCGATCAACCCGAGCGGCGAGGTCAGCAGCACCATGAAGGTCTTCTGGAAGCTCTGCAACTGGATCATCAGAAGCGTGAGCACCATTATCAGCATGAGCGGTATCACGGCGACTATCGAATTCACACCTTTGGCGCTCTCTTCGATGGCCCCGGCCATCTCGATGCGGTAGTACTCCGGCAGTTGCGAACGCAGCGCGTCGAGCTGCGGTTCGATCTGCTTGGATATCACCGGCGCCTGTACGTCACCCCGGGCGTCGGCGCGCACCGTGACGATTGGTTGCCGGTTGCGGCGCCAGATGATGCCTTCCTCGAAACCGTACTTCATCGTCGCGATCTGCGCCAGGGGAATCCATTTTCCGGATTGCGTCGGCACGTTGATCTCGGACAGCTTGCCGGGATCGAGCCGCTCGCCGGATTCGCCACGCGCAACGACTTCGATCAGCTTGTCCTGCTCGCGATACTGGGTGATGCTGAAGCCGGTCAGGACCGAGTTGAGCACCGTCGCCAGGCCTTGCGAGTTCACGCCGATGGCGCGTGCCTTGTTCTGGTCGATTTCGAGCCGGACGCTCTTGACCTGCTCGTTCCAGTCGAGGTGTACATTCCGGGTATTCGGATTGGCGCGCACGATGGACGCAACTTCGACCGCGATCTTGCGCACCGTCGGTATGTCGTTGCCGATCACCCGGAACTGTATCGGGTAACCCACGGGCGGACCGTTCTCCAGCCGGTTCACGCGCCCGCGCAGCAAGGTGAAGTCTGTCTCGAGAACGCGATTTATCTTGTCGTACAGCAGTTCGCGCGCTTTGTTGTTCTTCGTGACGATCACAATCTGCGCGAAGTTCGGATGTCCGAGCTCCTGGTCCAGCGGAAGATAGAAGCGTGGACTACCGGTGCCAACGTAGGCAACATAGTTGATAATGTTCTCGTCGCCATTGAGCCTTTCTTCCATGCGCTTGACTTGCATCTCGCTAGCCTGGAACGAAGCGCCCTGCGGCGACCAAAGGTCCACGATCAATTCGGGGCGGTTCGATGATGGAAAGAACTGGTTCTCAACGAAGCGAAAGCCGAAGATCGAGAATGCAAATACGGCGACCGTGATCAGGATTACGGTCTTGCGGTAAGTGACGCACCAACCCACCAGTTCCCGAAAGCGCCGGTAGAACGGGCCGTCGTAGACGTCGCCGTGACGGGGAGGTGCCGGCGCCGGAATCAGGCGCGGAATCCATCGACGCAGTGGCGCGTGGACGAACCGCCGGAACAGGGAGGGAGGCGGTGCATCGTGCGTAAAGTCGGGCAGCAGCTTGTACCCGAGATAGGGCGTGAACAGGACCGCCGCCGCCCATGACGCGACCAGGGCGATAGTCACCACCGCGAAAATTGAATACGTGTATTCGCCCGCGGCCGACCGGGCAAATCCGACCGGGGTGAACGCAGCGGCGGTGATCAGGGTGCCGGTGAGCATCGGGAACGCAGTCGAGGTATAGGCGAAGCCGGCGGCCTTCGCCCGCTCCATTCCCTGCTCCATCTTGGTGGACATCGATTCCACCGAGATAATGGCGTCGTCCACCAGCAGACCGAGTGCGATGATCAGTGCGCCCAGCGAGATGCGCTGCAGGTCGATTCCGGACAGCTTCATCATCATGAAGGTAACGGCCAGAACCAACGGAATGGATAGAGCCACCACCAGGCCGGAGCGGAAGCCGAGGCTGAAGAAACTGACCGCAAGCACGATCACGACAGCTTCGAGGAGCGTCCTCATGAATTCGTCGACCGACCGCCTGACGACCTCCGGCTCGCTCGCATATTGGTGCACCTCGATGCCGACCGGCAGGTCGCGCTTGACGCGCGCAAAGGCCTGGTCAAGGTCGCGCCCGAGCCGCAGTATATCGCCGCCCTTCGCCATCGACACGGCCAGCGCGATTGCGTCCTCTCCCATGTAGCGCACTTTCTGCAATGGCGGATCAACGTAGCTGCGATAGACGCGCGCGATATCGCCGAGTCGGAACAACCGCCCGTTGGCCTGGATCCCGATCTCGCGGATGCTCTCGACCGAATCGAAGCCGCCGGAAATGCGCAAGACGATCCGGTCTGAGCGGGTATCGATCGAACCGGCGGGCGTCATCGCGTTTTGTTCGCGCAAGACATTGAAGATGGCGTGCGGATCAATGCCGAGCGTAGCCAATTTTCTATGGGAGGTCTCGATGTAGATCCTTTGATCCTGGTCGCCGATGATCTCGGCTTTCGCTACGGCCGGTACGCGCAGGATCTCCTTGCGGACATCCTCGACGTAATCTTTCAGTTCCGCGTACGTATAGCCGTCCCCGGTGAAGGCGTAGATGTTCCCGAATACGTCACCGAATTCGTCGTTGAAAAACGGGCCAAGGGTGCCTTCCGGCAGCGTAAAGCGGATGTCGCCAAGTTTTTTCCTGACCTGGTACCACACGCCCGCGACGTCCTTCGGCGGTGTCGAATCCTTGAGCGTCACGAAGATCGTGGTTTCGCTTGAACTGGTGAACGAACGCACGTTGTCGAGATACGGCGTCTCCTGCAGCTTCTTCTCCAGCCGCTCCGTGACCTGCTGCACCATCTCCGACGGCGATGCGCCCGGCCAGATCGCCCTGATCACCATGACCTTGAACGTAAATTCGGGATCCTCCGCCTGCCCGAGCCTGAAATAGGAAACCAATCCCGCCGCGAACAGCGCAAGCATGAAAAAGAGCACCAGCGATTGGTGCTCCAATGCCCACTCGGACAAATTGAAACGCTTCACTTCACCGCCCCTTTGACCGGCTCCTCGTGCACGCGGACCTTCTCACCGGCGAACAGCTTGTGCACTCCGGCAAGCACAACCATTTCGCCTTCGCTGAGCCCGGACAGCACGACCACCTTGTCATTCACATATTGGCCAACATCGACCGGTAGCAGCTTCACCTGGCTGCTCGCCGTGTCGACCACCCAGACTGCGGCACGTCCGCCATCCTGAAACAAGGAAGTTGCGGGCAGCATGACAGCGCGAGTGCGCTGACCGCCCTTCAGGTGGACGTTGGCGGTCATGCCAAGCTTCATCGCCGGATCGGCATCGAGCACGCTGATCCTGACGGCATACGTGCGCGTAACCGGATCGGCGGACGGACTGACCTCCCGGACCCTTCCGCGGTACATCCTCGACGGATCCGTCCACAGCGAAATGGCGATTTCGGTTGTAGCGCTTAATTCGGACAGGCGATTTTCGGGAACGCTAATGACAATCTCGCGATAATCGGTGCGCGCCAGCTTCATGACGGTTTGGCCGGCCGCGACCACCTGGCCGACCTCGACCAGGATTGCCGTGACCACGCCCGCGTGATCGGCGGCGAGTGTCGTATAGCCGGCCTGATTCGTGGTGACTACAAGTTGCGCCTTCGCCTGCTCCAATCTTGCGTTGGCCACGTCATATGCGCTCTTGCGCCGGTCGAACTCCACCTTGCCGATGAATTGCTTCTTGTACAAATCGGCATAGGACCCGAGTTCGGCCTTGCTTTGCTCGTATTCGGACGTGGCCGCCGCCACTTGGGATTGTGCACTGCGGGCGTTCAGTTGAAGGTCTTCCGGGTCGAGTCGCGTCAGGACGTCGCCTCTCTTTACTAGGCTGCCGACTTCCACGTTGCGCGCAACGATCTTGCCGGTCACGCGAAAGCTCAGATTGATCTCGTAGCGGGGACGTACTTCTCCCGAGTAGGCAACATCGCTGCCGGTACTGCCGAAGGACACGCGTACGACATTGACCAGCCGCGCCTGCGGAATTGCCTGCGGCTTGTCGCTGCAACCCGCGCAGACCAAGCAGGACAGGACGAGGAGCTGTCTTGCGGCCATCGAAGACAGCCCGTTCATCGACTCAACCTCCTCCCTGGCATGCCAGCCTCCAGCCATTTCGTGGCGGCCGGACGGAAAGACATTCGAAATCTCGCGCGTCTCAGTATTGGTGGTTTGGCCGTGCGGGTCAACCGCTCGGTTGTTGGCCACGACGGGCCGAAGCCCGTCCTTGCCGAAAGCCTCGCCAGCGCACACGGATTGCAATCTGGCAACGAGCGGACAGTGTGCAGTGCGTGCGGACCGTGACTCGGCATTTGGCATCCGTCCGGGTGCTTGGCTGCCTCACCGCTTCGATTCCGCGCTCAATCCACATCCTCACCTGCTGCCCTGAAACTGACATACCTGTCCGCCAAATTGCAAGTGCAAGCCAAGGCCTAAACCCGTGACGGAAGCACCTTGCTTTTGCGGGAACGCATCTCCTTGCGGGCCCCGGGAAAGGTGTTGCAGGTAATCAAGCCCGACTCCTCTTGTTTGACGTGGCCATCTGTGCAACACGTAGCGTGGCAGGTCCAAGGTTGCGGGTGGTTACCGGAGCGATCAAGGTCGTGATCCGAGCGGCTCTCGATCCTGAAGTTTCTCGGCGGCGTGCATCCGACCACGCATGAGCGCGCAAATCTGAATGCGCAGCGACACCCAGGCACTCATCGCCATTCGCGCGGGTGACTTCGCCGCGCTCACGCGGAACTTGCTTCGGCAATGGTGCCTGCCGCAACCGCAGCATCCAACTGGCCCGCGAACATGCGCTGTTGTTGTCGCTTCCGCTGCTGAACGAGATCCCTACCTAAGACCGGCTCAGTGACTAGCGACATGAACCGGCCTTCGTAGGACGCAACCAGTAGCGCCTCGACCAGCATCGGTAGTTGGTCACGCGCCCCATCGTCGAGCAAGTCCTCGCGGACCGGCTCGCGCACGGCAACCAGCGCTGCGCGCGCCGCCTGATCGAGCAATCGCCAGGGCTGCGGAGCGATCTCGCGCGTATCCTTGATCAATGCCCAGGTCGCGTCGAGCGGATGCAGCTCCAGGCTGGGTGGTGTTTCGCCAAACTGCCAGACATCGGTCCACTTACCGATGACATGCTCGAACTTCGCGAGTAGCGGCTGGTCTTGCAAGGCTTCCGTCGTGTAATCGGAATCGAAGTTGCTACATACTTGATCCGCCTGTTCGCCGAACAGTTCGATGTACGGTGGCATGGGCTGCAGATTCGAAATGCCGTAGCGCTTCGGGTCCTGTTGATAAGGACTGTAACGCGATACATGAATCGGCCCCCAACGGACAGGCGCTGGAAGGTGCGCGATCAATGGGATAAGTTCGCACATCGCACGGTAATCGGCACTGGTTTCACCTGGAATCGCAGTAAGGAAATTCCAGATGACTGCAATGGAACGAGAACGCGCGTTGCGCAGAAGGCGGACGTTGTCGAGTGCGGATACGCCTTTGTCCATCAGAGTCAACACATGACTCGATAAAGATTCGATCCCGGGTTGCAACTCATTGATACCGGCAAGCGCGCAGGTGTCGAGATCTTCTTCTCGGTGATTGGACTTTATTTCATAAGCGAGCGTGCATTCAATTCCGCGTTCGATCAGCATCGGCAGCACCGTCTTCGGAAACTGAGCCGGCATGATCGCATCGCTTGCGCGAATGTGCCTGATCCCGTAACGCTTCACCAGGGATTGAATCGCCTCGACGATTTTCTCGGGCGAGCGCATGCGATATTTGCCGACTGTCGGTGGAATATACCCGCAGAATTTGCAGAGGTGCTTGTCACCCCACCAGCAACCGCGTGAGGATTCGAACATCAGGCTATCCGGCGCTTGGCGTGCGATGGCATCGCGGTCGCGCAGCGGTGCCAAGGCTGCAAAATAGGCGTCGTAGTTCGGTTCCGGCAGGCTATCCATGTCGTGAATGGGGCTGCAGTGGATGACCCTGGCGATGGGTAGTTCGCCGCGATCGAGATACGCACGGCAAAATTTTGGAAATTCGATATCGGCTTCGCCGGAAAACGCATAATCGAGCGCAGACGTACTCGCCAGGATCCCAGCGCCCATCGGGGCCGTGGCATTCGAACCGCCGATCACGGTGACGATGGACGGGTCCAGGCGTTTGATCTCGCGCGCCAGCGCGATGCTCGCCATAGTCTGTTGTCCCATGCTGCTGAAGCCGACAATCCGGGGTCCGGCGGCGACGATATCGCGGGCAGTTTCTGCTATGAAACCCGGGATTGCAGCGAGACAGCGCAGGATGGCTTCCTCCTCCAGGGGCGCCGCCTGCCAGCGTATGGCGACCGTGCCGGGGCCCTTGGCGAAACGCAGACGTGCCAGGACGGCGGCATGCTCGCCGGCCCGCTCGGGAAATGCCGCCGCCATGAAGACTGCTTCGCCGAGCAGTCGGTGCGGCGGAGATGCGGCAAATCGCCCGGCGAGCTCGAAACCGATACGTCCCGCGAACGAAACGTTCGCCTCGACGACCTGCGTCGCAATTCCTGCCATCACGCACCCCGGCGCCAACAAGTTGGCACCCAGCGGTGGCATAACTGGATGCAGGATCGGGGGTACAACCAGGATCAGTGAACTCGATTCCATGTCTGAATTCTCCTTCTGCTGTCGTTGCGAGCCGCCGGCAACGTGGTCCATCACGGTTTCCGGAATGCTCCGCTTGCCATTGGCGGACGACGCTGCGGATGCTGCGCCGGTCGCGGCCTCATGCGCAAGATACGCCCGCGTGATGGCAACCAGGAATTCCGTAGAAATCGGGAGCATCCCGTATCCGGACACCCCGGCGGGACCGGCAAGACCCTGCGGTCGGAGCTTCTTTGCGATGACCGAAGTTCATGAAATGCCTCGAAACCACCCTAAGATGTTCGCCGAGACTCAAGTGTTCGGTTAACGCTGAGACTTACCCGGTTAGCGCTGGGGTTTCAAGCAATCGCACGGCGAGCCTCGTTTTCGCTACCGGCGCGACGCCTGTGCACCGACGTTTGCCGTCCCGGCGGGTGGACTGCCGGCAGGCGCCGCGGCGCGCGCGCCGGAGAGTAGCTCGGGCCAGCGCTCGATCCAGCAGCAGCGGTGATCGAAATCGGCGATCTCGATCACGCGCGCTTCGGGGTGACGGCGCGCAAACGACCCCACGACCGAAGGCGTGACGTTGGTGTCACGCCCTCCAACATAGTGGAGCTGATCGATCGACGGTGCGAGCGCGGGCGCGAGCGTCGGATTGAGCGAGCCGGAAAGGGGACTGTAGCCATGGATGTGGGCCCACTCGTCGACGTCGAGATTGGCGGCAATTGTGACTACGCGCGTGGTTTCCGGGATCCGCGAGGCCATCAGCCACGCGAGCGTCCCGCCCCCGCTGTAGCCGACGAGGACGACGTACCGGTACGGATGCAAGGACAGGAAACTGCGCAGGGCGGTGACCATGCTCGAAACGACGGCAGTGGAGTAACGTCCGTGCGTCCAAACCAACGGATTGCACTGCGAATCCGCACGCGACTCGAAGTAACAGGGCCGGCCGAGGAAAAGACGCGGGCCTGAGTCTTTCGCCATCAGCTCGAGCGCGAAAGGCCTGCGCGGAATCGGATCGTCGGAGACGTGGTCGAAGTCGATCCAGGGCGTCCCGTCATGCTCGATGTAGACGTGCAGCGTGTTGGAACCCGGCTGCATGCCGGCCACGTAGGCGCGATGGGTAAATCCTTCGCCAGACAGACGCGTCGCCTGCAGGCCGAGCGCGGAGGCGCGCCGGTCGAAACGCTCGGCGGGCGTGGCGCATGCCGATAGCGCCGCGAGCATTCCCAACGCTACGCATCGTCCGGCTGTCCATCTAAGGCTTGCGCAAACGGACACCGCGCTCACGGGGTTATTCCTGAATCAAAAGAATCGCAGAGTACAACTAAAAGCATCACCCAACGTCAGCGGTGATTGCCGAAGGCCGCCCGCAATATGAAGCAGAACCGGCGCCGTCTGGTGCGGCCATTGCGCACGGTGCCAGCCTGAGACTACATTATGGTGCTCACGGCAGGTGCCGGATCACCCCCAATGGGTCGCGATGAGACCGATTGGCGGGATTGACGGAGCGGGGAAGGCGATCCCGCCAAAGCGGTCGCCTTGAGGACAAGTCTATGCGCGGGATGGATTCAGCTGACGGTAGGCGCGCTGTCCGCGCATTGTGCTCGTGCGGCTGGGGCATTGTCGGCTTGCTCGTTTGCCACATCGCGGCCGGTGCGGCGCCGGATATCAGGGTCGCGACGGTCGACTCACGGCAAGGCGCCGACGCGCTGCTGATTGTCGATTGCACGCTCCCGGCACAGGTACGCCAACTCGGTGCCGCCATGACCTATCTGGCCCCGCGTCGGGCGATCAAAACGGCCGCGTCGGATTGCGCAATCCGCGGTGGCGAATATGTCGCCTACGACCGCGCCAATCTTGCCACGTCGCTTCGGGTCTGGCTGCCGCAGGCGGAATCGGGTGACAAGGTCGCGCAGACAAACGTCGGCGAGATCTACGAAAAGGGCGTCGGTACGGCGCCAGATTACGTGAACGCTGCGCAGTGGTACCAAAAGGCGGCCGATCAAGGCTACCCGCGCGCCCTGACGAACCTGGGCTTCCTCTACGAGCAGGGGCTCGGCGTTGCGAAGGACCCGGTCGCGGCATTGAAGCTCTACCGAAAGGCGGCGGGTATCGAAGGCACGATCAGTCTCGAAAGTTCGGCACCGACCGTGTCGAAGGAGGATCTCGACGCGCTGCGCAAGGAACTGGAGCGCACGCGGCAGGACCTCGAGAAGGCCCGACGCGCGCTCGACGAGGAGCGGTTGAGGTCGAGCCGGGAAATCGAGCGCCTGCTCCAGCAGAAGCAGCAGGCCACCGCCGCAGGCAACGTCGAAGAGACGCGCCGGCTCGAAGCGCTGCTGAAGGAGCGCGAAGCCGAGCTGGAGAAACGTCGGCAGCAGGTCGCGCTGGCCGAGCAGGGCGCGGAGAATTACAGGACGAAGCTCGCGGGCCTCGAAGGCGAGAGCGCCGCGCTGCGGCAGGAGCTTGGCGAGGCGCGCAGGCAGCTCGCGCAAAGCCAGGCTCAGATCGACGAGAAGAAAAAGGCCGCCGCCGCGGCCGAGCAGCGCGTCGAATCGATGCGGGCGGAGTTCTCGCTGCAGAAGCAGGCCGGACCACAAGCCGACCCCGCGCGGCTGAAGGTGATCGAGGCCGACCTGGATAAGCGCAATGCCGAACTAGCGCGCCAGAAGGAGGACATCGCCCGCCTTGAGACCCAGGTCAGCGGTTACAGGACCAAGGTTGCGACGCTCGAGACCAAACCGGAGCCGGTGAAACCGGTCGCCGCCGTCGCGCCGCCTTCGATCCAGATCATCGATCCGCAGATCGTCATCACGCGCGACACGGCCACGGTCAAGGTGCGCGCGGGCGTGCGCACCCGTGACATCGTCGGGCGCGTGACCTCGCCCGCGGGGCTGATGTCGCTCACCGCAAACGACGTCACGCAGGAAGTCGATGCGAACGGGTTGTTCAAGACGAGCGTCGATCTGGCACCGGGCAAGACGCGTGTGGCCCTGCTCGCCGTGGATCGTCAGGGCAAAAGCGTTAGGCTCGAATTCCTCCTGGAAGAGGACTCGACTACCGCCCGGCCCGCTGTCGCGGCGGCGCCGAAAATTCCCAGTCTGAACGCCGGCAACTATTACGCGATCGTCATCGGCAACGCGAAGTACGAAAAGCTACAGCGATTGAACACCCCGGAAGCGGACGTTTCCGACATCGCGCCGATTCTGCGCGACCGCTACGGGTTCAAGGTCACGATGCTGCTCAATGCCACGCGCTACCAGATGCTGACCGAATTGAACAGGCTGCGCGACACGCTAACGGATAAGGACAGTCTGCTCATCTACTATGCGGGCCACGGCGAACTCGACCGCGCGAACGGCACCGCAAACTGGTTGCCGATCGACGCGGAGCCGGGCAGCAACGCCAACTGGATTTCGAGCTCCAGCCTCACCGAGATCCTGAACGCGATGGCGGCCCGGCACGTCCTGATCGTCGCCGATTCATGCTATTCGGGCGCCCTGACACGCTCGTCGATTGGTCAGCTCGAGACAGGCTTGACCGACGAACAGAGAAGCAACTGGTTGAAGCAGATCGCCGAAGCGCGTTCACGGACGGCGCTTACGAGCGGCGGGCTGAAACCGGTCCTGGACAGTGGCGGCGGAAAATATTCGGTTTTTGCCTCGATCTTCATCGATATCCTGTCCCAGAACCATGATGTGCTCGAAGGCATGCGGCTGTATCGCGAAATCTCGGCACGGGTGCTCAACATCGCGCTGCGCCAGAAGTTCGACCAGCGGCCGGAGTACGGCGCGATCCGCTTCGCAGGGGGCGACTCGGGCGATTTCCTGTTCGTGCCGAAGATCTGATACCGCGACACCCAAGCCGTGCATCTCCCTCGCGTTCCTTCGGCGTAGCCGGCTCGGGCAACTCGTAGGCCCTCCCACCCCGGCACGACATCCCCGGCAATGGCAGCGCTGGCGGCCCCGGGTATCGCCGTGGGAGGTTCGCCTGGTGAAGTGCCGATTGACATCGCTCGACGTTCTTTGCGATGCTGCGTGTGGGTGCCAGCGCGCAATGGACGGAAAGGAAGGCGCGCCGTACGCACGTGACGCGGCGAATCGCGGCACGAGTTCACGTCCGACCCCAGCAACCCTGGTCGGCGAATTTCGGCGCATCAGCCATGTCATTACATGGCGTTGCATACTACTCGGGGAGAACGCTTTGACAAAGTTCACACTGCGTTGGGCACGGCGCATGGGCGCGTTAGCGGCGATGTGGCTCTCGTGCATCGTGGCGTTTTCCGGAACCGCCAGTGGTCAGGGCAACCTGGCGAAACTTCCGGGGTTGACCGAACTCCAGCAGCCCACGGCCACGGCGGTCAACGTCGCCTGCGTTCAGTTTGGGCCCAGTGGATACGTCGCCAATCCCCAAGGCACGCCGGCCGAGCGATTGTTCTATACCTGCCGCGTCATGGTACAGACCGCCAATCAGTTGAGCGGCTCCGGGTTGACCGCGAACAGTCTAAACATCTCCAACCCAGAATTGCGCACCGGGGTTCAAGCCGTCTCGGACGTCCAGGGAAATGCGCAGAAACAGATCGGCATCGAAGCCGCGAAGATAAGCCCGATCGGCTCCCGACTCTTTGACCTGCGTAGCGGTGCACGCGGCCTGGTCGTCGGCGTCAACGGAGATCAAACACAGCCGTCTCAACGGTCGCTCGCCCAGGGTGCCGCCGGCGACAAGGCCACGGGCGGTGGAGCGAGCGCCGACGCCGCCATGGACGACCGCTGGGGCAGCTTCGTCAACGTCGGCTACAACTGGGGCAAGGTCGACGAAACGACCCTTCAGGATCCGTACAAGTTCGGCAGTTTCAACGTGCTCGCTGGCCTTGACTATCGATTGACCGACTCCTTGGTCGTCGGTGGCGCCTTCAGTTACAGCGACACGCATTCCGACTACGAACAGTCGCTCGGCAACGTCAAAGCCGCGACGATCGGCGCGGCCGGATACGCAACCTGGTACTCCGCCAACTGGTATGTCGACGGGTTCCTCGCGTACGGCAATGTCGACTACGATTCGACTCGCATAATATTCATCCCATCCAACAGCAGCACTCCCGCGATCAACACCACCGCGACGTCCAAGCCGAAAGGCGACCAGTGGTCGATGTCGATAGGCGTCGGAGCCAATTACGAGACGGGCGGGATGACGGTCACCCCCACCGCCCGGCTCGGGTACATCTGGGTGAAAAACAAAGCCTTCTCCGAGGAGGAGCCGATCAACGGACTCGGGCTGGCCGTCGATGCGCGAACCCTCGAGTCATTTCAGTCGGCATTGGGCGTGAAGCTCGCCACCGTCGTGAGCGCGGCGTCGGGGGTGTTCGTGCCCTACGTTTCCGCACAGTGGATGCACGAATTCAAGAACGATTCGCCGTCGATCATTTCGAAATACGTAAACGATCCCTTCAATACTTTCTTTGCCATTCCGACCGCGAATCCGACCCGCGACTATGCGGTACTGGTCGCCGGCAGCAGTGTAACGTTTCCGAACAATTTTTCCGGTTTCGTGCAGTTCAGCGCAGCACTCGGATTGAGTGATCAGACCGTATATGGCGCCGTGCTGGGCGTGCGCAAGCAATTCTGATGCCATTCCCGCGCTCTTGCCACCGCAACCGCCATCGCTCAATCAATCGATTACGTCGGTGGCCGCGATCGCATCGTTCCGACATCGGACCCACCTTGAGCCGAGATGAAGCGGTGATTCGCGTGCACATTCGCAATTAGCGGAACAAGCGCTGCTAGATTCGAGACGGACACGGAATAGGAATCGAGAAACGAATTCACGATGATGGGCGCGACTTCCGACTTTGCTGAACTTCTCGATTGTCTTTCGGGGGCGCTACCCGTATTGCGCGATGCGTTATTGGCCGGTGCCCGGGACGATCTCGAGAAAGTGGAAATGTCCGCGGGCGACGTGCTGCTTCGCCAGGGCGAACCTGCGCAAGCTCTCTACGTTGTCACGGCCGGAAGACTTCGCGCCGATGTGAACCAGGACGACGGCAGTCAACTCACTCTCTCGGAGTTTGGTCCCGGCGAAATGGCGGGCGAGATGGCGATTCTGGTGGGTGGGGGAGTGTACGGCGCCACCGTATCGGCGGTGACCGACGCAATGCTCGTCAAGGTATCCCGTGAGGCGTTCGAACGAGTCGTGGAGTCCGCGCCGCAGGCGGTGCACGAAATGGCGGGAGGAATTCGGCGGCGTCTGGCGCGCGACCAGCTCACGATCGGCCTGCCGCGGCTGTTCGGAGCGCTGGACGAGACGATGCTGCGGTTTGTCGAGTCGCGAGTTGAGTGGAAACGGTTGCGCGCCGGCCAAGTGCTGTTTGCCGCCGGCGACAGTAGTGACGATCTCTATTTTGTCGTCGGAGGACGCCTCAGGGCCGTAGCGAACGACAACCAGGTGTTGAGCGAGATAACACGGGGTGAAAGTATTGGCGAGATGGCACTTCTTACCGGCGAGCCCAGGACGGCGACCGTGGTCGCGGTGCGGGACAGCGAGCTGGTACGCATCACACGGTACGCCTTCGACGAGATCGTCGCGAAATACCCTCAGGTGATGCAGGCGATTGCCCGGATCGTGGTGCAGCGACTCAGAGCGAAAGAGCGCCAGAAATCCGCAACGTTGGCAAAGTGCATCGCGGTATTGGCGGCGGGAACGGGAATGGAGACGGCAGGTTTCTGCGAGCGATTGGTGCGGGGCCTGGAAATGGTCGGACCCACCTTGCATCTGTCGGCCGCGCGATTTGACAGTCTGCTGAGGCGGCCCGGGCTCGCAGGTACGGACGAAGAGGGGGTGGCGGGAATTCGCGTTGCCGCGTGGCTCGCCGAGCAGGAGTCGCGTTACCGTTTCCTCATTTTCGAGGCCGATGCCGGCGCATCGGCGTGGACACGCCGCTGTCTTCGCCAGGCGGACGAAGTTATCCTGGTCGCGCAGGCGGTGTCGGATTCTGCGCCGGGCGAAGTGGAGAAGTTGCTTCTCGGTGCGGACGACGGTGTCTCACAAGCCCGTCGCACGCTGGTACTGCTCCATCCCGATGGTAGCCGGCTGCCTTCGGGGACGGCGCGCTGGTTCGCAGGCCGAAATATCCAGCACCATTTCCATATCCGACTGGATACCGAGAGCGACTTTCAACGGGTAGCGCGCTGCCTCGCGGGGATGGCTATCGGGCTGGTTCTCGGCGGCGGAGGTGCGCGCGGCCTCGCGCATATCGGCGTGGTTCGCGCCCTACGCGAGGCGAAAGTTCCCATCGACGTGATCGGCGGGACCAGCATGGGGGCGGTGATAGCCAGTCTGGTGGCGATGGACCGGGACTGGAAGCAAATGGTCGAGGCCAACCGGGACGCCTGGCTCAATAGAAAACCGCACAAGGAGTATGGACCGCCGGTCATATCGCTGATACGCAGCCGCAAGCTCGACAGAATGGCGGAGCACATATGGGGCGATGTCGCGATCGAAGACCTCTGGCTGAGTTTTTTCTGTGTCTCCTGCAATCTCTCCACCAGCGCAATGATGATTCACGAGCGCGGGTCCTTGCGGAAGGCGGTACGGGCGAGCGCGTCGCTGCCCGGCGTGTTCGTACCAGTTCTCGAAGGAGGCAGCATACTCGTGGACGGTGGCATCGTGAACAATCTCCCCGGGGACATCATGCGGGAGCGATCCTGCCGCAGGGTGCTGGTGGTGGACGTCGGATCCGAGCACGAGTTCACCTACAATTTCCCGGAAATCCCATCGCCCTGGAAGTTTCTGCTCAGCCGTATCCTGCCGTTCGTCAAGCGGGTTGAGGTTCCTTTTATCGCCGAAGTGCTGATTCGCACGACGGACGTCAGCAGCAGCCAGAAGACGAGAGAGGTCAAGCAAGACGCTGACCTTTGTCTGCGCCCTCCCATAGATCGCTACGGCACGCTCGAGTTCGAGTTGCTGGACGAAATCGCCGAGGTGGGTTATCGATACGCGACGGAGAAACTTGCGGCGTTAAGCAACGACAAGTCCTTCGAATATCTATTCCCGTCTTCGGTGGCCCCGGCAACGCCGAAGTCTTGATTCACTGACGTTCTCGTGAGTCTGATTGCGGCCGCTGCGGGCTGTGGCAACTCGTGAGCTTGTACATGGCGGACTGGCCGGTATCGTGGTCCGCGGGAATACAATGGGCTTGCGCAGAGCGTCTCTTGCGCCTAATGGCTGGTGAACGGAGGAAACATGCATGTCGCATTGCTTTTTCCACCTGCCGCGGATCCACGTGCGCCACACCTTGCCATCCCGTCGTTGGCCGCATGCTTGAAACGCGATGGCGTTCGGGTCACCGTCCGGGACCTCAATCTGGAAGGGCTGCTTTGGAGCCTTCAACCTGACGTATTGGTCGAAGCGGAGCGCAAAGCGCGCGCGCGGCTTGCGCAACCGGATTTGACCTCCCGAGACCGCACCCAGCTGCTCGACGTCCTGGCAAGCGCCGGAACCGTGATGCAAGGCGCAGGTCGGGCACTAAATACCCTGCGTGATTCAATAAAATTCTACGACCCCGACGAGCATCACCAGGCAAGAGCGCTCGTCCGGTCCGCGTTGGCTTTGGTATCGGCCCAGGTTCCGCGAGTCCGATACGACATCAGCAACGCGGCCTACGAGGTTGACGGGATAGATCGCACCATCATGAGCGATCTGGTACGCGTCACCGCGGATCGCGAAGCAAATGTCTTCCACGAATTCTGGGAAGAAAGGCTCTTCAAACCGCTGGCCTGCGATCGCCCGGATTTCGTTGGCGTCTCCATTCTGAACGGACAGCAGATCATTCCCGGCCTGACGCTGGCGCGGCGTCTCCGCGAGCATGGTCACACGGTCCTGATCGGAGGCACGGTTTACGCAAAGTTCGTCAAGGAGCTTTTGGAACGCCCCCAATTCTTCGAGGTGTTCTGCGACGGTATCGTTCCGTATGAAGGCGAGAGTACTTTCCGCGCGCTGGCTGCAGGAGCGAACCTCCGGGGAGCGGCAAACTCGATCCCGAATTTGATCCGGCTCGACGCGCACAAGCGACCAGCGCTGGGGCCGACTCATGTCGAGGACGTCGACGCGCTCCCGACGCCCGATTTTTCCCTTCTTCCGCTCGACGATTATCTTTCTCCGCTGCCGGTGCTGCCGATCCTCACGGGCAAAGGCTGCTACTTCAATCGATGCAAGTTCTGTGACATACCGCATATCAACCGCGTGGCCCCAAAGGCTTACCGTGTCCGAAAACCCGAAACCATCGCCGCGGACGTGGCGAACCTGCATCTCGCACATGGCGCGCGGCACTTCGTCATCACGGACGAGACGCTCTCCCCAAATCTGTTGATGCGTCTGGCGGACGCCATCGAAGACAGACCGGATGTTCAAGCGGCCGAACCGCGTTTCGTCGGCTACGCGCGCTTCGAGAAGGGCTTTACGCCGGAAGTGTGCCGTCGTCTCTTTCGTATGGGACTTCGAAAGCTGTTCTTCGGCCTGGAGTCCGGCTCGCAGGCCACTCTGGATCACATGGACAAGGGCGTCGATGTGACCGTTGCGCGAGATGTGCTCGGTCACTGCGTCGATGCCCACATCGGGGTCCACGTGTTCTCGATCGTGGGATTCCCGCAGGAAACCGAGTCTTCCGCGCGCGAGACACTCGCGTTTTTTGTGGATAACGCAACGCTGCTCGATCATCCGCGCAACAGCTTCGACATCCACCCGTTCGGTCTCGATCTCCGGACTGCGTACTACGACGACGCTGCGACCTACGGCGCGATCATCGATTTGCCGGCACTCAATGCGACGGACTTCCCGATATCGGTGAAAAGCTGGAGCAACCGCGATGGGTTGAGCCAGGATGACGTGGCAAATCTGATTTCAGAATTCAACACGACGCTGCACACTACTTTCCGGGGATCTCGACTCTATCCAGAACAGCACTGGCCCGGGTTCGAGGAGTACGCGGTTCTCTATGCGGATCATTTCGACACGCGGCCCTTCAATTTTCGTACGGCGCTTCCCTCCCCGGGTGACCCGCAGCGGTTTCATCTTGCCTGGGCGTCCCAGGCGCGCCGGGGCGCGGCTGGCGAGCCTGAGTTTCGCCCTTGGATTCCAATCGGCGCGCTCAGCGATGACGAGGTTGCCCAGGCGGTCCTCGAGCCGTTACCGGCGGATCCGATGGACGTGGATACCTTGCTGGGCAGCCTCGCCAAACGTGTCAGCCTACCCCCCGAAAGACGCTCCGCGCTCAGAGCCGCATTGAGTGATCTGATCGATCGGCTTCTCGCAGAGCGGAGGTTATGGTTTCGCCCTGCCGGGCTGGATTGTTGCGCCGCGTCATCGTTCGGGGAGCGCAATGTCGCCGGCCTGCTCAAGGGGAGTTTCCGCGGCATGCCGGCAACGTCCATTCGCCCGGTCCGATGAACTGGGATCCCCGTCCGGCGAATCGTGGCGGATCGTGGCTTGCCGATTTGGTGCCAGCGCACTAAGATCATCGAGCCAGTACAAGTTGGACCGCCCCATTGCACTTGCCTTCACTCGGGTCCATTGTGATCTGGTACTCGGCTCAGCCGCACTTCAACTTTGCGCAAACGATGGAGGTCGCCATGTCACAAAAAGCATATGTGGATTTCCACGAAACGTATCTGCCGAGTTCCGCGGGGGCGGACTTAGTTGCGAAGCTCAAGGCGACCAAGAGCGACGAAGAGTACGACGCAATCGTGCTAAAGGCTGGTAACGCGGCCGGTTTTGACTTCACGGCGGACGAAGCAAAAGCAGTCATGAAAAACAGCCAGGCGACGCTGGAGCGAGAGGGTGCAGCCGGAGAGCTTTCGGAAAGGCAACTCGACGCAACCGTCGGCGGCGTCGCCACGTACCTCCTTCGCCGCAGGTAATTGTGATCTCTACTTCGACCGAGATGCCGGACAGATCACCGTAATGCACGATGGCATCGGGCGCCGTTACCGGCGGATCCGAT
This sequence comes from Betaproteobacteria bacterium, assembly GCA_039931775.1. Lineage (GTDB taxonomy): Bacteria > Pseudomonadota > Gammaproteobacteria > Burkholderiales > Casimicrobiaceae > CAIWHR01. The sequence goes on along the minus strand of JBDTRG010000129.1, from coordinate 75,036 downwards.
GGACGTGGATACCTTGCTGGGCAGCCTCGCCAAACGTGTCAGCCTACCCCCCGAAAGACGCTCCGCGCTCAGAGCCGCATTGAGTGATCTGATCGATCGGCTTCTCGCAGAGCGGAGGTTATGGTTTCGCCCTGCCGGGCTGGATTGTTGCGCCGCGTCATCGTTCGGGGAGCGCAATGTCGCCGGCCCGCTCAAGGGGAGTTCCCCCGGCATGCCGGCAACGTCCAATCGCCCGGTCCGATGATCTGAGATCCCCGTCCGGCGAATCCTCGCTTGCCCTTTTGATGCCAGCGCACTAAGATCATCGAGCCAGTACAAGTTGGACCACCGCATTGCATTTGCCTTCACTCGGGTCCATTGTGATTTGGTACTCGGCTAAGCCGGCATTTCAACTTTGCGCAAACGATGGAGGTCGCTATGTCACAAAAAGCATATGTGGATTTCTACGAAACGTATCTGCCGAGTCCCGCGGGGGCGGACGTAGTCGCGAAGCTTAAGGCCACCAAGAGCGAGGAAGAGTACGGCGCAATCGCGCTAAAGGCCGGTAACGCGGCCGGTTTTGACTTCACGTTGGACGAAGCAAAAGCAGTCATGAAAAACAGCCAGGCGAAGCTGGAGCGAGACGGTGCAGCGGGGGAGCTTTCGGAAAAGCAACTCGACTCAGCTGTCGGCGGCGCGACATATTCCAGCTCTGCCCTCGTGGTGAATATTGGGGGGTCGTTCGCTTCGACATCCCTGGCCGCGAAAATTGGAAGCAAGCAAATGAGCACCGTGATGTGCCCATGGTAGGAACGATGCAGGCATCGCCTGCATGCAATTCGGATATTGCCGTCCTCGTCAGGCCCGGCGGAAACGACAGCGTGGTCGAAAAGAAGGTACTCCTCGCCGATTTGGCGCGGTGCGAGCTTGTGCGCCTCGGGATTGACCTGCCCCCCGTGCGGGTGCAGGCGGTGCGCGCCGAGTTCTTCCGCGATCTGGAACTGCTCGACGACGATGCGGCATCCACTTGGCTGGCCGGAACCGGCCTCAGCGAGGAGGACTTCAACACCGTGATGACAGATTTCGCGGCTGTCCTCACCGTGGAAGCCCATCACCGGGAACGACTGGTGCCGCGGGTCGAGCTGCATCGGCGCCTGATGGGGGCGCGTACCCGCACATTGGCGGGATGAACCTAGTGCGCGGGTGACCGGCGTCAACGATTCTTTCAGGCTGGCGCCGGCAGGGGTACTCCGAGCGGCGGCCTGGCCGGTCTCTTGTTTGGCCGGTTTCGGCGATTTGCAACTTGGCGACCGCCTTCGGCATGAAGCGGCAGGGCATGCTCGAAACGCCGAGTTCGAACAGGACTACGAGCGCACGCTCGCGCGCGAGCGCGAATATCTGTGGGGAGTCACCGCCGAGGACCCTCGGTTCAGCAAGGCTCTGGCGCTGGCGAGCCCTTCAGCCCACGCTCGCGTCCTTGCCGCATCCGCCCGCCGCGGCGGTCCGCGGAACCGCGCGATGCGGATCGCCGAGCACACGTTGTACCGCTATCTGGCCCGTGCGGCGGGCCGCGCCACGCCGCATGGCCTCTGGGCCGGCGTTACCGAGCTCCGATGGGGAGAGCGCACGCGAGTGGAAAGAGCGGCTCCGCGCTATGCGTTCGTGCCCGATCTACGACCGTTCCAGACGCTCATCCGCGGGCTGGCCGCGCGGCCGGAATACCGTAGCAACGCGCGCTGGCGCCTCAATGCCACAGTCTGCCCCGACGCTGACGGAGGATGGCTCTACTTCGGTCGCCCCGCCGAAGGCGGGCTCGCTCATCGGGCTGTGGATGCGAGTGGCGACCTGTCGATGGTGCTGCCGATTCTGGCCGACCTTCCTCCGATGCCTCTTGATCGATTGGCACTCGAAGTCTTGCAACGCGAGTCATGGCCAGGCGGTTCGCGATCCGCTCTGCCGAAATTGCTGGACGCTCTGGCCGAGGAAGGCATATTGGTTGGTGGGATGGACCTTCCCACGAAGTTCGAAACACCCGGGATGGCGTTGCGTCGCGCGGCAGACGATCTGAGAGTTGGCGAGCGAAAATCATGGGAACAGACCGTTCGAGAGCTCGAAGATCATTGTGAAGCGCTTTCGTTCGATGCGGAAACCATCCCTCCGGAAGAGTTCGTCGCTCGGTTGGAGCGATCACGAGACTGCATAACTTCATTGGCAGATGCCTACGGACTCTCCGGGAGTATCGGCGCCGGCCATGTTCTGCGCTGCGACCTGCACCTGCCCTGGCGTGTCACGCTCGATGAGACGTATTGGCGCACGATCTTGAGCGCGCTTCACGACTATGAGTTTGCGTGGTTGCGGGGGGCAAGCCCGGCGAGCGCAGAGCGTGAGCTGATGAGGTCGAAGCTCGCTCGTCGGATGTCCGATGGAGTACCCATCGCCGAGGCAACTCACCTGGTCGCTCAGGAATCCAGCGCATTCTGCCTATCCTGGCCGAATCCAGACGAGGTGCCGGAGTCCGCTCTCGCGTCGCGCATACGCCATTGGGAGGCTTGCCTCGCCACGCCAGGGGAGGAGGTGGTCCTGGCGCCGCACGCGCAGTCCCCGCAGCACGCGCAGCACGCCGCATCACCGCTAGGCTGCTTCGTCGTCGGACTGTCTCAGGGTGCCAGGATCAGCGCCCGGAGCGTCAGCGACCTGCCCACCATGGCCAGCGCGCGCTTCAGCGACCTCCTCGATGATTCGAGCCTGAACGAATGGATTCGCGCCGAGTTCGCGTTAACCGTTGCAAATACCGGTATCTCCCTGGCCGAGCTGCACGCACCGTTCGAAGCCAATCCGAACGCGTTGGCGCGTCCTTCCCTGCTAGGCGATGCACTGGATCCGTGGGGCGCGGGTTCCGACAGCCTGTCGCTCGTCGGAGCGAAGATCCGCGTGCATCCGCCGACTGGCCGGCTCGTGCTCGAGCTTGCCGGTGCAAAGCGGCCATGGGCAGTGCTGACCCTGGGCGTCGCGAATATGCGCGCGGACGACCCACTATCGCAATTGCTGCTTTGTACCGGATTCCATGAATTCCCGAGCCGACGGCAGCGGGCGGTCGACATACCGACGGCATCCGAGGTGGCGAACCCGCGCTTTGCACCCCGGGTTATGCTCCCGCACGGTGCCGTCTTGCGCGGCCGCCGCTCGGTGCTCACGGAATATCTGCCGCACCTGTTGCGCACCCGCGGAAGCGAGCGATTCCGTGCGTGGCAGCAATACGCGCACGAACTTGGCTGGCCCGAGCATCTGCGGGTTTCCGCCGGAACCGGTGAGGGCATGCGAATACACCGCGACAGTCCGATCGCGGTAGAGGCTTTCTTCAAGGGCATCGGTATCGAGACGCCATTCATCGTGATTGAGGAAGCAAGCGCCGACCATGGATTGCGAGTCCCCGGACACGGGACCCACGTCGCAGAGCTTGCGCTGCCGTTCGCCAGGCAGTTCTCGGCATCCGCCACGTGACTCGATCAAATCCGCCAGCATGAATCGGCAAGCAATTCCGCCTCGCTCGTTGCCGGCCGAGCGCGTGGCCAAGGCGGCGACGAAGCGTGCCGCGATGGTTCCCGCAGCGAGGCGGGCGCTCAGCCCGCATATTGCGTTGCGGGTCAATTATCACGATGAAACCGAATTCGGCAGCACCGTCTCGGAGCGCTGCGACACCGAACTGCGTGCACGCTTTGCGGTGTTGTCCGAATACCGGGAGAAGTACGGCCTCCCGCGCCTGGTGCGCGACGCCGCCGCAATTCTGAAGCGCGTGGTTCCGCAGTGCCTTGAAGGTATCCGCGGGACGCCGGGCCGCCTGCGCGACGAGTGGCTCTATCCCGACCCGGTGCTCGTAAAGCCTGCGCAACTCCTGGTCGTGCGGAACCTCGGCGACGTGACGGCACGCATTCCCGTACCGAGGGCGGTCTGCGCCGACTTGGCTTCGTATCTCGGGGACTGGCAGCAAGGCGCGGAGCCGCCCCGTATCGGGGCCGCTCGCGGACTCTGGGATGCGCTGGCGGCCGAGGGTGCGCTATGCCCGATCGATCGCTTGCCGACCGTCACTCGACGACCCGGTATCACCTACGTCGGCCACGCGACGTTGTGCGTCAGCGACGGGGATCGGCAGTTGCTCATCGATCCCTTTTTGCTGCCTGCTTCCACCCTGTATCCGCGTGACTGGCAGCCGCTTTCGCTTCAGGAGTTGGGGCGTCCGGACGCGATTCTGATAACGCATTCGCATCCCGACCACTACGACGTTGGCACCCTGCTGCGTTGCGGTGCCGACACGCCCATATTCGTGTCCGCGGTTCGCCGCGAGTCGGTTCTCGCGATCGACATGGCCGCCCGGTTGCGGGAGCTGGGTTTTCGCTCAGTGCACGCGGTCGAGGATTGGAGTGACTTCAGAATTGGCGCGATGCGCGTCGTCGCACTGCCGTTCTACGGCGAGCAGCCGACGATCGGCGAGACGCTTCACCCCGAAGTCCGCAACCAGGGCACGACGTATGTAGTCGAGGTTGGGGGGCATCGCGTGGCCGCAGTAGCCGACGCCGGGCTGGACTGGGCCGGCAACGTAAAGGACATGGCAGCGCAGGCGAGGGCGCGTTACGGTCCGGTCGACACGGTCTTTGGAGGCTATCGTGGGTTCGCCATGTATCCCGTGCAGTATGTTTTCTCGTCGGTGACCCGCTACCTTCCGTTCGTTCCGGAGGCGTGCTGGGGTGAGCGCCAGCGAATCATGTGCGATGCCGATGATCTGGTCGACCTCGGTGAACGCTGGCGTGCAAATCGTGTCGTTCCGTATGCGGCCGGGGGTGCCCCCTGGTACTGGCTTAGGGGCCTCGGGCCCTGTCTCGACGGCTCCGCGCCGGACGACACTTTCGAGGACACGCCGCCACCCCGGCATGTGAGCGACGTCGCCGCGCGGCGCAGTTTTACCCGACGCGACGGACCGCTCGCTTCACCGCTTGATGTGCTGACGTTGCGTGTCGGTGATTGCCTGCCGCTTTGATTGTTGCGCGTCGATCGCCAAGATAACACGCGCCGTCATCGCTGCCGACCGCTCTCCACGAAACCCGTGGCGATTCAAATTGAAGAGTGCCACCGTCGCGGCAATCGCGGAAGGTGAACGGTCGACAGGAAGATCATCCTCAAGTCCGGCTAGACCCTTGCAGAGCAATTCGTTTGCAGCGACATACGACCGCAGTACGGCACCCTCCTCCGAATCGCGTCCCTGCGCAAACGCCAACGCATCGAGCGCAGAAGGCAACGATGGCGCTCCGAGATCGGCAATGATCCGAGTGTCGCAAACCAATGCGTCGAGCTCGCGCCAGGCCTGATCTGCGCGCTCCGGGCCGCAACAACGCTGGAACATGTCGTGCACGATCGCTGGAAGGATCTCGTCCGCTGTCGCTTTGCGCACACCGCGCGCATCAAGCTCGTCCAAGTGAAACCATAGCCTGCTGTCGACGTGAAAATAGGCGTGGGCGAGCATCATTCCGTCGGGACCGCCAAAGCGCTCCTGCTCGGGCGCGTATTCACTCCAGAAGAATCGCTCGATCTGGCCGCGGTCTTGAGTATCCTGCAGCGTTCGATCGAGCGCTCCAGCGACATCGTCCGCCTCTGCATCGACAAGGATGCGCATGCGCACGTCCGGTGGTTTGCGCATGAAGAACCATCCATGCAGCGCGCCGTCCCTATCGAAGCGATCCAGACGCGGTACGACCGCCCCGAACAGTGCCCTGGCGCTCGGGATCGCGTCGCCATCCGCCCGTACCAGCGCCACGTTCACCTGCATCCAGGCCGCCCCCCGTGGAGGCTCGCGAAATCCCGATGATGGCAAACTGGCGAGATCATCGGGAGTCATTTGCGGTTTGCGCTCCATTGCGATTGCTATCGCGCGATCCAGTGATGGACCCAGCTCGTTGGGCTCTCGACGAACCGACGGAGGAGCCTGGATTCGCGCTCGCGCAGCAGCGGCAGCGACTGCGCTTGCGTCAGTGCGCGCTCGACGACCTTGCGGCGCAGCGCAGCTCGGCCGGCCCAGCCCGCGGGCGACTGCCGCGCCGGGCCGAGCCGGCCCGGAACACGCTGCCCAAGCAGCAGCGTATCGAAGGCGTGATCGCCGGAGAAGAAGTCAGGCGGGATCACCGAATAGAACAGCGAGGGCCGGTCGGAAAGCGGCGCCCGCTCCCGGAAAAGTGCGATGCGCTGCTCCGCCCCCGAGATATCGGCCGTTGCGCGCGCGGCCCGCCAGAATTCCGTATCGAGACCCCGATTGAAGCGGTAATGGATCGCGAGGAACCATCGGAGCTGGTCCCACATGTCGTTCATCTTCCGATTCAGGCGGTTCTTGGTCGCAACGTCGGTCTTGAGCGGGAAGTGGTTCGTCAGATACTGCAGCTCATGGATCACCATGTGCAGCGCAGTCGACTCGAGCGGTTCCACGAACGCGTACGAGTTGCCGATCGCGACGACGTTGCCCTGCATGAAGTGCTCGTGCCGCCCTGAACGAAACTGCACTTGGCGATGCGGACCCATCCGCGGGTGGGCGCGCCGCATCTCGGCCAGCGCCTCCTCCTCACTCGAGAAGGCGGATGAATAGACGTAGCCTATGTGATCGCTGCCCTCGAACGAGATTGTCCAGCACCAACCGCAGGCAAGCGCCTGCGCGCGCGTGTAAGGCTTCACGATCCCGCCGTGCGGCTCGTCCGCTACGATTGCGCAGTCGGTGAACAGGCTCGGCGCGAAGCTAACGAACGGGGACTTGAGCGCGCCCTCCATCAGGATCGACCGAAAGCCGCTCGCGTCGACGTAAAGATCGAACCGGAGCACCTCACCGTTCTCGGTGACCAGGTGATCGATCTCGCCGCCGTTCGCCGTTACTACCGCAGTTCTGATCGTGGTGTCAATGTGGCGGATGCCGCGCCGCTCGGCCTCCTCCTGGAGGAACCGGACGAAGCGCACGTTATCGAGGTGATAGGCGAAGCGCACGGTCTCGAGCAGGCTGTGCACGCTGCCGTTTCCGCCGTCGATGAAGGGAGCCTTGTCCGCGGACATGAGAAGCGAAGCCACACTCTGGCTGTCGAGGCGGCCTTCATGCACCATCGGGTCACCGAGGGGTGCATACTGGAAGGGGTAATGGAACGTGCCTTCAGTCCCCTCTCCCCAGACAAACTGAATCCCGAGCTTGAAGGCCGGCATGACCTGGCGGTGGAAGTCGACGATGTCCACGCCGAGCAAGGCCGGTGCATGAAGAAACCTCACCATTTCCGGCGTTGTCGCTTCGCCGACACTAATGATCGGGATCTTGCTCGACTCGATCAGCGTGACCTCGAGATCCGGGATCCGCGTGCGCAGGAAGAGCGCCGCGAGATAACCGGCCGTGCCGCCGCCTACGATCACGACTTTTCGGTAACGATCGGGATGCAAGGCAGGGCCGGGCGAATACGCGAGCTCGGCCTGGAATCCCTCGAGCTCGAGTGCCGCAGCGACCTCGGCCAGCGCGGTGCGAGGGATGACGCCGTCGCGCTCGAGCCCATCCGGGCAACTATCGCACCACCCGCTCGGGAGGATAGTCACGTGGCGCCGAGCCGACCGCGACAATATGGCGGCCGACGTAAACATCTGCCGCTCGGGATCCACGCGCGTGAGCTCGCGCGCCGCGTCGGCGACGAACTGCGCGGTTGCGTCGAGAACACCGGCCGCGAGGTCGGCCACACCTCCGGTCTTGACCGGCGCCAAGCGGGCGAGCTGTTCGGCCGGCTCGGGGTTGCCATCGAGGCCATGACGGATGCGGCACTCGAAGCACGCGCTCACGCGTGGGACCATCACCGGCCCCGCGACGACAGAATCGCCTTCACAAGTAACGAACAGGGCACTCTGGCCCAACGCGAGAAGCCTGCGCCCGAGCTCGAGGAGCCGGCCGAACGTCGCACACTCGAGCGCAATGATCGTCAGGTCACCTGCGATCCACTCGGACGGTACTGCATCGAGTTTGCGCGGAGTCAGGCCCGCGGCTTCGAGCGCCCCTGCGATCGCGGCGCCGACCGCGCCGTTCGCGATGACCGAAATGGCCGGGTTCACTGCCGTCAGCTTCGAGCTCGAAACCTGAGATTGCCTATCGGTTCGATGAATCTGCATTGCTACGGTCTCACACGGCCTGCTGGTTCGCCAGGCCCGCGAGCTTTCATCCCATTGTGCGCCATGACCGAAGGTGCGGCACGGGTTGAGTACCCCTATGCTTGCCGCGATCCGGCGCGCTGGGTTCGTCATGCCCGGGAGTGAGGGGAGCGTGAATTATGACATCATCGTAGTCGGCGCAGGACCCGCCGGGCTGAGCGCTGCGGCACGCGCCGGATGGTTGGCCGCCCCGGGTGCGACGTACAAGGCGCGCATCCTGGTCCTCGACGCGGGTGATAAGCCAGGCGGACTCGCGCGCTGGCAGCCGCTGGTCATCAACACGCCCGGCGTATTCTTCACCAAGCGCGAATTGAAGGCTCTGCTCAATACCTGCGAAAATTTCGGCGTCGAAATTCGTCAAGAACGCGCATTGGCGTTGCGTTGCTGCGTGGACGGAACCTTCGAGATCGAAACCTCTGCAGGGGTTTACGGAACGCTCGCGGCGATAGTCGCCACCGGATGTCGGCTCGGTCATCCGGGGGAAAGCCGCCTCTTCCATCGCAAGCGCATCCTTTGGTTTTGGAGCAATGAAGTTCTCGACCACCTGGTCGGGCAAATGAAAGCTGACCAACACGTACACACTGTTTGTCTGTGCGGCGCCGAGGGCGTCGGCGCGACGCGGCGGCGCATCGGGGCGACTGGCGCGCTACAGCTTCGGACGTATGCAGAGCCACCGTACTCGCAACCGCCGTCTGCGGGGGTCGAGCGCGGTCGCCTGGTGCACCTTGGCGTCGGCCCTTACGATTCGCGGCTGACACTTCGCTTCGAGCGTCCCGATGGCAGCACGGATGAGTTCGATGCGGACATCATGCTGGTGGATTTCAACGCATATGAAGCTACCGCCACGACAATCGGTTTTCTTCACGCCGACGTACGCAAGCAGCCGAACGGTTATGTGCATCCGGATCGCAGTATGGCGACGGGAACGCCGGGGCTATTCTCCGCCGGGGACGTGAACGGCGCGCCCTTCTGCGTCGCAACGGCCATCAGCGAGGGGACGATCGCCGGGTTTTCCGCTTATGCCTACGCTTGTTTTCAGCGTACGGGCGAGATGCCGAATTTGTTTCCCTTCTATCCCTACGAGATCTGAGCCGTGCGCGTCACAACGCTCGCGCATTCCAGCGTCCTCATCGAATGCGGCGCGGCGCGGATTCTGGTCGACCCGATCTTCGCCGACACGTTCGCGAGCGACACGCTGGTCTTTCGTCCGCCGCGTGCGCTTGATGCAGAAGGTCTCATCCGCACCGCGACGGCGCTCGTTGTCACTCACATCCATCTCGATCACTTCCACCCCCCGACGCTCGAACGCTTCCCACGGAGTTTGCCCATCATCGTACCTCCTCATGATGCACTCGTCGGCGCGATCAAGGCGCTGGGCTTCATGGACGTCACTCCGCTCGAACCATGGTCGCGCCACGACATTGAAAGCGGGCAGCTGCTCGCCACGCCGTCGGACTTCGAGACGGAGGAATTCGGCCTCGTCGCCCGTCACGGCGAGAGCTCCTACTGGCACATGTCCGACGCCATCGTGACCGAGGCGGTCGGCAGAACAGTCAGGGAGACGGTCGGCCCGGTCTCCCTGGTATCGGTCAAGCACCAGCCCCTGCGTACGCTGATCGCATACCAGCGGGGGCTTCAATCCGCCATGCTCGACCGCGATGACCTCGTCGGCGCTTTCGAGGCCGCCTGCGCGGCCGATCCGGCGTTCCTGTTTCCCTACTATTCGGGGTTTGCCTTTCACGGAGATCGGAGCTGGGCCAATCGCCACATCGCTCCCTATGACGCCGGCGAAATCGCACGCCTGTTCCGACGACGCCTGGGTGACCACGTCGTCGTCGACACGGTCCTGCCCGGCGACGTTCTCCAAGTGGAGGGCCGGGCAGTCCGCAAACTACAGGCTGCGAGCCCTTTTTCGAGGCCATTGTCGGGTCGCGCCGTAGAGCGCTGGGAACCAATCGACCGGACCACGCTGAAGGGCTTGCATGAACCCCATGAGCGTACGTGGTTGGCAATGGAACTTCGAAAGCTGCTGGGCGAAGACGTGCTCCCGTGGGTAATGGCGCACCTCACCGAAAACACCGGGCTGTTCGACACCTATCGGGATCTCCAGGCGGTGTGGCAGTGCGTCGTGCACGTCGGCGAAGGGCTGCGGCTCGAGCATTCGGTGGACTTTCGCCACCAGCCGCCATTGTTGCAGCCGGACCATGCTCACCCCGACGCGAACGTTTTCAGCCACATCAGCGGTTTCGACCTGTTGCAGGTCCTGCGGGGGAGTGCAGGCGCCGAAGTATTCTGGATGGCTGGGGGCTACCGAATGTACGAGAAGCTCCTGAGCGTGGAAGGCGGCCGGTTTCGCGCGCCGCCGGTCGCGGGCTGGGACCTGTTCGAGCGGCTACCCGACCCCGTCACGCATTTTCTCCGCAAGAACGGAACAAGGAGGCAGGCAGGCTAGCAACTCGGTCAAATCGCCCACCGACAGCGTCAGGCCGAACGGCAAACTGTCGAAACCGGCCAATGGCTGACACCTGCGGCGGAGCCCGCGCGCCGAAGGCCGAGTGCCAACCACGACGTCGTGATCATCGGGGCGGGCCTGGCGGCGGCAGTCGCGCTCGTCGATGTCGACGTGCTGAGGAGATTTTCGCGCGCAAGTCGGCCGCGTTCATGGCACATGTCCGGGCGTGGATGCGATCGACGTCACCCTCCGCCAGCGCGAGCGTGCCCTTCCGGTTCATGATCTCTCTGCCAAATACGCGCGGGTCATGGCCACCATCAGATCGGTTGCGGTGGGAAAACCAAGACTGCGCGCGTGTGCCGACAACTCGTCGGTCATCGGTCGAAAACGCGCCGAATACCAGGCGAGCAGCGCGGTTGTATCGACGCCTGCGTCGGCCGGCGTCGGGGACGGCACACCGATGTCCGATGCGGCGCGCCCCTGCGCCATCGCTTGTTGCGTCAGTTCGGCCCACTGCCCAGCCAGCTTGAGCTCGTCAACGAACGCCACATCCACGCCGCGCGACTCCAGCGACACCAGCCCATCGATCAGTACGCCCTCACCCACCAGCCGGATCAACGTCTCCATATCGAGTTCGGCCGCGCGCAACCATTCGGCGAGCCGTTGAGGCTCCATAAGGCCTCTGTGCCGGCAAAACTCGTCGAACGCGGACTGCAGCGCTTGCACGTCGGGGGATAGTCCCCGCCTTCTCGCGTCGGTCCGCACGACGTGCCGCAATATCGCGGCCCGGGCCACTTCCGGCGGACCACGGAGCTTGGCCCACGCCGTAACGGTATCCGATGGGACCACGGATTCGTCGCCCGCCATGGTCTGAACAAGCTGCTCCCAGAATATGGAGCGCTCCAGCTCGAACGAAGGCGACTTCGGTACTACACCGGCGTGAAGATCGTCGCGTACCCGCTCGAGAACCGCGATGGCATCGTCCCGCTTGATGTTGGGACGGACACGCTCGATCCACGCCAGGAGTTGCTTCATGCGCGCGTCATCAAGTCCGGATTCGGACGCTACCCGGGGCCAGACCCGCTCGGGATAGAACAGATGTTTGGCGGTCGCAACCAGCACGTCGTGCTCGATCCGATCGATTACGCCCTCGCCGACCGCCGCGGCCAGCCCATCGCGTATGTTCACCATGGCGTCGGAGATCGCCCGGTAGCCCAGCTCCGCTGGTGCATGGACCACTGCGACTTCGTCGTCATCCTCGATGTCGCCGGACCGGTATCGCTCGAATACCCATCCGACGCCGATCATCCCGAAGCTGTGCAGCTCGACAGCCCGGAGCGCCCCCATGCTCGACGCGCCGTACACCGGCACACCGCTCTCGATCGCGAACAGGATCTCCTTGTGCCAAACCGCGGGTACGCGCTCGAAGAACCCGTCGACGAGCACAATCGCGGGCGGCCGCCTCAGCGCGGCAGCCAGCACGTCGCCGGCCGCCGCCGGCGCTCGAATCTCTGAGTCGAGGATCGCAGCCGCGTCGGCGTGGAGCAGGCTCGGTCCGAGAAAGACGATCGGCTTCATGCCACCGCCCGCGCCCGGACGCCGGGTCGAAAACCCGGCGCAAACACGTAGGACTCCAGGCCCGCGGCCATGATCTTCACCACAGGAAGGCCATACTCGGCGCGAGTCAGCGGGATGGCTACGACCTGCGCGATTCCCCAGGCGATCAGGCGATCAAGAAGCACCTTCACGTCGCCCTCGAAGCTCGTTGTGCCGAGCGACCGGCTATCGAAGCGCGCGGTCGCCGACGCGTTGAAGTACAGCGCCCGGCGCAACGCCACGTTGGCTTCTTCGTTGGCATGCACATAGCGCTGCGGTGGGTTGTCGTCGCGACTGCCGGCGATTACGGTCAGGCGCGCCTGCGCCGCTTCGGTGATGGCCCGCGACAGCGCGATACGCGATGACAGATGAGCCCCCGACCCGTGAAGCAGCCCGAGCGAGCGCCATCGCCGATCGCCGTCGCGACCTACAATGGCCGCCATGTAAACGGGCACGCCCAGGTCCGACGTTACGTCCCACAGCGCGACGTCGAGGTCCGCGCGCGCCAGCTTGTCGATCAGCTCGCAACAAACGTCGTCGTCGATGGTCTTCGGATCGATTCGCCGATTGGCGCGCCTCGCATCGGACGAGCAATGGAACAAAGTCACAGCATCGCGCTCGATGACCTCCAGGATCGCATGGACGATCGCCTCCAGAATGTGATTGCCCGAGGCGAGACCGTTCGTGCCCGACGCGAACGTCCGGGTGCGATCGCTGGAGAGCACAGTGTTCATGGTGACGGCCTCGAACGGTACCCAGGTCGCGGCGCCGCTCAGCAAATCCTCGCCGGCGATCCACTCGTAGGCGACGTCCTTGCGCAGCACCGCGCGCGGGCGGAGCATCACGTGATCCACGTCGACGACCGCGCCCTCCCGCGCCAGCGCTCGATACGAATCGTGGCGGAGCGGTCGAACGATCCGCTCGGCGTGCCACAGCTCGATCGACTCCATCATCGCCGAGGCGCGCGCCGCGTCGCAATCGATGCCTTTGCCCTGTGACACCGCCAGCGAGCGGGCGTTGGGCCGGACCGCCATGTATACCGGGATACCGACGCAATCGAGGCCGGTGACGTTGGCCAGACGGGTGATGCCTACCGCCTCCATCACAGGTCGATAGGTGGCCACCGTCTCGGCCGGCGATCGAATGCGCTCGGTGTCCTCGCGATGCCGCTTCAGCTGATGCTCTTCGACCCCGAAGATCCGCATCACTTACAAGCCCAGGAGCCCGCGGGTGTTGTCTCTCATGATGGTGCGCACGGCGTTTGCACCAGGGCCCATGGGGACCTGACGGACCTCGCCGGGCTCGGCGCAGCCCTCCCCGTGAGGATAGTCGCTGCCAAACAGGATTTGCGACACGTCCATCAAGCGCATGGTGAACGGGTTGTAACAGGCAACCCCGGGATCGTCAATGTGGGAGGGGCCGTGCACGCCGATGCGATCATGATGCACCACGGCAACCCGCGCTCGGCCGGGCCGTTCTCGATGCGCTGTATCGCCCGGTCAATGCCTTCCCCATGCCATCAGGCGATACGACCGTTTGCTGCTGCGGGGAAGTGCCCACCCGCCTGATCGCGTACTTGATAAGAGGTTCCCATTCACGCAAAGTGCCGGCATTGCACCCAAGGAAGTGGACTACTATAGGCCGTGGACGCTCATGAAGCTGTCTATTGAGGGTAATCAGGCGAGGCGTCCAAAATCCGAAAAGGCGGTGATAGTCAAAGTTCGTACCTGGTGTGTCGATGCATCGCGCCCAAGGGCGGCGCGGTGACCAAACGATGCTCATTGACGCGCCATTGCGGCGAGCCGATGAGCTGCGTCACGCGGGAAACAGATCATGCGCAGAGTCCTTTTCATTCTCGGCCAGTTGAATGATTCCGACGTGGAATGGCTTTGCTCCGTCGGTAAATGTCAGAAGATCGCAGCTGGTACCGAATTGATCCGCGAAGGCAGCGATCTGGACACCATGTATTTCATCCTGGACGGGGAAATGTCGGTATGGTCCGGCGGACGCATCAGGATTTCAACGGTTACGACTGGAGACATACTGGGCGAGATATCGCTCGTCGACTCAAGCAAGACCTCGGCCTCCGTCAAATGCGAGACCGCCTCGGTAGTGCTTGCGATTCCAAAGCAAACGATCAGCAATCGGCTGAAGACCGATATCGGCTTTGCGGCACGCTTTTACAAGGCGCTCGCGCTGTTTCTGGCGGGCCGCATGCGCCACGTGACCAAGCGCATGGGATACGGAAATTTGCAGGATGAAGCCCCGCACGATGACGTGGACGTCGACCAACTGGATGAAGAGGTTCTCGACAAACTCCATCTGGCTGGTGCACGATTTGAGCGCATTCTCCAGAGGCTCATGAAGAGCTAGGTCGGATGCAGATACCGGGCTCATCTCGCGGATCTGCCGTACTCGCCGGCGCAGTAGCGGTGAGCGTTTTCATTTATTTTCCGCCCGCCGCCGGGCAGGCTCGTCTCGCGCTGGGAGATGCATTGCGTGAGTCGCTCCGGCTGAATCCCGACATCTCACTGCAGCAACAACAGATCCTCGTGAGCCGCGGCGCCGAGCTTGTCGCGCAAGGACAATTCGATCCACTTGTGAGCGGGTCCGTGAGTCGCAGCCGCGACCTGCGTCCTCTCCGCGAAGACGAAAGGAACGCGCTCGCATTCGGTTCGAGTGGGGTCCCATTCAATGCGCAAATCTCCAATGCCATTACCTATGCCGTTGGAGTCGATCAGACCCTGCTCAATGGGGTCATCGTAGGCGCAAGCGTGGGTGTCACAACACTGTACGACAATCTATCAGGCGCCAACAACATCCCTCCGCAGACGGCCGGGCGCATCGGCTTTAGCGTGCGTGTCCCGCTACTCAGAAATGCGGGGACCGAAGCGACCGGGGCCAATCTTTTGGCCACCGAGGCGGAATTGGCCGCAGCGAAATACGAGCTCGTCTTTACCAACGCGCAGACGCTGCTCAATACGACGTTCGCCTATTGGGGCTATCTTGCGCAGATGCGGCGCCTCGAAATTGCGCGCAACGCAGAGGGCCGCTCGCTCACACTCGTGGAGGAGACGCGTAGACTGATCAACGCTGATGAGCTGCCCGTTGCAGAAAGTCAGCTCGCGCTGGCGAACAACGGCGATCGGATCCGGGCGCGAATCTCGGCCGAGCAGGCGCTTGCCGAAGCGCGACGCAACCTAGCGTTGCAGATCGGCCTTACGCCGGAACGACTGGTTGATTTGCCGACGCCGACCGACGACTTTCCCCGCTACGATGGGCAGCCGCTCGGCCTCGACGCGCCGATCGGGCATCTCCGCGATTTCGCACTCCAAAGACGCGCCGATTTCGCCGCCGCAATGCAGCGTGAGCGCGCCGCGCGGAGCCGGGTGACGGCCGCCCGCAGCGGCCTCAAACCACAGCTCGACTTGATCGTTGGCGTGGGTTACAACACTCTGGTGGAGAATCGCGCGCCGTCGTCGATCGGCCAAATCGTCGAAAATAACCGCGTCGGACCAAGTGTCAACGCGGCGGTTGTTGTTCAACTGCCCTGGCGCAACAGTGCTGCCGAGGGCATATTCCTGGCGCAGTCGGCAACGTTAAGCGCGAGCCTCATTCGAGTCAGGAACCTCTCGGACGTGATCGGCGCCAGCGTCTTTACCAATGCCCAGGCCCTGGTGCGCAGCGCTCAGCAGCTTACGCAAAGCGTTGCAACGAGCCGCTACTACCGGCAGAGCGTGGAGAACGAGCTGACAAAGCGACGACTCGGTCTCGTTACACTGATCGACGTGATCAACGTCGAAGACCGTTTGAACGAGGCGCTGGCCGCGGAGGTACAGGCTCGCCAGGCCTACGCCAATGCGATCGCCCAGCTGCGCTTCGATCTCGGCACCATCGTGCTCGAGCAGGATGGACACTTCGACGTCGTGGTCGAGGACCTTTTCAATCCGATCTTCGAAATTCCGCGCTGACATGGAACCCGCTCGAGAACAGATCTTCCGCAAGGTCGCGCTCGAGCGGCTGTCATCTCCCGAACAGCTCGATCAGCTGATGCGGGTCATATCTCCGCTGAGCTGGCTCGCGCTCCTGCCATTGATGGGGCTCATTCTTGTCGCCTTGATGTGGGGTTGGTTCGGGAGCGTTCCGACCAAAGTGTTCGGCAAATGCCTCCTCATCAATCCGATCGGATTGGCTGATGTGACTTCGCTTTCGACGGGGCGCGTCACTGAGGTTTTGGTGCACGTGGACGACACGGTGAAACTGGACCAGATCGTCGCGCGCGTAGCGCAGCCCGAGCTCACGGACCGTATCGAAAAGATGGAATCGCGATTGCGCGAACTCGAATCGCAAGGACGTATTGTGCGCAGCTTTTCGGACCGAACCGGTCAGCTCAGTGGACAGAGTATTGCGCAGCAAAAGCAGGGTCTGGAGGCCCAACTGCAGGCATTGCAGGAGCGCGCCCGCATTTACCGGCAGCGTATCGAGACCCAGCAACAACTCCTGGAATCCGGGCTCATCACAAGGCAGCAGCTATTGCAAACGCGGCAGGACCAGACGCAGGCCGAGCTCGACGCCGACAACGTTCGCGGGCAGATCAAGCAACTCGATCTAAGCAGGCTCCAGACCGCGAAGCAGGGACAAAACGAGATTGCGAACGCCGAGAGCCAGATCAACGAGGCGCGGCGAATGCTGGACAGCCTGCTTGAGAACCGCAAGCAGATGACGACGGTGCTGAGTCCCTACGAAGGTCGCGTCGTCGATATCAAGACCGACATCGGCTCGCTTGTCGCTCAGGGAAGCTCGCTGATGACGATCGAAAAAGCGACGGGTGAAAGAGGGGGCCTGCAAGCCGTCATTTACGTGCCAGCAGCGGAAGGGCGAAAGGTGCAAGCGAAAATGACGGCGCAGGTTACGCCGAGTACCGTCAAGCGCGAGGAGTACGGTTTCATGTTTGCGGAAGTCGCCTATGTATCGGCCTACCCTGCGACGGCGCAAAGCATGATGCTGTTGTTGCAGAATGAAACATTGGTCAGGGCACTCATGGGAGACTCCCCTCCGACCGAAATCCGGGCGACGCTCGTTCCGGCGGATAATTTCTCAGGTTACCGCTGGACATCTCCGGCAGGTCCGCCCGTGTCCATCAAGAGCGGCACGCTTTGCGCCGCCGAGATCGTGGTGGAAAGGCAGCGTCCTGTGTCGCTTGTCATTCCCGTGCTCAAGAAATCGCTGGGCGTCGACTGAACGTCGCAGCGCCAAGGCGACAACCCCTCATTCGAGGCACGCCCAGACGATGAGTGCCGCTGTAGCCAGCACTGGAAACTCTCGGACCGCCGGCACGCGCAGGCGTGTTCCTACCATCCTGCAAATGGAGGCGGTCGAGTGCGGAGCCGCTTCGCTCGCGATGGTGCTCGCGTATCACAAGCTGTTCGTGCCGCTCGAAGAGCTTCGGCTCATGTGCGGCGTGACGCGCGACGGCACCAAGGCGAGCAACGTATTGAAGGCCGCACGCTCCTATGGATTTACCGGCAAGGGCTTCAAGAAGGAACCCGATGAGTTGCGCACGCTGCGACTGCCGGCAATCGTGTTCTGGAATTTCAACCACTTCCTGGTTCTGGAAGGTTTTCGCGGAGGGAGGGTCTATCTGAACGATCCCGCTGCGGGTCCGCGCGTCGTAACTGACGACGAATTCGACCAGTCCTTCACCGGTGTAGTACTCACGCTGGAGCCCGGTCCCGATTTCAAGCAAGGCGGACGGCCACCGAGCGTAATTGCGGCACTCAAGCGCCGTTTTGTGGGACTGAACGCACCGGTTGCCTACGTCATCCTGACGGGACTCGCGCTGGTTGTGCCGTCCATGCTGGCGCCCGTTTTCATCAGTATTTTCATCGACAAGTACCTGGTATCCGGGCTTGAAAGCTGGCTGAAGCCGTTGTTGATCGGCATGGCGATAACGGCGGTCGTGCGGATGGCACTGACTTGGCTGGAAGGCTATTGCCTGCTGCGGATCCAGACGCGAATTGCAATGGCCACAGCAAGCAAATTCTTCTGGCACGTGCTGCGCCTGCCGGTGGAGTTCTTTACGCAACGCTCGGCCGGAGAAATCGGTTCGCGCGTGGCAATCAACGACGAGGTCGCGGGCATGTTATCCGGCGATCTCGCCCAGGCCGCGCTCTCGGTGTTGACGGCGATGTTCTTTGCTCTGCTCATGCTCTATTACGACGTGGTTCTGTCGTTGATTAGCATCGCACTCGTCTGCATGCAATTCGTCTTCCTGCGCTTGGTAATGCGCAAGATGAAGGAAATGAGCATGAAGCTTGCCATCGAAAGTGGCAAGGTGCTGGGCACCTCGACCAACGGCCTTCTGATGATGGAAACGTTGAAGGCCAACGGTTGGGAATCAACTTTCTTTTCCAAGTGGGCCGGATTCCAGACTAGGTTAATGCGGTCCGAGCAGGAGTTTGGACGTGTGAGCGTGCTGCTCGGCGGAGTACCGACGTTGCTCTTCGGCCTGAACAACATCCTTGTGCTCGGCATCGGCGCCCTGCGCGTGATGGACGGACACTTGACCATCGGTGCCCTGGTTGCATTCCAGAGCCTGGTTGCGAGCTTTACCGCCCCGGTGAGCACACTGGTTGGGCTGGGCAGCAGGATGCAGGAGATCCAGGGGAACATGAACCGCCTCGACGACGTCATGGATTATCCCACCGACCCGTGGGCCTCCAACGTGCCGCTGCTGCATGAAGCGAAGCCGGAAGCGGCGGCCGAAAGCGCGAAGCTCGAAGGCGAGGTTAGCCTTGGCAATATTCATTTCGGCTATAACCGCGCCGACGTGCCGCTGATCGAAGAATTCAACTTGCAGGTCAGGCCCGGGGAGCGTGTCGCGATCGTTGGCCCCTCCGGATGCGGCAAGTCGACCGTCTCGAAGCTGGTCATGGGACTGTATGAAGCCTGGCAGGGCGAGGTACTGTTCGACCAAAAGCGGCGTACCGACTTCAGCCGCTACGTTTTCGCCAACTCGGTATGTCTCGTCGATCAGGACATCGTCCTTTTCGAAGGCACCTTCCGCGAGAATCTCACGCTGTGGGACGACACGATCAGTGAGGCCGACATGATCCAGGGAGCCAGGGACGCCTGCATACACGATTTCATTCTGTCGCGACCTGGAGGCTATGACAGCATGATCGACGAAGGCGGCCGCAACATGAGCGGCGGTCAGCGTCAGAGGATCGAGATCGCCCGTGCGCTCACCGCAAATCCGCGCGTGCTGGTGCTAGACGAGGCAACCAGCGCGCTCGACGCCGCCACCGAAAAGATGGTCGACGACAACATACGGCGGCGTGGCTGCACCTGCATCATCATCGCCCACCGCCTCTCGACGATCCGCGACTGCGACGAGATCATCGTGCTGTCACGCGGCCGAATCGTCGAACGCGGGAACCATGACGCGCTCATGGCGAAGGAAAGCGGTTTCTACAGCCGCCTGGTGTCGCAGCTATGAGCATGGACCTCCGGCGCTGGATAGAACAGTTCGACCTCGCGACGCACGCACCGTGGTGGCTGCACGCGGAGCAGTGCCTATGGCTGGTCGAGGAAGGCGCCGTTGACATTGTCGCGACCGGGATCAGCGATAACCAGCCCGTCGGACCGCGGCGCCCTCTCTATCGCGTGCTCCCCGAAATGGCGATGATGCCAGTCGAGCGCGGTGGCATGACGGGCGATCAGGCACTCCTTGCGTTGCCGCTGCCCCAGACCCGGGTCCGCTCCATTCCACTCGCAGCGCTGAAACAGCTCGACCCATCCGGAGAGAATTACGCGTTGGTTGCCCCGCTGGTGGCGAGCTGGATCGGCGTCATCACCCGCGGCGAGCCACTGGCGCCCAAAGACTACCGGGCTCTGCGTGGAGACGAGCCGCTCTCGCTCCAAAAGGGCCAGACCTTTGGCGCGGCGGATCGTCTGCTATGGGCCAAGCTGAGCGCCGGGACAGCCGCGTTCATGGATGACGTTGATCTGCAGATTACGTCCGAGATGCCCGCATTGCCGCTGCGCAGCGATGTTTGGTGCCGCGCGCTCACGGATGTGCATGTGGGTACGGTCGCCGAAAGCGAACTTTTCGCTTCTGGCGAGTACTGGCTCGGCGTAAGCGAGTACCAGCGGCTCGCAATCCGCCATGCTCTGCATGCGCTCGACCGACAGAGCAGCGAAGAGGCTGCGCGGCTGCATTTCAAGGCCGAGCAGGCGGCGAAGGTGATGCATGAAGCGCTGTCGCGTTTCGTCGGCGTCGTTCAGGGCGCGCGCGACCTGCCGGTCGAGCTTTCGAACGATCCATTGCTTGCCGCATGCGAGCTCATTGGGCGGCGCATCGGCGTTGCGTTCCGCGCGCCCCCAACGCGCACACACGCCGCGGCGGGAATCGATCCGTTGCAGGAAATCGCCGACGCTTCGGCGGTGCGTACACGAGCGGTCGCTCTCAAGGGCGAGTGGTGGCGAGACGACAACGGCCCGCTGCTTGCATTCCACGCCGAGACCAGGGCGCCGTATGCGTTGCTCCCGTTGATGGATCGTCGCTACGAGATTCATGATCCCACGACGGGCGAGGTAAAGAGCGTTACACCGCAGACGGCACAGACCATAGGCTCGTTCGCCACTCAATTTTACCGGCCCTTCTCACCGACGGCGATCAAGCCCTTCGACATGCTCAAGTTCGCTGTTCAAGGCAAGCGCCGTGACATAACAGCGATCCTGACCTTCGGTATTCTTGGCGGAATGATAGGAACGATGATGCCGGTCGCGATGGGGCGCATGGTTGATACCGTAATCCCATCGGCACAGCACAACGACGCGATCGCGCTGATGCTTGCGTTGATTGCCGCCATAATCGCCTCCCAGATATTCGAGGTCGTGCGCTCGGCTGCAGTCTTGCGGGTGGAGGGAAAAATGGACGGCGGGGTCCAGGCGGCAGTTTGGGACCGCGTTCTGGCACTCCCGGTCCCATTCTTCCGCAATTACGCGGCGGGCGATCTCGCGAACCGCATCAACGGCATCAACGTCATCCGCCACGCATTGTCGGGCACCACGGTGGCGACGCTTCTATCGAGCGTATTTGCGCTGTTGAACTTCCTTTTGCTGTTCTATTACAGCGCTCAGCTGGCGGTCGTAGCTTTAGTGACGACGGTGGTGGCAGTTGCAGTCGTCCTCACTACCGGTCTGCTCAAGCTGCGCCACGAGCGGCAACTCGCGGAGCTTGCCGGCCATCTGTCCGGCACCGTGCTCCAGTATCTGATCGGCATAGTCAAACTTCGCGTCGCGGCGGCCGAAAACCGCGCCTTTGCCAACTGGGCAAGGGAATTCACGAGATTGCGCAGTATCGCGTTCAGGGCACAGAACATCGCAATCATCGATCACACCTTTTTCTCGGGCTATTCGATCATCATCAACGCTGTGATTTTCGCAGTCATCGGCATGTTCGTTCTGGCGGGGGGCGGGGCGCGCATGTCAACGGGTGATTTCGTCGCCTTCAGCGCGGCGTTCGGCGCTTTCTTCACCGCACTTATCTCGCTGAGTGAGACGAGTATCGGGCTGCTCAATCTGGTGCCAATCTACACACGCGTCAAGCCGATACTCGCCGGAATACCGGAGGTTGATGCCGCCAAGAAGCACCCCGGCGAGCTGCAGGGCTCGATCGAGGTCGTCAAGGTCGACTTCTCGTACACCGCCGACCAGGAGATCCTCAAGAACACGACCTTCAGTGTTCGCCCGGGAGGATTTGTCGCGCTGGTCGGGCCGTCGGGCTCGGGCAAGTCGACGCTGCTTCGACTCATGCTCGGCTTCGAGAAGCCGAGCCGCGGCTCGATCTATTACGACAACCAGGATCTCGCCGACCTCGACGTGCGGGCGTTGCGACGGCAGCTTGGAGTCGTGTTGCAGGGCGGTCAGCTCATGACCGGCGACATTTTCACGAACATCGTGGGCACGAGACCGCTCACCATCGACGACGCGTGGCAGGCAGCGCGTATGGTGGGCCTCGAAGAGGACATCGACGAGATGCCGATGGGCATGCACACCGTGATCAGCGAGGGTTCGAGCACGCTTTCCGGGGGGCAGCGGCAGCGCATCCTGATCGCACGCGCCATTGTGCACCGGCCGCGCATTCTATTCTTCGACGAGGCGACAAGCGCACTGGACAACCGTACGCAGGCGATCGTCTCGAGAAGCCTCGAGCAGCTCAAGGCGACGAGGATCATCATCGCGCACCGGTTGTCGACGGTGATCAATGCCGACCGCATCATCGTGCTGCAGAACGGCAGCATCGTGCAGACCGGCAACTATGCGGAGCTTGTCGGACAAGCAGGTCCGTTTGCCGATCTGGCGAAACGGCAGATTGCATAGGTGGGCGAGTACGCGGATGGCTCTGCGTTGCGCTGCGTCGGAGGTCGTCGAATTTCGCGCTGTTCATGACTCTTCGGGCGCCGTAAAGGCGAGTGCATTTCGGGGAATTTCCGACATGGCTTGCCCCAGCACCGGGAGGCCGTGTACTACTTCGCTGAAGGCTATGCGGGCTATGCCGAGGACTGTCGTATCCTCGACGGCCCTCACTGTCGCCGTTCGCGCCGAAGCGTGGAGCAGCGCGATTTCACCGAAGTACTCCCCAGGACCGAGGGTGGCGAGGACCTGTTCATGTGTTTCGGTGCGGCGGACGACTTCAACCTTTCCCGTACTGACGATGTAGAAGCGGCTGCCCGGATCTCCCTGGCGGATAATCTCCTGCCCCGCTGAGAACCGAAGGTGCACAATCATATCTGTGCGGGCAAGTCTCATTTGCGTGAGGTCGGTCGGAAGCGCAATGGCGGAGATCCAGTCGGCCATCAGGCCCAGGCGGCAGCGCCAGCTTGGGACCGCAACGAAAAATGCCATCCTTACCAGCAGGGAAGCGAGGAATCCGGAAAACGGAACCCCGAAGAGCTGGACTAGACCGAAGGTGTTTCCAAGCTGGGCGACTTCGCCGAAGCTGCGGAATGTGTACTGGCGCAGAGGCTTTCCCCGCAACTCCGCAATGATGTTTTCCCCGGCGCGGATACCCTGCGTGAAGGCGTAAAGAAAGGTTGCCGGGCAAGGGGTGCCCGACTTGTAGTGCGGGATCGCGGCGTTGTCCCCAACCGCATAAACACCGTCGAGCCCCGGAACCCGGCAAAACTCATCCGTCTTGACTCGGCCGCCGTCCTTTTGGACCGGGAGACTCGCGACCACCGGATTCGGAGCGATACCCACGGTGACGATAATCGTCCTGCTCTGGACGCGTTCTCCGTTGGACAGAATGACCTCGCCGGCGCTCGCGCTCAGGAGCCTGGTATTCAGGTGGAGCGCCACTCCACGCTTGGCCAAATGCGTAGCGGCGCTCTGTGCCAGTTTGTCGTGCATGTGAGGCAGAATCCGGTTCGTACTGCAGACGATCGAAACCCGAAGTTCCTCGGCGCCGATATTTGGATAAGCCCGCGATGCGGAGCGCAAAAGATCATTCGCTTCCGCACCGATTTCGATTCCCGCATAGCCGGCACCGGCAACGACGAAGGTCAGCAGGCGCTGGCGCTCCGTCGCGTCTTCCTCCACCGAGGCCCGTTCCAGCATTTCCAGAAGGTGATCGTGCAGGTGGTATACGTCGCCGATTGTTTTCGTCTGCAGTCCGTGTTCCTGCAGGCCGGGGAAGCGGGACAAGTCTGTGACCGAGCCGAGCGCGAGCACGAGGTAATCATACGGAATCTCGATCTTCGCACGCTCCGCAACCGGATCGAGGTAGACCTTGCGGTTCTCGAGGTCGATGCTTTCGACCTCGTAGTTGTAAAAGACTATTCCTGGCAGGTAATTGCGCAGAGGAACGAGGATGTTCCGCGCCTGGATCTTGCCTCCCACAATCTGCGGCATCAGGCCGTGATAGACCTCGGAGGTTTCGCGGCTGGCGACGACGACTTCAAGATCGTCAGATGGCTTGCGCAGATCAAGAAGCCGCTTCGCTGCCCGAAAGCCGGCATGGCCCCCACCCACAATTACGACACGCTTCTTATTGCCACTTTTCTCGACGCGCATGGCGATCCTCCCTTCCACGGCCAATCAGGTCCTATTTTGCAGCTATTGCCAGTTTCAGGCAGCATCCAGCGCGGCGGTAGTCCATCCAGCAGGGAGAGAGCGAAAATTCCCGGTCAGCGCGCGCATGCGCCGAATGAGCTGGTTGATAAGATTGAGCGCTAAGTCGGGATTCGCGGTGACCCGCGCCTCGAAATCGGAGGCGGTAATGATCACGAAACGGCTGGTTTCGAGTGTCGCTACCGAGGCAGGTGCGGGTCTGACGGTACGTGTGGCTTGTGCTCTTCGACCTCGACGGGCCGCCTGCGAGACTGTCGGTTGCCGGCACATTTCTGGAGATTGCTGACGGCGTGTCGTGGCAGCTGGTGTTTAACGCCGACCCGCATCACGACAATGAGTTCCCTGTTGCTTTGACGATCTGGTCGTAGCCGAAAATTTCGATTGCCGAATGCCCCTTGAGGGTGTGTGCCCCCAGCGACACCAGGTCCGCGCCATGGGCGAGCCGGTCGGCGACGGCGCGCGAGCAAACGAGGCGATAGCCCACTTCCTTGGTGACGCCCTCGAGGCGCGATGCAACGTTGGTCACGTCGCCGATGACCGAGTATTCGTGCCTCGATGCCGCGCCAATGTGTCCGGCGATTCCTTCGCCAGCGTGCAACCCGACGCCGATGTCCAATGGAATTTCCCCTTTCTGTGCAAGTTCCACATTCAGGTTCCGCAGGAATGCGAGCATCGCGCGTGTCGCATCAAACGCGGCGGCGCAGGGATTAGGCAGCGGTTGCGGCACGCCGAACACCGCCATGATGCCATCGCCCATGAAACTTATGACAGTGCCGCCGTTGTCGTGAATGATCGGCACGATCCGCTCGAAGTAGCCATTGAGAAACGTGATCGTCTGCTCGGGGCTCATGCGTTCGCTGCGGCTTGTGTAACCGCGAATGTCTGAAAAAAGAATGCATGCGAACTGTTTTGTGCCGCCAAGCGCGGGATTCAGCCTGCCCGCAAGAATTTCCCGCATCACCACCGGGCTGACGGAGCCGCCAAATGCGCGCCGTAACCGGCGCCGTTCGCGCAGACTGAGTACGGTTTCAAACAGCTGCCGTCCACCAACGGAAAGCAGCGCGATGAGCATCACGTTGGCGACCGGCAGTTCGAATCCTTTTGCCAGCGCCAGTGTGGATGCCGCAATGCATGCAGCCCATGCGGTTGCGAACAACGCGAGCGCCGTGGCGGGTCCTGGCGCCCACAGCCAGAGTAGTGCTGCCGTGAGCGCCAGGACGATCGGAATCCACGTTGCGACAGGCTGGATGAGTCCGTCGTTCAGCAGGTTGCGCAATACCTGGGCTTGCAGCAGAACGCCTGGCATATCTTTCGCAGCAGGGTCCCACGCAGCGAGGTTGACCGGTGCGGGAAGCCGGTCCTCGAACTTCAGCACGCTGCCAAGCAGGACAGCCTTGCCGCCAAACGCGCGCTCGAGTCTGCCGGCATCGCCGGCGTCATGCCATTCAAGCACGGTTTGCAACGGAATGAAGTCAAACGCTGCGCCGGCCGTAAAATCGATCAGACCCTCCATGACAACAGGCCGCCCCAACCGTCGCGCCATTTGGCCAACCAGCGTGGAGACTGCGCCGTCATGGACTTCGATCCGCTCGTGGAACCGGCGCACGACTCCGTCGGCATCAACCGGCAACAACGCGTAGCCGGTGGCATCCTTTCCAGCGGCAGTCACGAATGCTGGATAGATCGGCCGCGTTACGCCAGCGCGATCGACCGTCAGCGCCAATACGATCGGTGAAGTGCGGCGTGCGACCAGGATGCCCGTCAGCAGTTTCCTGTCGTACCCGGGAACAATATCTTCGTAGCTACGGTCGGGCAGCACGATATCAATGCCGATTGCCGCCGCACCGCCGCTTGCTGCCGCCTGCAAGAATCTGCCCAGGTGAGGATGCCACAGCGTAAGAGGTTCGCGCAGGACGCGGGTAGTGTCTTCGTCAAATCCGACGATGACCACTTCGTTCTTCACGGGGCGCATTGCGTACGCCCTCAGCACCTTGAATTGCGCGTCGAGCAGTGTCCGGTCGAGCGGGCGAAGCCACGTACTCGAACCGAGTCCTGCGGCGAGCAGCAGGATGAAAATGGCGACGCCGGCTCGGATCATGGCGCGAAATCTAGCAGCACGGTCGATGATCGGAAAATTGACACCGGCGGTGTCGCGCAAGTCACATTTCCGACGGCCGTCAAGTGTCGATCCTTGACCAGAATCTGAACCACGGACCCTATGCCCTCGGCGAAGCAGTAAAAATCGTCGGTGAGGAAGTTGCGTGGGCATTGCCCAGCGACCTCACCGCCGTCGAGTAACTCAGCGACCGTCCGTATCCCGGCAGCCTCAGATTGAGCGGAAGTATTGGGGCGCGACGGCATTTATGGAAGGTCGGCGATGGGCATTTTAAGGGTACGTGCCAAGCGAAAACGCTGCCGGTCTCTGCTAGGCCAGCCTCTCCTGTTACGTGAGAATGCCTGTCACGCGGGTCCGCCCTCGCGCGAAAGGTGGGCCCCCATTCCGGCAAGGAGTTTGCGGCAAGTCAAGGTCGTGGCGCAAGCGGCCGACACGTAGCTGCCGGGCGCGCGTGGCCGAAACGGGCCTCCGCCGCGCCATGGACACCGCAGCCTATAATTCGCCCGTGATGGCCGGACCCAACCTCGTTCCCGTCTATCGCAGCGTTGATCTGCGCGCCATCGAGGCCGCGAACCGGGGCGCCCCGTTGATGGAGCGCGCCGGCAATGCTGCCGCGGACGTTGCCCGCACGATGGCCGGCGAGTGCGGCGGGTCGGTGCTCGTGCTTGCGGGTCCCGGTAACAACGGTGGCGACGCGTTCGTCGTGGCGCGCCGGCTCCGCGAGGCATACTTCGACGTCATCGTCGTCTTTCGCGGCGATCCGGGCAGGCTGCCGGCCGACGCCGCCACCGCGTACCGCGCGTTGATCGCCGCGGGAGGCGCTCCCGTCGCGGAGCTTCCGCCTGGCTGGGACGGTTCGCTCATCGTCGATGGACTTTTCGGCATCGGTCTCACGCGGCCGCTCGCCACCGAATATGCAAGCCTCGTCGAATGGGCCAACGCGTCTGCAAAGCCGATCCTCGCGCTGGATGTTCCGAGCGGACTTGACGCCGATACGGGTGCATCGCTTGGACCCGCCGTGCGTGCGCATGCCACCGCTACATTCATCGCGTTGAAGCCGGGATTGCTGACGGGGGACGGCATCGATCTTTGCGGTGACGTGACCGTTCATTGCCTCGGCCTCGATCCCGAAGCCCTTGCGACCGCCAACGGACATCGGCTCGATTGGGCGGCGCTCGCCGCGGCCTTGCCGACCGTGTTGAAGCGCGGCGCGCGTAACGTGCACAAGGGAACCTTCGGCACGCTCGGCATCGTTGGCGGTGACGACGGCATGGTCGGTGCTCCGCTCCTCGCCGGCCGTGCGGCGCTCCATCTGGGCGCCGGGAAATTGTGGATCGGCTTCGCCGCCGCGACGCGTCCGTCGATAGACTGGGCGCATCCGGAATTGATGCTGCGAACGGCGAAGACGGTGCTGAACGCCGGCGCCGATGCGCTGGTATGCGGTCCGGGGCTTGGTACGAAAGCGACCGCGAAGGGCCACGTGGCGCAAGCCGTCGCGAGTCCCGCGCCTCTCGTGCTCGATGCCGATGCCCTCAATCTGGTCGCGACGAGTCGAACGCTCGCCAAGGCCATTGCCGCGCGCAGCGCGCCGACGGTCGCCACGCCGCATCCAGCCGAAGCCGGGCGCCTGCTCGCGATCCCGACGGCCGCGGTTCAGGCGAACCGCGTCGGCGCCGCGCAGGCGCTTGCGACGAAGCTCCGCGCGGCGGTCGTCGTCAAAGGCGCCGGCAGCGTGCTCGCTTATCCGGATGGAACGTGGGACATCAACGCCAGCGGCAATCCCGGACTCGCAAGCGCCGGGACCGGCGACGTGCTCGCTGGATTCATCGGCGCGTTCCTCGCGCAGGGTCTCGATGCCCGGACCGCGTTGCGCCTCGGG
This sequence comes from Betaproteobacteria bacterium, assembly GCA_039931775.1. Classification (GTDB taxonomy): domain Bacteria; phylum Pseudomonadota; class Gammaproteobacteria; order Burkholderiales; family Casimicrobiaceae; genus CAIWHR01. The sequence goes on along the minus strand of JBDTRG010000129.1, from coordinate 46,677 downwards.
GTGTGCCTGCACGGCGCCGCGGCCGACGCGTGCGTGCGCGACGGGCGCGGCCCGCTGGGACTTGCCGCCTCGGAGCTTGCCCTGGTCGCCCGCTCGCTGCTGAACGCCGCCACGCGGCAACCGCGCTGAACGCCTCTCAGGGCACCAGAATCGTCGCGCCGGTCGTCGAACGCGACTGCAGCGCGCGATGCGCCTCCGCCGCATCCTTCAACGCCAGCACCTGCCGCGGTTCGCTGGTGAGCTTGCGGTCGCGCACCAGCTCGAACATTTCGGCGGCCATCGCGACGAGGTCCTCACGCTTGGCCGCGTAGGTCGCGAGCGTCGGCCGCGTTGCGTACAGCGATCCCTTCTGCGACAGCAGCAGGATGTCGAACGCGGAGATCGCACCGGAGGCGTTGCCGTAGCTCACCCACATGCCGCGCGGCGAAAGGCAGTCGAGCGACGCGGGAAACGTGTCCTTGCCGACGCCGTCATAGACCACCGGCACGCCTTTCCCTCCCGTCAGCGCCTTGACCCGTTCGACGAAGTTCTCGCGCGTGTAGACGATCGTGTGCGTGCACCCGTTCGCCTTCGCCAGCGCCGCCTTCTCGTCCGAGCCGACCGTGCCGATCATCGTGACGCCGAGAGCGCGCGCCCATTGGCACGCGATGAGGCCGACGCCGCCGGCCGCAGCGTGGAAGAGGATCGTGTCGCCAGCCTTGAGCTTGTACGTCTGGCGAAACAGATACTGAGTCGTGAGCCCCTTCAGCATGATCGTGGCGGCGACGCGGTCGGCTACACTGTCCGGGAGCTTGACCAGCCGGTCGGCCGGGATCGTGCGCACCTCGCTGTAGGCGCCGAGCGGCCCGCTGCAATAGGCGACGCGATCGCCGGCGGCGACGCCCGCGACGCCCGCCCCGACGGCTTCGACGGTTCCCGCGGCCTCCATCCCCAGCCCGCTCGGCATCGGAAGCTTGTAGAGGCCGCTACGATGGTACGTATCGATGTAGTTGACGCCGATCGCCGTATGCCGAATGCGTGCTTCTCCGGCGCCGGGATCGCCTACCGGCACGTCTTCGAAATGCATGACTTCGGGGCCGCCGTGGGCGTGGATGCGAATCGCTTTGGACATGATGGCGCTCGGCTTTCGATGGGGAATGCGGGATGGACTTCGTTCCGCGGACGACTACTTTACGCGACGCGACGCGAAAAATCGATCGCGCCCTCCGCGACGCGCCGGATTACGCGGCGAGCGCGCGAAAGGTCGCGATGCCGGCGACGGTCAGCACGATCGAGCCCGCGAAATGTGCGAGCGCGAGGCCGCCGCCCGCCAGGTATTCGCCGCGCATCAGCAACTGCGTGACCTCGGCCGAAAACGTCGAAAAGGTCGTCAGCGCGCCGAGGAATCCGGTGATCGCGAACAGCCGCAGCTCAGGCGGCAGCTCCTGGCGCGCCGCGAAATAGGCGATGGCAAAGCCGACCAGATAGCCGCCGACGAGGTTCGCAGCCAGCGTGCCCAGCGGGAAATGGGGAACGCGCGGATTGAGCCAGGTCGACAAACCCCAGCGCAACCAGGCGCCGAACGCGGCGCCGACCCCGACGGCGACAAGGCCCCCCAGCATCGGTCGATTATACGGAACGCGTCGACGCGCGCCGGTGGGCGTCAGCGGACGAACGTATCGAGATAATCGGCGGAAAGCCCGACGGCCGCGTAGTGCCGGCGGCACATCTCGATCTTGGTGAACACGTCTTCGTAGCCGATCGTGTTGCCGGCCTCGTCGAGGTAGATCATCGCGCCGCTGATGTTGAACATCGTGATCATCTCGGCGCAGTCCTCCGGAACCGTCAGCGTGTGGATCTCTCCCGGCGGTTCGTAGACGAAGCTGCCCTCCTCGGCTATCCAGTCGTGCTCGAGGTACCTCCATCGTCCCTTGATCACGTAGCCCGTGACGAGCATCGGGTGACGATGCCGGCTCAGCACGCCCGATCGCCTGACGCGCAGCAGGTTGCACCAGCCGCCGTTGACCGTGTTGAGAAGGAGCGGCCGAAACCAGACGTCCTTCGCCTGCGGCACCCAGACGCGCTCGTCGTCGGGGACGGCCGCCACCGCGATGTCGGGTTGAATTCCCGCGGCACGGATTCCGGCCGAGGCGCTCATCGCTCCCCCCCGGCGGCGCTCACTGCGTGGCGTCCGTCAGCGTCGCCTTGAGCGCGGCGATCTCGGCGTTTGCGGTGTTGCCGTGCGGCAGTGGACGATGCGCCCGCCGATACCAGTACTTGGCGTTGTCGAGGTCCCCCTCGATCAGATGAACGATGCCGTGCGCCCAGCAACCGAGGGACGACCCGTCCTTCTGCACCAGCACGTGGGCGGCCTTCCATTCGCCAGCCTCCAGGTGCTTCACCGCCTTGACGATCGGAGCGACGCGCATTTCCCCCTCCTCCATGCGATTGGCCATGTCGGGCCGCCGTTTGGACGGCGTTGCCGCGGATTCTATCCGCTGCGCGCGCGTTTGCCAGGCTTTTCGTCACGCGGCGGATCCCAACTGCGCGCGGACCGCGGCGTCGCGCGGCAGCGGCGCCACCGCGCCGAACCCCATGGTCGCCAGCGCAGCCGATGCATTCGCGTAGCGTGCTGCGGCAAACGGATCGTCGCCAGCGAGCGTGCGCGCGGCGAACGCGCCGTCGAAGCAGTCGCCGGCGCCGGTCGCGTCGACCGCGTGCACGCGATGACCGGCAACGCGCTCGACGCGGCGTCCATCGGAGACCACGGTACCGTCGCGTCCGCATTTGAGCGCGACGATCGGCGCTCCGCGTGCGTGGCACCAATCGATGATCGCCTCGTGCTCGGTCGCGCCGGACAGCGTCCGCGCTTCATCGAGGCTCGGGAGGAACCAGTCGCATAGAGCGAGAGTTGCCACGATGACGGCGCGTGCCCGCGGCAGTGGCCACAGCTTCAAGCGGAGGTTGGGGTCGTAAGAGATGCGCGCGCCGCCCGCCTTTGCCGCGTCGATCGCCGCGAAGGCGGCATCGCAGGCGCCGGCGCTGATCGCCTGGCTGATGCCGGATAGATGCAGGATGCGCGCACCGCGGATCACCGGCAGTGGCAACGTCGCCAACTCCATCCGCGACGCCGCCGATCCCGCGCGAAGGTAGGAGAATTCGTGACCGTTCGATCCGTGCGTGACGAAATAGACGCCGGTCGGAGCAAAGGGGTCTGTCGCCACACCGCGCGCGTCGACATTTTCCTTCGCCCACAATTCGAGCAACATCCGGCCGAACGCGTCGTCGCCGACGCGTGTGACATATCCGACGGACGCGCCCAACCGGGCAGCCGCGATCGCCATGTTCGACGTGTCGCCGCCAAAACCGCGCACGTAGGCTTCCGGAGCGTCGGCCCGCGCCTGATTGAACTCGATCATCGGCTCACCGAGCGCTACGATGGCCGGCAAATCCTGCATCGGATTCGTCATCGCCTGGGCGCCGCGGGAAGCGGACGGGCCGCAAGCGCGCGAAACGCAAACGCGTAGGCGGACGCGGACTTGTGGACGTCCGCCGCCGTGCTGCCCGGAGCATAGAGGTTCGTGCCGGTGCCGAAGCCGCTGGCGCCGGCAGCCCAATACGGCGCCATCCCTTCAGGCCGGATTCCGCCGACCGGGAAGACCAGCGTTTCCTTCGGCAGTACCGCGCGCCAGGCCTTGAGCGCAGCTGCCGACAACTGATCCGCCGGAAACATCTTGAGTCCGTCCGCGCCGGCGGCAAGCGCTGCGAACGCCTCGGTCGGCGTCGCCACCCCCGGCACGCAGACGAGCCCCTGCCGCTTCGCCTCGCGGATGACCGCAACGTCGCCGTGCGGCATCACGATGAGTCGCCCTCCCGCCGTCTTCACCTTCGCGACGTCCGGAATGTCGACGACCGTCCCCGCGCCGACGAGACAGCGATCGCCGAATCCGTCGGCCAGCGCGCGAATCGAGTCGAAGGGTCGCGGTGAATTGAGCGGCACTTCGAGGATGCGAAAACCGTTGGCGACGAGGGTCGACCCGATCGACGGAATTTCATCCGGCGTGATGCCGCGCAGGACCGCGACAAACGGCAACGGGTCGAGATAGGCTGCAAGCGGAAGACTCATTCGGATACCCCTCAGTGTGCGATGCCCGCGCGGCGGGCCATCTGGAAAAGACCCCGGGCCGCGGCGTCCGCGGGACCGGCGCGCGCGACCACGCCCGCCTGCGCGAGTGCGCTCGCATACCGCGCGACGATCGCATCGGCGCCAATCACGGTGACCTCAAAGGCATCGACACCCCGTTCGTGCGCAAACGCGCGCGCGGCGCGAATCTCCTGCCCGATCAACGCGCCGGAGAGCCAGTCCGGGACCTCGTGAGGCGCGAGCTCCCCCATCAGCGCCAGCGTGCGCGCCCCGAAGATGACGCGTGAGAAACCGCCCGCGCCAAGCCCGCGCGCGACGCCGCGCGCGAACGCCGGCCCCGCGAACGCGGCGGAAGCGGCGCGCTCGGCCATCCGGCCCAGGATGCTGTGCGCGAGCAGGACCGCATAGAGTTCGCCGGTCATGAATGTCGCGAACGCCGAGAGTTGCCCTCGCTCGACGATCGCCCATTTGCTATGCGTGCCCGGCAGCACGGCGAGCATCGCGCCTTCGGACGTAGCAAGCGCGCCGGCGATTTGCGTTTCCTCGCCGCGCATGACATCCGGAATGCCCCCGGCGTCCACGCAGCGCGCGCCCGGAACGATCGCGAGTTCGCCGCCGGGTGTGCGCGTCAGCGCGCCGCCGAGCCCCGCAAGGTCAAAGGGGCATGGGACATACGGCGCTTCGACCCACCCTTGCCGGCTCCCGATCATCCCGCAGGCAATGCGGGGAACCGCGATGTCGCGCCAATCGCCCAGCAGCGTGTCGAGTGCCCCGGCCCATTGCCGATCGGCAACGGCCTGGATGCCGAGCGGGGCATCCCTCGAATCCAGCACGGCACCGCGCGGGTCGAGGCGGTACGCGCGCGCCGACGTGGTTCCCCAGTCGATCGCGATCAGTGCGGTGCGCAGGGCGTCGGTCACGGCCAGCGACGGTAGCCGACGAGCGGAGCGGGGTCAAGCGATCAATCCGTGCGCTCGCGCTGCGGAAGCTGCCACCGCGCGGCGGCCTCGTCGTCGGTCGCGCGCGCATCGACCCATCGCGCCCCCTCCGCGGTTTCCTCCTTCTTCCACAGCGGCGCCCGCGTCTTCAGGTAGTCGATGATGAACTCGCACGCAGCGAAGGCTTCGCCGCGGTGCGCGCTGGTCACGCCGACGAGTACGATCTGATCGGCAGGCGCGAGCGCCCCGACACGATGAATCACCAGCGCATCGACGATATCCCACCGCGATTTCGCCGCGTCGACGATTGCGGCCAGCGCCTTCTCGGTCATCCCCGGATAGTGCTCGAGCGTCATCGACGCGACGCGCGCGTCGAGGTTGACATCGCGCACCGTGCCGATGAACGCGGCAACAGCGCCGACCGCGCGATCCCCTGCGCGCAGCGCATCGAGCTCGCGCGCGACGTCGAAATCCTCGGTTTGAACGCGGACGGGCATCGATGTGCGCGGCCTCAGCCGCCGGTGACCGGAGGAAAGAGTGCGATTTCGTCACCCGGGCGCACCGGAGCGTCCGGCGCGGCGATTTCGTGATTGACCGCGATCCGGACGGCTCGTCCAGGGGCGAGTTCGGCGGCCCAGGCGCCCCCACGCGCCGCGAGAAATGCGCGCAGTGCCGCGACCGTTGTCACGCCTGCCGGAAGCGCGATGCGTTCCGACGATGCGCCGAAGGCTTCGCGCAACCGGGCGAGATAGACGAGGGAAAGGGTGTTGGGTTCGACGTCACGCATCGGGGATCGCAACGGGCACGCGAAACGCCCGGAGGCAGCTGCGCGAAGTTTACCGCCGTTTGTCCCCGGGGGCCGGAGTCTGCCGGTCAGAAGCGGAACTGGACGCCGAAGGTGACCTGGTCGCTCTCGGGCAATAGCCCGGAGCCGACTTCGCCTGCGAACCGGCCGAAGCGGCCGTACTCGAGCCGCAGGCCCAGCGCGGAGTTCATGTCGTAGCGCACGCCGAGGCCATAGTTGACGCCATCCCGCAGACGGCGGACGTCGGTCGACGCCGACGTCGCGCCGGCGAGCACCGGCGCCGACTCGATCTGGCTGTACCCGAGGCGGCCATAGAGCGCGAATGCATGATAGAAGCGCCAGCTCGTGAATACGTCCAGGTTCCACGCACGGTTGGTCACATCGCCGATGCCGTTACCGGATCCGAAGTTGAGACCGACAGCGCGGGCACCCACCACCGCGTCGGCGGGCTTCAGCGCGTACTTGTCCAGCGAGTTGAAGGATGCCTCGACGGCGACGTCGTTGCTGAAGCGGTAACCGCCGTAAAGCAGGGACCGCGGCGACGTATCGTCGGCCGTCGGGGCGACGAAGCGGTTCCAGACCGAGGTCATATTGCCAAAGGTCAGTCCTGGGCCGTCGCGGGCGCCCTCCCGCATGGAGACGCCGCCGTAGAATCCCATGGCGGGCGCATCGGGTCGATCCTCTGCCTGCACCGGACCGGTCAGGCCAAGTGCAAGTGGAATCGAGATAAACGATGCAATACTTTGAATTTTCATCGTTTCCAACAGTAGCGACAGCGGGAACCCCGGATCGGCAAACGCGCGGACTGGCACTACCACCCGCGACCGAGTCCCGATTGGGCAACGCGGACTCCGTCGAGTTCAAGCTACGCGACGCGTAGGGTGAAGTCAATCAGCGAACCGACCGGCGGTAGCGTAATCCGCAACGAACGTTGCGATCGCATCAGCATCGCCCAAATCGAAAACCGGCAAGCGCCCCCGGCTCGTTTCCGGCAGCTCGGCCGGACGGTCGGTGGCCAGGGCGACGATGTGGGGGTCGTGCGGATGCAGCAACGGCTTCCCCACCTGCGGGCGCCAGATTTCCATCTTCGGAATCGGCGATGCCTTGTAGCCCTCAACGAGCGCAATATCGCACGGTGAAAGCCGCGCGAGTGCCTCGTCGAGCGCGAGTTCGGGTTCGCCACGCAGTTCGTGGATCATCGCCCATCGGGTGCGCGAAGAGACCAGGACCTCGGTGCAGCCGGCTTCCCGGTGCCGGTACGAATCCTTGCCGGGCTGATCGAAATCGAAACGGTCGTGCGCGTGCTTGATCAACGAAACCCTGATCCCGCGCGCGACGAGGCGCGGCACGACCTGCTCGATCAACGTCGTCTTGCCGCTGCCGGACCAGCCGGCAAATCCGAATGTGCGCATCGTTCCTCTCGTCCTGCCCGCTGCACGAAGGCGTTGGCCGGACCACGCATTGTAGCGACCGATCCGGCGCCATGCCGGCCGTCGACACGAAGGCTCGGCAGGGGATAAGCTTGCCCCGTTGACCGAGGATGCCGGACGCAGCGATGCCGCCCCCCGCCATGGACCGATCAGGACCTCCGATTCCCGCGAACGGCAATCCCCCGTTGCACGCGGTAACCGGCGTCATCGAGCGCATCGTCACGCAGGTTCCGGCGCCGCGTACGCGCGCGTCGGATGATCCGGCCGCCGCCGCGGACCGGGTCGCCAGGGTCGCTGCGCGCAATGCGGCCATGCTGTCGGGATCGCTCGCCCTTCCGCCCGGACCGATCGGGATGCTGACGGTGCTGCCGGACCTCTATCTGATCTGGAAAATTCAGCGGCAGATGGTCGCGGATATCTTCGCCTTGCACGGACGTACCGCCGAACTCACGGCGACGCACATGCTGTATTGCCTGTTCCGCCACATGGCGAGCCACGTCGTGCGCGACGTGGTCGTCCGCGCCGGCGAGCGCGCGCTGGTGCGGCAACTTTCGTCGACCGCGTTGACGAGCACGCTGGGCACGCTGGGCGTGACCGTCGCCCAGCGGCTCGCCGGCACGTCGGCGAGCCGCTGGGTGCCCCTGGCGGGCGCCGCGGCGGTCGGCGCGTACGCGTACTGGGACACGCTTCAGGTCGCGAAAACCGCGCGGCGAGTGCTGTCGTTGGCCGCGCCCGGCACCACGTCGTTCGCGGGTCTGCCGGGCGAGCCCCAGGCGCTCGACTGACGATGTGCGGACGCTACGAACTGCACAGCAACCCCGCGGCGATCGCGCTGATATTCGGCCTCGCGGATCCGCCTGACGTCGCCGCGCGCTACAACATCGCACCGACGACCGACGTCCCCATCGTTCGGGTCGGCGGCGAAGGAAAGCGCGAACTCGTGTGGATGCGCTGGGGCCTCGTCCCGCGCTGGGCGAAGGACCCGTCGATCGGCGCGCGGATGATCAACGCGCGCGGCGAGACCATCGCCGAGAAACCATCGTTCCGCACGGCCTATCGGCGCCATCGCTGCCTGCTGCCGGCCGACGGCTTCTACGAGTGGATGGCAATTCCGCGGGATGCGGCCGACGCCGGTCCTGCGCGACGAGCGCCTCAGCACATCGGGATGGCGGACGGGTCGCTCTTCGGATTTGCCGGACTCTACGAGCGGTGGCGCAGCGAGGACGACGACGTGCTGGATTCCTGCACGATCGTGACGATCGATGCGAACTCGCTGTTACTGCCCGTCCACGACCGGATGCCCGTCATCGTGCCACCCGAGCACTACGCGCGCTGGCTCGATCCCGCCAACGGGGAGGTCGCCGACCTGATCGCGCCCTATCAGTCGTCCGCGATGGCCTACCACCCGGTGTCAGCGCGGGTCAACAATGTGCGCAACGACGATGCGTCGCTGATCGAGGCGGTCGCGAAAGCGACGCGCGAGACGGTCGAGGACGACCCACCTGCGCAGCCGCCCGAGCAGGAATCGCTGTTCTGACTCGCGGGTAGCGCCCTGCATGCGTCGTCAGGCGAACCCCCGGCGGCGCAACAGAAAATACGCTGCGGGAATCACGAGCATCGACAGGAGCGGCGCGGTGATCATTCCGCCGACCATCGGCGCCGCGATGCGCTGCATGATCTCCGCGCCCGTCCCGTCGCTCACCATGATCGGAAGCAGGCCGGCCATGATGACGGCGACGGTCATCGCCTTCGGCCGAACGCGGAGGACCGCGCCTTCGACGATCGCGTCATGCAGCACCGCGCGCGACGGCTTCTCGCCGCGCGCCAGGCGCGCCTCCCACGCTTGGCGCAGGTAGAGGAGCATCACGACCCCGAATTCGGCGGCCACACCCGCGAGCGCGATGAACCCGACCGCGGTCGCCACCGATGTCGCGTAGCCCAGCAGCCACAGGAGCCAGTACCCGCCGACGAGTGCGAACGGCACCGCAAGCATGATCAGCAATGCCTCGTCGATCCGGCGAAACGCGAGGTAGAGCAGCACGAAGATCACCGCGAGGGTCGCCGGAACGACGTAAGCGAGACGCGCCTTCGCACGCTCGAGATACTCGAACTGTCCCGACCAGGAAATTGAGTAGCCGGGAGGCAGCTTCACGTTGCGGGCAACGGCCCGCTTCGCGTCGTTGACGACCGACACGAGGTCGCGGCCGCGCACGTCGACGTACACCCATCCCGACAGGCGCGCGTTCTCGCTCTTCAGCATCGGCGGGCCCTCGACGATCCGCACGCTGGCGATCGCGGAAAGAGGCAGTTGCGCGCCGCGCTCGGTGACGAGCGGCAGCATCCGCAGCGCGTCGACCGAGTCGCGCAGCTCGCGCGGATAGCGGACGCTGATCGGGAAGCGGGCCAGGCCTTCGACGGTTTCGCCGATGTTCTCGCCCCCGACGGCCGCGCCGATCATCTGCTGCACGTCCATGACGTTGAGCCCGTAGCGCGCTGCCGCCGCGCGGTCGATGACGATGTCGAGATAGCGGCCGCCCTCGAGACGTTCGGCCAGGGCCGACGTGACACCGGCGACTCCTTTCACCGCCCGCTCGATCGCCTGTGTCGTGCGGTCGATCTCCGCGAGGTCGGGCCCGGACACCTTGATCCCGATGGGGCTCTTGATCCCGGTCGCCAGCATGTCGATGCGATTCCTGATCGGCGGCACCCAGACGTTCGACAGGCCGGGGACCTGTACCGAGCGGTCGAGCTCCTCGACGAGTTTCGCCGTCGTCATGCCGGAACGCCACTGCGCTTTCGGCTTGAACTGGATCGTGGTCTCGATCATCTCCATCGGCGCGGGGTCGGTCGCCGTTTCGGCGCGGCCCACCTTGCCGAACACGCGCGCGACCTCGGGAACGGCCTTGATCAACCGGTCGGTCTGCTGCAGGAGCTCCCCCGCCTTGCCGGCCGACAATCCGGGCAGCGCGGTCGGCATGTACAGGAGGTCGCCCTCGTCCATCGGCGGCATGAACTCGCCGCCCAGTTGCAGCACGGGCCATGCGGTCGCCGCGAGCGCCAGCGCCGCGACGGTTAGCGTCGCCTTCGGCCAGGCGAGCGCGGCACCGAGCAGCGGACGGTAAGCGGCGATCAGCCAGCGGTTCAGAGGATTCGCTTGCTCCGCGGGGATGCGGCCGCGCACGAAGTACCCCATCAGCACCGGGACGAGCGTCACGGCGAGCCCCGCCGCCGCCGCCATCGCGTAGGTCTTCGTATAGGCGAGCGGCGCGAACAGCCGGCCCTCCTGTGCTTCCAGCGTGAAGACCGGCACGAACGACAGCGTGATGATGATGAGGCTGAAGAAGAGCGCCGGCCCGACCTCGATCGACGCCGCGGCGATCACCTGCCAGCGCTCGTCGCCCGCCGGATCCACGCCGTGCTCGTGCTTCCACGCCTCGAGCTTCTTGTGCGCGTTCTCGACCATCACGATCGCCGCGTCGACCATCGCGCCGATCGCGATCGCGATGCCTCCGAGCGACATGATGTTCGCGTTGACGCCCTGCACGCGCATGACGATGAAGGCCGCCAGTACGCCGAGCGGCAGCGACACGACCGCGACCAGCGCTGAGCGCAGGTGCAGCAGGAACGCGAGGCACACGAGCGCGACGACGGCGAACTCCTCGACGAGCTTGCCTCGCAGGTGGTCGACCGCCCGCTCGATCAGCGCCGACCGATCGTAAACGGTGATGAGCTCGACGCCCGCGGGAAGTCCCGGCTTGAGCTCGGCGAGCCGCGCCTTGACCGCCTGGATCGTCTCCCACGCATTCTTGCCCGACCGCAGCACGACGATGCCGCCGACCACTTCGCCCTCGCCGTCGAGCTCGGCGATGCCGCGGCGCATTTCGGGGCCGAGCTGCACGCGCGCGACGTCCTTCAGCAGCACCGGCGTGCCACTCTCGGACACCTGAAGCGGAATCGTGCGGAAGTCGTCGAGCGACTTCAGGTAGCCGCGCGTTCGAACCATGTACTCGGCCTCGGCGAGCTCGAGCACCGATCCGCCCGCCTCCTGGTTGGCGCCGCGGATCGCCGCGACGACCTTGGCCAGCGGAAGGTTGTAGGCCTTGAGACGTGCCGGATCGACGACGACCTGGTACTGGCGCACCATGCCGCCGACCGTCGCGACCTCGGCGACATTGGGCAGCGCCTTGAGCTCGTACTTGAGGAACCAGTCCTGCAGCGCTCGCAGTTGCGCGAGATCGTGCGTGCCGCTTCGGTCGACGAGCGCGTACTCGTAGATCCAGCCGACCCCGGTCGCGTCCGGACCCAGCGACGGGATCGCCGCGGCAGGCAGCCGTCCCTGCACCTGGTTCAAGTACTCGAGCACCCTCGAGCGCGCCCAATACTGGTCGGTGCCGTCCTCGAACAGCACGTAGACGAACGAGTCGCCGAAAAACGAGTAGCCGCGCACCGCCTTCGCGCCGGGCACCGAGAGCATCGTCGTGGTCAGCGGAAACGTGACCTGATCCTCGACGATCTGCGGCGCCTGGCCCGGAAACGTCGTGCGGATGATCACCTGCGTATCCGACAGGTCGGGGATCGCGTCGAGCGGCGTCGAGCGCACCGCCCACACGCCGGCGACGGCGACCGCGACCGCGGCCAGCAGCACCAGGAACCGGTTCGCGACCGACCAGCGGATCAGCGACGCGATCACTTGACCGGCTCTCCGGCGGGCACGATCGACGTGAGCTGCATGTCGCCCTTCGGTGTCAGCGTGAATTCGAACTTGACGCGGGTGCCTTCCTTGATGTACTTCGGTACCCCTCCTTTCGGCGCCATGAACGCCATCGTCATTGCGCCCATGCCCGCGGTGGGTATCGCGCCGTGCCTGATCAGCACTTCGACGCCGACCGAGCGCACGACGCCTTCGGCCTTGTGCACGGTTGGCGACGCCGTTGCCGATGCTTCGGGCATCGCGTGGCCGGCGTGCGGGTCGCCCTTCGGCGCCGCGCCCTGCGGGGCCTCCGTCCCGGTGGCGGCGATACGTGTCAGCGCGCCTTTGAGATTCGCCTCGGAGTCGACGAGGAACTGCCCTGAGACGACGACGCGCTGGCCGAGTTCGAGTCCCTTGCGGATCTCCACCATGTCCCCGGACGGGCGGCCGATCTCGACGTCGACCGGCGTGAACTTTCCGGCACCCGCATCGACGATGACGACGCTGCGCTTGCCGGTCTCGATCACCGCCTCGGCGGGGACGAGCACCGAGCGCCCGACCGATCTGCCGATGAAGGTCACCGTCGCGAACATCCCTGGCTTCAGCGCGCCGCCCGTATTGGCGAGAACGATGCGCGCGCGGACCGTGCGCGACTGCGCGTTCACTTCCGGCAGCAGCGCGTTGATGCTTCCCTGGAACGTTCGCTCCGGATACGCGGCGGCGCGCGCTTCGATCTTCGCGCCCACTCGAACGAGCCCCGCCTGCGCTTCGGGAACTTCCGCGGTCACCCAGACCGTGCCGATTCCGGCGATCTTGAACAGCGTGACGCCGGGCATGATGGCCATCCCGTCGCGCGCGCCGATTTCCCAGACGATTCCGGCCTGCGGTGCAGTCACCGTGACGCGCGCCGACGGCTTGCCTTCGCGCTCGACGCGCGCGATCTCCGCGTCCGGCATGCCGAGCAGATGCAGGCGTTGCCGTGCCGCATCGGCGAGCTGGAGCGCGGCGGGCTGCGTGCTCGCCTTGAGCGACAGCCATTCCTCTTGCGCCGCGAGCCAATCGGGCACGTACAGATCGACGAGCGGCTGCCCTGCAGCAACGGCGTCGTACTGCGCGCGCACGTGCAGGCGCTCGACGTAGCCCTGGCTTCGGGCCTGGACCGCGACTAGCGCGCGCTCGTCGATGCCGACAGCGCCGACCGCCGTGAACCCGGTGTCGACGCCGCCCTCGGTGACCAGGGCCGTGCGCACGCCGAAGTTCTGGACCTGCCGCGCGCTGATCGCGACTGCGCCTTCCGCGCCCGCCTCGTCGGCGTAGACAGGAACGAGCTGCATGTCCATGAACGGGCTCTTCCCCGGCTTGTCGAACTTCGCGTTCGGCACCATCGGGTCGTGCCAGTACAGCGGCTTGCGCTCGGCGCGCGCGATGGCGGGTCCGGCCGATCCGGCGTCGGTCGTCGCAGCGCCCGCGACGATGAGAGCACGCTGAGCGGTCGGGCTATCGGCGCTCGCATGGCGAGAACCGAACCAGAATCCGGCACCTGCGGCCATTGCTGCCGCACCGAGGACCGCGACGAGCCATCCCAGCGCTGCGCCGCGTTGCATCGAAAATCGGAGGTTCATGATTTCTCCGTGACGGGATAGGCGAACCGGAGCCAGGCCCACGCCTTGGCGGTGGCCTGTTCCTGGGAAATGAGGGTGAGCCGCGTGTCGAGCTCGAATCGGCGCGCGTCGAGTACCGCGGAAAGCGCGCCCGTACCGCCGCGGTAGGCGGCAAGCGCCGCCTCGCGTCGCTGGACCGCGAGCGGGAGCATCTCGCTCCTCGTCCGCTGCGCCTGCTCGCGCGCGGACTCCCACTCGGCCAGCATCGACCCGACCTCCGCGGTGCGCATCCTTTTCGCGTCCTCGCGCATCGCGCGGGCCGCGTCGAGATCGCGCAGCTTCGCGGCGTACTCGCGGTCCTGCCGGGTGCCGGGCGACCACGGCAGGTCGATCGAGACCATCAGCGACACCATGTTCGAATACGCCGAGCCGCGGACCGCGTAGGACAACTCCGCGCTCCAGTCCGGCTGGCGTGCCGCACGCGCGAGCTCCGCCTCGGTCGCCGCCATCGTCTCCTGCGCCTGCGCGAGGCGCACCTCGGGCGCGAGATCGGGATCGGAGGTGCGAGCGACGTCGAAAGGCAGGCGGCTGATGTCCGGCGCGTCGCCAGGCGGCCGGTCGGCGTCAGCCGAGATGTAGCGTGCGAGGGCGATCGATGCGCGCCGCGACTGCGTCGCCGCCTCGGTGGCGCGATTGCGGAGCTCGACCTGCATCGCCTGCGCGGCGATCAGCTCGGTCTGCGGCGCCCTGCCCGCGCGGTACGCCGACGCGATCGACGCGATGCTGAGCTGCGCCTCGGCAATGAGCTCGGCGATCACGTTCTGCGCGTCGACGGCATAGCGGCGGGAGAGCCACGCGGTCGCCGCCTCGCGCTGAATCGCGAATTGCGCGACCTCGCCGACCGCGACGTTGCGCTGCGCCTCGTTCTCGGCGCGCTGCGACCGGAGCCGCCGCTTGTCCTCGCGAGGGAACTCCTGCATCAGCCCGATCTTCTGCATCGTCATGAAATCTCGCGTCAGCGTCCAGGCGTCCGCGCCCGAGGTCGGCACGTTTTCGAGGCCGAGCTTCAGTTTCGGGTCCGGAAGCTCTCCGGCGGGGCCGACCATTTCTCGAGCGGCATCGGCCATGGCGCGCTGCGCCTCGAGTTGGGGCGATCGGGTCACCGCGAGGCGCACCGCCTCCGCGTACGAAAGCGGCGGCTCCGCCGCGTTCGCATGGGTTCCGGCAACCAGCGCGGACAGAAGCATGAGAGCGGTGAACCGGCGCGCGCGTCGATCGATGGCAAGCGCCCGGCTGCAATGCGAAGGGAAAACCATGGAACCTCCACGAATGCGTTGAACGGACCGGCGCGCAAAGCGCAGCCGGCGTCAGGCGTTCGTGAAGGTCAGATCAGCAAGCGGCAGAACTGCAGTGCCAGCGGAGGCGCCCCCGACACGGGCGCAATCGATTCGGGCGCGGGGCCGGCCAAGGCGCCGAGGGCGGCGAGCGGTACGGCGAGCACCGGCAAAGCGTGCAGAACCACCGGCGGAAGATCGGATTGCGAAGGAACCGTGATCCCATCGGTGCAATGGACTTCGCAACGGTTTCCTTGCGCGCTCACAGGCGCCGGGTGCCCGTCGGCGCAGGGGAGGTCGCCGGCGTCCGTGGATGTCGCACCCTGCGCAAGCACGGCCGGCGGAGGAGCAGGCAGCGCCAGACAGGCAAAGGCGGTCGTTGCGAACTGGCCGAAAGCGATGACAGCAATTGCGACGAGCGCAACGAACCGGCGGGCGGATTTGGCAGGCATCGGTGTCACGATACTACCCGTCGGGAGTCCGGGGCAGTTTGACGGGCGTCAATCCGCGACCATCGGGGTCCCGGACTGCCGTCCGGCCGCATGGACCCGTCGGCGCCAGCCGGGGCATGGGAACGGCGCCCTCACTTCTTGAACAGGCGCCCGACGGCGTTGCCGATATCGCCGACCGGGTTGGAGATCCCGGAAGTTGCGCTCTGGCTACCCGAGGCGGCCGGTGGCGTCGCCTTGCCCAGCGCGATGTCGCACGCGCCCGCGCCGCCGCCACCTGACCCGCTTGCGCTCGACAACAGCGTTTCGCCGAGGATGGACAGGCCGCCGGTGCCGATCGCCGCACCGATCCGCGCGATCGTCGCCGCCGACGCCATCGCATCGACGCCGACGGTCGGTGCGGTGAACGGTCCGTGGAACCGGACGAGTTCGGCGAATTGCGCGATGTTGATCGAGATGCCCTGCCTCACGCGCGGACGGATCGCGAGGTCTAGCGTCTCGTTTCTGAAGTCGAGGGATCCGGTGACGCCGACGTCCATCTCCTTCGTTTCAACCGCGATGGAGCGATCGACCTGGGCGACGCCGTTCGAAAGTGGCAAGCGGACTACCGCGCACTTGAGCTCGGTGTTCGGCTCGGCCGCCCGGAATGGATTCACCAGTTGGGCCAGCTTGTCGAACGAAAGCGTCGGGTCGAGCTTCGTGTTGACGACCGTCGCGGGGCCGACCACGGCACGTGCGCGACCGTTGATTGCGCTCATCCACTTGTGCGGCGAATCCCCTTTCATCGTCACGTC
This sequence comes from Betaproteobacteria bacterium, assembly GCA_039931775.1. Lineage (GTDB taxonomy): Bacteria > Pseudomonadota > Gammaproteobacteria > Burkholderiales > Casimicrobiaceae > CAIWHR01. The sequence goes on along the minus strand of JBDTRG010000129.1, from coordinate 30,513 downwards.
GATCGCGAGTTCGGTCTTTCCGCCGCGCATCTCGCGCGCGACGCCCGCTGCCGACAGCAAGGCCGCGATGTCGAGCTGGTGACCGTCGAGGACGAGCGCGATCGCCGGGCTGGGGCCGCGCGATGTGTCGATCGAGAGCTTGCCCGCGAGCGTGCCACCGAGCCCCGCCGCCTGGAATGAAGACACATCGAGCTTGCCGCCCTGCAGCGTGAACTGGATCCGGACCTTTTCGAGCGAGCGCCCTGCCGACAGCACCAGCCAGTCGATGGCAATCTCGCCGCTCGCGTCATTCTTGTGCAAGGCGTCGAAAGAAACCGGCGCGTCGGAGAATACGAGGTGTTTCGAGCCGGCGCCGGCGCTGGCAGGGTGCTTCGCTGGCGGCGCCGACGCGGCGGGCAACGCGAGATCGTCCAGCGACATCGACGGCGAGGTCAGATTCACCGCATACGTCGTGGTCTTGCCCGTCTGGCGGATGCCCAGCTTGCCGCGGAGCTTGGTTCCGCCGGAGGAGGCGTCGATGTCCTGCAACTCGACGAGGCCGTCGCTGCGCTGCACCTTGACCGCGACCGAGGTCTTTCTGCCCGCCACCTCGCCCTGCAGCGCCACCGGGTATGGCAGGCGGCGCTCGGCGAGCGTCGCGAGCGGTCCGAGGTTGCCCGTCATCGCAACGGCAATCCCGTCGATCGTTCCGCGAAACTCGGCGTTGACCGGCGATTGCGCGTCGCGCGCGCGGAGCGAAAGCTCGTCGATCACGACGTGCGTTTCGGCGCCGGTCGCTCCGTCGCGATAGGTGAGGGCACCGCGCGTGATCGCGAGGTCGCCGATGCCGAGAGCGCCCGGAGAGGCACTGCCCGCGGGCGCGCTCGCCCCGCCCTTGGGCGGCGCGAGTTCCCAGTTGCCTTCCCCCGCGGCGTTCGTCTCGAGCGCGATGACCGGGTCGACGAGATTGAGGCGGACCAGCTCGAAATGCCGGCGCAACAGCGGCAGCAAGGCGACCTGCGCTTCGATCGACTTCGCCGTCACCATGTCCTGCCCCTTCGCCCACGGAGCGTTGCCGATGCGAACGTCATGGACGACGAGCTTCGGTTCCAGACCGAGCTTCAGGTCGATGCCGCCCTTGATCGCGATATCGCGTCCGGTGGACGCCTTGATCCGCGCCTGGATCGGGCCGATGAACTGGTTGGGGTCGACGGTCCAGACGGCGATCGCGACGCCGAGGAGCACCAGCAGCACGACGCCACCGGCGATTCCGAGGATCGTGAGGGTCGTCCGCATCCGCGGATTCTAGCGCGGCCGGGCCGCGAATGTGCGTCCGCCAGTTAGCGCTGGGGCGCTACGCCAGCGAGGCGTTGAATGCGTCGAGCGCAGCGCTTCCCGGGACAAGTTCGGCGGTGCCGAGCGCATTGAGCGGCGCCGCGACCGTATTCTGGGCGTCGTGCAGGTCGGTGGGGTCTTCGTCGACGAAGAGCAAGCCGGTGACGACCTCCCCTTTCGCGCGATGTGCTTCGAGATAAGCGAGCGCGCCCACCTTGTCGTGCGGGTCGTACTCTTTGTGGAGCTTGCGCAGCCGCACCGTGCCGCCATCGTGCAGCATCACGTTCGCCGCTTCACCTTGCGCAACGTCGGCGACGATCGGCTCGCGGTGCGGCATGAAGTCGAGCCGATTCACCGCCTCGTTGTGCGCGCGCACGTAGTCGTAGCTCTTGGTCGAGCCCGGATGGTTGTTGAATGCGACGCACGGGGAGACGATGTCGATGAACGCCACGCCCTTGTGCTCGACGGCCGCCTTGATCAGCGGAACGAGCTGCCCCTTGTCGCCCGAAAATCCCCGCGCGACGTAGGTCGCGCCCAGCACCAGCGCGAGCTGGACGAGATCGATCGGTTCGTCGCGGTTGACCGCACCGCGCTTCGCCTTCGATCCCTTGTCGGCGGTGGCCGAGAACTGCCCCTTGGTGAGGCCGTAGACGCCGTTGTTCTCGACGATGTAAACCATGTTGACGCCGCGCCGCATGATGTGCGCGAACTGGCCGAGCCCGATCGACGCCGAGTCGCCGTCGCCGGAAACGCCAAGGTAGATCAGGTCGCGGTTCGCGAGCGCGGCGCCGGTCGCCACCGACGGCATCCGGCCGTGAACGCTGTTGAATCCGTGGCCGGCGCCGAGAAAATAGGTCGGCGTCTTCGACGAGCACCCGATGCCCGAGAGCTTCGCCACGCGATGCGGCGCGATCGCGAGCTCGAAGAACGCCTGGACTATGGCGGCGGAGATCGAGTCGTGGCCGCAGCCGGCGCACAGCGTCGATACGGCGCCTTCGTAGTCGCGCCTCGTCAGACCGAGCGCGTTCGTCGGCAGTCCGGGATGGTGGAGTTTCGGCTTGGTCAGGTAGGTCATGTTGGGCTCGGCAGCATCGGGAAATGTTTTAACCTACTCAGGATGACGAAAATGCGGAACGCAGAGCTGTATTAACCGCCGTACGCGAAAGCGGGGACCCAGGGCCGTCCGTCCAGAGACTCTGGGTACCCGCGTTCGCGGGAATGTCGGTGAGCCTTCGGCATTCCCTCACCGCGCCACTTTCCGAAGCGGCGTGACGTTGAACAGCCGCGCCTTCTCCGCGATCTCGCGCGTGACGAAGCGCTCGGTCATCGGATTGCCGTCGTAATGGAGGATCGGGACGAGCTTTCCCGGATCGATGCCGCACTCGTTGACCAGCATCATCTTGAGCTGTGCATCGCGGTTCTGCTCGATGACGAATACGTGATCGTGCTCGGCGACGAATTCGGCGACCGAGTCTGCGAACGGGAACGCGCGGATACGCATCCGGTCGAGGTGGATGCCCTCGTCGGCCAGCGCGACCAGCGATTCGGCCATCGCCGCGCCCGTCGAGCCGAACCAGATCGCGGCGGCGCGCGTCGACTGCGCGGCGCGGGTGATCACCGGCGCGGGCACCATACCCTTCGCCGTCTCGAATTTGCGCAGCAGTCGCTGCATGTTGTCGACGTAGGCGTCGCCGTCCTCGGTGTAGCGCGCGTAGCGGTCCTTCGACGTCCCGCGCGTGAAATACCCGCCGCGTTTCGGATGCGTGCCCGGATAAGTGCGGAATGGGATGCCGTCGCCGTCGACGTCGAGGTAGCGCCCGAATTCGCGGCCGGCCTCGAGCGCCTCGGCGGTCATCAACTTGCCGCGATCGATCTGGCGGGCATCGTCCCAGGTGAACGGCTCGCACAGCCAATCCTGCATCCCGATGTCGAGGTCCATCATCACGAAGACCGGCGTCTGCAGGCGGTCGGCGAGATCGAACGCCTGCGCCCCCATCTCGAAGCATTCCTTCGGGTCCTCGGGAAACAGCAGCACGTGCTTGGTGTCGCCATGCGACGCGTACGCGCAGATCAGCAGATCCGCCTGCTGCGTCTTCGTGGGCATGCCGGTCGACGGGCTGCCGCGCTGCACATCGAAGATCACCGCCGGGATTTCGGCGAAATACGCGAGTCCGATGAACTCCTGCATCAGCGAGATGCCGGGCCCCGCGGTCGCGGTAAACGAACGCACGCCGTTCCATGCGCCGCCGATGACCATGCCGATCGAGGCCAGCTCGTCCTCGGCCTGGACGATCGCAAAGCGGTGGCGGCCGGTTTCGGGTTCGATGCGGTACGTCTGGCAATGCTCGGCGAACGACTCGGCGAGCGACGACGACGGCGTGATCGGATACCACGCGCAGAGCGTCGCTCCGCCGTAGATCGCCCCGAGCGCCGCCGCATTGTTGCCGTCGACGAATATCCGGCCGCCGACGTTGTCGCGCGCCTCGATCTTGAGCCCGATCGGCGCGAAATGCTCTCGCGCGTGGTCGAGTCCCAGGTGGAAGGCCTTGCGATTCGACTCCTGCAACGGCTGCTTGCCCTTGTATTGCTCCATCAGCAGCGCTTCGACGACCGTCGCGTCGATGCCCAGCAGTCCCGCGAGCGCGCCGAGGTAGATGATGTTCTTGAAGAGCTGGCGTTGCCGCGGATCGGAATACGCCGCATTGCAGATCTCCATCAGTGGCATCGCCACCACGGCGATATCGTCGCGGAATTTCGACGGCGGCATCGGCTTCGTCGAGTCGTAGAACAGGTATCCGCCGGGCTCGATCTCGAGAACGTCCTCGTTCCACGTTTCCGGGTTCATCGCGACCATCAGGTCGACACCGCCGCGCCGGCCGCGCCAGCCGGCCTCGACGACGCGCACTTCGTACCAGGTCGGCAATCCCTGGATGTTCGACGGAAAGATGTTGCGCGCCGCCACCGGGACACCCATTTTCAGCACGGAGCGCGCGAAGAGGCCATTCGCCGACGCCGAGCCGGAGCCGTTGACGTTGGCGAACTTGACGACGAAATCGTTGACGCGGGCGATCGGCTTCATCGAACTGTTTTCAATCGGCCGCCTGCGACACGGGCGCCGGCGGTCGGTGAGCTGAACCGGGATTCGTGACTTCACCGGCATGCGCCATGATGAGCAGGAATTTCTGCATGTCCCAGGCGCCGGTCGGGCACCGCTCCGCGCAAAGTCCGCAGTGCAGGCAGACGTCCTCGTCCTTCGCCATGATGCGCCCGGTCTTGAGCGGCACCGACACGTAGAGATCCTGGGTCAGGTTCAGCGCCGGCGCCAGCAATCGCGGGCGCAGCTCGGCCTCCTCGCCGTTCTCGGTGAACGTGATGCAGTCCATCGGGCAGATGTCGACGCAGGCATCGCACTCGATGCAAAGCTTGTCGTTGAAGACGGTCTGCACGTCGCAGTTCAGGCACCGCTGCGTTTCCGCGTAGGCCTGCTTCATGTCGAAGCCGAGCTCGACCTCGACACGGATGCTGGCGAGCGCGATCACCTTGTCCTTCAGCGGCACCTTGTGGCGCTTTTGCGGCGTTATCGCGTTGTCGTAGCTCCACTCGTGGATGCCCATCTTCTGCGAGATCAGGTTCGTGTGCGGCGGCGGCCGCTTCGCCATGTTCTCGCCGCGGCAGTACTTGTCGATCGAAATCGCCGCATCGTGGCCGTGCGCGACGGCCCAGATGATGTTCTTCGGGCCGAACGCTGCGTCGCCGCCGAAGAACACGCCGGGACGCGACGCCGCCATCGTCAGCTTGTCGACGACCGGCATGCCCCACGCGTCGAATTCGATGCCGATGTCGCGCTCGATCCACGGGAAACCGTTTTCCTGGCCGATCGCGACCAGCACGTCGTCGCAGGGCATATGCACGTCCGGCTCGCCGGTAGGCAGCAATTGCCGCCGGCCCTTCGCGTCGACCTTCGCGGCGACCTTTTCGAAGTCCACCCCGGTCAGCTTTCCCGCCTCGAGCGTGAACGATTTCGGCACGAGGAAATTGTGGATCGGAATGCCCTCGTGCGCCGCGTCCTCCTTCTCCCAGGGCGAGGCCTTCATCTCGTCGAAGCCCGAGCGGACGACCACCTGGACGTCCTCGCCGCCCAACCGGCGCGCGCTGCGGCAGCAATCCATCGCGGTGTTGCCGCCTCCCAGCACGACAACGCGCCTGCCGATCTTCGTCGTGTGACCGAACGAGACGCTGGACAGCCAATCGATGCCGATGTGGATGTTCGCCGCGGCCTCCTTACGTCCCGGCACATCGAGGTCGCGCCCGCGCGGCGCGCCGCTGCCGACGAACACCGCGTCCCAGCCTTCGGCGACCAGCGCACCCAGGCTTCCGACATACACGCCGGGAAGGAACGTCACCCCGAGGTCGAGCACGTAGCCGACCTCCTCGTCGATCACCGCTTCCGGGAGCCGAAACTTCGGAATCTGCGTGCGCATCATGCCGCCGGCGCGCTTGTCGCCATCGTAGACGACGCATTCGTAGCCAAGCGGCGCCAGATCGCGCGCGACCGTCAGCGATGCCGGGCCGGCGCCGACCAGCGCGATGCGCTTGCCGTTCTTCTTCGTGGCCGGCGAAGGCAGCCCGTCGCGGATGTCTTCCTTGTAATCGGCTGCGACGCGCTTCAGCCGGCAGATGGCCACCGGCTCCGGCTTGATCTTCGTGGTGTCGCCACCCTCCTCCACGCGCCCGCGCCGGCAGGCCGGTTCGCAGGGGCGGTCGCAGGTCCTTCCGAGGATTCCCGGAAAGACGTTGGACTGCCAGTTGACGAGGTAGGCGTCGCCGAAGCGGCCGGCCGCGATCAGTCGGATATATTCGGGAACGGCGGTGTGGGCCGGACAGGCCCACTGACAATCGACGACTTTATGGAAATAGTCGGGATTTACGATATCCGTCGGATTCAAAACCTTACTCTCCAAGTGGCTCGTCCCGGTCGGCGTTCGACAGGGGTTTGCCGTCCGGGTTCATGGGAAAATGGGCCCGGATCGTTTTTTCCCTGCGTGGATGCTACGCCAGCCGGTCGCTAGAGGAAAGGATTGCCTCTCGAAGGTCCGGGCCGGCAGCGGCATTTTTGCAACGTTATTGCGTCGCAGCAAACCAGGGTCCTCACGTCCCCCGCCGGGGCACCGGTAAGATACCCGGGCCGATTCCGATTGACGACCACAACGACGACGTCGATGAACGCCCCCGATCGCGCCCCGCTTCGCCTCACGCAATTCAGCCATGGGGGTGGGTGCGGCTGCAAGATCGCGCCGGCGATGTTGCAGCAGATCATTGCCAAATCCGGCACGTCGGTGCTGCCGGCGATAGCGTACGCGGCGATGCTCGCCAGTACCACGCAGCTCAATACCCCGGGCATCGCGTTTGCGAACAGGGCAGGCGTCCATGCGCTGACCGATGTCACCGGATTCGGGCTGCTGGGCCAACTCCTGGAAATGTGCCGCGCGTCGAACGCGGGCGCGACAATCGATTTCGACAAGGTTCCGCTGCTCCCCGGCGTGCGGGAACTCGCGGCGACGGGACTTGTCACCGGAGCGTCGGGACGCAACTGGGCGGGTTACGGGCCGGACGTCGCGCTTGCCGGCGCGCAAGGCGACCTCGCGCGAGCGCTCCTCACCGATCCGCAGACCTCGGGTGGCCTCCTCGTCGCGTGCGCGCCGGAGACCGTCGATACAGTCCTCGCCACCTTCCGGGACGAGGGATTCGACCGCGCCACGGTCATCGGCGAGATCACGCCGGGCGCGGCGCGCGTGGGCGTGCGCTGATCGGTTCCACGTGCGGGTCCCTTTGACGACCCTGCGATTCGGCCTCTATCCGCAGTCCGATTTCCGGCAGACCGATGGCCGCTGCGACGATTGCCCGACGATCCGGCAGGCGCTCTGGTATTTCGAGCACGAGACGATCGCGGTTCCAAAGCCCGGCATTCCCGTCGCTTCATTTGCCTGTGGCGTCCGCGTCGCCGACGATCTTCGCGGATGGCTCGCCGCGCGTGCACCTTCGAGCCCGCCGGAGTATCCACCGCTCGTCTGGGTCGGCGCACCGGACGTCGTCGAAGGCGCGCGCCTGTCCCCGGATGCAACCTCTGTCGAATGCGCGGGCGGCAGGCTGGGCCTGTCGCTGACCCCGAAGTTGCCGCTCAACCGATCGTATTTCGACGCCTCGTCGGCGCGGTATTTTCACGAGCGCACGGTGAAGATTCGCGGTTCGATCCACGGCAATGCGATCGTGGCACGCACCCTGTGGCCCGAGGACTTCAGGCTCGACGCGGCGCTGCCCACGCAACCGCTGGATGCGACGGTTCCGACGACCCTCGCGTTGCGTGCGCTGATGCGGAGCGAGCCCGCCGGCGGCGCGCGGAGCCCGTTCGCTGCCGGCGTGCTGTGGGAACGCGACGCCGGACGCAACGACGTGGCGCCGGGGCGCGCCGTGCTCGGCATCATGGTCAACGGTGCCCAGGGCGATGACGACGAGGCGCACGCCGGGCACTTCGCGCTCGTCACCGGCACCACCGACGAAAGCGGCGCGATCGGCGACTGGCTGACGAACAATTTCTATTCGCTCGACACCGAGAGCGAAAAGGGAATCCTCGCTGCGCCGGTTCCGCTGGACAACTATCTCGCCGACCTCAACAGCGGGCAGGGATGGTACCGGCCGTCGCACATGATCGTCGCGGTCTTGCGCGACGCGCGCGCACCGGCGCTCGTCCAGGCCGCGCTGAACCGCGTGTACAACCAGTTCTGGCGCCACCAGCTCGTCTACCGTCACGCGACGATGAACTGCGCGTGCATCAGCGTCGACGTGCTGCGCCTGCTGGGCTGGGAGATTTCGCGGCGCGCGCCGGCCGGTCGCCTACTCGCGGCGCTGGCATTTCCTTGGTTTGCGATCAAAGAGCGATCGGTCGCCAAAGCCTCCTCCGCCTTCGACTACCTCTACGAGGAGCAGACGCGACTGATGCCGGCCGCCGCCTTCGAGGAAATCGGCGCGAGCCTCCTTGCACTCGGGTCGAAACCGACTGGCACGTCAGAGCCCGCGGGCGAGCTGGCGCGCATGATCTCCGAGGACCTCGAGGCGATCCTGTTCGTCCGCCTGCCGCAATTTCCGTCGAGTCGTGTGTTCGGCGACGCGCCGGCGGTGTCGCCCGGCGAATACCATTCACGGTTACCCCCGGTTCCACAGGTCGTACCCGTGCCCGAACGCCCTTTTCCGGCGGCGTTGCGCGACGCCGATCTGCTGCCCGCCGGGCGCCCTCCCTCCGCTTATGCCGCGGCGATCTGGGGCACCTTACTCATCGTCGGCATCCCCATGTTCCTCTACCGTCAGTGGAGACGGTGGCGGGTGCGCGATCGCAGCGCCAACTGATACGCGACGAGCGCCGCAATGGCCACACCGCAGAGCGCATAGACCGAGATCGCCCGCGTCGAATCGACGGCGAAAACGAGCGTCATCGCAAGCGGCGCAAACGCCTTGGCGATGAATTGCGGTTGCGCGAGTCGGCCGAGCAGCGCGCCGTAGTCCCGCTGCCCGAACAACTCGGCGGGTACGGTACCGCGGACGATCGTCATCACCCCGTTGCTCCACCCATAGGGAATGACGAATGCGATCGCGACGATCCAGATGCCGCGAACCTGCGTGAAGACGAGGACCGCGATTGCCATCAGGGTGAACGCAAGCGTGCCTACCGCCAATGCCCGGAGGTGCCTTGCGAAGGCAAATTCCATGATTCGTCCGGCGACCTGCATCGGCCCTACCAGCGTGCCGATCATGACGGCGTCGCGTGCCGTCAACCCCGTCGCGGTCAGCATCTCGATCAGATGAGCGGCCAATGCCGAGCTGATGAAAGTGGCCAGCGCAAACGCGCTCGCGAGCCACGCGAAGGTTGCGCCGCCGCGCGGATGCGATGACGCCGTCGTGGTGGTGGCGCTCTCGGCATGCCGCGCGGGACGCCTGAAAGGTGGCACACAGGCGAGGTGGATCGGCAGGCAAATCGTCAGATGGAGGATCGCGTAGAGGTAAAACGCGTTGCGCCAGCCGGTCGTCTCGAGCAGGTATTGCGAAAGGGGCCAGAAGACCGTGCTTGCAAAGCCGCCGTAGAGGGTCAGCGCGGTAACCGCGCGCCGATAGGAACTTCCGGCGATCTGGTGCAGCGTGACGAACGCCGGGTCGTAAAGGCACGCGGCCATCGCGATGCCCGCGACCAGCCACCCGGCGACCATCGCGACCGGTTCCTGCGCCGTGCCAAGAATCGCCATCGCCAGCGCGCCGAGCACCGAGCCCGACGCCAGCACACCGCGCCCTCCGTGGGAATCGATGCGCCGGCCGATCCACGGCGAGGCCAGGCCCGAAAGGAACAGGCCGGCCGTGAAGGCGCCGAAAAGGACGATTTCGCTGGCATGGGTATCGGCGCGCATCGAAGCGCCGAGGACGGCGATCGTGTAGAACAGCGTTCCCCACGAGATGATCTGCGCGACGCCGAGCGCGCTCACGGCGCGCCATAGGCGAGGCGCGTCGGAGGCCGCGTCCCTTCCCGTCGCCGGGTCGGCGTCGGTCACTTCAAAGCGCCGGGAACCAGGCCGCGGGCGGCAAGCTGTCCGATGATGACGTCGGCGAATCCGGGCGTTTCAGCCGCGACCGTCTTCGGATTGAAGGTTTCGGTCGTCCCGACCCAGACGAGGCGCTTGGTCGCGACGTCGAACAGCCGGGTCTCGACGGTGGCGATATCGTATTGCTGCACGTCGGGCACCGCCACCATCGCCGGCCCGCCCCACCAGCCCCCGTACGGGCCGAATCCCCACGGCGAGGCCGGGACCAGCATCGTCGAGACCTGCGTGCGCGTGTCGACTCCAAGCACCTGGACGAGCAACAGCCCGTCCGCGCCCGACTTCGCGATCGCAGCGTTCCACGAGGCTTCGGTGCCCCGCGCTTCCTCGGTGGCGAACTGGTAGCCCGGCAGCCCGTCGACGCCGACAGCTTTCAGCTTCTGCGCGAAGATATCCTCGAACACCCGTCGATCGGCGAGCGCGCCGCCGATTCCGGCGACCAGGATCCGCTTGAACGACCCGCCCTTGTAGCTCGGGTCGAACCACGCCGACCGTATCGACGTCGACGCACAGCCGGCGAGCGCCGATACGAGAACCAGCGCCGCCAGTCCCCGAATCGCGCCAACCCGCATTCCATCCCGCCAAGTCCCGAATCTCATTTTACTTCTCGCTCCTTGTGATCGATCGAAATCTCTCAGGTCGCCGGTTTCGGCTTCCAGGAATCGACGTAGGCATGATTCTCCACGCCTTCCGGCAGCGGCGCCACGTCGAGCGGAAAGCGCGCATCGATCATCACCGCGTACTCGTCGGTTTCCTTGCGCGCATGCGCGGTCCCCGCGGCGAACGCCTTCGGATGCGGGCCGTGCGTGAATCCGCACGGATGGAGCGTGACCATGCCAGGCTTGATGTTGTCGCGGCTGAAGAAGTCGCCGCGATGGTAGAAGATCACTTCGTCGTAGTCGTCGTTGTTGTGAAAGAACGGGACCTTGAGCGCTCCGGGGTCGGACTCGATCGGGCGCGGCACGAACGTGCAGACGATGAAGTTGCTGCCGACGAATGTCGTGTGCGCGGACGGAGGCAGGTGGTATCGGTGGCTCATCACCGGTCGGATGTCCCGCACGTTGATGCGCACGACGCAAAGATCGCCGTGCCAGCCCACCGCATCGAGCGGATTGAACGGATAGCCGATCGTCGACAGGCTGCCCCTGCGCTTGACGACCACCTTCCACGGGTCGTCGGTCTGCTGCGCGCGGAACGCTGCGTCCATCGCAGGGACATCGAGTACCGCCGGGTCGAAGATCGCATGCGGCCCGAGGATGCCCTTTTCGGGAAGCGTGTACGTGCCCTCGGTGCATTCGATAAGCAACATCGTCGTAGGCAGCGCAGGTGCGATCCGCCACATGGCGCCGCGCGGGACGACGATGTAGTCGCCGTCGCGATAGTCGAGGCGTCCCCAGTCGCAATAGAGCTCGCCGGCGCCGTCGTGGACGAACAATAGCTCGTCACCGTCCTGGTTCCGGGCGAGATGGTCCATCGCGCGGTCGGTCTTCCAGCATCGGATCTTCACGTCGCCGTTGTGCATGAACGGCGCAGCATCCCACGGCGAGTCGCCGTTCGCAGGCAGTTTGTTGAGGTCGTAGGCGTGAGGGTGGAGCGCGCCCGAAAAATTCGTCCATCCGGTCGGCGGATGACGATGGTGGAAATGCACGGCCGGACCGAAGAATCCTTCCTTGCCCATCTCGCGTTCATAGGTTCCGGCGGGAAGATCGGCATGCGCCTGGCGGCTGTGGGTGCCGTCGGCCCGGGGAAAGCGGATGTAGTGCTTCATTGCGATTCTCCTTCGGGTGCGGGCGCGCTTGCGACACCGTCGCGCGCGGCCGCCATCGCTTCGGCGAGGACGGCGGGGTCGCCGATGTGATTGGCGAGCAACAGCACGAGCTTCGCGTTGACGATCGCGCTCTCGTCGTCGGAGAGGCCGCGATGCGTGGCGATCAGCCGTTCGTAGAACTCATCGGGCGCCGCGAGGTTCGATTCGATGCAAAGCGCGGTCATCGCAGTACTCCTCAGGCGTTGCACGTCGCACGAGCGATCGCCGTGCGGACGCGGACGGGGTCGAAGGCGCGCCAGCGTGCGCACACGTGTTGGTCGGGTCGCAGCAGATACACGGTGCCCGGCAGCGCATCATAACGGCGCCGGGCGAGGCCCGCCGCTTCGTCCAGCGCGATGGCGCCCTCTCCTGCGATGCCGCCGATCCCCACGACCGAGCACGGAATTCGGTGACGGGCGAGCGAGGCGACATTCGCGGCGTCGATCGCCGCGTCGAAAGCAAGGAGCGTGAAGCCGCCGCCGAGATATCCGAGCAACCACTTCCCCGCCGGGCCTTGTACCGGCGCATCGGCAGCCGGCGCGCCGGGAATCATCGCACCGGGTCCGCACGCGAAGTCCGCGTCCTGATCCTCGGTGTTGAGCGTCGATGCCGCGAGCACGGCGGGAACCGAAAGTCGCCCGCTGTTGACGAGCCGCCGCGCGAACGGGTGCTCTTTCGCGAGCGACAGCACGGCATCGCGGAAGATGCGTGACATCCGGCTCTTCGGCGTGATGAAATCGGTCGACCGCGTGGAGTTGAGCAGGTTTTCGTCTGCCGCAAACGTGCGCTCGGCGTCATAGGAATCGATCAGCCGGTCCGGCGCGAGACCCTTCATCACCAGCGCCAACTTCCAGGCGAGGTTATCGACGTCCTGGATGCCGCTGTTGGCGCCGCGCGCGCCGAAAGGCGACACGACGTGTGCCGCGTCGCCGGCGAAGATCGCGCGACCGTGCCGGAAGCGTTGCATCCTGCGGCAGGCGAACGTGTAGACGCTCGCCCACTCGATGTCGAATTCGGCCGCCTCGCCCAGCATCGCGCGAAGGCGCGGGACGATCCGCTCCGGCGTTTTCTCCGCGTCGGGATCGGCGTCCCACCCCAGCTGGAAGTCGACGCGCCAGACGTCGTCCGCCTGCCGATGCAGCAACGCCGACTGGTTCGGGTGGAACGGCGGGTCGAACCAGAACCAGCGCTCGGTCGGAAAGTCCGTCTTCATGTGAATGTCGGCGATCAGGAAGCGGTCGCGAAACATCTGCCCCTGCCATTCGAGTCCGAGCATCCGGCGCACCGGGCTCCTCGACCCATCGGCCACGACCAGCCAGTCGCAGGCGATCGCGTATTCGCCTTCCGGGGTAGCCACAGTGACGTCGACCCCGTCCGCGTGCGGCGACACGCCGATCACCTCGTTCTTCCAGCGCAGCTCCACGTGATCGAACTCGCGCGCCCGCCCGACCAGATACTCTTCCAGCCAGTATTGCTGAAGGTTGACGAATGCGGGGCGTCGATGACCCGGCTCGGGCAGCAGGTCGAAGCGATAGACGAGTTCGTCGCGAAAGAACACCTTGCCGACGTTCCAGCCGATCCCCTTGTCGACGACCGGCTGCCCGCAGCCCAGCCGGTCGAGGATCTCGAGCGCACGCTTGGCGTAGCAGATCGCGCGCGAGCCGACCGACACGGTGTGATCGTCGTCCAGCACGACGACCGGGATGTCGCGCTGCGCGAGGTCGATCGCCGTCGCAAGACCGACCGGACCCGCGCCGACGACGACGACCGGCCTTCGCCAACCGGTGGCGCCGAACTCCGCCGGCCGCTCGTACGGATAGACCGGATTCGTGTAGGTCTTCATTGCGCGTCGCGCATGTCCCGCTCGGCCGTGCAACGCACGCCTCGACTCAACGCAAGCGGGCGCTAGCCTTCGAGCGCCTCCCAGAGTTCCTTGTCGCGCTGCGCGGTCCAGATCCGCGGGTCGCGAAAGGCGGTCGCCTCGTCGTAGGCGCGCGACACGTCGAACGGAAGACAGTGGTCGAAGATGACCCAGTGCCCGAACTTCGGCTTCAGCGTGTCGTAGGTCCTCTTGTAGACCGTCGGAAGGTCCTCGCCCGCCGCGACACCTCGCTGGACCGCCGAGTACATCTCGGTGACGAACGAGAGCGTTCCATCGAGGCCCGCCTTGACCGCGGCGGGCGTCGTCAACGACGCGCCCCGGCCCGGCACCAGCTTCTCGGGCTGCAACGCGGCGATGGCATCGAGCGTGTCCGGCCAATCGGCGAGGTAGGCGTCGCCGGTGTAGGGCGTCGCGTCGTATTCGACGAGGTCGCCGGAGAACATGATTCTCTCCTCCGGCAGCCAGACGACGGTATCGCCCTTCGTATGCCCGCGCCCGAGCTGCATGATCTCGACGCGGAGCTTGCCGAGCCAAAGCGTGAGGCGCTTCTCGAACACCATCGTCGGCCATGTGAGCCCGGGCACCGATTCGACCGCCCGGAAGAGCCGCGGAAAGCGCTCGATCTCGCTCCTCATGTCCTGTTCGCCGCGCTCGACGATGAGATCGAAGGTGTCACGGCTCGCGATGACCTGCTCCGGCTTGTAGCCCGAGGCGCCCAGCACGCGTACCGCGTGGTAGTGCGTCAGCATCACGTAGCGGATCGGCTTGTCGGTGACCTGGCGGATGCGGCGGATCACGTCCTGCGCCATCACGGGTGTGGCCTGCGTATCGATGACCATCACCGCGTCATCGCCGACGACGATGCCGGTGTTGGGGTCGCCTTCTGCCGTGTACGCATAGGCGTGGTCCGAGAGTTTGTCGAAGCTGACCTTCTTCTCGACGAGATCGGCCTGTGACGCGAATTTCTTCTCGCTCATGGGTATCCCCGGTTGCCGGCCGACGCTAGGAGCTTGCTCGGGGCGCGCCGCCGTAGCACAAGATGGTAACTTATCCTTTGCCCCCGGAAAAAACGTCGCCGGCGCCCGCTCCGACTGGACTCGCCCGGTCCGACCCGTTCGGGGCATGCCCCCTCGTTTGACCGGGGTTTTGGAATCGTGGACACTTGCCGCGGCTGGCACGATGCCCACGAGACCGACTTGTCCGATCCGCCACGGCAGCCCCTTTCAATCCAACGCCCCGGATGAGCACCCTCCTCCAACTGCAAACCCCCGTTGCGACGCTCGACGAGGACGGCTGGGAGGACCTCCTCAACTACATCGAGGAGCACCGCGTCATACCGATCATCGGCCCCGAACTCCTGAAGGTCGAGACCGAGACCGGGCCGCGTCTCCTGTACGACTGGCTCGCCGAAAAGCTCGCCGGCAAGCTCAATGTCGACATCGCGCAGCTCCCGCGGCCGTACACGCTGAACGACGTCGTCTGCTGGTTCCTGTCGTCGCGGGGCCGGCGCGAGGAGACGTATACGCGCGTGCGCAGCATCCTGCGCGAGGCGAACTTCGTCCCGCCGCACGCGCTGCGCCAACTCGCGCAGGTCACCGATTTCGACCTCTTCGTGACGACGACCTTCGATCCGCTGCTCGAACAGGCGATCAACAACGAGCGCTTTCACGGCGCGCAGACCGCCGAGGTCATCGCTTATGCGCCGAATCGTGTTGCCGACCTCGCGACGGAGCGCGACAAGCTGCAGCGGCCGGTCATCTACCACCTGCTCGGCCGTCTCTCGGCTTCGCCCACCTACGTGATCTCCGACGAGGACACGCTCGAATTCGTCTGCGCGCTGCAGAGCGAGCACCTGACGCCGGAGAAGCTCTTCCACGAGCTCGAGCACAATCACCTGCTCTTCATCGGCAGCAATTTCACCAACTGGCTCGCGCGGCTCTTCCTGCGCATGGCCAAGCGCCACCGCCTGTCCGATCCGCGCGACGTCGGCGAGGTACTGGCCGACAGCCACTCGGGCAACGACGGACGCCTGATGGCGTTCCTGCAGCAGGTCAGCGTGCGCACGCGCATCTACAGCGGCGCCGAAAAATTCGTCGACGAGCTGCACCGTCGCTGGATGACCCGGCGCGGGCCGGCCGAGGTCATCGAGCTGGGCGCCCAGCCGCAGCGTTTCCTGCCGCCCGAGCGCGAGATGCCCGACAACGCCGTGTTCATCAGCTATGCGCGGGAGGACCTGCCCGCCGTCCAGAAATTGAAGGCCGGGCTCGACGCGGCAGGCATCAAGACGTGGTTCGACCTCGAGCGGCTCGAAGGCGGCGACGACTACGACCGCAAGATCCAGCGCAACGTCGCGCGCTGTTCCTACTTCATCCCGATCGTGTCGGCCAACACCGAGCGCCGCCTCGAGGGCTACTTCCGCCGCGAATGGAGCTACGCGATCGACCGCGCGCGCAACATCGCCGAAGGCGCGCTGTTCGTGATGCCGGTGACGATTGACGATACGAATGGCGGGGACGCCCAGGTGCCGGAGAAATTCAAGGCCGTGCATTTCACACGGCTCCCCGGTGGCGAAGCGACACCTGAGTTTGTCCGTCGCCTGCAGGACCTTCTGGCGACCCGACGGCCGTGAGCCCCGACGCCTCGTCGAAATCCGACACGACTGCCCCGCATTCCGCGGTCGACCCGCAGAATCCGTGGCTCGGCCTCGCGTCGTTCACCGAGGAGACGCGCGGCTACTTCTATGGCCGCGAGGAGGAGATCGCCGAACTGTCGCGGCGCGTGCAGCGCAAGCTGCTGACGATCCTGTTCGGTCAGTCCGGCCTCGGCAAGACCTCCATCCTTCGTGCGGGCATCGTCCCGCGACTGCGGCCGGAGGGTTACTGCCCGGTCTACGTACGGCTCGACTATTCGCCGGAGGCGCCGGAACCCTCCGAGCAGATCAAACAGGCGATCTTTCGTGCGACCGAGGCCTCGGGTCATTGGACGCAAACGGGTTCCGCCGTCGCGGGTGAATCGCTGTGGGAATTCCTGCACCACCGCGACGATGTCCTTCTCGACGCGGCCGGCAAGACGATCATTCCGTTGCTGATCTTCGACCAGTTCGAGGAGATCTTCACGCTGGCGCAGAGCGACGACTTCGGCCGCAAGCGCGCGTCGCAATTCCTCGACGATCTCGCCGACCTCGTCGAGAACCGCGCGCCGAAGGCGCTCGAGGCGAGGATCGACACCGACGAGACCGTCGCCGAGCGATTCGACTTCACCCGCGGCGACTACCGGATCCTGATCGCGCTGCGCGAGGACTACCTCGCCCATCTCGAAGGCGTGAAGGGGATCATGCCGTCGATCACGCAGAACCGGATGCGACTCGCCCGGATGACCGGCGCACAGGCGCTTGCCGCGGTTGTAAAGCCCGGCGGCAAGCTCGTTTCGGAGGAAGTGGCCGGATCGATCGTGCGTTTCATCGCCGGCGGCTCCGAGCTCCCTAACGCGGAGGTCGAGCCGTCGCTCTTGTCCCTCATCTGCCGCGAGCTCAACACGGCGCGCATCGCCCAGGGTCGCTCCGAAATCTCCGCCGACCTGCTGGCCGGCTCGCGCGAAACGATCCTCTCCGAATTCTACGAGCGCGCGCTGGCTGACCAACCCGCGGGCGTGCGCACGTTCATCGAAGACGCGATGCTCACAGACTCCGGCTTCCGCGAGAGCCTGGCCGAAGAGCGGGTGCAGAAGGCATTTGCGGCAGTTGGAGCCCCGACCGATACGCTTTCGAAGCTCGTCGACCGGCGCCTTCTGCGGATCGAGGAACGGCTCGACGTACGCCGTGTCGAACTCACCCACGACGTATTGTGCGGCGTAGTAAAGGCAAGCCGCGACCTTCGCCTCGAACGCGAGGCGCGCGACGAAGCCGAACGGAAACTTGCCGCGCAGCGCGAACGCGAGCGAGCGACGCGCAAGGCGCTGGTCCGCGCACGGCAGATCGCGATCGGCTGCGCGGTCCTTGCGGTCTTTTCAGTCGGCGCGGCGCTCTTCGGCTACCTCAGCATGAAGCGCGCGCAGGAGGCCGAGGCGAAAGCCGACCAGACGCGCCAGATGGCGGAGGCAGCGCGCGGCGAGGCGGAAAAGCTCATCGTCTACCTTCTCGACGATTTCAACCTCGAGCTGGCGCCCGTCGGACGCCTCGACATCGTCGGCGAGCTCGCGAAGCGCGCGCTCGACTATTACAGCAAGCTTCCGGAAGCGCTGCGTACGCCGCAGACCGAGCGCAACCGCGCGCTGGCGCTCGTGCGCTATGGAACCGTGCTGCGCACGCTGGCGCGCCTGCCCGAGAGCAACAAGGCGATCGACGAGGCCGTGGCCGTCCTGGGCAAGATGCGTGACCAGGGCGATCTCACCGAAACGACCGCCATCGGCCTTGCGATGGGTTTGAGCACCCAGGCGCGCCTCGCCAGCTCCGTGAACGACGAATCGGGAGGCCTCACCAAGAGCAACAAGGCGGTCGAGATCCTCAAGCCGCTGGCGACCGCGCAGTTTGCTTCGATCCCGGTTCGGCGCGCGTACGGCGAAGTACTCAACATGCATGGCTTCCTGCAGCTGCGCAACGACCGTGACGAGAAGGCCATTGCAACGCTCGAGGAAGCGCGCACCGTGTATCGCGGCATCGACGACCTCAGGATGACCGACCTGCCGTCGGCCGCCGGGTACGCCGAGGCGACGTCGTGGCAGGTACAGGCGTACGCCCAGCAAGCGCGATTCGACGATGCGATGCGCGCCGGGAAGGAGGCCATCGACATGACGACGAAGGTCCTCGAGAAGCGTCCCGGACACATGCAGGCGTTGCGCGCCCTGGCACTGACGACATCGCCCCTGTCGGGCATGCTTTCGGACGCGATGCAGCCGGAGCAGGCGCTCGCCATGTCCGATTCGACGATTCGGACGTGGCAGGAGTTCGTCCGGATGGACCCGGGCAATGCGATTTCCTGGAGCAATCTCTCGGTGGGATTCCTGATCCGTGCCGCCATCCAGCAAACAATGGGTCGGCCGAGCGATGCGGCAGCGACGCATCGGGCCGCGCTGCAACTGGACGCGGGCGCCCCGCCGAACCTCCTGCTGAAAAGCGGGCTGAGCCTTCATGCCGGTCGCCTCGCGCAACTGGAGGCGAGCCGCGGAAACCTGCGGCAGTCCGAGGAAGCGCTCGCGATACAGGATAAGCACAGAACCTGGGTGATCGACAATGCACCGGCGGGCGGCTGGGACAAGATGTCGCGCCCGTTGTATGGAGTTTACTGGCGTGCCATTACCGCCACCGCCTCGGGCGAGCACCGAAGGGGCCTGGACATCGGCCGTGCGTTGGTGCCAAGGCTCGAAGCGCTGAAACCGCCGGATGCGAGTGCACGGCGTGAACTGGACTTTGTCCTGGTCTGGCTGCACAACGACCTGGCCGAGTCGGCCTTTGCGCTCGGTGATTATTCGGAGGCCGCCCGCGAGGCGATACTGGCGGTCGAAATTCGCGGGAGGATGATCGGCAAGGACCTGGGTCAGCAGCGCGACGAGGCCTTCGAGCAGGCGGTTGCCGCCGTCACACTGGCGCGCGCCAACCGCCAGGCCGACGCCCAGAAACTCGCGGCGCAGGCGCTCAAGTTCGAGCGCGGCCTGGGTACGCGCAACCGCGGCGACCCTAGCCAGCGCTTCGAACTGGCCGTAGCACTCTACGCAGCCGCGATGGCGGGTCCCGGGAATCCTGCCGCGCTGTTGAGCGAGTCGAACGCCCTGATGGACAAGCTGCCGGCCGAGATGCTCACCCTATCGAACGTCGCCGCGTGGCGAAACCGGGTTGCCGAAGATCAGAAAAAGCGGCGCTGATCGATCGCCGGCTCGTCGCCGCTGCCGACGCAGCGCTTCCCGCTAGCCATGAAACGCAGACCCACCGACGTGGCGCGGGCCGCGGCTGCCAGCCCCCTCCGGGAGGCCTGCGCGCGAATTCGCCAGCACCTGGAGCACGGCGCGCCCTGGGACGCCTGCGATGCTTTCCGCCAGGCGTTTGCGCAACATCCGCATGACGCCGAACTCTTCTATTGGGGTGCGCTCGCTCACGCACGTGCAGGCGCGGCGAAGCAGGCGCACGCTCTGCTCGACGAGGCGCGGGCGATGGCGTCGGAGGCCCCGGAGAGACTGTCCGACATCCTGAGCCTGCGCGGCCGCCTTTGGAAAGACCGATTGCATCGTGCGCACGATACGGTGACCGCCAGGGAGATGGCGGAGCGCGCGCGCAACGAGTACCTCGCCGCTTATGCGTTGCGCGGCGACCCCTATCCGGGCATCAACGCCGCGACGCTTTCGCTGCTGCTCGGTGATCGTCCGACGGCCGAGAAGCTGGCGCGGGAAATTTCTGCGGCGCTCGGCGCGCAATTGGCGCCGCGCACATGCTGGGATCACGCGACGTCGGGCGAGGCAGAGCTCTTGCTCGGGCAGTTCGACCGAGCCCGCACGAGCTATGCAGCCGCGTACGCCGGGGTCCCGGGCAACGCCGGAAGCGTCGCGACGATGCGCCGCCAGGTACGGCTGCTCGCGCGCGTGCTGCCGGAGGCCGCCGGCGTGCTGGACCTCCTGCCCGCACCCGCGGTGCTGGCGTTTGCCGGCCATCTGGCCGATGCACCGGATCGGGCAACGCCGCGATTTCCGGCAGGGCTGGAACTCGCGGTCACCGCCGAGATTCGCCGACACCTGGCGGGGCTGAACGCGCCGATCGTTTACGCCTCCGCGGCGTGCGGCGCCGATCTGATCGCAATCGAGGTCGCGATCGACCTGGGCGTAGAGGTGAACATCGTCCTTCCATTCAATCGCGACGACTTCGTTCGTACCAGCGTCGCCGTCGGCGGCGCCGGCTGGACGCAGCGATTCGACGACGCATTGACACGCGCGACTCGCGTGATACACGCCACCGAGGAGTCCCACCTCGGCGACGACGTGCTTTTCGAGCACGCCGCGATGCTGGTCGAGGGACTCGCTGCACTGCGCGCGGCGCAGCTCGAGACCGCCCCATCGATGTTGTGCGTGATCGATTCCGCGTCGGTCGGTCACGTCGGCGGAACGCGACGTTCATTCGATCGCTGGGGCGCGCACTTCGGCCCCCCCGACACGATAGAACTTTCGGCGCTGCGATCCGGTGCCCCGGCGCAGAGCCCCGCAGCCGCTCTTCGAACCCCCGTCGCAACGCCGCCCTCGCCAGTCGTGCGGGATCCGGCACCGGTACAGGACGCGGCGGGAATCGCCGCGCGCCCGCATCGCACGCTGAAGACGCTGCTCTTCGCCGATTTTGCAGGGTATAGCCGATTGCACGATGCCTACGCGCCGCTGTTCCAGGGGCGCTTCTGGAAGATCGTCGCGGACGAGTTCGAGGCGTCATCAGTCAAGCCGCTGATGGCCAATTCGTGGGGTGACGCCATCTACGTGGTGTTCGAAGCCCCGGTCGACGGCGCCGAATTCGCGTTGCGACTGCTCGCCAGCATGCACGCAGTCGACTGGACCGCCGCCGGCCTCGCGGACACGAGCCAGATTCGCATCGCATTGCACGCCGGGCCGGTGTTCAGCGGGTTCGACCCGATCATGGGCCGCAACAACTTCTTCGGATCGAGCGTCACGCGAACCGCGCGCATCGAGCCGGTCACGCCACCGGGGATGGTGTATGCGAGCGAGGCCTTCGCCGCGACGCTCGCCGCCACCGGGCGCACGGACTTCGCCCTCGAATACATCGGCGAGCTCGCGCTCGCCAAAGGGTACGGCGATTCGCGAATCTATCGGCTGGATCGGCGCTGACCAGGGCCGGCTCCCTGTCGTCGTCCCCGCGCAGGCGGGGACCCAGAGTCGTTCGTCGAGAGTCGCTGGGTTCCCGCGTGCGCGGGAACGACGGATTCCAGAACCGGGGTGTCACACAATTGCGCAATACCCGATAGAATCGCGGGCGCATCCAACGCTCGGCGTACCCGTTGCCACCCGCGCGTACGCGCGATGGAATTGCCGCGCCCTCCCCCGCTCAACGAACGAAGGCTCTCACTTGATGAACCCTGTTGCCGACCTCGCCGACCTAAAGCGCCGATTGCAAGCCATCAACGACCTGAACGGAGCGGGGGCCGTGCTGCATTGGGACCAGGCGACGTACATGCCGCCCGGCGGCGCCGCCTCGCGCGGCCGCCAGCTCGCCTTGCTGAGCGGCCTTGCGCACGAACGGATGATCGATCCGGAAATCGGCCGCCTGCTCGATGCGCTGTCGCCGTGGGCCGAGGCGCAGGGCGCCGACTCCGACGCGGCTGCGCTGATTCGCGTCACACGGCGCGATTACGACCGCGCAACACAGGTGCCCAACAAGTTCGTCCAGCGCCTTTCGGAACACATCGCCACGTCGTACCACACATGGGAACGCGCGCGACCGGCCAACGACTTCGCGGCGGTGCGGCCGCTGCTCGAAACCACGGTGGAGCTCTCGCGCGAGCTCGCCGGTTACTTCCCGGGGTACGCGCACCCGTACGACGCGCTGATCGACCACGCCGAGGACGGCATGACGGTCGCGGCCGTGCGCACACTCTTCACCGAGTTGCGCGCCGGACTCAAACCGCTGATCGAGGCGATCCACGCGCGCCCGGAGCTGGACGACAGTTGCTTGTCCGGTGACTTCCCGGAAGAGGCGCAGCGCGCGTTCGGTGAAAAGGTCATCAAGTCGTTCGGCTACGACTTCACCCGCGGTCGTCAGGACAAGACCGCGCACCCGTTCATGATCAAGCTGGGCCTCGGCGACGTGCGCATCACCACCCGCTTCCGCAACGACGACCTGTCCGACGGCATCTTCTCCACGCTGCACGAAGCGGGTCACGCGATGTACGAGCAGGGGGTCGACGACGGGCTCGACGGTACGCCGCTCTTCGGCGGCACCACCTCGGGTGTCCACGAGAGTCAGTCGCGGCTGTGGGAAAACCTCGTTGGTCGCAGCCGCCCGTTCTGGGAGCACTGGTACCCGACATTGCAGTCGGCGTTTCCGAAGGCACTCAAGGGCGTGGACGTCGACGCGTTCTATCGCGCGATCAACAAGGTGATCCCCTCGCTCGTCCGCACGGACGCCGATGAGGTCACCTACAACCTGCACGTGATGCTGCGCTTCGACCTGGAACTCGCGATGCTGGAAGGAACGCTCAAGGTCGCCGACCTTCCCGACGCGTGGCGCACGCGCGTCACCGAGGATCTCGGCGTCACGTCACCGGACGATCGCGACGGCGCATTGCAGGACGTGCATTGGTACGGCGGCGTGGTCGGTGGCGCGTTTCAGAGCTACACGCTCGGCAACATCATGAGCGCGCAGTTCTTCGCGGCGGCGCGTCGCGATCTGCCCGATCTCGACCGACAGGTTGGCGGGGCCGAGTTCGCCCCGCTTCGCGGTTGGCTCACCGACCGGATCTATCGCCATGGCCGCAAGTTCACGGCCCCCGAGATCGTGCAGCGCGCGACCGGCGAGCCGCTGTCGATCGCACCCTATCTCGGCTATCTCAACAGGAAATACGGCGCGCTCTACGGAATATGATCGCCGATTGAACGTGACCGACCTCCCCCGTTCGTTCGATCGGAGGCGCATCCTCGAGCTCGCGCTGGCTTCTGCTGCCGGTTGCTGGGTACCCGGAAGCGCCCGGGGCCAGCCGCGATTCACGACCAACCCCTTTGCGCTCGGCGTCGCGAGCGGGTCGCCGACGCACGACTCGGTCGTGCTTTGGACGCGACTCGTTTCGGAAGGTCTCTTCGGCTCGGACCTGGGACGCGAACCCATAACGGTCCGCTGGGAACTCGCGCACGACGAAAACTTCAAGGCGTTGGTGCGCAGTGGCCAGGCTAGCGCGACGCCCGAGTTGGCGCACTCGGTCCATGTCGACGTCGCCGGACTGGATTCCGACCGGTGGTATCACTATCGCTTTCTGGCCGGCGATGCAGCCAGCGCGCCCGGCCGTACGCGAACGTTTCCGGCGCCCGACGCCAAGCCCTCCCGAATGCGCGCGGCGTACGCGTCGTGCCAGCGCTGGGAGCACGGCTACTTCAGCGCGTATCGGCACATGCGGAAGGAGGACCCCGACGTCGTCCTGTTTCTGGGCGACTACATCTACGAGTATCCGAACGCCTCCAAGGCAGTGCGTAAGCCGAGTGGCGGCTGGGTGTTGACGCTCGGTGATTATCGGCAGCGCTATGCGCTCATGAAATCCGACGTCGACCTGCAGGCGATGCATGCCGCATGTCCATGGTTGATGGTCTGGGACGACCACGAAGTCCAAAACGACTATGCAGGCATGAAGGAAGGCGACAGCGGGTCCCCGGTCGCCGACTTCGCCGCACGGCGTGCGGCCGCCTACCAGGCGTACTACGAGCACATGCCGTTACGCGCATCCGTCCTGACGCGCGCGCTCGATGGACTCGCGACGGGGGCCGAGATGCGCATCTACTCGGAGGTGCGTTTCGGGCAACTCGCCACCTTTTACCTCGTCGACGACC
The DNA here is from genome assembly GCA_039931775.1 of Betaproteobacteria bacterium. GTDB lineage: Bacteria > Pseudomonadota > Gammaproteobacteria > Burkholderiales > Casimicrobiaceae > CAIWHR01. The sequence continues at coordinate 6,356 of JBDTRG010000129.1, read as the reverse complement.
GGCAATACCGGGATCCGCAAGTCTGCACGCGCGGCGGCAAAGCCGGATCGAGCACGGTCAACCCGGCCACCTGCGCCGACTGGCTCAACCCCGATCGCACCTTGCTCGGGGCCGCCCAGGAGCGGTGGCTCGACGCGGCATTCGCCCAGGCCGGGAAGGGCTGGAACGTGCTGGGGCTGCAAACCGTTTTTGGTCAGCGCGACTTCAAGTCCGGTCCCGGCCAAACGCTTTGGAACGATGGCTGGGACGGCTACCCGGCCGCGCGCGGACGAATGATCACGTCGATGCGCAAGCACGAGCTGGCCAACCCGGTGCTTCTGGGCGGCGACGTGCACGAAAACTGGGTTGGCCACGTCAAGGCCGACTACGCCGATCCGGCGAGCGCGCCCGTCGGCGTGGAGTTCTGCGGGACCAGTATCAGTGCACGATCCGAAGGTAACGCCCAACTCCCCGCCCGGCTCGCGGAGAATCCGCATTTTATCTTCGCCGACAGCGAGCGCCGGGGTTATGGCGTCGTCGACGTGTCGGAACAGAAGCTGACCGCGTCGCTGCGCGTCGTCGACGACGTGACGCGCCGCGATACCACGATCGAGACGCTCGCGAAGTTTTCAGTCGAGGCCGGGCGGCCCGTCATCGAACGCGCCTGAAGCGTTCGCGCGTCTTCAACCGCGGGTTCAACCCATGAATCCGAGATCGGTCGCGCTGCCGAAGTTCGCGAGGTTCGGCAGGACGGTGGTCAAGTCGGACGGGCTCGCTCCCATCCATTTCGACAGCGTCGCCGCGTACTGGTCGACCGACTGATCGGGAATGAGGCGACCCTGGCCGGCGTCGACCGGGTTGCCCGCGCCTACCTGCATGTTGTGGAACGTGCCGTAGATTTTCCCGCCAAGCACGGAGCCCCCCATGACCAGATGGTGCCCGCCCCAGCCGTGATCCGATCCCTTGCCGTTCGACGTCAGCGTTCGGCCGAAGTCCGACGCGGTGAACGTCGTCACGCTGTTTGCCACGCCCAACTCGACGGTCGCGTCGTAGAACGCCTTCATGCCGGCGTCGACCTGGCCGAGAAGGTCCGCGTGCTTGCCGAACAGGATCAGTGGATCGCCGGCCGCGGGCTTCAGCGTGCTGCCGCTCGCGTCGAACTGGTCGCTGTGCGTGTCGAAGCTGCCGCCCACCGATACGAAGAAGATCTGGCGCTTGACGCCGAGCGACTGGCGCGCCGCGATCATCATCGCGACCGAGCGCAGCTGGTTGGCGAGCGGATTCCCCGTCGGGAACGGGGTGTTGATCAAATTGACCTGCGTGTAGTTGCCGCTGCCGTCCGGCCCCGTGTAGAGCGCATTGAGGATTGCATCGTTCAACTGGACCGAGCGCGTCGCGACATCGCCGAACTGGTCCTCCAGCTTGTTCGCGCGCGCCTGGATGATGCCGTTCATGTAGACGGCCTGCGGATTGGCCTTGGTCGTATCCCAGTCCCGCCAGGCGCGGATCCGCTGCACGATCGTCGTCTTCGGATTGGTCTGGTAGCTGCCGATCTGGTGGGCGACCGCGGACTCGCCCTTCAGGAAGACCCCGGCGCTCGCCGTGGAGATGGCGACCGACAACTCGCCGGTGTTCGCGGATTCGATCGCGTCGGCGAGACGCCCGCCCCAGCCGTCGAGGATCGGCGACTGCGGGTCGGCGGTCTGCCAGTGGCTCTGCATGTCGGAATGCGAGAAGAGCTGCGGCGGCAGCTGCGTCTTGTTCTGGTAGTCGAGCTTCGTGGTCGGCTTCACGAGGACGCCGACGTTGGACATCGCGGCGAGCTTGCCGGCCGTGAAAAGGCCGCTCAACAGCGGCATGCGCGGGTGGAAGCCGAAGCTGCCCTGCACCGGGTCCGTGACCGCATTGGCCTGAAGGCTCGCCAGCGGAATCGCCAAAGGTCCGCGGTTCGCCGCGTACCCCGCATAGCGCGCGTCGAGCGGAACGATCATGTTGTGCGAATCGTTGCCGCCGAACAGGAAGATGCACACCATCGCCCGATAGTCGTTGAACGGCCCGGCGCCATACGCGAGCTCGCTCAACGCACCCATCATCGGCGTCGCCCCGATCGTGGCGAGGAGCTTCAGGAAGTCCCGTCGCTGCATTTTCTTGAGATCGAAGTGGCGCATCGGGACTCCCTATTTCTGAACCGAATAATCGGGCGAGTTGATGATGAGCCACAGCGCCATGTTGAGGCGTTCGAGCGCGAGTGCCGACGCCGTGCCTCCGGTGACCTTCGCCACCGACTCGGCCACCTGCACCTTGAAGTCCGGATTCATGCCGGCGCCGCACAGGACGACGTCGAGCTCGTCCAGCAATTGCAGCGGCGAATTGGTGAGGCTCAGGTAGTACGAGTAGTCCGGAAGCATCCGGTTGCCCAGATCGCTGCTGCCATGATCGAAGCCGCCGATGATCGCCCACTTGGAAAAGTCGGCGAATCCGGCCACCGACGACGCGTTGGTGATCTCGAATTCCGGCCCGACCAGATCCGTCTCGGCCAGCGGACCTGCCGGCGTGAACTCCGGATGATAGAAATTGAACACCGACGGCGCGCGCAGCGGATTCTGGTTGAGCGCGGTGGGTGCGCTGAAATCCCAGAGGTCGTAATACCCATCCGCGCGATGCGCATCGAACGCGCGATGCAGTTGCACGAAGCGGACCACCGGTTCGGTGAGCTTGCCGTAAGTCGGAAGCGCCGCAACCGCCAGATCGCGCGCCTCCGCATCCAGCAGAATCGTCTTCACGACCGCCTGCAGATCGCCGCGAACGCCAACGCCGTTGTTGTTGAACACGGTGGCGACGCGTGCGACGTAGGCCGGACTGGGGTTGGAGGTGACGAGGCGCTGGATCAGCTGTTTCGACAGGAACGGACCGAGGTTCGGATGGTTGAAGACGTTGTCGATGACGTTGTCGAGATCGACCTGCGCCGTCTGACTGGCAGGCAGCGTGCTGAACGGCGCGCCCGTGTAGACAAGGAGCTGCTTCGTCCCCGTGTCGTGCGCGGGCCCGGTGATCGTGCGCGTATCGTCGGCCGACCGATAATTCGCGGTCCAAGGCTGCATCGGCGCAACCCATGCCGCGCAGGCCTTCTGCGTACGGATGACCGGGTCCGCGTCCCAGATGTCCGGGTAGAGCCAGCGCCAGGACTTGGTCTGGTCTTGCCCCGCATACGTCCAGCCGGACAGCGCCTTCGCGAATCCCTTGACCGTGTCTTCGTCGTAGGTCGGGATCGGTTTGCCGCCGATGTCGAGCTTCACGCTGCCGTCGAGGTTCAGCATGACCGTGCCGATGGAGAAAAGCTGCAGCACCTCGCGCGCATAATTCTCATCGGGCTGCGTCTGCAGCACCGGATCGGATTTGGCACTCTCCTTCATGCTGAGGTATTCACCCATCACCGGGTTCAGCGTGATGTCCTTCAGCAGCGTTCGCGCATTGCCGAACGCGTTGCGATTGAGGATGTCGAGGTAGTTCGCCGGGCCGCAAGGCGCATCGCCGACGGTATTGTTGTTGAGCGAAACGACGAAGATCTGCGACAGCGCGAAACCGACGCGCTGGCGCAGCTGGTCGGTGCCTTCGAAGTACTGCTTCCAGATGCTGGGCATCGTCACGGCCCACGGCGAGTCGACGAGGTTGGTGTCGGCCTGTACCGTGGCGAGATGCGAGACCGGGGCCAACGCGAACTGCTGCGCGAGCCAGGCTGGGTAGCCCTGCACGACGAGCGCGTCGATCTGCGATCGGTTCGCGCCAAAGCTCGCCTGGCGCAGGAATCGGGCCGCATCCTTGCGCGCATTGCTCGGCACCGGCGGCGTGATGGCCTTGGCGAGGGTCGTGTTGACGATCCCCTTGTCCGCCAGCGACAGGGTTCCGCTCGCGTTGACGTCTTTCAGGAAATTCGCCGACGTGACGAGCTGGGCGACCTGCGCGTTGGTGAGGCCCAAGTCCGCCAGCGTCACGACCCCGCTCTGATTCACGTCACCGGCGAGGTACCCCACGCGTGCGGCGCCCGTGCCGGCGGTCGAACCGTCGGAGCCGTTGACGCCGCTCACCGAGACCGTCACGTATTGCTGGTTCGTCACGCCGGTCAGGTTGACGATCATTTCGGTTCCGCTGAACTGAACGGTTCCCTTGGTCGCGACGCCTTCGATCACGGTCGCCGAGCCGGCGACAATCGTGCGGTCGAACTTGAAGACGATCGTCTGATTCGGTCCGTTGCGCGGCTCGACGGTGGGAGTGGTCAGCACCGCGGACAGCGGCAGGTCGAACGTCACGGCGCCGGGGGGCGTGCCGTGGACCTTGCGCGATGCGATCGATGAGAGGACGGGCGCCACGGCGATAGCGGCCGTCGCGACCACCGCAAGCAACACCGCTACCACCCATCGACTCCACCGCATATCGACCTTTCGCCGCGCGCGCCCGGCACTTATGACGCCGTCATAGTAGAACATCGATCGACGGGGCGCGCAAGCGGCCGCGCGACGTACGCTACAACGATGCGAATCAGGCCTTCGGCCGCTTGTCGACGACGCGCTTCGCCTTGCCCAGCGACCGCTCGATGGTGCCGGGCGGGACGACCCTCACATCGGCGCTGATGCCGATCATCGACTTGATGAGGTGCGTGAGCTTCTTGCCGGCGGATTCGCCTTCCGCCACGCCGGACGCCGGCGCCCGTTCGACCAGCACGGCGATTTCGTCGAGGATGTGCGGCCGCGAGATCTCGAGCTGGTAGTGAGGTACGAGCTCTGGCGCTTTCAGAATCAGCTCCTCGATCTGCGTCGGGAACACGTTGACGCCGCGGATGATCAGCATGTCGTCCGAGCGTCCGGTGATCTTCTCGATCCGGCGCATCGAGCGAGCCGTCGGCGGCAGCAAGCGCGTCAGGTCGCGCGTCCGGTAGCGGATCATCGGCAGCGCCTCCTTGGTGAGCGACGTGAACACGAGCTCGCCCTTCTCGCCGTCGCGCACCGACAACCCGGTTTCCGGATCGATGATCTCGGGATAGAAATGGTCCTCCCACACGGTGAGGCCGTCCTTCGTCTCGATGCACTCCTGCGCGACACCGGGACCGATGATTTCGGAGAGGCCGTAGATGTCGATCGCGTCGATGTTCATCTTCGCCTCGATCGCGGCGCGCATCGCCGGGGTCCACGGCTCGGCACCGAAGATGCCGACCTTGAGCGACGATGCGCGCGGATCGAACCCCTGGCGTTCCATCTCCTCGGCGATCGCCAGCATGTACGATGGGGTGACCATGATGATGTCGGGCTTGAAGTCGGCGATGAGCTGCACCTGCCGCTCGGTCATCCCACCCGACATCGGAATGACCGTTGCGCCGAGCTTCTCGGCGCCGTAATGCGCGCCGAGGCCGCCGGTGAAGAGGCCGTATCCGTAGGCGACGTGGATGATGTCGCCGGGACGTCCGCCGGCCGCGCGAATCGAGCGCGCCATCACCGTCGCCCACGTGTCGATGTCTTTCGCCGTGTAGCCGACGACCGTCGGCTTGCCGGTGGTTCCCGACGACGCGTGGATCCGCACGACCTTCTCCCGCGGCACCGCGAACAGGCCGAACGGGTAGTTGTCGCGCAGGTCGCGCTTGGTCGTGAACGGAAACTTCGCAAGGTCGGCGAGCGTGGTGAGGTCGCGCGGCGTGACGCGAGCGGCGTCAAACTTCCGCCGGTAATGCGGAACGTGCTCGTAGGCATGCGCCAGCGACCACTTCAGCCGCTCGAGCTGCAACGCCATCAGTTCGTCGCGGCTCGCAGTCTCGATCGGCTCCAACTCGGAGCGAATGGGATGCTTGACAGGCATGTCACGGACTCCTACTCGGTGATCAAATGACCCTTGATCCGGTAGCTCTTGCCGCGGAACAGCGCGACCGTCTCGCCGCGCCCGTTCGCGACCTCGACGTCGTAGACGCCCGTGCGTCCCGCTTGCTGGCGCTCGTGCGCCCGCGCGGTCAGCACGTCGCCTGCGCGCGCAGGAGCGGTGAATTCAATCGCCGCGCCGGACGCGACGGTATTGAGATTGTAGCTGTTGCACGCATACGCGAACGCGCTGTCGGCAAGCGTGAAAATGAATCCGCCGTGGCAGATCTCGTGGCCGTTCAGCATATCCGCGCGTACCGCCATGGCGAGCTCCGCGGTGCCCGGTCCCACACGCACGACGCGGATGCCGAGTGCCTGGGTCGCCGTGTCGCGCGAGTACATCGACTGCGCGACACGCTCGGCAAGCGCCTGCGCGTCGGCGGTGGGCATCGCGGGGTGATGCTCACCCACGGAGCGTTCCCCCGGTGGCCGCCCGTCGCGCGATCCGCGGCGACATCCGGTAGCGGTCCTGCCCGT
>JBDTRG010000128.1:0-49310 GCA_039931775.1 Betaproteobacteria bacterium | reverse complement strand
TATTCGCCGGGCGCCGCACGATGGAGCTCGTCTCGATGATCAACTACGCGCTGCCCGGCACGATCGTCGGCATCGCGTATCTGATCGCCTTCAACGATCCGCCGATCGAGCTGACCGGCACGGCGCTCATCATCGTCGCCTGCTATGTCTTCCGTTACGGTCCCACCGGCATCCGCGCGACGGTCGCGCTGCTGCAGCAGATCGACAAAAGCCTCGAGGAAGCCTCGCAGGGATTGGGCGCCGGCAGCGGGACCACATTCCGTCGTGTCACGCTGCCGCTGATCCTGCCGGCGTTTTTCGCCGGGCTGGGCATCGTGTTTATCCGATCGATGACGGCGATCAGCGCGACGATCTTCCTGATCTCGATCGGCTGGACGCTCATCACCGTGAAGATCCTCGAGAACATCACCGAACTCTCGTTGGGACCCGCGGCGGCGTTTTCGGTGCTGGTCGTGGTCATCGTCTTCGTCGTGATCGCGGCGATCGGCCGGGCGTTGCGCTGGTTCCGGGCGCCGGGCGCGATGCCGATGACGAGCCTGCTCGGAGGATGACGGACGTGGCGGCGGATTCGATCGGGGTCGACGTCGTCGGGGTGTCGAAGCGCTACGCACATCGCGTCAAGGGCGAGATCTTCGCCGCGCGCGACGTCTCGCTCGACGTGCGCCCGGGCGAGTTCCTGACGCTGCTGGGACCATCGGGATGCGGCAAGACGACCACGCTCCGCATGATCGCCGGCTATGAAATGCCCGATGCCGGGCACATCCATTTCGGCGGTCAGGACGTGACCGCGCTGCCGGCGAACCAGCGCAATATCGGTTTCGTCTTCCAGAACTACGCACTCTTTCCGCACCTGTCAATCTTCGAGAACGTCGCGTACGGCCTTCGCGTACGTTCAGTCGCGGGCGACGAGGTCAGGCGCCGCGTCGGCGACGTGCTGTCGCTCGTCGGGCTCGCCGGCTACGAGCAGCAATTCTCCGGGCAGCTCTCCGGCGGCGAGCAGCAGCGCGTCGCGCTCGCCCGCGCGATCGTCATCCGGCCGCGCGTGCTGCTGTTCGATGAGCCGCTGTCCAATCTCGACGCCAAGCTGCGCGTCGAGATGCGGCAGGAGATTCGCGATCTGCAGCAGCGACTCGCGATCACGACGGTCTACGTGACACACGATCAGGAAGAGGCGATGGCCGTGTCCGACCGGATCGTCGTGATGAATCAGGGCAGCGTCGTCCAGGAGGGAACGGCCGAGGATCTCTACTATCGTCCGGCGTCCGAGTTCGTCGCCCGGTTCATCGGACGGGTCAACCTCATCGCCGGCCGCGTCGTGGAGAGCGTGGGAGTGGCGGCGAAGATCGACGCGCTCGGCGTCACGATCGCCGCGCATACGACGCGCAATGACCTCGCGCCAGGTGATTCCGTCGTGCTCGTGGCCCGCCCGGAGTCGATTGCAATCGTGACGCAGGGCGACGCGACGGGTTTGCTGCGCGCAACGGTGGTGGGGCGCGCATTCCTCGGCGAGAAGATCGAATACCTGATGGACTGCGCGGGAAAAACGCTTCAGGTCGTCCGGTACAACGCCGGCCCGGGCGAGGTGGTCGCGCCGGGCGCGATGGTCGGCCTGCGCTTTGCCACGGATGCCGTGACTGTTCTTGCGGATCGCGCCGCGTGAGGGCCTACCGGCTTGTTGCCGTCGTCTGGATCGCCTTCGCGGCTGCCGTTGCGCCGCCGTTGCTGGCTGCGGAACCCGCGCGTGAGATGCACGGGATGGCGGACGCGTTTGCCGCGCCTGGCATGACGCTCGCCTGGGGCATCCTGCGCGGTGCGAACGAGGCGGCGACCGTCGTCGTGTTGCGCATCGTCGCGGACCCCGTGGAATTTCCGGCGATCGCGGCCACCGGCACCGATCCGTTCACGCAGCGCACGATCCCGCTGCTCATCGCGACGGCGAATTCCGGCAAGCTCGAGCTCCGCGTTTCCCGCGCACACTTTGCCGACTTTCCGCGGACCGACATCAAATTCCTTGCATCCGCGTCGGCGGCACCTTCGGATGCGCCTAAGGCCATCGTCTACTATCTGGGCGTGCCGGATACGACGCCTGAATTCGCCACCGACGCGGCGCTCGACGCCTACCTCGTCGAGCGCCTCGCGCGAGCGCGCACCGGCGCGGCGAAATAGTCGCCATGACCCGCAACGAACTCGCACGACTTCTCGACCATTCGGTCCTGAAGCCCGAAGCCACGGAGAAGGACATCCATTCCGGCGCCCTCGTCGTCCGCGCATGGCGGATCGGCTTCTATTGCGTGCAGCCGTGCTGGGTGACGGTCGCCGCGGCGGCGATCGCCGGCACGGATGCGCGCGTCGCCAGCGTGGTCGGATTTCCGCACGGCTGCGACCGCGGTGAGATCAAGGCCGGCGCAGCCGCGATGGCGGTGGCCGACGGTGCCGGCGAAATCGACATGGTGATGAACTTCGGTGCGCTGAAAAGCGGCCATGCGGCGCGCGTCGCCGCCGACATCGAATCCGTCGTGCGCGCGGTTCCCGATATCCTGGTCAAGGTGATCCTCGAAGCCGCGGCGCTCACCGACGACGAGAAGCGGCTCGCGTGCCGCCTTGCCGCCGACGGCGGGGCGGCGTTCGTCAAGACCTCCACCGGATTCCATCCGGCGGGAGGCGCGACGGCCGCGGACGTGCGGCTGATGCGCACCGCCGTCGGCGCGCACGTCGGCGTCAAGGCGTCCGGCGGAATCCGCACTCTGGCCGATGCACAGGCGATGATCAACGCCGGCGCGAACCGGATCGGGACCTCGGCGAGCGAGTCGATCCTCGCGGCGTTGTCGGACTCCTGATCGGCGCCACGTCACGACCGGCCTGCGGCGGTCGGAGCTGCCGTGGAGCCGCAGCTTGGGTCGCAGTCAGCCGCCGGGCAGATCCGTCGTCGACGCCTTCCGGGCGTTGCCGGTCTTGACCAGCGTCGACAAATTCGCGGCCTTGGTGACCGTGCGTACGACCATCGGCTCGACGCGGCCGCGGATGGCGACCTCGGCAGAGGGCAGCGCCTCGGGTGGAATTCCGGCGCGCTCGCGCACTTCGTCCGAGAACACCACTTCGCATTCGAGGTTCTTCGTCAGGTCCTGCAATCGGGACGTGACGTTGACGGCATCCCCCAACGCGGTGAAGACGACATTGTCTCGATACCCGATATCGCCGACGATGACCTCGCCGCCGTGAATGCCGATGCCGAAGCGGATCGGCTCCGTCAGGTCCTCGGCGAACTGCCGGTTGAGCTGGTCGACGTTGGTGCCGATCAGGACCGCGGCTTCGAGCGCCTCGCGACAGGCAACGGCCGGCGGGTGAGCGAGCCCGAAGAGCGCCAGCAGCCCGTCGCCGAGAAACTGGTTTGGCTGTCCGCCCGCCTCGATCACTGCGTGCGAGACCGCCGCGATGAATCGATTGATGATGAAGACGGTGTCGAAAGGCATGCGCCCCTCCGCCATTTTCGTCGACCCGCGCATGTCGACGAACATGCTGACGACGTAGCGCTCCTCGCCGGCGTGCGAACGGGTTCTGCCGAACGCGTACGAGGTATCGGCGTTCGGAGGCAGCAGCGGGACGATGGCGATGTCGGTCCGCGGGCGCAATTGGCACGCGAGCCGCACTGCGGCGTCGTTGCGGTAGCCGGCGCGCTCGAGTACCGCCGTTTCGCGCGCCGACGGGGCCGGCAATCCGGTGCGATCGCCGACGATCCGAATCCGGCACGTCGAGCAGCGCCCTCGCCCGCCGCAGACGCATGCATGCGGAATGTTGAATCGCCAGCTCGTTTCCAGCACCGAAAGTCCGAGGGGGACGCGAACCGACCGCCCGTCGGGGTACGAGATGCGGACGAGGCCGTGGCGGCGTTCGAGAATCGCCCGCACCCCGCGCGCGCAGAGGACCAGGACGATCGCGGCCGCCCACAGGTAGAGGAAGTCCTGCCTTATATCGAGGAGTGCGGCGTTCTGTTCCGGCGTGCCGAGCTGGTAGGTATCGAGATTCGCCGCCTGCCACTCGGGCCTGGCGCTCAGCTCGACGACCGCGCGTCCGCTCTGGTAGAAGCCGAGCAGCGCCAGGGTGGGCAGCAAAACCGCGGCTGCGAGCAGGCAGGCAGCGGCGGGCCTGAAAAAACGCTTGAGACGCAGCCAGAAGTAGATACCGATGCAGCCGTGGACCCAGGCGACGATCAGCGCGGTGACCTGCAGGACACCGCGCGTCGGCGAGCTCACCCAGAACGCGTGCAGCGCCTGCGCATAGCCGCGCTCGATCCCGTAGATTTCGAAACCGACGCGCTCGGCGACGACGTGCGAGCCGAGGAGCAGCGGGATCGAGAGCCCGAAGATCAGCTGGACGGCCTCGCTCACCTTGAAGCGAAAGTGGCGCCGCTCATAGAGTGCCCAGAGCCCCAGCGACGCATGGACGGTGAGCGCCGAGTACAAGACCAGGGTGCCGATCCTGCTCTGCCAAAGCCACACGTGATACGCGAGGCCGGACTCCATCGCCGCCAGCGAAATGTTGCCGAGCGCGTGATTGGTGTAGTGCGTGAGCAGATAGGTGAAGAGGACGAGTCCGCTCCAGAGGCGAACGCGCCGCACGCCGAGGGTGCGGATGAATCGTACCGGGCCCTGTCCCGCCGCGGCACTCACTCAGGACCCGTCCGCATGAATCGGGGCAAGATCTAGTAACCGGCCTTGTTGTACGCGTGGATTCCGATGTCGAGCACCCACCAGACCCATTTCGGCACGGCATGGAAAGCCAGATCGTTCGGGCCGACATCGCGTTTGGGTCGGCCATTCACCATCGCGTGCGTGATCGTGGGGGGCTGGCCCACGTTTTCCGGGCACGACCAGTTGCCGCGATCCTTGACCTTGCATTGCGAGAACTTGCCGGAGGGTGTGGACGATCTCACCACCCAGAACAGCACCTCCTGCTTGGCGATGCTGGCGCGGAACCGGTAGCGGTCTCCGGCGACCATCGTTCCGCGACAGAGGAGCCCTTCCCATTCGCCATTCTCGCAGCGGACCGTGTGCACGGTGCGCTCGCCTTCGTAGGTGATCTTGTCGCTCGCCCACAGCAGCACTGCCATGCCGGCTGCGACGAGTACGACGGCAATCCATTTGGCGCTCATCGCTTGATCCTCCACCGCCCGCGCGCGAAACGCGCGCCACGCTTGTTATTCGACCGTCACCGAGGCCGAAGTTTCCGCACTCTGCGCGATAGTGCCAAATCTCTGCGGCAAAGGCGATAATGCCTGCCATGCCGCGCCCGTACGTCATTATGCGACCGTATCGTCGCGCCGTCCGACGCGACTCCCGCGCGCCCGGCCCACCCGATGCCCTTCGACCCGCAGGTATCCGCCCATGACCGACCCGCGATCCAATCCGCTGCTGCAACCCTGGCAAGGTACGTTCGGCCTGCCGCCTTTCGGTGACGTGAGGCCCGAGCACTTCATTCCCGCGTTCGAGGACGCCATGGCCGCGCACCACGCAGCCGTCGACGCGATCGCGGACAACCCCGCGGCACCGAACTTCGAGAACACGATGGTGGCCTTCGATGTCGGCGACCGCGAACTCGGCCGGATCTCCAAGTTGTTCTTCAACCTCACCGCGTCCGAGACCTCGCCTGCGCTCCAGGCGGTCGAGCGCGAGATGTCGCCGCGTCTCGCGGCGCATTTCAGCACCATTTACCTCAACGGCGAACTCTTCAAGCGGATCGACCGCCTGCATCGCCAGCGTGACGAGCTTCGGCTGGGCGCCGAACAGCGGCAGTTGCTCGAGCGCGTGCACCGCGATTTCGTCCAGGACGGTGCCCGCCTTTCCCCGGATGCCAAGGCGCGTCACGCCGCGATCGACGAACGCCTGGCAACGCTGTCGACCCGTTTCAGCCAGAACGTGCTGGCCGAGGAGGCGAGCTATCGCCTGATTCTCAAAGACGAACGCGATCTTGCCGGCCTACCCGAATCTCTGCGATCGGCGGCGAAGAGCGCCGCGACCGAGCGAGGCGAACCTGACGCCTGGATGATTACGCTGTCCCGCTCGCTCGTCGTGCCGTTCCTGACGTATTCGGATCGCCGCGACCTGCGCGAGCACGCGTGGAATGCGTGGATGCACCGCGGCGAAAACGACGGCGAATACGACAACCGGCCGATCGCTCGCGAAATCCTTGCGCTGCGCAACGAGATCGCGAGGCTGCATGGCTACACGAATTACGCGGATTACGCGCTCGTAGACCGCATGGCGGAAACGCCCGCAGCGGTCGCGGATCTGCTCGCGCAGGTATGGGAGCCAGCCAAGGCGCGCGCCGCGGCCGAACGCGACGCACTCACGGCCATGGCGCTTGCGCACGGTGAAACGCACCCGATCCAGGCGTCGGACTGGCGCTACTACGCGGAGAAGGTTCGCAAGGCGCGTTACGGCTTCGACGAGACGATGCTCAAACCGTACTTTTCGCTGGACCGGATGCTTCTCGCCGCTTTCGATACTGCAAACCGACTTTTCGGCGTGCGGTTCGTCGAGCGCCCGGAGATCCGCGCCTATCATCCGGACGTGCGCGTGTTCGAAGTCCGTGGCCGAGACGACAAGCCGCTCGGACTCTTCCTCTCTGACAACTTCGCGCGCCCGACCAAGCGCGGCGGCGCGTGGATGAGCGCCTATCGGGCACAGTCTCGCGTGGCCGGCGAATGCCTTCCGATCATCGTCAACAACAACAACTTCGCCAAGGCACCGCCCGGAGAGGCGACATTGCTCTCGCCCGACGACGTGCGCACGCTATTCCACGAGTTCGGCCATGGGCTGCACGGGCTCTTGTCGCAGGTGACCTACGAGCGGCTGTCCGGAACGCAGGTGCTGCGCGATTTCGTCGAACTGCCGTCGCAGATCTTCGAGCACTGGGCGTTCGAGCCGGCCGTGCTGAAACGGCACGCGGTCCACCTGCAGACGGGCAAGCCGATTCCCGATGCACTGATCGACCAGATGAAGGCGGCCCGGCGCTTCAACCAGGGATTCGAGACCGTCGAGTACACGGCGTGCGCGCTCGTCGACATGGCGCTCCACGGATTGACCGACACCGGGGACCTCGACGTCAGCGCGTTCGAGCGCGCCGAGCTCGAACGGATCGGGATGCCGCGCGAGATCGTGCTGCGCCACCGGATGCCGCATTTCGGCCACCTGTTCGCCGGTTCGGGCTACGCCGCCGGCTACTACGTCTACATCTGGGCCGAGGTGCTCGACGCCGACGGTTTCGACGCGTTCGTCGAGGCCGGCGACCCGTTCGATCCCGCCGTCGCCGAACGACTGCGCAAGTATGTGTACTCGTCGGGCGGCACGCTCGATCCGGCGGAGGCGTACCGCTTGTTCCGCGGGCGCGATCCGACGGTCGGCCCGATGCTCGCCAAGCGCGGACTCGTCGACGACCGCCAGCCCGCCTGACCCCGCAACCTCAGAGAAGGAATCGATCGCTGCCGGCGATCTGGGTTTCCTGGAGCCTCGCCAGCGTCGGCAGCAGGTTGAGCCCGGTGTCGCGCTTCAGCCGGCGCGCTGCCGACGTCATCTCGTCGAAGGAGAGCGCAATCGGCTCGCCGCTTGCGGCCAGCGCAATGATGTTCCCGCTCGCGCAATGCGGGAGCGCAAATGCGCGTTGCGAAAAAGCATCACCGATCCGTTCGAGGCTCGAGGCAAGACCGCGTCGCGAGTTCAGGAAATTCGTCGCGAGCACCCCGCGGTCGGTGAGGCGCGCCCGGCAATTGAGGTAGAACGGCACCGTGTCGAGCATCCCGACGCGGCTCTTCGCATCATAGCCGTCGACCAGGATCAGGTCGAATTCGCGATCGCTCGCCGCCACAAAGTCATGACCGTCACCGATTTCGATCCTCAGCCTTCGCGGATCCTCCGGAAGCCTGAAGAACTGCGCGGCCGCGCTGACGACTGCCGCGTCGATCTCGACCACGGTCAGCGCCGCGCGCGGCCGGTGCCGGTAGAGATACTTGGTCATCGATGCCGCGCCGAGTCCGATCAGCAGCACGCTTTTCGGCCATTTCGGCACCGGCCGCAGCAGGAGCGCCATCATCATGTCCCGCGTGTACTCGAGCTCGAGCGACCAGGGCCGGGCGATGCGCATGGCCCCCTGCACCCAGGGCGAACCGAAATGCAGATAGCGAACGCCGTCCTCTTCGCTCACCTCGATCGATGCGCCGGCGCGCCGCCTGTGCGGGAGCAGGTTCAAGGCGCGGGAGTCGCAACGGACTCAGGGCCTGTCGACGCCATGTCCACGTTCAAGAACCGGTTGAAGCGCCCTGCTCAATCGTCGACGGCGGCCGCGAAGTAGCTGCGGCTGTCGGCAAGGAAATGGGGTCCGGAATCCGAACGCAGCGCCGTGCCGACGCCCGAATTCGTCAGCACCTCGAGCAGGATCGCGCTCGGCACGCCACCGTCGATGATGTGGACGGAGCGCACGCCTTCGCGGACCGCGGCCAGCGCCGCGATGAGCCGCGGCTGCATGTCGGATGCGATGACCCCCTCCCGCAAAAGGGCGTCGGCGTCGCTGGCCGTCAACACGAACGCCAGCCGCCCGTCGCGATCGACCACTCCGGGCACGTTGGTCATCAGGATCAGCTTCTCGGCATGCAGCGTGCGCGCCAGCCGCCCGGCGACCAGATCGGAGTTGATCTGGTAAGCCGTGCCGTCGACGCCGACGCCGATCGGCATGATCACCGGGATGAATCCGCGCGACACCAGCAGGTGGATCACATCGGGGTCGATGCTCTCGACGTCGCCGACAAGACCGAGGTCGGGCGCAACGCCGGTGTCGCCGACCGGCGGCGGCACCATTTTCCGCGCGCGGATGAAGCGACCGTCCTGCCCGCTCAATCCGACGGCCTTGGCGCCGAAACGGTTGATGCGGCCGACGAGGTCCTGGTTGATCTCTCCCAGCACCATTTCAATCACGTTCATTGTGGCCTCGTCGACCACGCGCAGGCCGCGATGCTCGCGAATCGGGATGCCCATCGTCCGCAAGAGCTCGTCGATCCGCCACCCGCCGCCGTGGACGATGATGGGCTTCATGCCGACGAGGCGCAGCAGCGCGACGTCGCGGGCAAAACCCTCGCGGAGCGCGGGGTCGATCATCGCCCCGCCGCCAAATCGGATGATCAGCGTCGAGGCATGAAACGCCCGGATGAAAGGCAGCGCCTCGGCGAGTATCCTGGCCTTTTGCAATGCGGAAATGGCGCCGGTCGACATCGGGAGGAAGGCAGTCGTGGAAATCGCAGCGACGATACCACGGAGCGCCGCGCAGCCGCCGCTGCCTCGTAACGGGTCTGCATGGTTTCGAGCATAATCCACGGTCGTTTGCCAAACGGAGATTCCATGAAACGCGCAGTCCACATTGTCGGGATAGCGCTCATCGCCCTCGTCGCCGCCTCCGTGCCCGCCGCCGCGCAGGACTATCCGACGCGGCATATCACGATGATGGTCCCGTTCGCTGCCGGCGGCCCGACCGACATCGTCGCGCGCTCGATCGGCGTGTCGATGGGCAAGGCGCTGAATCAGACGATCATCATCGAGAACACGGTCGGCGCCGGCGGCACCATCGCTCCGACAAAGCTCAAGAACGCCACGCCGGACGGCTATACGCTGTTGCTGGCGCATATCGGCATGTCGACGGCGCCCGCGCTGTACAAGTCGCTGCCGTTCAAGCCGCTCGAGGATTTCGAATTCATCGGACAGGTCGTCGACGTGCCGATGACCCTGCTCGCCAGGCAAACCATGGCGGCCAAGGATCTCAAGGATCTGCTCGCCTTCATCCGTGCCAACAAGGACAAGATCTCGTTCGCCAACGCAGGCGTGGGCTCGGCGTCGCACCTGTGCGGTCTCCTGTTCATGAGCGCGATCGAGGTCGACCTGACCACGGTACCTTACAAGGGCACGGCTCCGGCAATGAACGACCTCCTCGGAGGCCAGGTCGACCTTTTGTGCGATCAGACGACCCAGACGACGCAGTACATCAAGTCCGGGCGCGTCAAGGCGTACGGCGTCACCTCAGCGGCGCGCCTCGAGACCTTGAAGGAATTGCCGACGCTGGCGGAAGCCGGCCTGCCCGGATTCCAGGTGGTCGTCTGGCATGGCGTGTACGCGCCGAAAGGCACGCCGAAGGCCGTGCAGGACAAGCTCGTCGCCGCGCTGCAGGCCGGCATCCAGGATCCCGCCTTCGTGCAGAAGATGGGCGAGCTCGGCTCGCAGGTCGTATCGAAGGAAAAGGCGACGCCCGAAGGACTGCGCACGCACCTCAAGGTCGAGATCGATCGCTGGACGCCGATCATCCGCAAGGCGGGGGTGTACGCCGAATAAATCGGCGAGCGGTCAGGCCCTGCGGGACCTCAAGCGCCCGAACGCCGCGAGAAGCGCGATGGAAATCGCGCCACCGAAGGGGACCCATGGGTCCAGCGGGACTGGCTGGGCCACCGCCAGCCCCTGCACGATCACGGTATGCGTGTTGGTGTTGACATTGCGCTGGCCGGCCAACAACGTGAAAGGCGTTCCCGGCAGCGTGCAGGTGCCCAAGCACGGCGGTAACAGCGGAGACCCGGCTGCACCGGTGCCTATGACCGGACAGACTCCGTAGCCGCTAACCGGCGGCGGCGCGATCAGCGTGCATGTGCCCAGATTCCCGGTTGCGATCGTGGTTGGGCCAACGGTCAAGGTGGAGTTCACGTAAATCGCGGCCGTTGGCCCGAACGAAACGGACGCCGACGTCGTGGTCGTGGTTACGCCTTGCGGGTGTGCCGATCCGACGATCAAAGCGCTGCAGGCGGTGACCGCCAGGCGTGCCCATTTCAAGGTCACTTCTCTGATCGGGTCCAATGGTTTCCCTTTGCGCCGTCAGCACCTGACCGATTGATCCAGTCTGGTTACTCGTTTGCCCGCTCGCCGTTACCAGCGCCGCATACAGGAACCCATCTAGGGGGTCGCGAGTTCCTGAATTGCGCGCACCGACAGCACGCCCTCGATGGCCGAAATGGCCCCGATGAGGTCCTCCTGCACCGGACTGTCGACATCGACCAGCGTATAGGCCATCTCACCGCGCGACTTGTTCACCATGTTGTGGATGTTGAGCCCCGCATTCGCCATCGCGGTCGAGATCTGGCCCAGCATGTTGGGGACGTTCGCGTTGGCGATTGCGACCCGGTACGGCGATTCCCGCGCCATCTCGACGTTCGGAAAATTGACCGCGTTGACGATGGCGCCGGTCTCGAGATACTCGCGCACCTGATCGACGACCATCACGGCGCAGTTCTCCTCGGCCTCCTCGGTGGACGCACCGAGATGCGGCAGCGCGACGACGCCGGGCTCGCGCAGCAGCTTCGCATTCGGAAAATCGCAGAGGTAATACTTGAGGTGCCTGGCGCGAAGCGCCGCGAGGATGGCGTCGTCGTCGACCAGCGCATCGCGCGCGAAGTTGAGCAGCACCGCGGCGGGCTTCATGACTGAAAGCCGTGCCGCGTCGATCAAGTGGCGCGTCGCCGCGACCAATGGCACGTGCAGCGTGACGAAGTCGGATGCCTTCAGCAGCTCTTCGATGCCATGCGCGCGGCGCACGCTGGACGGAAGGCGCCACGCAGCGTCGACCGTGATCTCCGGATCGAAGCCGATGACCTTCATGCCCATCTTGATCGCGGTATCGGCGACGAGGCTGCCGATCGCGCCGAGGCCGACGATCCCCAGCGTGCGCTGCGGCAGTTCGACGCCGGCGAACTGCTTCTTTCCATCCTCGACCTGTTTTTCGAGATCTGCGGCGCCGGCATCGAGCGCCCCGACATACTGCAGCGCCGGAATCACGTTGCGCGCCGCCAGCAAAAGCGACGCCAGCACCAGTTCCTTGACGGCATTGGCGTTGGCGCCGGGGGCGTTGAACACCGGCACCCCGCGCTTGCCCATCTCGGCCACCGGGATGTTGTTCGTTCCCGCGCCGGCGCGGCCGATGGCGCGCACGCTTGCCGGAATGTTCATCGCGTGCATGTCGTGCGAGCGCACGAGGATCGCGTCGGGCTGCAAGACGGCCTTGCCGATCGCATAGCGGGCGCTCGGCAAGCGGTGCAGTCCCTGGCTTGCGATCTGGTTCAGCGTGAGGATCTGGAATCTCGTCATGGTCGCATCAGCCGTTTCGCTCCGCGAACGCCTTCATGTACCGGACCAGCGTCGCCACGCCCTCGATCGGCATGGCGTTGTAGATGGAGGCGCGCATGCCGCCGACGGCGCGATGGCCTTTGAGCTGGACCATGCCGGCGGCTTTCGCGCCCTTCAGAAATGCCTCGTCGAGCTTCGCGTCGTGAAGATGGAAACACACGTTCATCCGCGACCGGTCGGCCCTTCTCGCCGGGCTGCGATAGAACTCGGTCGTGTCGAGATAATCGTAGAGGAGCTTCGCTTTCTCGATGTTCCTGCGCTCGATCGCTGGTACGCCGCCCGCAGCGAGCAGCCACTGGAACACGAGCCCGGCGATGTAGATCGAATACGTCGGCGGCGTATTGACCATCGAATCGGCTTCCGCCTGCTCCTTCCAGTGGAAGGCCGACGGCGTGATCGGCAGCGCGCGATCCAGGAGGTCGGGCCGGACGATCACCAGTGTGAGGCCGGCCGGGCCCGCGTTCTTTTGCGCGCCGGCGTAGATCACGCCGTACCTGGAAACGTCGATGACGCGCGACAGGATGTGCGACGACATGTCGGCGACGAGCGGCACGTCTCCGGTATCCGGCGTCCACTGGTATTCGACTCCCCCGATCGTCTCGTTGGTGCAGATGTGAACGTACGCGGCGTCGCGCGACAGCTTCCACGTGGATTGGGCAGGCACGTAGGTGAAGCTGTCGTCCTCCGACGATGCGGCGATGTTCACCGTGCAGTATTTCTTCGCCTCCTTGATCGATTTCTTCGACCACTCGCCCGTGTGCACATAGTCGGCGACCTTCCGGTCGCCCAGCAGGTTCATCGGCACGAGCGCGTTCTCGGCGATCGCTCCGCCCTGCAGGAGCAGCACTTTGTAGTCGGCGGGTATCGCAAGGAGCGTGCGCAGATCGGCCTCGGCCTTGGCGGCGATGCCGATGAATTCCTTGCCGCGATGGCTCATCTCCATAACCGACATGCCGCTGCCATGCCAGTCGAGCATCTCGGCGGCGGCTTGCTCGAGGACGGGTTCGGGCAGCACCGCCGGACCGGCGCTGAAATTGAATACACGCATGGAAAAATTCCGTGAATGAATGGAAAACGGCAGGACGCGCACCCTGTCCCGCAGCCTCGTTCAGGCGTTGAACCCTTTCATCCCCTGCAGCAGCCGGAAGAACTCCGCGCGGGTGTCCGGATTGTCGCGAAGGAGGCCGCGCAGCACTGACGTCGTCATGTCCGACGCGTGCTCCCGGACACCGCGATGGGTCACGCACATGTGCTCCGCCTTGACCACCACGGCGATGCCTTCGGCGGAGGTCTCCGCCTCGAGCAGGTCCGCGATCTGGATCGTCATCTCCTCCTGGATCTGCGGACGCGCGGCGATCCATTCGGCGAGCCGGTAGAACTTGGACAGGCCGAGGACATTCTTGCCCGGATAGATACCGATCCAGCAGTTGCCCCGGATGTTCTGCAGGTGATGGGCGCACGTCGAGCGGATCGTGATCGGCCCGACCAGGTACAGCTCGTCGTAGGAATTGACGTTCGGAAACGCGGTGAGATCGGGCGCGGCGCCATACCTGCCGGCAAAGAGCTCGCTCAAGTACATGCGGGCGACGCGCGCGCCGGTTTCCCGCGTGTTGTGGTCGTTCTGCGTATCGATGACGAGGCTTTGCAGCAGCGCCGTCACCCGCTCGGAAACCTCGTCCGTCAGCGCGTCGAGTTCGCCAGGCTGGATGAACTCGGCGATATTGTCGTTGGCGCGATAACGATGCCCCGCCGCCTCCAGGCGGGCGCGGATTCTATCGGAAGTCTTGGCCATGGAACGGATCCTCGGTCGACGCATCAACAATCCGTGATTTTAACCGTATTGGGCTCCGTGACGCTGCCGCGCGCACGTGCCCCGTGCTCAGGGCCTTCCCGAATTGAGCGATACTGTCGCATTGCATTCGACAGGGAGCAGTCATGGCGCTGCTGGTCGCAGGTCTCATCCTCTTCCTCGGCATCCACCTGGTGCCCGCGTTTCCTCCCGCACGGGCCGTTCTCGCCGCGCGCCTGGGCGAGAATCGATACAAGAGCATGTTTTCGCTGGTTTCGGCGCTGGGGCTCGCGCTGATCGTCGCCGGATACGCGTACTCCGGCGATCGCGTGCGCGTTTTCGCGCCCGAGCCCGCCGCGAGATCCATCGCGCCTTATGCCATGGTCCTTTCGTTCATCCTTTTCGCGGCGGCCAACATGCGCGGCCACCTGCGCCGCATCGTCCGCCATCCGATGCTCCTCGGTCTCATCCTCTGGTCGGCGGTGCACCTGTGCGCCAATGGCGACCGAACCGGAACCGTGCTCTTCGGCGCTTTCCTGGCCTTCGCCCTCGTGGATCTCGTTTCCGCGATTGCACGCGGTGCGGTCAAGACGTTCGAGCCGCTGGTGAAGCACGACGTCATCGCGGTGGTCGGCGGGACCGCCGTCGCGCTCGCCGTGATGACCTTTCACCGAATCCTGTTCGGCATCCCGGTCGTCGCATTCGGCGTGTGACAGGGCGATGACGATGACGGCGGATCGATGCTCCGGACGCGAATGGTCGTCGTCACGACACGCAGCTATCGGATGGCCCACCCACCTCGCGATGGAGCAATTGAAGGCTGCCGGCGATCTCGACATCGTCCACGTTCCGTACCGCGGCATCGGTCCGGCAATCACCGACATCCTGGGTGGGCAGACTCAAGTGCTCTTTCCCGGTCTCGCTGCAGCGCTGCCGCACATCAAGGCGGGGAAGATGCGCCCGCTTGCCATCACCGGACTGCGGCGCGATCGGCTGCTCCCTGAAGTGCCGACGTTCGAGGAATCCGGCTTCAAGGGCTTCGACGGCGTGCCGTGGTACGGCATCGTCGGCCCCGCCAACATGCCGGCGCCGATCGTCAAGCCACCCCGATGGACGCGCCTTGCCAAGGACCGCAACATCTCGATCGCCGACTGACGGCCGCCCGCCGATCACTTTGACCGCACGACAAGGAATCCCGAATGGCGCACAACACCCGGGTGACGGCCGACCCCAACGCCCCGCCCGTCACCCGAATCCTCGCGGAGTTCACGTCGACCCACGCATCGCAAGGCTGGGATGCCGGCGTCGAGCGCGAGGCACACCGGACGCTCCTCAACTGGGCAGGCTGCGCGATCGGCGCGTCGCGGCACCCGACCGTCGAAGCGGCGCTGAAAGCGGTCCAGGAGTTGGCACCCGGCGCGCAGGCGACGATACTCGGGCGCGCGGAGCGCGTCGACATCGGCAGCGCGGCGATGCTGAACGGCATCACGTCGCATACGTTCGACTTCGACGATACGCACTTGCGCACGATCATTCACCCGGCTGGCCCCGTTGCGTCCGCCGCACTTGCGCTCGCCGAACACACCGGCGCCAGCGGGCGGCAGCTCGTCGACGCGGTGGTACTCGGCATCGACGTCGCGTGCCGGGTCGGCAACACGGTCTATCCGGATCACTACGACCGGGGCTGGCACATCACCGGGTCGACCGGCATGCTCGGCGCCGCTGCCGCGTGCGCCCGCCTGATGGAGCTGGATGCGGACCGCACGGCGATGGCGCTCGGCATCGCGGCATCGCAGCCGATCGGGGTGCGCGAACAGTTCGGATCGATGACGAAACCGTTCCACCCCGGCGGCGCGGCGCGCGCCGGCCTGATGTCGGCCTTGATGGCGAAGCACGGTTACACGGCGTCGACCCGGGCGCTCGAAGCGCCGCGCGGATTGATCCAGACTTTTTCGGCCAAATGCGACTGGGCCGAGATCACGTCTGATCTTGGCAAGCGATTCGAAATCTCGTTCAATGCGTACAAGCCGTTCGCCTGCGGGATCGTGATCCACCCGTCGATCGACGGCTGCGTGGCGCTCGCCGCGGCGAATCGCCTGTCCGGCGACGACATCGAACGAATCGAGCTCAAGGTCCATCCGCTGGTGCTGGAGTTGACCGGCAAGACCGCGCCGCGGACCGGCCTCGAGGCAAAGTTCAGCGTTTACCACGCCTGCGTGGCCGGCATCCTGTTCGGGCGGGCGGGCGAGGCCGAATTCGCCGACGACGTCGTCGCGCGCGCCGACGTCAAAGCGCTGCGCGAGCGCACGAAGGCGGTGGCCGACGAAGCGATCGGCGAGGCCTCGGCGGACGTCACGATCACGTGCCGGGATGGCCGGCGGCTGCACACGTTCGTCCGCCACGCGATCGGCAGCCTGGACCGGCCGATGACCGATGCCGATCTCGAACGCAAATTCCACGGCCTCGTCGACCCCGTGCTGGGACAGGCACGGGCCGCGCGCCTCGCCGAAGCGTTGTCGTCGGTGTCGGAATGCGGCGACATCGGCGCGCTTGCCGCTCTCACGCGCCCCTAGCATCTTGAATATTCGCTGCGCACCGCGCCAAACGGCGCTCGCGGCCCTCGCGGCGACCGCGCTCGTCATTCTGCCAGGCGGTCCGGTTTCGGCACAGGAGTTTCCGCAATACGGCGACGAGCTCTACCGGCCGCGCCTCCGGCAACCGGGGAAGGACGTGATGTGGCTGCCGACCCCCGACGCGATGGTCATCCGGATGCTGGAGGCCGCGAAGACGACGAAGGACGACCTCGTCTACGACCTGGGCGCCGGCGACGGCAAGATAGCGATCGCGGCAGCGAAGGCGTTCGGCGCGCGGGCTGTCGGCATCGAGTACGACCACGAACTCGCGGCACTCGCGGGGCGCAACGCGGCGCGCGCCGGAGTCGCGGAAAAGGTCACCATCATCGAAGGCGACATCTTCAAGGAGGACTTTTCGCGGGCAACCGTCGTCACGTTATATCTGCTGCCCGACATCAATCAGCAGCTGCGGCCGCAGATCCTGCGGATGAAGCCCGGGACGCGCGTCGTGTCGCACCTGTGGGACATGGGCGAATGGGAGCCGGACGCAACCCTTCGCGCCGGCGAAAGCGAGGCGTTCGTCTGGATCGTGCCCGCCGCGGTCGACGGGCGCTGGGCGCTCAAGGAAGGCGCGGACAACTGGGAAGGCGACCTCGAGATCGCGCAGCGGTTTCAGCGCATCGGCGGCACGCTGACGATCCGCGGCAAAGTGCAACCGCTGCTCGGCGCCTATGTGCAGGGCGAAGTCTTCGGCTTCACGTTCGTTGCTCCCGACGGCGGCATTCGCAGCGTGCGCGCCCGGATCGATGGTGCGACGCTTTCCGGATCGCTTCAGTTCTCCGGCAACTTAACGCCGATCACCGGGCATCGACGGTAGCGCCGGCCGCAACCGGACCACGCGAGGGATGCCGGACGCGAGTCCTACCGGCTGAAATGCATCGGTACGCGGACGGCCTGGCGAATGGGAGAGCCCGAGTTCAACTCCGGCGCGTGGAACCGATACTGGTTGCGCCCATGATTCTTCGCCTCGTACATCGCTGCGTCCGCCGCTTTCAGGAGCTCCTCCGCATTCGTGCCGTCTCCTGGGTAGATGCTGATGCCGACGCTCGCCGTGACGTGTAGATCGTGCCCGGCAATTCGGTGCACCGCGGCGACGTTGGCAATGATCTTTCCGGCGCTGCTGGCCGCATCTTTCGCGTGCGCGATTTCGCAGAGCAGCGCCACGAACTCGTCGCCGCTCTTGCGGCCGACGGAATCCGAGCTGCGCACGGAGGATGTCAGGCGCAGGGCGACGGATTGCAGAAGTTTGTCACCGATCGCGTGGCCGAGGGAGTCGTTGATATCCTTGAAGGCGTCCAGATCGATAAACAGCACGGCGAGTAGCCTGTCGTAACGGCGAGCCATCGCAATGGCTTGGGTGATGCGACCATTCAACAGTTGATGATTCGGGAGGTCGGTCAGGAAATCATGCTGCGCCAGGTGAGACATTTTCGCCGTGACCTCGCGAGATTCGCTGACGTCGTGGAACACCATGACGGCTCCGATGACGACTCCGTCCCGGCCGTGTATGGGCGCCGCGGAATCCTCGATGGCGGTTTCCGCACCGTCGCGCCCGACGAGCACGCTGTTCGCCGCCAGGCCGACGGCCGTATCTTGCTCGATCGCGAGGCGCATCGGATGGCGCAGGAGCGGTGCGTGACTCGATCCGTCGACGATCCGGAAAACCCGGTCCAGAGGCTGGCCCATCGCATCGCTTCGTCTCCACCCGGTCATCTTCTCCGCGATGGCGTTCAGATACGTCACGTTTCCCGCGATGTCTGAGCTGACGACGGCGTCGCCGATGGAATCGAGCGTGACCTGAGCGCGCTCCCTTTCCAGGAACAGGGCCTCATCGGCTGCCCTGCGTTCGATCACGTTGCACAGCGCGCGCGGCAGCGAGTAGCTGGTCAGAAGCTCCTTCGGAATGTAGTCCTGCGCCCCGCGCTGCACGGCCTGCTTCGCAAGGACCTCGTCGCCGGGGCGGCAGAAGACCAGGATGGGTACGAGCGGCGCCGCTCGCAACAGGCGGTCCAGCGGCCCGATGCCGTACACGCCCGGCAACAGCAGATCGAGCAGGACCACGGTTGCTGCGGTGCCTTCGATCCAATCGAGGGCATCCGCAAGGTCGCGGGACCATCGAACCGCAAACGAAACACCACGTTCGTCAGTGCCATCGGGCTTTGCCGCCGCCGGTCGGACCAGCCGGTTCAGGGCTAGGCGCACCGGCTTTGCTCGCGATAGCCGCTACGCCGCCTGGCCGGCGCGAAAATGCGCCCGGATCGGGGTCCTGTGTGCGAGACCGAACATACGGGACAGCCGCCGACGCGCACCATGGCGTTCCATGGACTCTATCCCGAATATCCTCCTCGCCGCGCTGCCACGGGCGACCTACCTGAAGCTCCTCCCGGGGCTGACGCCCGTCACGTTGAAGTTCGGCGACGTCCTTTACGAATTGGGCGCACCGATGCGGGAGGTCTACTTTCCCGGCGCCTGCCTCGTTTCCCTCCTGACCAAATCGGACGGCCATCTGGCGCTTGAAGTCGGAATGGTGGGCCGCGAGGGCATCGTCGGGACACCGCTGGCGCTCGGCGTCGACCATTCGCCCATACGTGCGCTCGTGCAGGGAGGCGGTCCCGCCCTGCAAATGGACCGGGCGCGTTTCCTGAGTGCGCTGAAGCGCACACCGCTGCTGCAGCGCGCGATTTTTGGCTATATCCAGGCGCTGATGGGGCAGATCACCCAAACGGCGGTATGCAACCGCTTCCACGTCGTGGACGGGCGGCTCGCCCGCTGGCTCCTGATGACGCGGGACCGGGTCGGATCGGGCGAATTCCGGATGACCCACGATTTCCTCGCCAGCATGCTCGGCGTGCGACGCGAGGGCGTGACCGAAGCCGCGTCCGACTTCCAACGCCGGGACCTGATCGAATACAGCCGGGGCAAGATCAGGATCAGGGATCACCGCGGCCTCGAAGCCGCCTCCTGCACGTGCTACCACCGTACCCCCGCGGGAAACGGCAAGCTCCCGTCGTGGCGGCCCGTCCGGCCCCACGTGGGCACCCCGCAACGGCGCGCCGGCACCGCGATCCTCCCCGGGTTCACGACGAGAAAGGGCGAAGGAGGTGAATAAATCCGTTGCGGCCGTGAAGGAATCTCCGACCCGCGAGGGTAACCCGCCAGTGCCGTTTGCCATCGACCGGAAGGCGCCTGCGGCCAAGGACATCGCCGGGGCGATGAAGGCGTTTCTGGCCGACGCGATCGCGCTCTTCCTGAAGACGAAGAACTTCCACTGGCACATGAAAAGACCGCATTTGAGCCGGTACCAGGAACTGCTGAGCGAGCACGCCGGACAGATTTTCGCCATGGCCGACCCTATCGCCGAGCGCATCCACCACCTGGGCGAGTCCCCGCTGGTGTCCATCGGGTACATCGCGCGGACACAGCGCGTGCAAGACAACGACGCCGAGTACGTCGAACCGCTCGACATGCTGACCGAGTTGCACGAGGACAACAGGATGCTCGCCGCGCGCTTTCGCGAAGTCCACAACGTCTGCTACCAGCACCACGACGTCGCCACGGCCAACCTGCTCAACGTATGGATTGACGAAGCCGAGCGGCGCTCGCGGACGCTACTTGAAGCGACCCGTCCCGGTTAGGCGTCCGAAACGCCGGGCGGCACCGGAACCCGTTCCGAATTCGGTGCGTGGTCCCGCCAGAACAGCAAATACGATATTACGGCGCAGGACGCACGGGGCGCAGGTTGCCTTCCCATGCGCACGTGATGCGATGGCAGCGAAAGCGGCCGAACGGGACGAATGCGCCTACCAGGCGAACGACGACGCGCCTGGGAATCGGCTTGACAACGTCATCGCAACACGGACATCGGCGCGAGCGTTCACTGCGCCCGCGGCCCGAAGCACTGCCGGTATGGCGCGCTTCGAGGGGGCTCGAGGAGGCACCCTCTTCGAACGGCGCGCCGTTCGGCATATTGAGCTTCCTATGAATCGATGGCGCTCGGACGAAAAGCGACGATGATCAATGCTACGCGCCGCCGCTGCCCGGTTCTGTACGGCGCCCAACATACGGCAACTCAAACCGCACGACGCCCGAAGGCATCCCCGCCACCCACCGCGCGGGCGGTCAAAGCAGCGAATCCGTGAGCCGCGCCAGATTTTCCAGCCCGCGCCGATAAAGACCCAATGCGCGGCGCTCCTCCCGCGTCACGAGATCGGTGTGGCGCAGGTAGCCGTCCTGGATCCGCCGCAGGTGCGCCACGACTTCGCGATCGCAGATCAGCACGCTCACCTCCGCGTTGAGCGCAAATGAGCGGATGTCGAGGTTCGACGAGCCGATCAGCGCGACGTCGTCGTCGACGCTCATGTGCTTCGCATGCAGAAAACTGCCACCGTGACGGTGGATGTTCACCCCGGCCTCGAGCATCCTGTCGTAGAAGGACTGCTGCGCCAGCTGGACCAGCGGTTTGTTCGATTCCCGGTCGACGATCAGGTCGACCGCCACACCCCGGCGCGCGGTACTGCACATCGCCGCGAGGAACGGCTCGCTCGGGATCACGTACGGCGACGTCAGCACGACGCGCGAGCGCGCACCGTACATGAGCGCGATCATCACGGATTCCGCGGTGCCCTCGTTGTAGCCGGGGCCGCTCGGCACTACCTGCGCCAGGCCGACGCGATCGCGGACAGGCGCCGCGGGCGAGAGGTCATTCGACTCGAGCGGCAGGTCCCCTGTCTCGAGATAGCGATCGCCGATCAGCACCGCGTGCAGGTGGCGCACGACGTTTCCGGTGGCGCGCACCAGCATCTCTTTGTTGACCATCCCGCGATTGGCGTGCGCGCTCACGACGTTCTGCGAACCGAAGTACGCGCAGGCGCCGTCGACGACGACGATCTTGCGATGATTGCGCAGATCGAACCGCGCAGCGTTGGGGCCCCACAGCCGCAACGGCATGACCGGGATCACTTCGGCACCCGCCGCGCGCAATCCCGGGCCGAGACCCTTGAGGCCCGCGCGCGAACCGATCGCGTCCATCAGCACGCGTACCGCCACGCCGCGTTGCGCCGCACGCTCCAGCGCAGCCGCGACCTTGCGTCCGGTCTCGTCGTTCTCGAAGATGTAGAACAGCATGTGCACGTAGCGTTGCGCGCCGTCGACCTCGGCAATCACGCGGTTGAGAGCCGCGTCGTAGTCCGGCAGGAGTTCGAACCGGTTCCCGCCGACGATCGGAAATTCGGAAAGCCGGTCGGCGAGGCGCAACGCAGGCAGCAGCTCGACCGACACGGCACCGTCGACACCCTCGTCGAACGATTCGGGGCGCGGCGCGAGCTTCCGGATCAATTCGTAGATCTGCTTCTGCACCGTGAATCGGCGGCGCGGCATGTACGCGCGCCCGATCAGCAGGTAGAGGACGAGGCCCGGCCACGGCAGGAAGAAGATCAGCAGGAGCCAGGCGCGTGCGGCGCTCGGCTGCCGCCGCTGCGGCACATAGATCAATGCGGCGATGCGCACCAGCCATTCGCTGGCGACGTAGAGCGTGCCCCATTCGATGTCGTGCAGAAAGCCGGGGAGAGTCATCGGGGTTCCATGCGAGCGCAGCCGGCGAATGGTACCGCGCCATGCCGGGGCCCGGCCGGCCGTCGGGCACGCAGGACGCGAACCCGACGCATTGCGCCCGGCAAGGTCGCAGAAAGCGAGGCGGGGCGCAACGCCTGAAGACGTTGCGCCCCGCTCGATCGTGCCCGATCCGACGAAAATCTATTGCTTGCGCTTCTTCTCTTCCTCTTCCTGCTTCAGCTGTTCGTCGCTCTTCTTGTTTCCGCCCTTGGCGCCATCCGGCTTGTTGCCCTTGCCGCGCGGCTCCTCCTTGCCCGCATGCTCGGCGGGCACAGCGGCCGGTGCAGGAGGTGGCGGCGCCTTAGCGGCGGGAGGTGGTGCGGGCGGTGACGGTGCCTTCGCGGCGGGCGGTGGTGCGGGCGGTGACGGTGCCTTCGCGGCGGGAATCTCGGCGGGTTTGTTGCGCTGCTCCGACTTGCCGCGCTGATCGACCGGTGCTGCAACCGGCTGAGTCGGGACAGGGGGCGTTGCGACTTGCGGCGCAGCTACCGGAGGCATCGGCGGCGATGCCTTCGGGGCAGGAGCGTCGGCCGGCCTGTTGCGCTGCTCCGACTTGCCGCGCTGATCGACCGGTACTGCAACCGGCTGAGTCGGGACAGGGGGTGTTGCGACTTGCGGCACAGCTACGGAAGCCGGCGGCGGTGCCTTCGGGGCAGGAGCGTCGGCAGGCTTGTTGCGCTGCTCCGACTTGCCGCGTTGTTCAGAAGGCGTTGCAACAGGCTGTGCCGCAACCGGAGGCGCGACGTTCGCAGGTGCTGCTGCCGCAGGCGCCGCCGCTGGTACAGTCTTGGCCGCGGCTGGCTCTACGGGTTTACCGCGCTGCTCGGATTTCCCGGGATGTTCCGACTTCCCGCGTTGTTCGGGCGGTGCTGCAATTGGAGCGGCAGCCTGCGTCGGGGCGATGACCTGGATCTTCGGAGCAGCGACCGGCGCGATCGGCTTCAGCGCTTTCAATTCCGTTGCGTCGAGGGGTTTGCCGGGGTTGGCGGCGAGCTGACGTTCCCTGCTCGCAAAGGCGACCGGGGTTGCCGGCGGTGCGCGCTTCGCCACGACCGGTCGTTCCATCGCATCGGCCGGTGGCCTGGTGCCCGCGCGCGCCCCAGCGCCGACAAGGCTTGCGCGTACCGGCGCGACCGCTGCGGCCGACGTGACCGGCGCACTGGTCGCCGTCAGTTGCGACATCCGTATGGATACCGCGGACACCGGCTGCGATTGGACGAACGCCGTGACGGGCACCGCGACGACAGCCCCTGGAACGCGCTGGTTGACGTACGTGACGTTGGTCACGTTCGTGTTGTTGTACACGTTCGTGATCTGCGTGTTGTTGATGACGGTATTGCTGGCGTTGATGTTCGTGAAATAGCCGCGACTCGCCGTGTACGTCGGTCGATAGACGTCGCGCGGGCCGAGGGGGAACCAGGCGACGCCGCCGACGTTGCCTGACGAGACCGTTAATTGGAAATTGCGGCCACCGACGAATGCAACCAGCGCGGGCGCATAGACCGCCCTGGCGCGAACCGGTCCGGGTACCCAGCCCCACGTTCCGCCGAGGTCGGTCCAGCGGCCGTAATGGGAAACGGCAAAGCCCCATGGCGCGTCGTCCACCCAGGTCCAGCCCCACGGGTCGATCCATGCCCAATGCCCGTCGTGGTAAGGCGCCCAGCCGGCCGCGACGCGATTCGGGACCCACACATTGCCGTACGTCGCATCGTTGCGCCACGTGCCGTTGTCGTCGAGGTCCTGGTAGCCGATCACGTCGGCAGAGACGTAGCGCGCGGCGACGGAGCCCTCCCATCGGCGGTCGCGCTCATTGCCCCACCGGTCGAAATCGTCGGGGGAAGACAACGCAAGCGGCTCGTACTCGGCGAGGCCGGTTCCGCCAAAACGGTACGATCGCTGCGCCTCGATGACGTAGGACGCACCTTCGCCATAGACGTCGGCGCTGCCTCGCCTCGTGGCGACGGTCGTTCCATTGCCCCCGGCATCGACGTCGATCCTGTATTCGCCGGGCTGCCGTATCGAAAACGCGAGGTTCGGCGTGTCGATCTCGAGCACGTCGTTCGGCCCGAGTCGGCGCACGCGAAGATTGAGCGTTCCCTGTGCGAGCTGGAGCTGCACGACGCTATCGTCGAGGTTGAGCACGGTCACACTGGTAGCGCTGCCCATGCGAATCACGGCAGAACCCACTTGCAGCTCGGCCCGCGCGCCGGTGTCTGCCCACAGCTGGTCGCCGGTGGTCAGCGGACGGTTGATCGCTGCACGCACCCACTCGTTTTCGCCTGCCGGGGAAAAGCTCACGGCGCCGTCGGTGTAGCCCAGCCGCGCAACGCGCGTCGGCGGATCCGCACGCACGGAACTTGCG
Source organism: Betaproteobacteria bacterium (assembly GCA_039931775.1). Taxonomy (GTDB): domain Bacteria; phylum Pseudomonadota; class Gammaproteobacteria; order Burkholderiales; family Casimicrobiaceae; genus CAIWHR01. The sequence goes on along the minus strand of JBDTRG010000128.1, from coordinate 24,716 downwards.
AGCGCAAGTAGGGTCACGCCGAGAACGAGCGCGAAGAGGCGGTTCTGTCCTAGGTGCATTTTCATTTTCACTCCCGGAATTCGCAGCGTCCGCCATCAACGCCCGGCGTCGACGTTCGGTTGACCGCGCGTTGGAGGACAGGCGAAGTGTCGGCGTGCAACGGCGACGCGTTTGTCCTGCCCGCCGGCACTCGGCACCGCCCGACGCATCAGATTATGCAAAGCGGCAGACCCAGCGTCTGTACGCCACCGAACGGACCACGCCCTGCCGGATCGGTATCGTCGCTATTGCTCGTGGGCCCCTTTTTCGATTTCACTTGGAGAAAATCATCATGTACAAATTCAGTCGCACTTCGGTATTGCTTGCCGCGATCGCGTTTACGGCAATCGCAGGTTGCGCATCGACGCGTACGCAGGAGAGCACAGGCCAGTACGTCGACGACACGACGATCACGACGAAGGTGAAGGCCGCGATCCTCAACGATCCCTCGCTCAAGTCGGCCGAGATCAATGTCGAGACCTTCAAGGGTCGCGTTCAATTGAGCGGCTTCGTGAGCTCGAAGGCCAACATGGACCAGGCCGTCGTGGTGGCACGCGCCGTCGGTGGCGTCCAGTCCGTCGGCAACGACATGCGCCTCAAGTAAAGCCGGGTCGGGAGACGGCGAAGGCCGTCTTCCGGCAACTGTGTCTCGAACGCGCAGACCGCGTTTGCACGACGGGGCAAGGTCGGCGGATGGATCGGGATCGACCCGACGGCCACTGGCCATGAAAGGAACCGGATCATGCTATACACCGTCGCGGTCGTCCTTTTCATCCTTTGGCTACTCGGTCTCGTGACCTCGTACACCATGGGCGGCCTGATCCACGTGCTGCTCGTGATCGCCCTCATCGTGATCGTCTTTCGCGTCATCGGCGGGCGCTCCTCCGTCTGAGTTGTCGAACAGGCGCGGCCCGTCTGGCCGCGTTGCGATCTGCGCGTCGACCCCGCCGGCGCGTTGTCGGGTAGAATGGATTTGCCCGTCGCGTGTCGACGCCAGCCAATCCGGAGCGCGACCCGCTCAAGACGCATGACGTGCCGAGCCCGCTTTGTCAGTCATGCGTCAATTCCATTTCTCGCCGCGCTGGCCATGGCGCCCATTGCCGGCGACCTGCATGCGCAGGACTACCCGTCGCGGACGATCCGCATTGTCGTACCGAGCGCGCGCGCCGGCGCCGGCGACCTGACCGCCCGCCTGCTGGCGGACCGGCTCTCCGCGACGCTACGGATACCGGTCGTAGTCGAGAACCGTCCCGGCGCATCCGGGATCATCGGCAACGACCTCGTGACGCGCGCGCCGGCCGACGGCTACACGCTGTTGTTCGCCACGTCGGCCACGCACGTCATCACCGCGTTCACGATGGAGCGCCTGCCCTACGACCCGCAGCGCGATTTCACGCCGGTCATCAATGTGGCTTTCGCCACGTCGGTCCTGATGGTCTCGAGCGCGCTGCCGGTGGCAACACTGCGCGAGTTCATCGACTACGCGCGCACGCGGCCGAAGCGGCTGTACTACGCGTCGTCCGGCGTCGGTTCGGCGAATCACGTCGACACCGAGGTCTTCGCCGCGCTGACCGGAATCTCGCTGACGCACATTCCGTACCGCGGCACCGCCGACGGCTATCGGGCACTTCTCGCCGACGAGGTGCAGCTGATGTTCGCGGCCGTCACCTCGGCGCTTCCTCACATTCAGGCGGGCAAGGTGCGTGCGCTCGTCGTGCTGACCGACCAGCGCTCGCCGATGCTGCCCGAGGTGCCCACCCTACCCGAAGCGGGCCTTCCCGGCGTGGACGTGAGGAAGTGGTTCGGATTCGTCGCGCCTGCGGGGACGCCGCCCGAAATCGTGTCGCGGCTCAATCGCGCGCTGGATGGGATACTGCGGGAGTCGCAGGTACGTACCTGGATGGAGCAGCAGGGCCTCGAAGTCGCCGGCGGCACGACGGAGGAATTCGAGCGCGTGATGCGCGCCGATTTCGTCAAATGGGGCGAGACGGTGCGCAAGCTGAATCTGCCGCGGGAGTAGAATCCGCGGCGATCAAGGTGCCGTGGCGCGCGGATCGCGCTTGCCGAATTCGATTCCACGCGCGTAACGCTCCCACGGTACAGCAGGACGATCCGATGACCCGCCACCGCCTCCTCCTGCTTTCGGTTGGCAGTCAAGTCGGCCAGGGCGTCTTGCGGACTCTCTCCGACCGCCGCGCCAACCTCGAACTCGTCGCGACATCCAGCACGTCGCACGAGCCGTCGGTATTCGATTTCGACGCCGCCTACCTGACGCCGCGGTCGGCGGCGGACCCCGAGGGTTTCGAGCGGAAGCTGATCGACATCATGGAGCGGGAGCGCATCGACCTGGTGATGCCCTGCCGCGACGACGACGTCGTGCTCGTTTCCTCGCTCGCCGAGCGGCGTTCCGACCTCGCGCCTCGCCTTTTGTGCGGAAGCGCCGCGTCGGCGGAGGTGATCGCCGACAAATGGTCGAGCTTTGAATTCAGCACGAAGCACGGACTTCCCTTCGCCGCGTCGATGATCCGGTGCGCGGCGCGCGAACGGAAAGCGTTCGTCAGGAAGTACGGCTTGCCGCTCGTCGCCAAACCGCGCCGCGGTTTCGCCTCCCTGGACGTGTACATGCTCTACAAGGCCGAGCAGGTGGAGACGATGCTCGCGCGCGATGGATACATCGTTCAGCAATTCCTCGGCGACCCGACGCGGATCACCGACTATCTCGCCGCCATCGACGAGAGCGGCGTGCCGCTCAACCATTCGTTCCAGGGTGTCAAGCACTCGATCCAGGCGCTGATTGCGCCGGACGGATCGGTCGTGCACGTCATCTGCACGCGCAACTACCGGAACCTGCGTCGATCGAAGTACGTCGAGCCTGACACGGACCCGACCTCCGCGGCCGTCGGCGCCGCGTGCGCGCGCGCGTTCTCTTCCGCCGGATGGCGCGGCCCCCTCAACATCCAGTGCGAGAAGACCGCCGCCGGCGAAATGCTGATCCACGAATTCAACGGGCGATTCACGAGCGCCACCGTCGACCGCTGGCTGCTAGGCTTCGACGAGGTCGGCGCCGCCATCGAGCATTTCACCGGGCGCGCGGTCGCGACGACGCTGCCACCCGCCAACGCGGCGCTCGAGGCCTTCCAGTCGCTGGTCGCCCGTGCGGCGGATCCGGACGACGTCGCGGCGCTGCAACGGGACGGCGTCTGGAGGCGGCCGCGATGAGCGGGGCGCCGGGTCTTCTGCTGTCGGGCTTGTCCAACGACCCGCTGCTCGCCAAGCCGTATCCTCCACCAGCGGCGAGCGGCTGACGCGATATGTCGGCGCACGGCGGTTCGGCTCAAAGCGTCATCGGGTCGATGCTGCACGCGTCGCCGAAGTCCGGCGACGGACGCGTTAGAATCTCCGCCATGCAGACCGAGACCGATCGCCTCCGCTTCGCCTTTCATGCCTTCGCCTTCGCGCTGATGGTGTTCGCTCCCATTGTGCTGCACGCGCAGGATTACCCGACGCGGCCGGTGAGGGTCGTCGTGCCGTTCTCGCCGGGCGGTGCCGTCGACGGACCGATGCGCGTCATCGCCCAGGAACTGTCGAAACGCCTCGGCCAACAGGTGATCGTCGACAACAAGCCCGGCGCCGGCGCGACGATCGGCGCCGACATCGTCGCCAAGGCGCCGCCCGACGGCTATACGCTGCTGCTCGCCTCGCAGACCAACGCGATCAGCGCGACGATGTATCCGAAACTCCCGTTCGACGCGATCGAGGATTTCGCGCCGATTTCGCTCCTCGGTCGCGAGCCGGGCGTGCTGGTCGTCAACCCGTCGTTGCCGGTGAAGACGCTTCAGCAGTTCGTCGCCTACGTGAAGGAGCGCCCCGGACAGGTCGATTACGCGTCGTCCGGCAACGGCAGCGGGCAACACCTGTTCGCCGCGTTGCTCGCGTCGTCCACCGGCATGAAGCTGAATCACATCCCGTACAAGGGCAGCGGGCAGGCGACGACGGACCTCATCGGCGGACAGGTGATGATGTCGATCCCGGGCACGGCCGGCATGGTCGGCCACATCAAAGCCGGCAAACTCCGCGCGCTGGCGGTGACCGGCGCCACGCGCTCGCCGCAGCTCCCCGACGTACCGACGGTGATGGAATCCGGCGTAGCCGGCTATGAAGCTTACGTCTGGATGGGGCTACTCGCGCCGAAGGGCACGCCGGCGCCGATCGTCGACAAGCTGTACCGCGAACTCGTCGTCGTGCTCGCTACGCCCGAGGTGAAAAACTACATGGGGACCGCCGGCATCGAGATCGTCGGCTCGACGCCGGCCGAGTTCGGCAAATTCTTCCGCTCGGAAAAGGACCTGTGGGCGAAGGTCGTCAGAGAGACCGGCGCGAAGATCGACTGAGCGGGCCGCGCCCGCCACCCTCACTGCAGGATACGAAAGCGCGCGATGACCGAACACAACGTGATGGATGCCGCACCGGTCACAGGCGTCGAGCATTGGACGACCAAGGCCACCGCCGACGGCGACGTCCGGCTCTTCCTTTGGGAGAAATTCGTCGGCTCGCCGGAAGGCAAGCCCGCGGTGCTGTTCGTCCACGGATCGTCGATGGCTTCGCAGCCGACGTTTGACCTCATCGTTCCGGGCCGCCCGGACTCCTCGGCGATGGACTGGTTCGCGCGGTGCGGCTTCGTCTGCTGGTGCGTCGACATGGAGGGCTACGGTCGTTCCGACAAGAAGCGCGACATCTACTGCGACATTGCGAACGGCGCCGATGATCTGGCCGCGGCGACCGAATACATTCTGGAGAAGCGCCCGGTCGGCGCCTTCCTGACCTACGGAATCTCGTCGGGAGCGCTTCGCGCAGCGCTTTTCGCCGAGCGCCATCCCGACCGCGTCGCACGCCTGGCACTCGATGCCTACGTCTGGACCGGAGTTGGCGCACCGACGCTCGAGCAGCGGCGCAAAAAGCTGCCCGAATTCCTCGCGAAGAAGCGCCGGCCGATCGACCGCGCGTTCGTCTACTCGATCTTCGAGCGCGACCACCCCGACTGCGCGGAGAAACGCGTGGTCGACGCCTTTGCCGATGCGATCCTTGCGCTCGACGATTCGATGCCGAACGGCACCTACATCGACATGTGCTCGAAGCTGCCGGTCAACGATCCTTCAAGGCTGACGATGCCGACGATCGTCCTGCGCGGCCAGTACGACGGCATCGCTGCGTTCGACGACCTGATCGAGTTCTTCAAGCGGCTGCCCCATCCGGCCAAGCAGTTCTCGGTGCTGGCGGGCATCTCGCACGCGAGCTTCCAGCAGAAGAACTACTTGATGGTCTACCAGATCCTGCACGCGTACTTCACGCAGCCGGCACCGGCTTACGTCGGCTGACACGGACCGGACGGCGAGATGACTTGGTCGATCGTCGCCCGCGATGTCGACGGCGCGTTCGGCGTGGCCGTCGCCAGCCGGTTCTTCGCGGTCGGCGCGCTGTGCCCGCACGCGGCGAGCGGGGTCGGTGCCGTCGCGACGCAGGCGCTCGTCAACCCTCTGTACGCGCCTGCGGCGCTCGATGCGATGGCGCGGGGCACTGATCCGGCGGAGGTCGTTCGCTCGCTCATCCGGGCAGACGCGGGCCGCGACCACCGCCAGCTCCACGCCATCGACAACGCGGGGCGAGTCGCCGCGCACACCGGTGCGGCCTGCATCGACTGGTGCGGGCATCGCGCGGGCGCCGGCTATTCCGTCGCAGGCAACATGCTGACCGGCGAGCGCGTGCTCGCCGACACGGCAGCGGCGTTCGAAGCGAATCGCGCACTGCCGTTTGCCGAGCGGCTGATCGCCGCGATGGAAGCCGGCGACGCGGCGGGCGGGGACAAGCGCGGCAAGCAGGCGGCCGCCCTCCTCGTCTACACGACGGAATCGTATCCGGCGCTCGACCTGCGCGTCGACGATCACGCCGAACCCATCGTCGAATTGCGCCGCCTGTACGAGAAAAGCCTCGAACGTTTCCAGCCGTTCGTCGCCTGCCTGCCCCGTGCGGCCGATCCGGCCGGCATCACCGACCGGGCGGTGATCGAGGCGGAGGTTGCGCGATTCCACGCCGCGCGGGAGCGCTCGCGCGAATCCGGATGAATGGGCGCTGCGTGCTATGCTGAAACGGACTCGCGGCGCAGCCGCGCGGCGATCGCCAATTCGGATTTCGGAGGAGTTCATGGGCAATACGCATCGAATCGTTCGACTGGGATTGGCGCTCGGCCTTCTCGCCGGCCTGATCGCGCCCTTGCATGCGCAAACGCTACGCATCGGCCTCGCCGAGGACCCCGACGTCCTCGACCCGACGCTCGCCCGCACGTTCGTCGGCCGCGTCGTCTTCGCGGCGCTCTGCGACAAACTGTTCGACATCGACGAGAAACTCAACATCGTGCCGCAGCTCGCGACGTCGTACGAATGGTCGGCCGACAGCCGTGCGCTCACCCTCAAGGTTCGCCCGGGCGTCACGTTTCACGACGGCGAGAAGCTGGACGCCGCCGCCGTCAAGTACAACATCGAGCGCCACAAGACGATGGCCGGGTCGAACCGCCGCGGCGAGCTGGCGCTGGTCTCGGCCGTGGACGTCGTCGATCCGATGACCGTGAGGCTCAACCTGTCGGCGCCGTTCGCGCCGCTCCTGGCCCAGCTCGCGGACCGCGCCGGGATGATGGTTTCGCCGAAGGCCGCGCAGGCCGATGGCGACAAGTTCGGCGCAAAGCCCGTCTGTTCGGGCCCCTTCCGCTTCGTCGAGCGCGTCGCGCAGGACCGCATCGTTCTCGAGCGCTACCCGAATTACTGGAACAAGGGTGAGATCCACGTCGACAAGGTCGTCTACCTGCCGATCGTCGACGCGACGGTGCGCCTGGCCAATCTCAAGTCGGGTCAGCTCGACTTCATCGAGCGGATGGCGACCTCCGACGTGCCGGCGCTCAAGACCGACGCCCGGTTCAAGATCTCGAAGATCACCGAGATCGGCTACCAGGGCATCACGATCAACGTCGGCAAGAGCGATCTCGCGCAGAAAAATCCGCTGGGCAAGGATCCACGGGTGCGCGAGGCCTTCGAGCTGGCGCTGGACCGCGAGGGCATAGTCCAGGTCGTGATGGACGGCGAAGCGACGGTCGGCAATCAGTGGGTCGCGCCGTCCAACTCGTTCTATGCGAAGAACATGCCGGTGCCCAAGCGCGACGTCGCGAAGGCGAAGGCGCTGCTGAAGGAGGCCGGGGTCCCCAATCCAACCTTCACGCTGATGACGCCGACGACCTCCGACGCGCAGAAGATCGCGCAGGTCGTGCAGGCGATGGTCAAGGAGGCAGGCTTCGACGTGAAGCTGCAGTCGACCGAATTCGCGACCTCGCTCGACATGGCCGACAAAGGCAATTACGACGCTTATGTCCTTGCGTGGAGCGGCCGCGCCGACCCCGACGGCAACATCTTCAGCTTCGACGCCTGCAAGCAGCCGCTCAACTACTCGGGCTATTGCAAGCCGGAGGTCGACGACATCCTCAACAAGTCGCGGACAACGCGCGACCCCGCGGAACGGCGCAGACTTTACGAGCAACTGGCGGGTATCGCCCTCAAGGACCGCCCGATCGTCTATCTCTATCACCGCGACTGGATATGGGCCTACACGACCAAGCTCTCCGGATTGCGACCGATCCCCGACGGGCTCGTGCGCGTGCAGGGGCTCAAGTTCAACTGACCGGCCCGGACGGTCGATTTGCCGGGCCTCGGTGCAAACCTCCGGCCCGCCGCGACAGCCACGCGCCCGGCAACCATCGCCGGGCCTGACCGATGTTCGCGTACGTCGTCCGGCGCATCGCGACGATTTTCCCGACGCTGATCTTCGTGTCGATGCTGATCTTCGGGCTGCAGCAGCTCCTGCCCGGCGATCCGGCGATCGTGCTGGCCGGCGAGGATCGCGATCCGAACGTCGTCCTCTACCTACGCGCGAAGCTGCATCTCGACGAGCCGCTGCCGATGCGCTACCTGTACTGGATCAACGGCGTGCTGCACGGCGATCTCGGCGAATCGCTGCGCATGCAGAAGCCGGTGCTCGAGCTCATCATGGAAAAGCTGCCGGTGACGATCGAGCTCGCGTGTTTCGCGATCGTGATCGCGGTCGCGATCGGCATCCCGGCGGGGATCATCTCGGCGGTGAAGCGCAACGGCGCGTGGGACTACGCGGCCAACGTCGTCGCGCTGTGGGGGCTGTCGACGCCGAATTTCTGGCTCGGCATCATGTTGATCCTGCTGTTCTCAGTGACGCTCGGCTGGCTGCCCGCCTCCGGTTTCGTCAGCCCGTTCGAAAGCCTCAAGGCCAACCTCCTGGCACTCGTGATGCCGGCATTCGTGTTGGGCAACGCGATCGCCGCGGTGCTGATGCGGCACACGAGAAGCGCCATGCTGCAGGTGCTCTCGTCCGACTACGTGCGCACCGCCCGCGCGAAAGGACTATCCGAACACAGCGTGATCCTGAAACATGCGTTGCGCAACGCGCTGATCCCGGTGATCACGCTGGGCGCGCTCGAGTTCGGCACGCTGCTGTCGGGTGCGGTGCTGACCGAGCAGGTTTTCACGATTCCGGGCTTCGGCAAGCTGATCGTCGACGCCGTCTTCAATCGCGATTACGCGGTCGTGCAGGGCGTCGTGCTCTTCACGGCGACGGCGTACATCGTGCTGAACCTCGTCGCGGACCTCCTGTACGTGGTCGTCAACCCGCAGATCCGGATGCACTGATGGCCTCGCTCACAGCCACCCTGCCCGCTGCAGCCAGCCCGACGCGCGTCGGACCGCGCACGTCGGCGATCCAGCGCCTGCTGCGCCGGCGCGGCGCGGCGGTCGGACTCGCGATCATCGTGTTCTTCGTCATCGTGGCCGTGTTCGCGCCGTGGGTCTCGCCGTACGACCCTCTCGCCACCAGCTGGTCGGCGGTCCGCAAGGCGCCAAGCGCCGCGCACTGGTTCGGCACCGACGAGATCGGCCGCGACGTGGCCTCGCGCGTGATCTGGGGCGCGCGGGCGTCGCTGCTCGCGGGTGTGGTTTCGGTCGCCATCTCGCTGTCGATCGGCGTTCCGATCGGTCTTCTCGCGGGTTACGCGGGTGGCAAAGTCGACATGCTGATCTCCCGGCTGACCGACGCCGTGCTCGCATGCCCGTTCCTGATACTCGCGATCGCGCTCGCGGCCTTCCTCGGCCCGAGCCTGACGAACGCGATGATCGCCATCGGCGTCTCCGCCACGCCGGTCTTCGTGCGGCTGACCCGCGGCCAGACTCTGGCGATCAAGGCGGAGGAATTCGTCCTCGCGGCGCGGGCGATCGGCAATCCGCCGTGGCGCGTCGCGATGACGCACGTCCTTCCGAACGTGGTGCCCGCGCTGATCGTCCAGGGCACGCTGGCGATCGCCGCCGCCGTCATCGCCGAGGCGAGCCTGTCGTTCCTCGGCCTCGGCCAGCAGCCGCCGGCACCGAGCTGGGGCAGCATGCTCAACACGGCCAAGAATTACATCGAGAATGCACCGTGGATGGCCGTCTGGCCTGGCCTATCGATCTTCGTGCTGGTGTTGTCATTCAACCTGGTCGGCGACGGCCTGCGCGACGCGCTGGATCCGCGGCACATCTGACGCCACGTCGCGCGCGTCGTCGCGCGAACGCTCCCACGCGAGCCGGCCGACACGGCGCGCACGCACTCCGCTATCGGCGATTCACGCTAGAATGCTGCATTGCGCAATCGCACGCGCACCCTGCCGAATCGCGTGCCGGGCGCCGCCACGACCCCCGGTTACCCGAGAACCAACCATGGCGACAAAAAAAGCGAAAGCAACGCAGCCCACCCGGCACAAGACCAAGCACGAACACACGGTGCTGGTGCTGCAGGGCGGCGGCGCATTGGGCGCCTACCAGGCCGGCGCGTACGAAGGCCTGGCCGAAGCGGGGCTCGCGCCCGATTGGGTCACCGGCGTGTCGATCGGCGCGATCAATGCGGCGCTCATCGCCGGCAATCCGCCGGGACGCCGCGTCGAGCGCCTGCGCGCGTTCTGGGACCTCGTTTCCTCGTCGGTGCCGCTGGTCCTGCCGGCAGGGCTCGATCCGTTTCGACCCGCATTGAATCGTTTCAGCGCCGCCGGCGCGATAGCGTTCGGCATCAACGGCTTTTTCAGCCCGCGGGTGCCCCCGCCGTTCTTCGCCGAAGACGGCAGTGTCGGCGCGCTCAGCTTCTACGATACCGAACCGCTGAAGCGCACCCTCGAAGAGCTCGTCGATTTCGATCTCATCAACGATCATTCGATGCGCCTGTCAGTCGGCACGGCCAACGTGCGCACGGGAGACTCGGTCTATTTCGACAATCGGCACCATCAAATTACCGCCGACCACATACGCGCCAGCGGCGCCCTGCCGCCGGGATTTCCGCCGGTGACGATTGCCGGCGAGCAATACTGGGACGGCGGGATGGTGTCCAATTCGCCGCTCTGGTACGTGCTCGACGATTCGCCGCGACTCAATGCGCTGATCATCCAGGTCGATCTCTTCAGCGCCAGGGGCGAGTTGCCGGTGAACCTCAATCAGGTGATGGAGCGCGCGAAGGACATCCAGTATTCGAGCAAGACACGCTTCAACACGAAGCGGATCAAGGAGCTCCGCGAGTTGCACGACGTGCTCGGGCGCCTGCTCGAAAGGTTGCCGCCCGCGCTCAAGAACGATCGCGACGGGCGCCAGCTCGCGAAGCTCTGCGATCAAGGCGACATCACGATAGCGCACCTCATCAATCGCCGCCTTTCGCACTCCGCGCAGTCGAAGGACTACGAATTTTCGCGAACGACCATCAACGAGCTGTGGGCCGCCGGGCTGGAGGACGTTCGCCGCTCTATCGCCGACGTCGACCTGCTGCGACCGAAGGACTTCGGCATCGGCATGCGCGTCTACGACCTCACCCGTTGACCGTCACCTGCCGAAAGGAATCCTTCAAGTGAACGAAGCCGAAGTCAAAGCCCGCGCCTACGCGATGCCGCTCACGAGCCCGGCGTATCCGCCGGGGCCGTATCGTTTCGTCAATCGCGAGTTCTTCATTGTGACGTACCGCACCGATCCCGATGCATTGCGCGAGGTGATCCCCGCGCCGCTCGAGTTCACCGACCCGACCGTCAAATTCGAGTTCATCCGCATGCCGGACTCGACCGGGTTCGGCGACTACACCGAGAGCGGCCAGGTGATCCCGGTGAGCTTTCGCGGGGTTACCGGAGGCTACGTGCACGCCATGTACCTCGACGACGAGCCGCCGATTGCCGGCGGACGCGAGCTCTGGGGATTCCCCAAGAAGCTGGCGTCGCCGAAACTCGGCATCGAAAAGGACACGTTGCTCGGCGTGCTGCGCTACGGGCCAGTGCCGGTGGCCGTGGCGACCATGGGCTTCAAGCACCGCGCGCTGCCGCACGACAGGATCCTCGCGTCGCTGTCGGCGCCGAACTACCTGCTGAAGATCATCCCGCATGTCGACGGCACCGCGCGCATCTGCGAGCTCGTCCGCTATTTCTGCGAGGAGATCACCGTCAGGGGCGCGTGGGAGGGCCCGGCCGCGCTGGAGCTCTTCCATCACGCGCTGGCACCGGTGGCCTCGTTGCCGGTGCTCGAAGTCATTTCCGGTGTGCACATCCAGTCCGACCTGACGCTCGGATTGGGCACGGTGATTCACGACTATCTCGCCAAATGAATGGAGCAGCCATGCGACTGAAGGACAAATCCGCCATCATCACCGGCGCCGCGAGCGGCATCGGCAAGGACATCGCGCAGGTGTTCGCCCGCGAGGGCGCCAAGGTCGCGATCGCCGACCTCAACAAGGACGCAGCCGACGCGACTGCCAACGAGATCCGCGCCGCCGGCAGCCAGGCCATCGGCGTCGCGATGAACGTGACCGACGAAGAGCAGGTCAACGCCGGCGTCGCAGCGGTCGTCGCGGCCTTCGGCGGCGTCGACATCCTGATCAGCAACGCCGGCATCCAGATCGTTCATCCACTCGAGGAATTCACCTACGCCGAGTGGAAGAAGATGCTTGCGATCCATCTGGACGGCGCATTTCTCACGACCAAGGCGTGCCTGCCCGAGATGTACAAGTCCGGCCGCGGCGGCTCGGTGATCTACATGGGCTCGGTGCACTCGAAGGAAGCGTCGAAGCTGAAAGCGCCTTACGTGACGGCAAAGCACGGTCTGATCGGCCTCGCGAAAGTCGTCGCGAAGGAAGGCGCTGAACACGGCGTGCGCGCCAACGTCATCTGCCCGGGATTCGTGCGTACGCCACTCGTCGAGAAGCAGATTCCCGAGCAGGCGAAGGCGCTCGGCATCAGCGAGGCCGAGGTGATCAAGAACGTGATGCTGAAGGAAACGGTCGACGGCGAGTTCACGACCGTCGACGACGTCGCGCAGGTGGCCCTACTCTTCGCCTCGTTCCCGTCCAACGCGCTCACCGGTCAGTCGCTGGTCGTGAGCCACGGCTGGTTCATGCAATAGGGTGGATGCCCTGCCGACAGCGATGGCTCCGACATGGCTCGTGAGCATCGCCGTCGCCGGCGTCTGGATCTACGAGGGGCTGTGGTGCAAGATCCTCGGGCGCGCGACGAATGAGCTGCGCATCGTCGAGGCGGTTCCGCACTATGGAGCGAAGTACGGTCGCCTGTTCCTGACGGCGCTCGGCTGGACGGAACTCTTGCTCGGCCTGTGGGTGTTGAGCGGCTGGGCGGCGGTGCCCTGTGCAGTCGTTCAGACCGTGCTGCTCGTCGCCCTCAACGCCAACGGGCTCGCCTGGTCGCGCCACCTGATTCACGATCCGGCCGGGATGCTGTTCAAGAACTTCGCATACCTTGTCCTCGCCTGGGTCAACGCGGGCCTCGCCCGATAGCGCATGGCGTCCGGCACTGCCTGGGAAGCGGGCCGCCTCGATGCCGGCCGCGGTCCGCCGCGCGTGCTCTTCGGCCGCATGTACGAGGACCCGTTGATCGAGCGTGCTGCATTCATGCCCGGGGGCCGCGTGTTCTGCATCGCGTCGGCAGGGTGCACGTTGATGAGCCTTGCGCCGTACCACGACGTCGTCGCCGTCGACATCAACCCCGCCCAGCTCGCGTACGCCGCGCAGCGCGTCGCCGGCGCGCCGATGGTGCGCGGAACGGCCGAGCAGGTGATGCGCGTGGGCCGAGCCCTGCTGCCACTCGCCGGCTGGCGCCTTTCGACGCTCCGGGCATTTCTCGATCTCGACGACCCCGTGACGCAGCACGATTTCTGGAAGGCGCACCTCGACACGCGGCGCTTCCGTTCCGGCCTCGATGTGCTGTTGTCGGTCACGGCGCTGCGCACCGCGTACGCGCCACCGCTCCTCGCCTCGCTTCCCGACCATTTCGGCGCGGTGTTGCGAGCACGAATGGAGCGCTGCTTCTCGCGTCACCCCAACCGGACCAATCCGTTTGCGCGCGCGCTGCTGCTGGGCGAACTCGTCAGCGAACCGAACACCGCCGAGGCGATAACCGTCAAGCTCGTGCAGTCCGACGCAGCGGCGTATCTCGAAGATGCGCCGCTGGAAAGCATCGACGGATTCGCACTGTCGAACATCCTCGACGGTGCAGACAGTGCCTACCGCCGGCGACTCTTCGCCGCGGTTTCGCGTGCCGCCGCCCCCGGCGCAATGGTGGTGCTGAGAAGCTTCGGCGAGCCTCGAGGCAATCTACCCTCGAACCAGGCAGCCGACGATCGCTCGCTGCTGTGGGGCATCGTCGACGTTCGACCGGCCGACACGCTCGAAGCGTGATGGACGGCCGCGTCGGCCCGGCGCCTCTCGCTAACGGCGGCGATTCGCACCCATCCCGCCGAGGATGTGGCGATGCAATTGGTGGGCGAGCAACCGTTCGAACGGGCGCAGCAGCCATCGCGGGCGCAGGTGTCCGCGATACCTCGTGGTGAGGGCGACCTCGGTGCCATCGCCGTCGGCGCGCAACTCGTACGAACCCTCGACCGTGGTCACGCAGCGTTCCACGCCCAGGCGCTGTTCGATCACTTCGAAGCGGACGAGCCCCGGGCGGTCGAGAACCGTGATGCGCTTGATGAGACTGCCGCGGCTATACGTGCATTCGACCGTGGCGCCGACGTTCCTGCCGTTGCCCTGCGTCTTCACCGGTGTCGGCAGAAACACGCGGAGCATCAGCGGCGGACGGTGCGGTACCTCTTCGTAAAACACCATCCGTTGCCACACTTCGTCGGGTGGTGCATCGAATCCCGCTCTCGTCGTAACCGCATCGATCGCCGCGCCGGGCCGGAACAGCCGGCCGACAACCCAGAACCATTCTCGCGGGTGCGGACGCGATCCAGCGTTCTCGCCGTTGCTCTCGGCGGTATTCGGGTCCAGGCTCTTCGTCCGGACCATCAGAGGATCCGCCATCGTCTGGGATGCATTGGCGCATTTTAGCCCGTCGGCAGCGCGCAACCGTGAAACCCGCGCACCAAACCACTAGAATGCGGCGATGGGCAACGCAGCAAAGCCGCCGGACGCGGCCACCGCGATCCGCGACTGGCTGATCGACGAGGCGGGCTTCCACGCGCATTTCGGTCTGGTCGTGGAGGGTCTGTGCGCACGCCTCGTCGCGGCCGGGATTCCGCTGGCTCGTGCGACTACGCATATCCGCGTCGTGCATTCCGAGAGGGTCGGCATCACGCGCGTCTGGCAACGCGCCAAGGAGCCGCAGGAGCAGTACTTCGGCTTCGGGGCGGAGGTCGACGCGATGTACGAGCGAAGCCCGATCCGCGTCGCGCACCAGGAACGACGACTCGTCGAACTGCGTCCGGAGGATCCCGCTGCCGCCGAGTTCGGCGTCACCCCCGACCTCGTCAAAGCGGGCATCACTCACTACCTGATGTTTCCGCTCTACTTCACCAGCGGACAGGTGAATGCCGCATCGTTCGCAACCGACCGTGCCGGAGGCTTCCGGCCCGACGAAGTGGCGTTGATCGAGAGCCTGTTACCCGCGCTGGCGCGCGTCATGGAGATCAAAGGACTGCAACGCTCGCGCAGCGAACTGCTGCGGATCTACGTCGGACGCCTTCCTACCGAGCGGATACTCGACGGGCAGATCCGGCGCGGCGACGTTGTCGTGATGGAGGCGGCCATCCTGCTTTGCGATCTGCGCCGATCGACCGAGCTCGCGGTGGAGCTCGACGAGCGCGCCTACGTTGAAATGATAAACGGCTACTTCGATTGCGTCGTTCCGGCCGTCACCGCGGCAGGCGGCGAGGTGCTCAAGTTCATCGGCGACGGGGTCCTGGCGATCTTCGAGCTGCCCGGGGACGGCAGCGACTGCTCGCACTGCAGCGGCGCGCTCGACGTGACGAAATCGATCTTCGAAGCACTGTACGAGCTCAACCTGCGCAAGGCGCAGCCCGGCGGACCGCTCGAAATCGGGATCGCGCTGCACGAAGGGCGCGTGGCGTTCGGCAACGTCGGATCGGTCGAACGGCAGGACTTCACCGTGATCGGCCCGGACGTGAACCTCGTTGCGCGGCTGTGCGCGCTCACCGGACAACTGCACGAGCCATTGGTGGTCTCCGAGCGCTTCGCCTCGCGCGCGCCGAAGGCGTTCCGCGAGATCGGTGCGTTTGCGCTGAAGGGCTTTGCCGAACCGCAGCGCGTGTTCGCGCTGACGTCCTAGATCGGCGCGGCCCGCGCGCGTCGTTACAGCTGCACTGCTAGTCGACCTTCGCCTTCGGCGTACATTGGGGAACCTGCCCCCATTTGCCTTCGCAAAAGCGCAGTCGCGCTTTCTGCTCGCAGATTACGCCGGCCAGGAATTTCTCCTCGCCGCATCGCTCCAGCGCCGAGCTCAGGGCCTGCGTGTCGTCGCCCGACGAGGCCGAGGCCGGAACGTTCGCCCGCGCGAGTTGCATCGCCGTTTCACTGCCCTGCCCGTTCGTGGAGGCCGACTTGTCGGCGTCCATAGCGCTTCCTTGCGCCGACGACTGCGCACCTGAACCGGACATCGCCGTTGCCGGAGCACGCGCGGTTCGCGTCGGCATCGGCGACGGGGACGACGCGGGGGTCGATGCCACCCGCGCCGACAAATCCGAACCTTTCGCGGGCGTCGACGACCAGCCCGGCCCCGATCCGTCCGTGTTCGCGTCGGCCTCCGGCTCGATCATCTGCACGACGGCCGGGCGCGGGGCCCGATCCGCCACTTTCGTCACCGAAGCCAGGCCCGACTCGACGCCACGCGTCGCCGTAACGGCAAGTATGATCGCCGACACCGCAAGGGCGCCCCACAGCGCGAGGCGGCGTCCAGGCGGGACGGCCAATGGCGCAGTCAGGATAGGTGCCGAAAGCATGATCTTGTTGACGCCCCTCACCCGGCGCGGATCGGGCACAGGCGCATTGCGCACGGCCGCCGAGCCCTCCCGGGCGCGTTTGAGCGCGCGGGCGCAATCGCCGCAAAGGCTGTCCGGCCCCATGGGCGGCTGGCCGCAGACGCGGCATTTCATTGCATTTCCTTGGCGAAACGCATGGTTTTCTGCCTTTCCGGGCCCGATGGCTCCCGCGTCCTGGTCGTCCGAAAACCGGGGCAACGGCCCCCGCCTTTCGGTGGGATGACAGGACAAAAGCAATTTTCGGGCCTGCATGGGCAGGCCGGGGGTGGGGCGCCGCTCAGTCGAGGCAGGAAAAGGTCAGGACCTCGTCCGACTCGCCGCTGTGGGCGTGGCCGAAACTGACACGACCGCGGCCGCGCAGGATCATTTCCTCCCGGCGAAGCTGAATCTCGGGCTCGCCGTCGATCCCGACGTAGGTGCCGTTCGAGCTCTGGTCGACCAGGACGAACTTGTCGCGGCGGCGCTCGATCCGTGCATGCATCCTCGAGGCCATCTTGTCGCCGATGACGACGTCGTTTTGCTGATCGCGACCGAGCGTCAGCGTCGAGCGGCCCTCGCCCAGCTCGATGACGCGCGCGCCGTGGTGCACGCTGATGCGCGCCACGTGCCGGATCGGCCGCGTCGACAGCGACGTGAGATCCGCTTCGGACGACTGCCAGATCAGCTCGAAGATGCGGATGTCCTGCGCCTTCCCTTTGACGGTCAGGAGGTCGATTTCGCGGACGCGATCGCGCAGCATCGGGGACAGCGCATTGGCGGTGTCGGAGGACAGGATCACCTGCTCGCCCTTCGCGAGCGCGACCATGCGCGCCGCGACGTTGACCGAGTCGCCGAACACGTCGCCGTCGCGTTCGATCGCCGGCCCGACGTGGAAACCGACGCGAATGGCCAGCCGGATCTTGCCCACCGGGGGAAGCTCGGAGATCCGAGCCTGCATTTCGGCGGCGGCCGTGGCCGCCTGGTCCGCGGAGCCGAAGACGGCCATCACCTCGTCCCCGATCGTCTTGACGACGCGGCCGCCGTGACCTTCGCAGGCGGCGCCGACGAGCGTCAGGCACCGGCCGATGGTCGCGAGGGCGTCGGTATCGCCGACCGTTTCGTAGAGCCGCGTGCTGCCGCTGACGTCGGCGAACAGGGCGGCGAGGTTCGAAGGTTCGTTAGCCATGCAGGATCAGGGAAATCGGGGCCCGGGCACGAACCTTGGGGACCCATTCGTGTCCGAACATCCACATTCTACGCTGACCACCGCGTATCCGGCATCGGATCGCCGCGCTCCGCGATGCTGCCGACGGTGCGGACCAAAGTGATCCACACGCTATAGAATCCTGCCTTTGCCGGATTGTCCCGCGCGCCCGCCGCCCCACGAGGGCGTCGAGTCCAATGAACGGAGCAAATCCCATGACGATTCCGAACCTTCATCGCCCTGCCGCCGGCGGGGTGTCGGCCACGCTTGGCGTCGCGCTTCTTCTGGCGGGTGTTTCGGCGATGACCGGATGCAGCGAGGTCTCCAACAACCCGCATCCGCCGGGCTCCGAGAAGACCAACACGCTGTTCGTGCCGTTCGTCGAGCGCTCGCCGAAGTATCTCGATCCGACGAGCTCGTACTCCAACGACGAGTCGCCGCACACCTACCAGATCTACGAACCGCTGTACGGCTATCACTATCTGAAGCGCCCGTACGAGATCGCCCCGCGGGCCGCGCAGGAGGTGGCGAAGCCGCGCTACCTCGACAAGGCGGGCAACGTGCTGCCCGAAGACGCGCCCGGCGATGAGGTCGCCGAGTCGGTGTACGAAATCAAGATCAAGCACGGCATCCTGTTCGCGCCACACCCGGCCTTCGCCAAGGCGGCGAACGGCGACTACCTCTATCACAACATGAAGCGCGAGGATGTCGCCGACAAGTACAAGGTCACGGACTTCAAGGAAACCGGCACGCGCGAGCTCACCGCGGACGACTACGTGTACGCGATCCGCCGGCTCGCCACGCCGCGCATCAAGTCCCCCGCGTTCTCCACGATGTCCGACTACATCATCGGATTGAAGGAATACGGTGACTCGATCGTCGAGATCGACAAGGTGCTGCGCAAGGGTATTCCGCCGACCGACCGCGACCTTCCCTTCCTCGATTTCCGGAAATTTCCTTTCGCCGGCGTCGAAGCGGTCGACAAGTACACGCTGCGCATACGCGTCGCCGGGAAGTACCCTCAGTTCAAGTATTGGCTGTCGATGACATTCTTCTCGCCGATCCCCTGGGAGGCCGAAAAGTTCTACTCGCAGCCCGGGATGGCGGCCAAGAACCTGACACTCAACTACTGGCCGGTCGGCACGGGACCCTTCATGCAGACCGAGTACATCGAGAACCGGCAGCACGTTCTCGAGCGCAATCCGAATTTCCGCGGCGAGCCGTACCCGTGCGAAGGCGAACCCGGCGACAAGGAGAAGGGCTACCTCGCCGATTGCGGCAAGCCGATCCCCTTCGTCGACAGGATCGTGTTCGACATCGAGAAAGAAGGCGTGCCGCTGAAGGCGAAGTTCCTGCAGGGCTACTACGATTCGCCGGCCATCGAGCGGCTCGACTACGGCACCACCTATCTCGTCGCGATGGGTGACTCGAAGGAAACGGAAAAGGAGTACCGCGACAAGGCCATCCGGCTGCCCACCACGATCGAGGCGAACAATTGGTACATCGGCTTCAACTGGATCGATCCGGTGGTCGGCAAGGGCGACACGCCCGAGCAGCAGGAGAAGAATCGGAAGCTGCGTCGGGCGCTGTCGATCGCGCTCGATTGGGAAGAGCACATCGCGATCTTCGAGCGAGGCCAAGGTGTCGCTGCGCAGGGTCCGATACCGCCGTCGCTCTTCGGCTACCGCGAGGATGGGCCGTCGGCGTTCAATCCGTACGTGTACGACAGAGGTCCCGACGGCAAGCCGGTGCGAAAGAGCCTCGAGGAGGCGAAGAAGCTCCTCGCGGAAGCCGGCTATCCGGACGGACGCGACGCCAAGACGGGCAAGCCGCTGGTGGTCAACTTCGACTATCAGCAATCGCCCACCCCGTCGACCAAGGCGCTGCTCGAGTGGTACACCAAGCAGTTCGCAAAGATCGGCGTCCAGCTCGAAGTCCGCGCCACCGACTACAACCGCTTCCAGGACAAGGTCAACAAGGGTTCAGTCCAGATCTTCTTCTGGGGCTGGCTGGCCGACTATCCTGACGCCGAGAATTTCATGTTCCTGCTGTTTGGCCCCAATGCGAAAACGCTGACCAACGGCAACGGCGAGAACAACACGAACTATCAGAATCCGGAATTCGACAAGCTTTTCCAGCAATTGAAATTCCTGGACGACGGGCCCGAAAAGCAGAAGGTGATCGACCGGATGATCGAAATCCTGCAGAAGGACGGCGTCTGGAGCTTCGGCTACTTCCCGACCTCCGCCGCCGCGTACCACCAGTGGATCACCAACGGCAAGCCGACGCAGATCATCCGCAACCACATCAGCTACCTGCGGCTCGATCCCGAATTGCGCGCGCGCAAGCTCGCCGAGTGGAACAAGCCGATCTGGTGGCCGATCCCGCTGATCCTCCTCGCTTGCCTCGTTGCCGTCGTGCCGGCCTGGTTCGCCTGGCGCCGACGCGAACGCGAAACCGCCGGACGCCTGCTCGCCCGCGACAGCGCCTGAGCGCGCCGGCATCGACCCGCGATGATCAACTACATCATCCGCCGTATTGGCTACGGCGTGCTGATCCTTATCGGGGTCAACCTCTTCACGTTCATGCTGTTCTTCACCGTGAACACGCCGGACGACATGGCGCGGATGAACATCGGCGGCAAGCGCGTTTCGCAGGACGCGATCGAGAAATGGAAGGTCGAGCGCGGCTACGACCGGCCGCTGTTCTGGAATGGCGCGGCGCCAGGCGTCGGGAAGGTGACCAACACCATCTTCTACGATCGCTCGGTGCAGCTCTTCGCACTGGATTTCGGCCCCTCCGACAGCGGGCGCGACATCGGCTACGAATTGCGGAAGCGGATGGGGCCGTCGATCGCGCTGGCGATCCCGACATTCATCCTCGGTGTCTTCATCGTGATCGCGTTTTCGCTGGTGATGGTGTTCTTCCGAAATACCTACCTCGAATTCTGGGGCTTCACGTTCGCCGTGTTCCTGATGGCGATCTCGGCGCTCTTCTATATCCTGATGGGACAGTTCCTGTTCAGCCGGGTGCTGAAGCTCGTGCCGATATCGGGATTCGCCGGCGGGTGGGACCTCTTCGTCTTCCTCGCGCTGCCGGTGATCATCGGCATCGTGTCGCGGCTGGGAAGCGAGGCGCTTTTCTATCGCACCATGTTCCTTGAGGAGATCGGCAAGGACTACGTCCGCACCGCGCGCTCCAAGGGGCTCTCCGAGACCGTCGTGCTGTTCCGCCACGTGCTGCGCAACGCGATGCTGCCGATTCTCACCAGCACCGTCGCGGTGTTGCCACTGCTCTTCCTCGGCGCGCTGATCATGGAGTCGTTCTTCGGCATCCCGGGCCTCGGCAGCTATACGATCGACGCGATCAACGCGCAGGACTTCGCCATCGTCCGCTCGATGGTGTTCGTCGGATCGGTGCTCTACATCGTCGGCCTGATCCTGACCGACATCTCGTACACCGTCGCCGATCCGCGGATCCGGTTAGCTTAGGAATACCGAGTGCCGAAACCCGTCTTCCTCGCCACCGACATCGTCCTGTACCTGTTGCTGATCGCGATGGGGTTCTACGTGTGGCACGCGCTGCGCACGCCGACGCTGCGCCAGACCTGGCGGACGGTGGTGCGCGATCCGGCGGCGATGTCCGCGGCGGTCATCCTCGGTGTCTTTCTGGTCGTCGCGCTGCTCGATTCGGTTCACTTCCGTCCGCTGCTGCCGCCCGCCGCCAGCGCCGCAGCCGATGCGCCGCTCGCCTATTCGACGCGTACGGTGTCGGTGCTCGACCAGATCCTCGCCGGCCGGCGCGAATCGCGCGAGAAGACCTTCTCGATCCCGCTCGGCACGCACCAGTTCTCGAAGGAATCGCTGCTCGTCAACGGCAAGACCGTGCGCGACTATCCGCGCCTGCAGTTCGGCGGCGCGCATCTCGCCGACCCCGACCGCGACTGGGCCGCCGACGTCGCCAGGCGTTCCGTCAACGGAATCCTCGCCGGCTTCGCCGGGGCAGTGCTGCTCTGGGTATTCGTCGCGCGCCGCCTGCGACAACCCGGGATGCGCACCGGCGCGTCGCTGCGCGCCATCTGGCAGCGCGCCCCCGCCGTTCCATGGCGGGCGATACTGATGACTGCGTCGATTCTGGCGCTCTTCATCGGCTGGGTCTCGGCGGTCTGGCCCTACTACCACGTTTTCGGCACCGACCAGACCGGCAACGACGTGCTGTTCCAGGCGATCAAGTCCATCCGAACCGCGGTGGTAATCGGCTCGCTCGCGACCCTCGCGACGCTACCGCTCGCGATCGCGTTCGGCATCCTGGCCGGCTATTACAAGGGTAGGGTCGACGACGCGATCCAGTACCTGTACACGGTGTTGTCGTCGATCCCCTCGGTGCTGCTGATCGCCGCCTTCGTGCTGATGATCCAGGTCTACATCGACAAGAACCCGCAGATGTTCGAGACCGGCCTCGAGCGCGCCGACATCCGCCTCTTCCTGCTGGCGGCAATCCTCGGAATCACCGGCTGGGCCGGGCTCGCGCGATTGCTGCGCGCCGAAACGCTGAAACTCACTGAACTCGACTACGTGCAGGCCGCCCGCGCGTTCGGCGTCCCGGATCGCGGCATCATGCGGCGGCACATCCTGCCCAACGTGATGCACGTCGTGCTGATCGTCGCCGTGCTCGATTTTTCGAGCCTCGTGCTGTACGAGGCGGTGCTGTCCTACGTCGGCGTCGGCGTCGATCCCACCACCAATAGCTTCGGCACGATGATCAACAGCTCGCGCACCGAGCTGTCGCGCGATCCGGCCGTATGGTGGAACCTGATGGCCGCGTTCGGCTTCATGGTGGCCTTCGTGCTGTCGATGCAGCTGTTCGCGAGCGCCGTGCGCGAGGCGTTCGATCCGCGCGCCCGCGCGTTCCGACCGCATCGCGCCAAGCCGGCCGCAAAGCTCGCCGCGCCGCCCGCCGCCGCCCCCGATGCCGCGGCCGCCGACTAGCCCTGCCCCGCCGTGCTGACGATCGACAACCTCACGACCGACCTCGACGCCGACAGCGGGATGGTGCGCGCCGTCGACGCGCTGTCGCTCACCATCGAGCGCGGCGAAACCTTCGCGCTCGTCGGCGAATCCGGCTGCGGCAAGTCGATGACCGCGTTGTCGATCCTGCGTCTGCTCCCCGACAGCGGCCGCGTCAGCGACGGCCGCGTTGATGTCGACGGGGTGGACGTCACCCAGCTACCCGAAGCGCGGATGCGCGACATCCGCGGGCGCCGGATCAGCATCATCTTCCAGGAACCCTCGACCAGCCTCAACCCGGTGATGACCATCGGCCGGCAGATCGTCGAGGTGATCGAGCGGCACACCATGCTGCGCGGCGACGCGGCGCTCGCCAAGGCGATCGACTGGCTGAAACGCGTCGGCATCCCCGAGCCCGAGCGGCGCGTCGGCGATTACCCGTTCCAGATGTCGGGCGGCCAGAAGCAGCGCGTCATGATCGCTATCGCGCTCGCCGCCGATCCGGACATCGTCATCGCCGACGAACCGACCACGGCGCTCGACGTCACGATCCAGGCGCAGATCCTCGACCTGCTGAAGGAACTGCAGGCGTCGCACAAGATGGCGATGCTGCTGATCACCCACGATCTCGCGATCGTCGCGCAGATGGCGCACCGTGTCGCCCTCATGTACGCCGGCCAGGTGGTGGAAGTGGCCGACGCGAAGGCGTTCTTCGACGAGCCGCTGCACCCGTATGCAAACAACCTGTTCGAGTCGCTGCCCGATTCCAGCAAACGCGGCCGGCGGCTCGCGTCGATCCCGGGCAGCGTGCCGCCGCTCAACCAGGCGTTTACCGGCTGCCGCTTTGCCGACCGCTGCGGCGACGTGATGGATCGCTGCCGCGCTGCACCCCCGCAGCTCATCGAATTCAGGCCGAAACACCTGGTGCGCTGCGTGCTGTACGAAGGTGCCAGCCCGGGCGAATCTGTCTGGCGCGTGCACGACGAGGACCCAAACCTGCCCCCCGATGCGCCCATCGGCGATACCGTGCTCGACGTGCGCGATTACCGGGTCTGGTTCCCGATCAAGAAAGGCCTCTTCAAGCGCACGGTCGGCCACGTCAAGGCCGTCGACGGCGTCTCGTTTCGCATCCCCGCGGCGCGCACGCTGGCGCTCGTCGGCGAATCCGGCAGCGGCAAGACGACTGTCGGCAAGGCGGTGCTGCAGCTGCTGCGCAGCACGGCCAAGATCACCGGGTCGGCAGTGCTCGAGGGCGAAGCGCTCGAGCTGTTGCAGGGCGAAGGCCTGCGCAAGGCACGCCGCGCTGCGCAGATCGTCTTCCAGGACCCGTTCGCCTCGCTCAATCCGCGGATGCGCGTCAACGAAATCCTCGAGGAAGGCGTCGCGTCGCTACGCCCCGATATCGCCCCCGCCGACCGAATCGAACGCGTCGCCGCGCTGCTGGAACGGGTCGGCCTGCGGCGCGACGTGCTGACGCGCTACCCGCACGAGTTTTCCGGCGGGCAGCGCCAGCGATTGGCGATTGCTCGCGCGCTGGCCGTTGAGCCACGACTCATCGTCGCCGACGAGCCGACCTCGGCGCTCGATGTCTCCGTGCAGGCGCAGATCCTCAATCTGCTGAAGGAATTGCAGCGCGAACTCGGCGTCGCCTACCTCTTCATCACGCACAACTTCGGCGTCGTCGAATACCTGGCGCACGAGATCGCCGTGATGAAGAACGGCAAGCTGGTCGAGATCGGCGCCGCCGACGACGTTCTCAGTCGACCGCAGCACGAGTACACGCGCACGCTTCTTGCGGCCGTGCCGCGGTTGAAGCGCGCGGCGGCGTAGCTCGGTTGGGTTGGTTCGCCTGGACCTCATCGGCAAGGACGGGTAACGAAATGACCGAAGCGACCCGTTACCTGCTTCGGATCGCGCGGCGCATCGCCCGCGGCCATGCCGGCATTCCCGGGGTTCGCGCATCGATGGTCACTGGCTCGGTGGCCCAGGGCAAGTCGGACTTCCATTCCGATGTCGACATGACGGTCTACTACGACGACCTGCCACCCGACGAAATCTTGCAGGCTGCGCGTGGCGCCAATG
>JBDTRG010000127.1:0-11245 GCA_039931775.1 Betaproteobacteria bacterium | reverse complement strand
AGTGCACGAGCTATCGTGCTTCCGGAGGCAGTGGGGTACGTGGAGCAAGTGTTTTACGTATGCGCCTATCGAGCCGAATTTTCGGGGCTAAGGCGTCAGAATCTGCGCAGGGGTCTTCCGTATGTTCTAAGGAAGGTTCCTAGAACCTGGCACGCAGCGCAGACATGGTCGCTGTACGAGGGCAACGATTGATGACGCGCGGGACGAACGAATTGGCTTCGGCGCTTAGGTAACGGTTGCGCGCAAATGACCGCAATGGAGATCGTTGAATTTCCGGTGTTGTTGGCCGCACGGAACCTCTCGAGGGGCGTTCCCGGTGCAGCCAAATGGAGCGGCGCGTTTGGATGGCTCAAGTGGACCGACTTCGGACAGAACGGTCCGCCGGAAGCGACCGTAGGAAACCGCAATGTACGTAGTTGCTCTGTGTGAACGGCAACAAAAAACCCGCACGAGGCGGGTTTCATGGGGGCTGTTGGAGGCGGGGGTCGGAATCGAACCGGCGTAGACGGCTTTGCAGGCCGCTGCATGACCACTCTGCCACCCCGCCAAGGGTGTCGACCGACGATGGCATCGCCGGCCGCGCAAGGAAAGGCGCAGGAGAACGGACGATAATTATAGCCGACCGCGCACTATCGCAACGAAACGGTGTTTTCTTGCCGTTGCGCGCGATCGCATGGCAGACTTTACACGCCGTCGTCAACCCATCGAGTTAACGCCATGCCTGAGGATTCCAAATCGGAGGAGGCAACCCAGAGTGTGCTGCCTGCCTCGCCTACACGCCGCGAATTCGTGAAGGCATCGGCGTCCCTGACGGGCGCCGCCCTGCTCGGCGGATGCTTGAGCGATGCGGAGGTCGCGTCGCCGCCGCTCACCGACCCGCAGAAGCTAGCGCAATTCGACCACGTCGTGGTCGTGATGTTCGAGAATCGCTCGCTCGACAACGTGCTGGGCTACCTGTACCCGCCGGGTCAGGTGCCGCGCAATCAGACCTACAACGGCGTCGCCGGCGGGGTCTACCGCAATCCCGTGCCGTCGTACATCGACGACGGCAACAGCTTCGTGACGGCTCGCGTGAGTCCAGGCACCGATGCGGACTTTTCGAATCCGAATCCCGATCCGGGCGAGGGCCATCCTCACGTCAACACGCAGCTTTACGGAGTCGTCGATCCTCCGGGCAACGCGTTCCTCACCACGCCGCAGATGAGCGCGCCGTACAACGCCCCGGCGCCAGGCCAGGTCCCGACGATGATGGGTTTCGTCCACGACTACTGCAACAACTTCGTCGCGACGACGAAGCTCAAGCCGATTTTCGAGCAGTACCGCGTGATCATGGACGGCTTCAGCCCGGAACAGCTTCCGGTCATCTCGACGCTGGCGCGCGGATTCGCCGTGTACGACGCGTGGCACTGCGCGGTGCCGACGCAGACGTTCTGCAACCGGTCGTTCTTCAATGCGTCGTCGTCGTCCGGGTACCTGTACAACGAGCCGTACTCGAAGTGGCTGACGAATGGGGTGCCGACCATTTTCAACCGGCTCGAGGATGCAAAGGTCTCGTGGAAGATCTATTTCGATCCCACGCAGATCATCTCGCTGACCGGCCTCATCCACACGCCGTCGCTGCTTCTGTATTGGAAGACGCACTTCGCGACGATGGACACGTTCTATCGCGACCTAGCGGACGGCACGCTCCCGGCGTACGCGTTCGTCGAGCCGCGGATGCTGTTCAACCACAACGACATGCATCCGCCGTCCCCGACGTTCGTCATCGACCACATCCCCGTGGGCGAAGCCTCCGACGTGCGCACCGGCGACCTGCTGCTGCACCAGATCTATACGGCGTACAAGGCGAGCGCGTCGACCACCGGATCGAACGCGCTCAATACGCTGCTTCTGGTCACGTTCGACGAGCACGGCGGCACGTTCGATCACGTGGCGCCGCCCGTGGCCGTCGCGCCGTACAACCCGCAGCCGGCCGGCGAATTCGGGTTTCTGTTCGACAGGCTCGGCGTGCGCGTGCCGGCCATCGCGATCTCGGCTTACACGGAAGCGGGCACGGTGGTGAACAACCCGATGCACCACGGCGCGCTCGTCCGCACGCTGTGCGAAAAGCACGGGCTGCCGTACCTGACCGAGCGCGACCGCACCGCACCCAACCTCACCGAAGCCTACAACCTGGCGACGCCGCGCTCGCCGTCGAGCTGGCCCGTCACCGTGCCGCCACCCGTGCCGCCGTCGGCGTTGCTCACCGACCCGCTTTCGCCGGCGCTCGCGAATCGGCCCTTGAACGGGCTCGAACGCGACATGATGGGGCTGGCGATGGCGCGTTTCACGGGCGCGGAGCCGGCCGCAGGGGCAATACCAGGGACGGTCGGCGAGGCCTACACGCTGCTCTCACAGATCGCCGGCGGTGCGTTTGGTCCCGGATGAGTGGGGCGCCATGGGGACGCAGTCAATGGCCTGGTAGCGGCAAATCGGAGGAGTTACGAAATGAAGTGCAGGGCGCCGCGCTATGCGCAGTGCTCGCAGCCTTATGGACCGGAGCGGCGGGCGCGACGATCCATATCACCGTTGGGCAACTGGAAATCGATCGCGCTCCTGTCGATCGGCCTATGGCGCATCGTGCGACGAGGCTGACCCGATGAAAAAGGGCCACCCGACGGCGGCCCTTCTTGCTGCACCCGCAACTGGCGCGGTTATGAAGCGAATCTGGAGCGGGAAAGGAGTCTCGAACTCCCGACCTCAACCTTGGCAAGGTTGCGCTCTACCAACTGAGCTATTCCCGCGATGAATAGCCTTTGATTATAGCAAATGGCGCCGCACTGTCAAAATCCGCGGCGGTGCAGTTCGACCTCATCCTATGACCGTGGCGACGGCGTCGACGACGTAGTCGAGGTTGCGTTCGTTGAGCGCCGCGACACAGATGCGGCCGGAGTCGAGCGCGTAGACCGCGTATTCGCTGCGCAGGCGCAGCATCGCGTCCTTCGACAATCCCGAATACGAAAACATGCCACGCTGGGTCATCACGAAGCTGAAATCGGCGGCGGGCGCCCGGATGCGAAGCTTTTCGACGAATTTCCGGCGCAGCGTACAAATGCGCTCGCGCATCGTGCCGAGCTCGCGTTCCCAGAGTGCGCGCAGCTCGGGGTCGCTCAGGATCGTGGTCACGACCTGGCCGCCGAAAGTGGGCGGATTCGAATAGTTGGCCCGGACGACGCGCTTGACCTGCGACAGCACGCGCGCGGCTTCGTCCTTGTCGGCGGCGACGATGGAGAGCGCGCCGACGCGCTCGCCGTACAGCGAAAACGATTTGGAGAACGAGCTCGCGACGAACAGCGGCCCCGGTGTTGCGGCGAAGTCGCGAACGAGAGCGCCGTCGGCGTCGGTACCGTCGGCGAAGCCCTGGTAGGCGAGATCGAGGAACGGCACCAGACCGCGGGCCCGGACGACCTCGAGGATGCGGCGCCACTGCGCGGCCGTCGGATCGACGCCGGTCGGGTTGTGGCAGCACGCGTGCAGCACGACGATGGCGCCCGGCGCCAGCCGGTCGAGGTCGGCGATCATCCCGTCGAAATCGAGGCCGTGCGTCGCCGCGTCGTAGTAACGGTAATAGTTGACGGCGAAGCCGGCGCCTTCGAACAGCGCGCGATGATTTTCCCAGCTCGGGTCGCTGATCCAGACTTGCGCTTCGGGCGCGAAGCGGCGCAGGAAGTCGGTGCCCACCTTGAGTCCGCCGGTGCCGCCGAGCGTCTGCACGGTCACTGCGAGTCCGCCGGTGACCACAGGGTTCGCCGCGCCGAACATCAGGTCGCGAACGCCGCGATCGTAGGCGGCGATGCCGTCGATCGGCAGATACGGATGCGGCGCGCTTCTCTCCGTGATCAGGTGCTCCGCGCGCTTAACGCAATCGAGCAGCGGGACCTTGCCATCCTCGTCGTAGTAGACGCCGACGCCAAGGTTGATCTTGCGCGGATTCTTGTCGGCGTTGAACGCTTCGGTGATACCGAGGATCGGGTCGCGCGGCGCGAGTTCGACGGCGGAGAGGAGCGATGGAGCAAAGGGCGCGTTCATGGTCAGGTTCAGAGTGGCGGATCGGCGCGACATTGTACCTTGACCGGCGGCAGAACGCGCCCTCGACAACGCACGGCGCGAGGGCTAACGTGCGGCGTTCGCCGAATTGACGCGCGCACGGCGCGCCGCGAACCTCGTCCCGAGTCATGACACCCGACGCTGCTCCGAATATTCCCCCGGTCACCGCGCTCAAGACGCTTGCGCGCGTCGGCGTCTTCGTCCGGCCGTACCGCCGCCAGGTCGTCTATGCGGCGATCGCGCTCCTCTTCGCCGCGGCGTCGGTGCTCGCCGTCGGGCAGGGGCTGAAGGGCGTGGTCGACCGCGGATTCTCGGCGGGCGACGGCGGCGAGCTCGATCGGACGCTCGCGTTGATGCTCGGTGTCGTCGTCGTGATGGCCGCGGCGACGTTTACGCGATTCTATTTCGTGTCGTGGATCGGCGAGCGCGTCACCGCCGACTTGCGCCGAGCGGTGTTCGACCACCTGCTCACCTTGCCTCCGGCGTTCTTCGAGGTAACACGCACCGGCGACGCGATCTCGCGCCTGATCAACGACACCGCGATGCTCGAGACCGTCATCGGGTCGAGCGCGTCGATGGCGATCCGCAACGCGCTGCTGCTGGTCGGCGGCCTCACGATGCTGGCGATCACCAGCACGAAACTCACGTTGCTCGTGCTGGCAGGCGTGCCGGCCGTGATCGTTCCGATCGTGCTGTTCGGGCGCAAGGTGCGAAAGCTCGCGCGGGCCAGCCAGGACCGCGTCGGCGACGTCGGCGCCTATGTCGACGAGGCACTTCACGAAGTGCGCACCGTGCAGGCCTACGTCCATGAACCCGTCGACCAGCGCCATTTCGCGGAGCGCGTCGAGGCGGCTTTCGCGACTGCGGTGGCGCGGATACGGCAGCGCGCGCTGCTGGTCGCCGCGGTGATCACGCTGGTGTTCGGCGCCGTCGGCGTCATCCTGTGGATCGGCGGGCACGACGTGGTCGCCGGGCGGATCAGCGCCGGCCAGCTCTCGGCGTTCGTGTTCTACGCGGTGATCGTCGCCGGCGCGGTCGGCACGATCAGCGAAGTCGTCGGCGATCTGCAGCGCGCCGCCGGGGCGACCGAGCGCCTGTTCGAGCTGCTGGCGGTCGAACCGGCAATTCGCGCGCCCGAGCACCCGGTGGCACTGCCCGTTCCGGCGCGGGGCACGGTGGCCCTCGACCGCGTCGTCTTCCACTATCCGTCGAGGCCGGACGCGGCGGCGCTCGAGGGCTTCTCGCTCGACATAGCGGCCGGCGAAAAGGTGGCGCTGGTCGGCCCGTCCGGTGCCGGCAAGACGACGGTGTTCCAGTTGCTGCTGCGCTTCTACGACCCGCAGTCGGGGTCGGTGGCGATCGACGGCGTCGACGTGAAGCGCGCCGATCCGCGCGAGGTACGCAAACGGCTGGCGGTCGTCCCGCAGGACCCGGTGATCTTCGCGGCCAGCGTCGTCGAAAACGTCCGTTACGGCCGGCCCGACGCGACCGAAGCCGAGGTGCGGGAGGCCTGCGAGGCGGCCTACGCGTCCGAGTTCATCGCGCAGATGCCGCAGGGGTACGAGAGCAACCTCGGCGAGCGCGGCGTGCGCCTGTCGGGCGGGCAGCGGCAACGCCTGGCGATCGCGCGGGCGATCCTCGCCGACCGGCCGATCCTGCTGCTCGACGAGGCGACGAGCGCGCTCGACGCCGAGAGCGAGCGCGTGGTTCAGCTCGCGATCGAGCGCCTGATGGCCGGGCGTACCGTGCTGATCATCGCGCACCGGCTCGCCACTGTTCGCCATGCCGACCGGATTGTGGTCATGGAGGGCGGTCGCCTCGCTGCCGTGGGCACGCACGATGCGCTGATGGAGGCGAGCCCGCTCTACGCGCGGCTCGCCAAGCTGCAATTCGCCGGAAAGTAGGGTCAGACTCGACTTTCATCCGAGGTCTCGCCCATTGTTGGGTCGGAAACGGAAAGTCGAGTCTGACCCTACTTTCCGATTGGAAGTAAACTACTCGGTTGCGCTGCACTTTCGTCGGACACCCACGCCATGCTCGTCACTTTTCCCGACAGTCCCTACCAGCTTTTCAAGCCGTTCGAGCCCGCCGGCGACCAGCCCGAGGCGATCGCAAAGCTCGTCGAGGGGCTAAAGGACGGACTCGCATTCCAGACACTGCTGGGCGTCACCGGTTCGGGCAAGACGTTCACAATGGCGAACGTCATCGCGCAGACCGGCCGGCCGGCGCTTGTCCTCGCACCGAACAAGACGCTGGCGGCACAGCTCTATTCCGAGTTTCGCGAGTTCTTTCCGAACAACGCGGTCGAGTATTTCGTCTCGTACTACGACTACTACCAGCCCGAGGCGTACGTTCCGTCGCGCGACCTCTACATCGAGAAGGACAGCTCGATCAACGAGCACATCGAGCAGATGCGGCTCTCGGCGACCAAGGCGATCCTCGAACGGCCGGACTGCGTGATCGTCGCGACCGTCTCCGCGATCTACGGTATCGGCGACCCGTCCGAGTACCACAGCATGATCCTGCACGTGAAGGAAGGCGACGCGCTGACCCAGCGCGACGCGATCCGGCGGCTGACCGAGATGCAGTACGCGCGCAACGAGGCGGATTTCCGCCGCGGAACGTTTCGCGTCCGCGGCGAGGTGATCGACATATTCCCCGCCGAGCACGCCGAGAACGCCGTGCGCATCTCGATGTTCGACGACGCGATCGAGTCGCTGCAGCTCTTCGATCCGCTGACCGGTCACATCCGGCAGAGGATCGGGCGCTTCACGGTTTTTCCGTCCAGCCATTACGTGACGGGACGGCAGAAGGTGCTCGACGCGATCGAGAAGATCAAGGTCGAGCTCGTCGAGACCAAGGATCGGTTTGTGTCGCAGATGAAGCTGATCGAGGCGCAGCGCATCGAGCAGCGGACGCGCTTCGACCTCGAGATGATGACCGAGATCGGCTTCTGCAAGGGCATCGAGAACTACTCGCGCCATCTGTCGGGGCGCGGGCCGGGAGAGCCGCCCCCCACGCTGATCGATTACCTGCCGTCGCGCGCGCTGATGTTCATCGACGAGAGCCACGTGACGATTCCGCAGGTCGGCGGCATGTACAAGGGCGACCGGGCGCGCAAGGAAAACCTCGTCAACTACGGGTTCCGGCTGCCCTCCGCGCTCGACAACCGGCCGCTGCGTTTCGACGAGTTCGAGCGCCTGCTGCCGCAGACGTTCTTCGTCTCGGCGACGCCCGCCGAATACGAGCGCACGCACGCCGGCCAGGTCGTCGAGCAGCTGGTGCGCCCGACCGGGCTCGTCGACCCCGCACTCGAGGTGCGCCCGGCGCAAACGCAGGTCGACGACCTCTTGTCCGAGATCAGCCTGCGCGTGGAAAAGCACGAGCGCGTGCTCGTGACGACGCTGACCAAGCGTATGGCGGAGGACCTGACCGACTATCTGAACGAGCATGGCGTCAAGGTGCGCTACCTGCACTCGGACATCGACACGGTCGAGCGCGTCGAGATCATCCGCGACCTACGGCTCGGCGAATTCAACGTGCTGGTCGGGATCAACCTGCTGCGCGAAGGACTCGACATCCCCGAAGTCTCGCTGGTCGCCATCCTCGACGCCGACAAGGAGGGCTTCCTGCGTTCCGAGCGCTCGCTGATCCAGACGATCGGCCGCGCGGCGCGCCATATCAATGGCATGGCGATCCTCTACGCGGACAAGATGACCGACTCGATGAAGGCGGCGATCGATGAGACGACGCGCCGGCGGAATCGACAGATCGAGTGGAACGAGAAGATGGGGATCACGCCGATCGGCGTGCAGAAGCGGATCAAGGACCTGATCGACGGCGTCTACGATCCCGACGCGGGAAAGAAGCAGCTGAGGGCCGCGCAGAACAAGGCGAAGTACGAATCGATGCCCGAGAAGGACATGGACAGGGAACTGAAGCGCGTCGAGCGCGAGATGCTCGACGCTGCGCGCAATCTCGAGTTCGAGAAGGCCGCGCAGCTTCGGGATCGGCTCGCCGAGCTCAAGGAGGCGATGTTCGGCATCGCCTTGCCCGGCGAAATCTGAGCGGGAATGCCACGCTGATCTTTCCATGACAATTTCCAATCGATCCGCCGAGCCCGATGCCTCCGTGCTGTTCGTCTGCCTGGGCAACATATGCCGCTCGCCGACGGCCGAGGGCGTGTTTCGCGCGGCAGCCGTGAAAGGCGGAATCGGCAGCCTGGTGCTGGCCGACTCAGCGGGCATCGGCGACTGGCATGTCGGACTGCCGCCGGACAAGCGAACGATTCAGGCGGCGCGCCGGCGCGGCTACGACTTGACCGCAATTCGCGGACGGCGGGTGCAGGTCGCCGACTTCTCGCGGTTCGGATGGATTATCGCGATGGACGAAAGCAACCTGCGCGCGCTGACGGAGATGAAACCGCCGGACTTCGGCGGACACCTCGGATTGCTGCTCGAATTCGCGCCCGAAGCCGGGCTGCGCGAAGTTCCCGATCCGTACTTCGGCGGCGCCGAAGGGTTCGATCGCGTGATCGACCTCGTCGAGCAGGGTACCGCGGGGCTGCTCGCGCGGATGCGGGTGACGCTCGCGGGCCGCTGACGGCGCGTCGAATTCCTCAGTAGATCCCTGCCGAAATTCCGGCGGCGAGCGTCGCGCCGATCTCCCGGCAGGACGCGAGCGCATCGGCGGGAACCGCCTGCGCGTGCGCGGTCACGCCGCTCTTGTAGATCAAGCCTGGATGCACCTTGTTGAGCGAGAGGCCGGTCGCCACGCGATCGACCTCGCGCATCGCGCCGATGCCGTCGGTGGCCGCGCAGACCAGCGCGGTGTAGGGCCGCCCTTCGAGCTTGCCCTCGCACGGGTAGTACACACGCTCGAGGAAATCCTTGACGATGCCGGCCATGCCGCCAAAATTCTCGGACGTGGCAATCAGCAGCGCGTCGGCGGCCAGCAGATCGCCTACGCCCGCGTCGCCCGCGCGCACGAGCCGCGAGTCGACGTCGTCAATCGAGCGCGCGCCGTCGAGCGCCGCCGCGGCCATCTGCCCGGTGCCTCCGAATTGCGTGTGATAGACGATCAACAGTCGCTTCATCGCACACGATCCTAGCACCGGCCCAAAGAAGAAGGCGGGCACGCGGCCCGCCTTCGACTTCAA
This sequence comes from Betaproteobacteria bacterium, assembly GCA_039931775.1. Lineage (GTDB taxonomy): Bacteria > Pseudomonadota > Gammaproteobacteria > Burkholderiales > Casimicrobiaceae > CAIWHR01. The sequence goes on along the minus strand of JBDTRG010000127.1, from coordinate 2,001 downwards.
GCAGACGACCCGAAAGCTCAGGCCGGCGGCTGGTCGCCCTTGCGTGTCTCGACGATCTGCAACGGCTCGTCGGCGGTCACGACGCGCGGCGGGCGAACCCGTCGCGGACCGGCCGGCGCCGGTTGGGCCTCGGGTTCAGGTGCGGCCTTGAATCGTGTCTCGACGATTTCGAGACCCGAACCCGGAGGCAGCGTCGGCGCGATCCGAGGAACTGCCACTGCCGGACGCGGAACCTCGACGCGCACCGGGGGTTCCACCGGCTGCGACAATGGTTGCGAGGGTTGCGTCGATGGCACGACGGGCGACGGCGCAGCCGCTTGCGCAACGACGCGCTCGACCGGCGCCGGTTCGGCGCGGACCGATTCCGGCATGGCAACCGGCGCGGGCGCCGCCGGCTCGCGCGTCGCTTCGATTTCGTGCGCAGGAACGGGGCTGGCGATCAGCGCGCCGGCGTCTTCGGCTACCGGTGCATTGCCAGGTTGCGCGTTGCGGTCGGGACGATCGCCGCGACGATGCCGATCGCGGCGCCGCCGATTTCCTTCGGGCGCCTCACCGGGCATCGACGCGTGATCGGCGTCGCGAGCCAAACCGGGCTCCGCGGCTTCGATGGCGGAGAGCGCATTGGCGGAATCGACCGGCGGCTGCGCGCGCGGCTCGCGCGGCGGGCGCGGCTCGCGCGGCGGCTGACCTTCGCGCGGTTCGCGCGCAGGTTGACCATCGCGCGGTTCACGCGGCGGACGAGGCTCGCGAGGCGGTTGTCCTTCGCGGGATTCGCGGGGCGGACGCGCCTCGCGCGGCGGGCGCGGTTCGCGCGGCGCCTGGGCGTCGCGGGGCGGCTGCCCGTCGCGCGGCGGTTGTCCGTCGCGTGCGGAATCGCGATCGCGGCGCTGGCCACCGGCACCCTGCTGACGCGGCTGCTGGCCATCGCGTTGCTGGCCTTGCGGACGCGGCTCGCCCCGTCCGCCGCGGTTGTCGCGACCTTCACCCTTGCGTTCGTCGCGTCGGCCGTCGCGCCGGTCCTGGCCGCGGTTGCGGTCGCGATCACCACGGTGCTCGCGCGCCTCTTGACCTTCGCGGCGCGGTTCGCGCCCCTCGCGCGGCTTGTCGGTGCGCGGCGGCGGAGCCGGTATCGCGGGTTCGGAACCGAACCACGCAAGCACGCGGGACCACCAGCCACCCGATGTTTCGCGCATGGGGGCCGCCACGGGCGCCGGCGTCGGCGCGGGCGGCGGGGCAATCGTCGGCAACGGCGCCGGCTGCGCCGGCGTGATGCCCTTCACCACGGCCTCGGTGCGCGGCTCCTTCGCCTCTTCCTTCATTTGCTGGACGGGATCCGGCTCGACGGGCTGCTGGACGAGGTTGAACGACAGCGCCAGCGGTTCGCTCTGGTTGAGGTCGTCGTGGCGCAGCCGCTCCATCGTGTAGTTCGGCGTTTCGAGATGGCGGTTGGGCACGAGCAGCACGTTGACCTTGAAGCGCGTCTCGATCGACAGCACCTCGTTGCGCTTTTCGTTGAGCAGGAACGTGCCGACGTCGATCGGCACCTGTGCCACGACCTGCGCGGTGTTTTCCTTCATCGCCTCTTCCTGCAGGATCCGCAGGATGTGCAGCGCGGTCGACTCGGTGCCGCGGATGTGACCAATGCCATGGCAGCGCGGGCAGGGGATGTACGCCGATTCGGCCAGCGCCGGACGCAGGCGCTGGCGCGACAGCTCCATCAGGCCGAAGCGCGAGATCTTGCCGAGCTGCACGCGCGCGCGGTCGTAGCGCAGCGCGTCCTTGAGGCGATTTTCGACCTCGCGCTGGTTCTTCGTGCTCTCCATGTCGATGAAATCGATGACGATCAGGCCACCCAAATCGCGCAGGCGAAGCTGGCGGGCGATCTCGTCGGCCGCCTCGAGGTTCGTGTTGAATGCAGTCGTCTCGATGTCCCCGGCCTTCGTAGCGCGCGCCGAGTTGACGTCGACCGAGACCAGCGCCTCGGTGTGGTCGATCACGATC
>JBDTRG010000126.1:0-7825 GCA_039931775.1 Betaproteobacteria bacterium | reverse complement strand
TAGCAGAGCATCACGAGCGAAATCGCCTCGATCGCGCGCCCGGTCTGGTTGAGCGACGTCGTGGCGATCGAGACCAAATCCGGGTAACCCACCGCAACCGCGAGCGAGGAATTCTTGGTGAGGTTGAGGTACTGGCTCGTGATCGGCGGGATCACCACGCGCAGCGCCTGCGGCAATAGGATCAGCCGAACCTCCTGCCCCCGCGACAGCCCCAGCGAGGCGGCTGCTTCGTGCTGCCCGAATGCCACGGCCTGGATGCCGCTTCGGACGATCTCGGCAATGTAGCTCGCGGTGTACAGCGTCAGGCCAATGAGGACCGTGAGGAACTCCGGCGACACCGCGCCGCCGCCCACGATGGAGATGAACGTTTTCTCGGGCACGTCGAACGCCGAGGGCGCTCCGCCCGCGAGCCACCCCACCAGTGCGCCGGCCACCACGAACGTCAGTCCAGGCAGGAACACCGGACGCGGGTGTCCGGTCGCCTCGAAATGCCGCCGCGCGTTGCGTGCCCATGCCCAGGCGGCGCCGGCGCCGATCAGCGCGCCTGCCGCCATCAGCGCGTGCCCGATTGCCCATACCGGAACGGGAAACTGGAGCCCGTTCTTGCTGAAAAAGAAATCCGGCAACGGGTGCAACGCGTCGTTGATCGGCGGCAGGAACTCCGTCAACACGAAGTACCAGATGAAGAGCTGCAGCAGCAGCGGGACATTGCGAAACGACTCGACGTACGCGGTGCAAAGCGCGCGCACCATGAAATTCTTCGACAGGCGTCCGATTCCGATCACCGTGCCGAGACCGGTTGCGAGCACGATGCCGACGATCGCCACGCGCAGCGTGTTCGACAGGCCGGTCAGGTACGCGTGGGCGTAGCTGTCGGACGAATCGAACGGGAAAAGGCTCTCGCTGATCGCGAAGCCGGCAGGCTGGTCGAGGAAGTCGAAGCCGCTCTGAATCCCGCGCACCCTCATGTTGACGAGGGTGTTGTGAACGAGATACCAGATGGCCGCCGCCGCCAGCAGCACGGCGACGACCTGGTAGACGAGTCCCCGGAACGACGCGCTGCGCCAGGACCACCGGAAGTTCTGCATAGAAGCGCCTGCTACGACGTCACCATCGCAAGAGCGGGTCCGGGACGTGCGCCGTCCCGGGACGGGGGCCAGCGCCGGGAGCCGCCCCGGCGCGCCCGATCATTCCGCTTCTAGCGTACCGGCGGCGCGTACAGCAGGCCGCCCTTGTTCCACAGGTTGTTCAAGCCACGCGGCAACTTGAGCGCCGACTTCGGGCCGACGTTGCGCTCGAAGATCTCACCGTAATTCCCGACCCCCTTGATCGCGCGGTACGCCCAGTCCTTGTCGAGGCCGAGCAGCTTGCCGGTATCCTCGGACGTGCCCAGAATCCGCTGTATCACCGGGTCCTTGCTGGAGAGCCGCAACCCGTCGACATTTCCCTGAGTGATCCCGTATTCCTCGGCCTCGGTCAACACGAAGACCATCCACTTCACGATGGTGAAGAAATCGTCGTCACCGCGCCGGACGGCGGGCCCGAGCGGCTCCTTCGAGATGAGTTCAGGAAGAATCACGTAGTCATCCGGATTGGACGCTTCCTTGTTGCGGATCGAGGCCATGCCGGAGGCGTCCGTCGTGTACGCCTGGCAGCGGCCGGCGAAGAAGGCCTTGACCGATGCTTCGAACGTCTCGAAGACGACCGGCTTCATTGCGAGGCTGTTGGCATTCGAGTAATCGTTCAGATTCTTCTCGGTCGTTGTGCCCGACTGCACGCAGACGGTGGCGCCTTTCAACTGCTTGGCGCTGGTGACCTTCAGTTTCGTCGGCACCATGAACCCCTGCCCGTCGTAGTACATGACTGCGGTGAATTCGAGGCCCAGCGACGCGTCGCGGGTGAGCGTCCACGTGGTATTGCGGGAAAGGACGTCGGTTTCGCCCGACTGCAAAGCGGTGAAACGCTGCGACGCGTTGAGCGGCACCCACTTGACCTTCTTGGGGTCGTTGAGAATCGCGGCTGCGATCGCCCGGCAGAAGTCGACGTCCATGCCGCTCCAGTTGCCCTGGCTGTCCGCGGCCGAAAAGCCCGCGAGCGCCGTGTTGACTCCGCAAGCGAGCTGATCGCGCTGCTTGATCGTGTCGAGGGTCTTGCCGGCCTCGGCGGGCCCGGCCAATGCGGCCGCAACCATCGCGGCAACTGCAAAATGCGTTCTCATGCTGTTCTCCCTGAAATGGGCCGTATGGCCCCTCAAAAACAAACCGGGGCAAGTGTATGCCAGCATCTGGAGCTTGGCGAGGGGGCGACCTTACCGTTACGCTTCCCGGGTGTCCAGGCGGGAAATGCCCAGCGCCGACGCGACCCGCGAGAGCCCGGCCTCGGTCGTATCCGCGTCGTGGACCAGCGCGACTCGCACGTACGGATCCCCGTCGTTGGGCCCGTCCACGCCGGGCTGCGTCAGGAAAGCCCCCGGCAGCACCTTCAACGCGAATTCGCGCCACAGTCGACGCGTCAGCGCCTCTCCGCCCCCTGCCCGGATCCAGAGGAAAAATCCGCACGTCGGACGGTAGTAGCCGGGGTGGCCGCCCAGCAGCCGGTCCGCCGCGTCCTTGCGCCGCGAAAGGCGCTCGCGCATCGCCGCGACGTGCGTGTCCTCGGACCAGAGCGCGGTCGCCGCAGCAAGTAACGGGAACGGCGTGCAAGCCGTGCCGTTCAGCCGGACGCGGTTGAGGGCAGCCATCACATCGTCTTGGCCGACCGCGAAGCCCGAGCGCATCCCGGCGGCGCTCGAGCGCTTCGACAAAGAATGCAGCACCAGCACGTTGTCGAGCCAATGCCCGGTGGTATCCATCGCGGCCAGCACGTCGAGCGCGCCGACCGGCGGCTCGCCGTCGTAGAGCTCGGCGTAGCACTCGTCGAAAACGACGAGGAAATTGTGTCGCCGCGCGGCTTCGATCGCACGCCGCAACACGTCGGCGGCGATCACGCGCCCATCCGGATTCGACGGCGAGCACAGATACAGGATCGACGTGCGCGCAAGCGTCGCTACGTCGAGTTCGCGAAGATCGAGCGCGAATTCCGGAAATCCGCTGTGGGCGAGATACTGCGGTTGCGCGCCCGCCATGATCGCGGCGACGCGATAGGTCTGATAGAACGGGTTCTGCATCAGCGCGATCGGTGATTCGCGCGACGGACTCGTCGCGATCGCCGCCGCCAGATAGAGCCCCTCGCGCGTGCTGGCGACCGGCGAAATGCCGGTGTCGGCGTCGATGCGGCCGCGCGTTCCAGGATAGCGGCGCGCGAGATAGCCGAGTGCCGCCTGCCGGAACTCGGGCGTGCCGATCGCCGGCGGGTAGCGATTCCATTCGTCGGCGTGCGCGGCGATCGCTTCGGCCAGCAGCAGGGGCGGCGCATCCTGTGGCTCCCCCACCGACATGACGATCGGTGTCAACGCTGGATTGGGCGCGATCCCGGCGAGCAGTGCATCGAGCCTGCGGAACGGGGATTCGAACTGCGCGATGCGCTCGTTCAACAGCGGATTCATTCGCGCAAGTTTACGACATCGGCAAGGGGGGCGTAGCCGTCGAAGCGTTGCGCCAGCCGACAGAGAACCGGGGTCAGAACCGCCCAGCCCGACGCCAGCGCGACGGTCGCGGCAATCGGGGCCACAAACTCCATGCCGCCGAGCCGGGCGCCACCCCAATAGGCCAGCGGGGCACCGATCGCACCCAGCGCGGCCGCGGCCATGGGACGCCCGCGAAGCCAGCGCAGGCTTACGTTGAGTGTCGTGGCGAACAGCATCCATAGCGCCACGATCCACGGTGGCGCAAGGCCCGGGACGAGCGCGCCCGACGGGAAACGCACCCAGCCCGCGCTGACCAGCGTGCTGTCGAACGCGAGACCGATCCCTGCGCAGAGAACGACCAGCGCCCCCTCCTTTACGGGCAGGGTCGCTCGCGTGAGATGGAAGGCGACGAGCGCCAGCGCCACGCCGGTTCCAAGCCACGGATCGCCATGCGCACCTCCGAGCACGCAGGCGAACCAACCTACCTGGAACAGGATGAAATTGATGAGCATATTCAAAGTGGAGTGCCGGGCCGGACAGTATGGTACGGTTTCACTCTTCGTCACTCCCGATCGCGGGTTCGAAAGCGCCCGAAGACTACACGATGAAAATCGGAATGATCACCGACAGCCTGCCGGAAACCGATTTCGACACCATGCTCGACGTTGCCGCCCGCCTCGAGATGGACATGCTCGAATTCGGTTGCGGCAACTGGTCGTCGGCCCCGCATCTGAAACTCGACGCCATGCTGGAGAGTGCCACGGCGCGCCGCGAGTTCCTCGCCCGCCTTGCCGGCCACGGAATCGCGATCAGCGCGCTCAATTGCTCCGGAAATCCGGTGCATCCCGGCGACGCGGGCCGGCGTCACGACGAAGTGACCCGCAAGACGATACGGCTGGCTCGTCTGCTCGAAGTCGACCGCGTCGTCATGATGTCGGGCTGCCCCGGCGCGCCGGGGGACGCACACGCCAACTGGATCACCACCGAATGGCCGCCCGAGGTGCGCGACGTGCTGCGCTGGCAGTGGGACGATGTGCTGATCCCCTATTGGCGCGACCTGGTCGCCTACGCGAACGGCCAGGGCATCGGACGGCTCTGCCTCGAGCTTCATGGCTACCAGAACGTCTACAGCGTCGCCACCCTTTCGCGCCTGCGCGATGCCGTCGGCGAAACCGTGGGCGCGAACCTCGATCCCAGTCACCTGATGTGGATGGGCGCCGATCCGATCAAGGCGGCGGCCGCATTGGGAAGCGCCATTTACTACGTCCACGCGAAGGACACGCGTATCGATCCCGTGATCGCCGGCATCAACGGCGTGCTCGACACGACGCCGGGCAGCGACTACCCATCGCGCGCCTGGAACTACATCACGCTCGGCTTCGGACACGCCGAGGCATGGTGGCGCGAGTTCGTCGCGGCGCTCAAGGCGGCCGGCTACGACGGCGTGCTGTCGATCGAGCACGAGGACCCCGCGATGAGCGCCGTCGAAGGGGTGGAGAAATCGGTGGAACTCCTGCGCCGCGTGATCGGCAGCCGCGCGCAGCGTGCGCCGGTCGCAGCCTGAGGACGCGTCGATGGCAGGTCCCCCGTTGCAGCGTCGCGTCGTCATCTTCGACCTTGGCGGGGTGTTGATCGACTGGAATCCGCGCCATCTGTACCGAAAGCTCTTCGCCGGCAACGAAGCAGCGATGGAGGAATTCCTCGCGACGGTATGCACGACCGAATGGAACGAGCGGCAGGATGCAGGACGCACATTCGCCGAGGCCGTCGCCGAACTGATGCCCCGGCACGGCGAGAAGCGGGAGCTCATCGAGGCTTTCGGCGGGCGGTTCGACGAGATGATCCCTGGCGCCGTCGACGGCACCGTGGAGATCGTCGCCGAATTGAAGCGCGCTGGCGTGCCGCGCTATGCGCTCACCAACTGGTCGGCCGAGACGTTTGCGCCGCAGCACAGGCGCTTTCCATTCCTTTCGTGGTTCGACGGCATCGTCGTGTCCGGCGTCGAGGGCGTGATCAAGCCCGACCCGCGCATCTTTCGCATCCTCCTGGATCGCTACGCCATTGCGCCGGGCGAAGCCGTGTTCATCGACGACAGCCCCGCGAACGCCGCCGCCGCCATCGCGCTGGGCATCCACGGAATCCATTTCCAGTCGCCGGCGCAGCTGCGTCGCGAGTTGGAAGCGCTGCATCTGCTCTGAGGAATCCATGTCCGTCCGCCTCGGCATCAACCCGATCACCTGGACCAACGACGACATGCCCGAGCTGGGCGGCGACATTCCGCTCGAGGTGTGCCTCGCGGAAACGAGAGCCGCCGGGTACGCGGGCATCGAACTCGGCGGGAAGTTTCCGCGCGCGGCGGATACGTTGCGGCCGATCCTCGCAAAGCATCACCTCGACCTCGTGTCGGGCTGGTACAGCGCGCATCTCTGCCGGCGGACGGTAGAGGACGAGATCGCAGCCGTTGCCGATCACCTCGATCTGCTCGCGGCAATGCGATGCAAGGTCATGGTATTCGCGGAAGGCCACGGCAGCACCGACGGCGATCCCGCGGCACCGCTGTCGCGCCGCCCGGTGCTCGCCGACGCCCAATGGCCGGCGTACTGCGCGAAGCTCGACGACGTGGCGCGCCATCTGAAAGCGCGCGGCGTCAGGCTCGCGTTTCATCATCACATGGGCACGGTGGTGCAGACCGAATCCGAGATCGATCGCCTTATGGCCGGCACCACCGACGATGTGGGCCTGCTGCTCGACACTGGCCACCTGGTCTTCGCCGGCGGCGACCCGGTGGCGGTCGCGGGGCGGCACGGCAAGCGCATCGTCCACGTCCACTGCAAGGACGTGCGCGCAAACATCCTGTCCGACGTGCTGCGTGACGATCGCAGCTTCCTTCGGGCCGTGCTCGACAGCGTGTTCACGGTTCCCGGCGACGGTTCGATCGACTTTACCTCGGTGCTGCGGGAACTTCATCGAGTCGGCTATGCCGGCTGGCTCGTCGTCGAGGCCGAGCAGGATCCGGCCAAGGCGCATCCGCTGACCTACGCGCGCCTGGGCTTCGACAACCTGAAGCGCACAGCGACCGACGCCGGCATGAGCATCGAATCATGACGGTTTCGGTCGCCGATTCCCCTACGCGGAGAGTGTGATGCTCGAGTTCTGTCTGGTCGGCGGGGGTTTCATCGGTCCGCTCCACGCGGCGAACATCGCCGCGCATCCCGGGGCGCGCCTCGGCTGGGTGGTCGATCTCGACCTCGCGGTCGGGCAGAAGCTCGCAGCGAAGTACGGCGCCAAAGCCACGAAGGACCTCGACGCCGCGCTGGCCGACCCCGCCGTCAACGTCGTCATGATCTGCACGCCGCCGCGCACCCACGCCGGGATCATCGAACGCGCGGCCCGCGCCGGCAAGGCCGTCTTCTGCGAAAAGCCGGTCGATCTCGACATGACGAAAGTCGATGCGTGCGCAAAAACGCTCAAAGCGACCGGCACGCCGTTCTTCGTCGCCTTCAACCGCCGCTTCGATCCCACGCACCGCGCGCTGTTCGATGCGCTGCGCGCCGGAGAGATCGGCCGTCCGGAAATGCTGATCCTCTCCAGTCGCGATCCGGAAATCTCGCCGCCGGACTACGTGGCCGCGATGCCGTACGGCATCTTCTACGACACGATGATCCACGACTTCGACATGGTGCGCTGGCTGCTGGCCGACGAGCCCGTCGAAGTCGTCGCACGCACCGCGTGCATGCTCGACGCCAAGGAGAATCCGCATCGCGATCCCGACACTGCGATGGTAATGCTGACGATGGCGAGCGGCGCGCTCGTTCACGTCAACTCCAGCTTCCGCGCAGTCTACGGCTACGACCAGCGGATCGAAGCCTTCGGCGAGAAGGGCATGCTGATCTCGCGCAATCAGCAGCCGACGACGCTGGAACGCCACGATTCGCACGGCATCCGCCAGGATCCGCTGCTGCGGTTCTTCATCGAGCGGTACGCGGAGTCGTATGTCCGCGAACTCGACGACTTCGTTCGGTCGATCGAAGACAAGCGCGCGCCCTCGATTACGCTCGAGGATGGACGGCGCGCGCTGCTCGTAGCCGAGGCGGCGGTCGCGTCCGCCAAAACGGGGGCGCCGGTGGCAATCCCCCGCTGAACGGCACTACGCGTCGGCCGTCGCCTGCCGCGCCGACACCCGCCGCCGCCCCACCAGCCCCCGAATCAGCAGCACGACGACGACCATCAGCACGATCAGCACCGACGCGTACGCGGTCG
>JBDTRG010000125.1:0-4332 GCA_039931775.1 Betaproteobacteria bacterium | reverse complement strand
CTCGCCGCCGCCGTCGCGGCGACGGTGTTCGCCGACCAGCAGCGCTGGAGCCGCACGGTCGAACATCGGCGCGACCAGGTTCAGGCTCAAGCCTTGGCGATGGCCGGCGTGCAATGGGCACGGCAGATTCTCGACAACGACGCGCGGCGCTCCGAAATCGATCATCTCGGGGAGGCATGGGCCGTCGCATTGCCACCGATCCCTCTCGAGAACGGCGAGATTCGCGGCGCGATCGTCGATGCGCAGGGCCGGCTCAACATCAACGCACTCGGTGATGGCAGTGCCTCCTCGGAGCAGGAACGGCGGCGGATCGCCAAGCTGTTCGCGCAGCGCGGCGGGCCTGTTGCGGCACTCGACGCACTCGCCGACTGGATCGACGTGGACGGCCGGGTCCGCGATGCCGGTGCCGAAGACACGTACTACGGTGCGCAATCGGTGCCGGGGTTGACCGCAAATGTGCCGGTCCTGCGCATTGCCGAGCTCTCGTCGGTGAAAGGCGTCTCGGCTCAGGCGCTCGACGCGGTCGCGCCGTTCCTTTCGGCCCTGCCGGCCGGAACCGCTCTCAACGTCAACACGGCATCGGCAGAAGTGCTCGCCGCTGTCGTCGACGGCCTGAGCGGCGAAGGCCTGGCGGGGTTCGTCGGGGGCCGTGCCCAGAAGCCGTTCGCTACGATCGCCGAGTTTCGGTCGCGGCTGCCGCGCGGAGCGACGTTAGGGAGCGAGGCCGCCCTCGCGGTCAAGAGCAGCTATTTTTACGTGACCGTCGAGGCGAGGCAAGGGACGACGCTCGCCCGGGCTCGGGCGCTGCTAGCGCGCACCGGCAACACCTGGCCCGGCATCGTCTGGCAGGTCGTCGAGTAAGCAAGGGCAGTGAGCGATCCGGCTCGATCGGTCGCGTAAACTACGCCATCCATGGCGCCTCCGGAATCCTGCGAATGACGACGTTGCGCGTACGGCTCGCGGCGCCCACCCGGGCGGACCGTACCGACGCCTGGGCGCTCTTCGGTGCCGGCGGCCATTGCGAGCGCACCGGCACCGGTCGCCCTGACGAATGGCCGGCAGCCGAGCGTACCGAAGCCGTGCTCGCCGCGTCGCAGTTGCGAATCGTCAGCATCAAGTTGCCGCCGATGCCCGCCTCGCGCGTTGCGGGTGCGGCGGGATTCGCGCTGGAGGATCAGGTCGCGGGACCCGCCGATGCGCATCGACTGTTCGCGTCGACGCAGCGGACGGACGGAGGCGTGCAGGTCATCATCGTCTCCCGCGCCCTGGTCGACGAAATCACCGCCACGGGGCGGACATTCGTGCGGATCGTCGCCGAGCCCGAACTCGCGGCGCCGAGCGCAGGATGGCGTTGGTGCGCAGGCGGCGATGCGAAAGGCTTCGTCCGATGCGCCGACGGCAGCGCGTTTCCGGTCGACGGACCGCCCGCCGGCGGCGCGCTGCCCGCAGAGATCGAACTCGCGTTGGGTCAGGCGCGGCGCGAGGGGAATGCGCCCCCAAATGTCCGCGTCGATGCGAGCGTCGACGATGCCGTGCTTTCGCGCTGGCAACGCGAGACGGGCATCGCGTTCCTGCGCGGCACGCCCTGGCGCTGGGAAACCGCGGCGGCGGCGTCCTTTGCGTCCGCGCAGAATCTCGTTACCGAAGCGCCAGCGTCGACTTCCACGGCGCCCCGTCAGCGCTTAAGGCAACTGTTTGCGCCAGCGTTGCTGCTCGCAGGCGCCGCCGTCTTGATCCAGGTCGTCGCAAGCGCCGGTGAGTGGGCGTCGCTGCGTTTCGACGCCTGGCGCGACGCGCGCGAATGGACCTCGTTGGCCGTCGCGGCGGGTGTGCCACCGGAGGCGGCGTCGACGATCTCATCGGCTCGCACCGCCATCGCAGCGAGATATGCAGACCTGCGTCACGCGCACGGCATGCCCGCGCCCGACGATGCGCTGCCGCTGCTCGCCCGCGCCGCCCCCGCGCTGGCCGTGCTTCCGCCCGGAACCGTGAAAAGCGCAACCTACGCCGACGGCCACTGGACGCTCGACCTCGCGCGCGTCGATCCTGCCCGGGTCCGTGATCTCGACACCCGGATGCGCGCGGCGCGAGTGTGGGTGCTGGTCGCGGCCAGCGCCTCGGGAACCCGAGTGCGCATCGGAGGCCCGTGATGGCGGCGTTTTCAGGGATGCGCATTCCGGCGCCGATCGCCCGCTGGCTCGCCGGAAAGTCACCCGGCGAACGTCGCGTGGTGACGGGATTGCTGACCGCCGCGATCGCGGCGCTCGCGTGGGCAGTCCTTTGGCAGCCGGTGATCCGCGACGCCGACGCGCTGCGCGACGCCCGCGACGGCAATGCCACCGCGCTTGCCTCGGCGCGAAAAATGGTCGAGGAGAGTGCGGGGCTTGCACGGACTTCGGCCGCACCTGCCAAGGCGGACGCACGCGCCGGACTCGAGCGCGTGCTCGTGCAACAGGGCCTTCGTCCTGCCGTGACGCAACTCGACTGGCAGGACGGGCGCGCGCGCGTCGTGTTCGCCGCCGTCGGCTACGATGCGCTGATCGCCACACTCGAAACCCTCCAGCGCGACGAACGGCTGCGGGTCGCCGAGGCGACGATCACCTCGCGCGTCGAACCCGGCATGGTTCGCGCGGAAGTCACGCTGGCGCGCTGAAGCGCGCGCCGATCGCCGTGCGCCGCCCGCTCCTGCTCTGCGCGGCGCTTGTCGCGGCCGTCGCGATCTTCGCGATCCGGCTCGCCCCCGCGACGCTCGCCGACGCGCGCCTCGCACGCCTCACCAACGGCAACGTCCGACTCGCCGACACCACCGGGACGCTCTGGGATGCCCGCGGCGCCCTGTCCGCAGGCGCCACGCGAATTCCGATCGCGTGGCGCATCGACCCATGGCCGCTCTTGCGCGGCGATCTGCGTTTGCACCTCGCCCCACGGGCCGACACGGCAGGCGGATCGCCGCGCGCCGACGTCGCTATCCAGGGCGAACGCGTCGAGGTGACCGGTGCGCAAGTCACGTTCCCGGCCGGCATTGCAGTCGCGGTCGCGGGATCGACCGCGGGATGGACCGTCGGCGGCGATATCGATCTGGATACCGCCCGTTTCGAATGGGCGCCTCCGTCGATTCGCGGGGATCTCGCAATCCGCTGGCGTGCAGCACGCCTCGTCCCTCCGGGCAACGCGGGACCTCTCGACCTGGGCGACGTGACAGTCATGCTGCGCGGCGGTGGCGATCGGCTGTCGGGACCGGTTGCAAACGTTGGTGGCGACCTCGCCGTTCGAGGCGAGATTGCCCTGCGTGCAGCGAGCGGCATCGAGCTGTCGGTCGTGCTGACCCCGCGGCGCGCCGACCAGCGTGAACTCGCGCAGGCTCTGTCCGTATTGGGCTCTCCGGACGGGGACGGTTGGCGCTTCGCCGGTCGTTACCCGATCCGATGAGCCGCAAGTCGCGGAAGGCCCCTGTCCCCACGGCCGCGGCCTTCGACGCCACGGCCGCGTCGGGCGCCGCCGCCCGCGTCGGTGGCATCGACACATTGCGCGGGATCGCGCTGTGCCTGATGTTCATCTACCACTTTTCCTTCGATCTGCGCTTCTATGGCGTCACCCATGCCGATTTCGAGCACGATCCGTTCTGGCTCGGCTTTCGCGCGGTGATCGTCACCTCGTTCATGGCGCTGGTCGGCATGAGTCTCGTGCTGGCGGACCGCGCCGGTGCCACGCCCGCGCACTTCTGGCGCCGCGTCGGCGTCATCGCCGCCTGCGCATTGGGTGTCAGCGCTGCCAGCGCAGTGATTTTCCCGCGCTCGTACATCTACTTCGGGATCCTGCACTGCATCGCCATCGCATCGGTGCTGGCGTGGCCCGCCGTGCGACGGCCGCGAGCGGCCTTTGCCATCGGGATCGTCATCGCCGGCGCAGGAATCGCATATTCGCATCCGGCCTTCGACGAAGGGTTGCTGTCCTGCCTCGGCTTCGCCACCCGCAAACCGGTGACCGAGGACTACGTGCCGCTCGCGCCCTGGGCGGGCGCGGTGTTCATAGGCGTGGCTCTGGGGCACGTTCTGGCGCGCAATTCGTTTCGCGCGCTGGCGCCGCTCGCGGCGGCGCCAGCGCCGCTTCGTTGGCTGGGCCGGCACAGTCTCCTCGTCTACATGATCCATCAGCCGATCCTGCTCGGCGTGCTGTGGCTCGTTGTCCGGCGTTGAGCGCACGCCGCCGCGCGCCGCCCATCGGGCGACCTCCGGTGTTGTAAGGGGTCAGGCGTTCGGATAGAATTCCCGTTGAAATGCAGGCGCGTAGCTCAGCTGGTTAGAGCACCACCTTGACATGGTGGGGGTCGTT
>JBDTRG010000124.1:0-13082 GCA_039931775.1 Betaproteobacteria bacterium | reverse complement strand
CGCTACGCGCTCGCCAACAACGTCGACAAGTTGAAAGAACCCGGCAAGGCGCTGTACTCGTGCCTGCTCGCGCCCGACGGCACGGTGATCGACGACCTGATCGTCTATTTCCTGCGCGAGGATTTCTTCCGACTCGTCGTCAATGCAGGCACGGCCGACAAGGACGTCGCCTGGTTCCGACGGCTCATCGCCGAACGCGCGCCGGCGCTCAACCTGACGCCGCGTACCGATCTCGCGATGATCGCGATCCAGGGCCCCGAGGCACGCGCGAAGGCCTGGCGAGCCGTGCCCGGCAGCGAAGCGGCAACGGCCGCCCTGAAGCCGTTCAGCGCCGCATTCATGAAATCCGGCTGGGGCGAACTCTTCATCGCCCGTACCGGATACACGGGCGAGGACGGCTTCGAAATCGTGATTTCCGCGACGCATGCCGCCGACCTGTGGCTGGCGCTCGCGGCCGCGGGCGTGCGGCCCGCCGGACTCGGCGCGCGCGACACGCTGCGCCTCGAGGCCGGCATGAACCTCTACGGGCAGGACATGGACGAAAGCGTGTCGCCGCTCGAGTCGGGCCTCGCGTGGACGGTCGATCTCGGGAGCGCGCGGGATTTCGTCGGCAAGGCGGCGTTGCAGGCACGACCGCCGTCGCGCCAGCTCGCGGGGCTCCTGCTCGTCGAGCGCGGCGGCGTGCTGCGCGCGCATCAGGTCGTCCGTACCGCTCGCGGCGACGGCGAAGTCACGAGCGGCACGTTCAGCCCGACGTTGAAAGAATCCATCGCGCTTGCCCGCCTGCCGGCGGGGGTCGCACTCGGAGATATGGTGAAGGTCGTCATCCGCGACCGGGAACTCGCGGCGCGCGTCGTCAAGCCGCCGTTCGCCCGGAACGGCAAGGCGCTCGCCGGCTTCGCCTCGTAAACCGATACCTTTGCCCGATCCGAACCAAGGAGCAACGATGAACATCCCCGCAAATCTGCGCTACACGGCGTCGCACGAATGGGTGCGCACCGAAGCCGACGGCACCGTGTCGATCGGCATCACCGACCACGCGCAGGCCGCGCTGGGCGATCTCGTGTACCTCGAATTGCCGGAGGTCGGACGCAAGCTCGCGGCGGCTGAAGCCTGCGCGGTCGTCGAATCGGTCAAGGCGGCCTCCGATGTCTATGCGCCGATCGCCGGCGAGGTGATTGCCGTCAACACGCCGGTCAGCGAAGCCCCGGAGCAGGTGAACAAAGACGCGTACGCGTCGTGGTTCTTCCGGATGCGTCCGACGGACCCTTCGAGCGTCGGACACCTGCTCGACGCGAGGGCCTACGAGGCGACGATCGGCGACGCGTGACGCCGACACGTCCCCGGATTTATCCGTTGTCCCGGATGCGGCGAACCTCACACCGCGCAACCACGCGAGCTTCGACGACATGAACGACACCCGATCCCGCAGCGGCGACGGCGCGGATACGCTCAAGGCGCTGGAGCAGACCGACGCGTTCATCGCGCGGCACATCGGCACCACGCCCGAGGATCAGGCGTCGATGCTCGAGGCGCTTGGCTACGCGTCGCGTGCCGCGCTGATGGAGGCGATCGTGCCCGCGGCGATCCGTCGCCGCTCAAAGCTCGCGCTGCCCGGCGCGATGACCGAGGCGGGCGCGCTGGCGCGATTGAAGTCGATCGCGGCGAAGAACCGCGTGCAGAAGTCGTTCATCGGCCAGGGTTACTACGGCACGCACACGCCCGGCGTCATCCTGCGCAACGTGCTCGAGAGTCCGGCTTGGTACACCGCCTACACGCCGTACCAGCCCGAAATTTCGCAGGGGCGCCTCGAAGCCCTGGTCAATTTCCAGACGATGATCTGCGACCTGACCGGGATGGCGATCGCCAATGCGTCGATGCTGGACGAAGCGACGGCCGCCGCCGAGGCGATGACCTTGTGCCAGCGCGTCGGCCGCGGCAGGCAGAGCCGCTTCTTCGTCGCGTCCGATGTGTTTCTCCAGACGATCGACGTCGTGCGCACGCGCGCGGCGCCGCTCGGCATTGAAGTCGTCACCGGACCCGCGGCGGATGCGGCGGCGGCGGACGCGTTCGCGGTGCTGCTGCAGTACCCGGGCGCCGACGGCGAGGTCCGCGATTATCGAGCGCTCGTCGCGGCTGTGCACGCCCGCGGCGGGCACGTCATCGTCGCCGCCGACCTCCTCGCGCTGACGCTGCTGACCCCACCCGGCGAGTGGGGCGCCGACGTGGTCGTCGGATCCGCGCAACGCTTCGGCGTGCCGATGGGCTTCGGCGGTCCGCACGCCGGCTACCTCGCGACGCGCGACGAGCACAAGCGCACGATGCCCGGCCGGCTCGTCGGCGTCACGATCGACGCCAACGGCGGCCCCGCGTACCGGCTCGCGCTGCAGACGAGGGAACAGCACATCCGGAGGGAGAAGGCGACATCCAACATCTGCACCGCGCAGGTGTTGCTCGCGGTGATCGCCGGCATGTACGCGGTCTACCACGGCCCCGCGGGGCTCGCGACGATCGCGCGACGCGTCCACCGGCTGACCGCGATCCTCAAGGCGGGACTCGAGGAACAGGGCCACGCGGTGACGACGTCGCATTTCTTCGACACGCTCTCTATCGCCACCGGCGAGGCGACGCAGTCGATCCACGATCGGGCTGTATCGAGCGGGATGAACTTGCGCATCGTCGATGCGCAGAACCTGGGGATATCGCTCGACGAGACGACGACGCGAAGCGATGTCGCGGCGATCTGGCGGGTGTTTGGCGGCCCGGGGGCCGGTGCGGTGCAGGAAAAGCGCTTCGCCCTGACGGCCGACGCGTTTCCGGAAGGACTTTCCCGCGCATCGGCCTTCCTCAAGCATCCGACGTTCAACCGCTACCACTGCGAAACGGAGATGCTGCGCTATCTTCGGCGCCTCGCGGATCGCGACATCGCGCTCGATCGCGCAATGATCCCGCTCGGTTCATGCACGATGAAGTTGAACGCGACGTCCGAGATGATCCCGGTGACCTGGCCGGAGTTCGGCGCGCTGCACCCCTTTGCGCCGGCCGATCAGACGGAAGGGTATCGCGAGGTCGTCGTCGAACTCGAGCGGATGCTTTGCGCCGCGACCGGCTACGCGGCGGTCTCGCTGCAACCGAACGCGGGGTCGCAGGGCGAGTACGCGGGACTTCTGGTCATCCAGGCGTACCACGCGAGCCGCGGCGAGCGCCACCGCGACGTCTGCCTCATCCCGGCGTCGGCGCACGGCACGAATCCGGCGTCGGCGCACATGGTCGGCATGCGCGTCGTCGTCGTCGCCTGCGACGACGCCGGCAACGTCGACATCGAGGATCTCGAGGCCAAGGCACGCGAAAATCGCGCGAACCTGGCCGCGATCATGGTCACGTACCCGTCGACGCACGGCGTATTCGAAGACGGTATCGGCCGCATCTGCGAGATCGTCCACGCGCACGGCGGACAGGTCTATGTCGACGGCGCGAACCTGAACGCCCTGGTCGGCCTCGCCGCGCCCGGCGAATTCGGCGCCGATGTGTCCCACCTCAATCTGCACAAGACGTTCTGCATCCCGCACGGCGGCGGCGGGCCCGGTGTCGGGCCGATCGGCGTCGGTGCGCATCTCGCGCGGTTCCTCCCCGGGCATCGGTACCTCCCGGCGCGTCCCGACGCGATTGGCGCGGTGTCGGCCGCGCCGTACGGGTCCGCGTCGATCCTGCCGATCTCGTGGATGTACATCGCGATGATGGGGGGCGAGGGGCTGACCGCCGCGACCGAATCCGCGATCCTCGCCGCCAACTACATCGCGAAGCGGCTCGCGCCGCATTACCCGGTCCTGTACTCGGGACCGGGCGGGCTCGTCGCGCACGAATGCATCCTCGACCTGCGCCCGCTGAAGGAGAGGAGCGATATCGCCGTCGACGACGTCGCGAAGCGGCTGATGGACTACGGCTTCCACGCGCCGACGATGAGCTTTCCGGTGGCGGGCACGCTGATGATCGAGCCGACCGAAAGCGAATCCAAAGCCGAGCTCGACCGATTCATCGCGGCGATGATCGCGATTCGCGAGGAGATTCGCGCGGTCGACGAGGGCCGCGCGGACCGGACCGACAACGTGCTGAAGAACGCACCGCATACGGCCGCGGCGCTGACGGCCGACGATTGGTCGCACGCGTACCGCCGCCAGGAGGCCGCCTATCCGCGCGGTGTCACCCGCGACGCGAAGTACTGGCCTCCGGTCGCCCGCGTCGACAACGTATTCGGCGATCGCCACCTCTTCTGCAGTTGCATCCCGCTTTCGGAGTACGCCGACGATGATGCCTCGGCAGCGCCGGCGCCCGCCGTCGCGGCCTGAGATTCGCGGGTGCGCATCGTCGTTCTCGGCGCGGGTGTGGTCGGCGTCACTGCCGCCTGGTACCTCGCCGCGGACGGACACGAAGTCACGGTCGTCGACCGGCAGCCCGGCCCGGCGCTCGAGGCCTCGTTCGCGAACGGCGGGCAGATTTCGGTCTCGCACGCCGAGCCCTGGGCGAATCCCGGGGCGCCGCTCACCGTGCTGAAGTGGCTTGGCCGGGCGGATGCGCCGCTTCTCTTCCGGCCGACGATGGACTGGCGCCAGTGGCGCTGGGCTTCGCAATTCCTGATCGAGTGCCTGCCGTCGCGGACGAAGCACAACACGATCCAGTGCTTCAATCTCGCGCTCTACTCGCGGGAGTGCCTGAAGGCGCTCCGCGCGACGACAGGCATCGAGTACGACCACCTCACGCGCGGGATCCTCGAGTTCTACACCGATGCGAGGGAGTTCGCAGCCGCGGTGAAGGCCGCGGAGCTGATGCGCGAGCTGGGCTGCGATCGCGAGGTGAAAACACCCGACGAGTGCGTGACCGTCGAGCCCGCGCTTTCCTCGTGCAGGCAGCGAATCGCCGGGGGGATATTCACGGCGGGGGACGAGTCCGGCGACGCGCAACGCTTCACGCAGGAACTCGCCCGCCTCGCGCTGGCGCGAGGCGTCGCATTCCGCTGGGCGACCACCGTCACCTCGCTGGTGACGGACGGAACCGCGGTGCGCGGCGTGCGCTGCAAGGGCGCGCATGACACCGAGCCGCGCCGCCGGGAGACGATCGACGCCGATGCCTATGTGGTGTCGCTCGGCAGCGAAAGCGCGTTTCTGCTCGCCGCTGTCGGCGTGCCTGCGCCGATCTATCCGGCCAAGGGCTATTCAGCGACGATCTGCGTCGGCGATCACCGCGGCGCGCCGACGGTGTCCCTGACCGATCTCGAGCGCAAGATCGTGTTCACGCGTCTGAAAGACCGCCTGCGCATCGCAGGGACCGCCGAGCTCTCGGGCTACGGAAGGTCGCTGAACCGCGTCCGCTGCGAGGCGCTGATTGCACGGACTTTCGACCTCTTCCCCGATGCCGGCCAGCGCGAATCGGCGCAATACTGGATCGGTCTTCGTCCGGCGACGCCATCGAATGTCCCGCTCGTCGGCCGGACGCGCTATCGCAACCTCTTCGTCGACACCGGGCACGGTACGCTCGGCTGGACGATGGCGTGCGGGTCGGGTCGCGCGCTCGCCGACGTGATCGCCGGACGCAAGCCGGAGGTCGATTTTGCGTTCACGGGGGCCCGATGAGCCGCCCCGCCCCGGCCGTCGATCGCTTGCCGGCGCGGACATCGGTTGGTCATTTGTGAAAACCTCAATAGAATTGCACATGGAGTCACCTCGAAACGCACGGCGCCGTCGATGAATCTCGCGTCGCTCAATCGCTCTAAAGCAGCGCTCATCCATCTGGGGATCAGTGCGGCCATCGGCGCCGCCGTGATCACGCTGATGCTGTTCGTCTGGTATCCGCGGCCCTACTTCACGGCGATGGGCGGCGAAACGCTGATGCTGCTTCTCGTCGGCGTCGACGTGGTCATCGGCCCGCTGATAACGCTGGTCGTCTTCGATCCCGCGAAGAAGAACCTTCGTTTCGACCTTGCCGTGATCGCCTTGCTTCAGGTCGCGGCACTCGCGTACGGTTGCCAGGTGATGTTCAACTCGCGTCCGGTCTACAACATATTCGTCGTCGACCGGTTCGAGGTCGTGGCGGCGAACCGGATCGACGAGGTGTCGCTCGCGACGGTGACCCAGGGCGAATTCGCGTCGCTGCCCCTCACCGGCCCGAAGATCGTTGCGGCGCGACAGCCCGACGATCCGAAGCGCAGGACCGATATCCTCTTCCAGTCGATGAACGGCGGCCACGACCTCGCGGACCTGCCGGAGCTCTATGTCCCGTACTCGGAGGCCCGTGCCGATGCTGCGAAGACGGCGCGTCCGCTGCAGGAACTCATCAGGCGTCAGCCGGGCGACGCTGCGACGATTCGCGCGCTGGCTTCGAGCGCAGGTCGTACCGAAGAGACGGTCGGCTACCTGCCGATGAAGGCGCGCAACCGCGACATGACCGTGCTCCTCGACCGCAAGTCGGGCGACGTCATCGGAATTCTCCCGGTCTATCCTTGGTGATGGGTTCCCCTTGAAACGCTGCGTGATGTTCATTGCGGCGGTCGCGCTGTCGATCGGCGCCTGCGCGGCGCCGGCCCGCCCCGCGCCCGCGCCGACGCCGCATTCGGCCGCCGTCCCGGCGCCGGCGATCGCGGCGCCCGCCTACGTTGTCGTCGACACCGCGAGCGGTCAGGGTATGGCGGGCGAGAATGCCGACGAGCGTCGCGAACCGGCGTCGCTGACCAAGCTGATGACCGCGTACCTCGCGTTCGCGGCGTTGCGCGACAAGGCGATCACGCCAGCGCAGATCGTGCCGGTGTCGACCGCCGCGTGGCGCACCGAAGGCTCGCGGATGTTCATCGAGCCGAGGAAGGCCGTCACCGTCGACGAGCTGCTGCACGGGGTGATCGTGCAGTCCGGAAACGACGCGGCGATCGCGCTGGCCGAGATAATCGCCGGAAGCGAATCCGCCTTCGCCGACCGGATGAACGTCGAAGCCGCGCGCCTCGGGCTCGCCAACACCCATTTCGTCAACTCGACGGGGCTAACGCATCCGCAGCAATACGCGACGGCCGCCGATCTCGCGCGGCTCGCTGCCGCAGTGATCCGCGATTTCCCGGAATTCTATCCGCTCTACTCGCTTCGCGAATACCGGTACAACAACATCACCCAACCCAATCGCAACCGCCTCTTGTGGATCGATCCCTATGTCGACGGGATGAAGACCGGGCACACCGACGCCGCCGGCTGGTGCCTCGTCGCCTCGGCCAAGCGCGGCGATCGCCGATTGCTCGCGGTCGTGCTCGGCGCGGCGTCAGACAGCGCGCGCACGAGCGACGCGCAGAAGCTCCTCAATTACGGATTCCAGGCGTTCGACACCGTGGCGCTGTACTCGTCCGGCCAGCCGGTGTCGACGCTGCGCGTGTGGAAGGGCGAGAGCCGCGACGTGGCGGCGGGTTTTTTCTCGGACCAGTACCTGACGCTGCCGAAGGGCAAGGCGGACAAGCTTGCGTTGTCGATGAGCGCGACCGAGCCGCTGCTGGCGCCGGTCGTCAAGGGCCAGCGTCTGGGGATGGTCAAGGTCTCGCTCGACGGCAAGGCGATGGCCGACTTCCCGCTCGTGGCGCTTGCTGACGTTCCGCTCGCGAACGTTTTCAGCCGGGCATGGGATACGATCCGTCTCTGGTTCAAATAACGCTCGCGCGGCGCGCGGCCCCTTTTCGAAAGCATCGTCATGATCGTCCACCTGAACGGCCGTCTCGTCCCGATCGAGGACGCGAAGATTTCGGTCCTCGACCGCGGGTTCATCTACGGCGACGGCGTCTACGAGCTCATTCCCGTCTACAAGCGCCTGGCGTTCCGCTTGCCGCAGCATCTCGTGCGGCTGCAGCACAGCCTCGACGGCATCCGGCTCGGCAATCCGCACACCGATGCCGAATGGACCGAGATCATCGGCGAGCTCGTCGCCCGGCAGCCGTTCGACAACCAGGGCGTCTACTTCCAGGTGACGCGCGGTGTGGCGAAGCGCGACCACACGTTTCCGGCCGGCGTTGCGCCGACCGTGTTCATGATGAGCAATCCGCTCAGCACGCCGTCGCCCGAGCAGATCGAGAAGGGTGTCGCTGTGGTGACGGCCGACGACAACCGGTGGCAGCGCTGCGACCTCAAGACGATATCGCTCGTCGGCAACGTGCTGATGCGCCAGCTCGCCGCCGACGCCGGGGCGGTCGAGACCGTGATGTTCCGCGACAGCAACCTCACGGAGGCCTCGGCGTCGAACGTGCTCGTCGTGATCCACGGCGCCATCGTCGCGCCGCCGAAGGACAACCTGATCCTGCCGGGGATCACCTACGGCGCCGCCTACGAGTTCGCGCGCGAAGCGGGGTTGCCGTTCGAGATTCGCCCGGTGTCGAGGGCCGAAGTGATGGTCGCCGACGAAATGTGGCTGACCTCGTCCACCAAGGAAGTGCTCGCGGTGACGATGATGGACGGCCGGCCGTTCGCCGGCGGAACGCCGGGCCCGGCGTTCCGGAAGATGCACGCGCTCTTCCAGGAGCACAAACCTCGCTGACTCGGCCTCCGCGACGGTCTCGGGGAATTCCCGAGGTGCGTGGCCGGCCTCCAGCGGCGATTCGCCATTGCTCGCCGCCCTTCGGGCCTCGCCACTCACGCCGCTACTCCAGCGAGTGCGTGGTCCCGTAACGGCCGTGGTGGAATACGAGCCCCCGGCCTTTGGTCCGGGCGCAGGTCTCCACGATGCCGATAAACAACACGTGGTCGCCGGCGGCGCGGCGCTCCTGGTGGCGGCATTCGAACGAGGCCACGCAACCGTCGATCAACGGAACCCCCGCCGGCCCCAATCGGTAGAGGACCCCGTCGAAGCGGTCGGCGTGCGGCCGTGAAAAGCGGCGCGCGAGTTCCACCTGGTCGTGCGCGAGCACGTTGATCGCGTAACGTTCCGCGCGCTCGAAATAGTCGAGATCGTTGGCGCGGCTGCGCAAGCTCCAGACCACGAGCGGCGGGTCGAGCGAGACCGAGTTGAACGAGTTCGCCGTAAAGCCGACGAAGCGCCCCGGCGGGCCGGGCGCGCAGATCACGGTGACCCCCGTTGCGAACTGCGCCATCGCGTCGCGGAAATCGCGTTCGGTGAATCCGGCGGGGCTTGCGGCGCGGGCGGCGTGGGTCGATTTGGTCAAGGAGCTGCCCGGAGGGGATGGCCGCGAAGCACCGATGGTAGCAGCGCCGGGGCCGGAAGAACGCGCGGCGGCCGCGCCGCCGCCTCTGGTGCCGCGGCCGCCGGTTCTTGCTAAACTGCCCGTTGCGGCCGCCGGATGGAGCCGCCGGAGGAGATCGAGGCGCTGTGCCCCGGCGGGTCGGGGGCGGTGCCCGAAAACATCACGCCCAACGCGCGACGATGGCCGAACCGCTGCAGAAGATCATCGCGAACCGGTATGGCGGGCGCAACCTGCCGGTAACGCTCGTCTTGCCGGATGGCGGGCGTGTCCCGCTGTCGTCCGATACCGAGATCGAGATCCTCGCCCGGACCTGGCGCGGGTTGAAGGCGCTGGCGGCGCCGGCGATGGGGGCGCTGGCGCGCGCGTACGTCCACAACGACATCGATTTCACCGGCAGCGCGCGCCGGGTGGTGGCGGTCGTCGACGGCATGGTCGGCGAGATTTCGCACGGTCGCGACTCGCTGCGCACGCGCTGGCGGGTCTGGGCGCACCAGAACCGCAGCAATCGCGCGAACATCGGCTATCACTACGACGTCTCGAATGCTTTCTATCGTCTGTGGCTCGACTCGCGGCTCGTGTACTCGTGCGCGTATTTCAGCTCCGACGATGAAACGCTCGACGACGCGCAGTTGGCGAAGGTCGACCACATCTGCCGGAAACTGAGGCTCGAACCGGGCGAGCGTTTCCTCGACATAGGCTGCGGGTGGGGCGCGCTAATTTTCCACGCGGCGGAGCGCTACGGTGTGGACGCGACGGGCATCACGCTATCCCAGAACCAGTTCGATCACGTTCGAGAGGAGATCGCCGCGCGCGGGCTCACGGGCCGCGTCAAGGTCGAAATGCGCGACTACCTCGACCTTCCCGAAGACGCGCTCTTCGACAAGGTTGCGAGCGTCGGTATGTTCGAGCACGTCGGCATCGCTCGATTTCCCAAGTATTTCGGCAAGATCTCCCGCATCCTGAAGCCCGGCGGCCTCGTGCTGAATCACGGGATTACCCACAATCCGGTCGGCGCGCAGAGCCTCGGCAGCGGACTGGGCGATTTCGTCGAAGAATACGTTTTCCCGGGCGGCCAACTGGCGCACGTCGCCAAGGTGATCGAGGGCATGGCGGCGCAGGGGCTCGAGATATTCGATGCCGAGGCGCTGCGCGAGCACTACGCGAAGACGCTGTGGCGCTGGTGCGAGCGGCTCGAGGCGAATGCCGATGCGGCGCGCGCCGAGGTCGGCGAGGAGAAGTACCGCGTCTGGCGGATCTACCTCGCGGGTTCGGCGCACGCGTTCGACCGCGGCTGGCTGTCGCTGTGGCAGCTCCTCGCCGGGAAACCCCTTCCCGACGGCCGGCTGCCGCATCCGCTGACGCGCGACTACATGTACAACCGGCGCTAGACCGCCCGTCTCCCGCTTCCGACGACCCTTGGGCGGGGTTGCATTCGGCCCGGGCGATGCCATGTTGGTCCGATGAACATTTCAACGATGCAGCAACCGGCCGAATCGCCGCTCAAGTTTCCGACCGAGTTCCCGATCAAGGTGATGGGGCGCACGCAGGACGGATTCGCGCAGGCGATCGTAACGGTCGTGCAGAAGCACGCGCCGGACTTCGATCCGGCCACGATGGAAATGCGCGCGTCGAGCGCCGGGAAATATCTGTCGTTCACCTGCACGATCCAGGCGGTATCGCGCGACCAGCTGGACGACCTGTACCGTGAGCTGACGTCGCACCCGATGGTCGCGATGGTGCTGTAGGGCGGGCTCCGTCGCGTCCGCGAGGGCTTGACCCGTACCCGTTTCTGTGGAAACATTATCTGTAATTTCTTTCCACAGAAAGAATCGCATGCGAGCGACTTCGACGAGATCGGTTTCCCTCCCGGCCCCGGCCGAGGCCGTGCTGAGCAAGGCCGTCGTGCGCGCGGCGCGGCTCCTCGGGCTCACGCAGCGCGAGGTCGCGGACGTCCTCGGCGTGTCGGTCGCGACGGCATCGAGGCTCTTCGCCGGCAAGTATCTGATCGTTCCCGAGCGCAGCAAGGAATGGGAACTCGCGCGGCTCTTCGTCCGGCTGTTCCGCTCGCTCGACGTGCTGTGGGGCCATGACGAAACGGCGCGCCGCTGGCTCGCGAGCGAGAATCTCGCGCTGGAGGCGCGGCCGGTCGATCTGATCGGCTCCGTAGAGGGGATCGTCCGTGTCGTCGACTACCTGGACAACGCGCGCGGTCGCCTCTGACGCCGTCGCGGCGCGCCACACGCTCTGGCGTGCGGTCGAGGCGCAGCACGTCGCGTCGACCATGCCACTCGTCGATTCGATCGACGAGCAGCATCTCCTCGAGCGCCTGCTCGACGACGCCAAGCCGCCGGTGCCGAAGGCCGCGGCGCACCTGCATTGGCTGCTGTTCACGCCGTTCCGTTACCCGCCGCCGCCGGGTGGATCGCGTTTTCGCGGCCCGGGCGATCCGGGCGTGTTCTACGGCGCCGATCATATTCGCACCGCCTGCGCCGAGCTCGGCTACTGGCGATGGCGCCACCTCGCCGACACGCCGGCGCTCGATGCGATGCCGACGAAGCCACAAACGGTATTCAAGGTCCAGATCGCGACGAAAACCGTCGATCTCCGCGCAAAGCCGTTCGTGCGCGACCGGCCGCGCTGGATCGACCCGCGGGACTATTCGGCGTGCCAGCGCTTCGCGCGCACCGCGCGGGAGGCGGGCGTGGGCGCGATTCGATACGAATCGGTGCGCGATCCGGAACGCGGCGCGGACTGCGCGGTGCTGTTGCCGTCGGCGTTCGCCGCACCGCAGCCTCTGGAACAGCAGACGTGGATGCTCTCGGTGGCCCGCGATCGCGTCGTCTGGCAGCGCACACACGCGCTCAAAGCCGACGAGCACGAATTCGCCGCGACGGATTGGCAGGCGTGACGACGCTGCGCTCACTGGGCCGGACGGCTTACGAGCCCACCTGGCGCGCGATGCAGGCGTTCACCGGCGCGCGCACCGCGCAAACAGCCGACGAGATATGGCTTACCGAACATCCGCCGATCTACACGCTGGGGCTCGCCGGGCGCCGCGAGCATCTGCTGCGCGACAACGGCATTCCGGTATTGAAGGTCGACCGTGGCGGGCAGGTCACCTACCATGGCCCCGGACAGCTCGTCGTCTACCTGATGCTCGACTTGAAGCGCTCGAAACAGGGCGTGCGCGCGCTCGTCCGGACGATCGAGTCGGCGGTGGTAGAATGGCTTGATTCATTGGAGGTTTCGGCCTTCGGCAAACCCTCGGCGCCGGGTGTTTACGTGTCGAGGGCGGGCGGCGAAGCGAAAATCGCCGCGCTCGGCTTGAAAGTCCGCAACGGCTGCACGTATCACGGGCTCGCGGTGAACGTCGCGATGGATCTCGCGCCGTTTGCCGACATCGATCCGTGCGGCTACGCGGGGCTTGCCGTCACGCAGCTCGCGGATCTGGGCGTCGCGCGCACGGTCGAACAGGCAGGCACCGAACTCGCGCCGATCCTCGAAGCGCACCTCACCACGAACACGCGAACGTGACTTCCTCCCCCCCTCCCGGCAACGCCGCCGGCGTCAAGCACAAGGGCGACGCCAAGACCTCGCGCGTATTTGCCAAATACGCGATCAAGATCGTGCCGGTCGAGCGGCTGAAGAAGCCCGAGTGGATTCGCGCGCGCGCGCCGTCGTCGCCGCGCTTCGCCGAAATCAAGAAGATCCTGCGCGAGCACCATCTGCACACGGTGTGCGAGGAGGCGTCCTGCCCGAACATCGGTGAGTGCTTTTCGAAGGGCACCGCGACGTTCATGATCATGGGCGACCTCTGCACGCGGCGCTGCCCGTTCTGCGACGTCGGCCACGGCCGCCCGCTGCCGCT
>JBDTRG010000123.1:0-16293 GCA_039931775.1 Betaproteobacteria bacterium | reverse complement strand
TGTCGCGCGCGATCACCTGCTGCCGGTAGATGCCGAGGTTCTGCCGCGCCTTGTGCGGCCCTCGCGTCACGGTGAGCCCCCAGGTAATCAGCGGGCCGACGTCATCGGGCCAGCAGGTCTGCACCGGCAAGCGCGCGAGGTCCACGTCCGCGCCTTCCCAGACGATCTGCTGGCACGGCGCGGAGCTCTTCTCCTTCGGCGCCATGTTCATCACCTGCATGAATACGGGCCGCGTGTTCTGCCACGCGTCCTTCAAACCCTTGGGCGGCTCGGGCTCCTTGAGGAACGCGAGCAGCTTGCCGATTTCGCGCAGCGCGTCGACCGACTCCTCGCCCATCCCCATCGCCACGCGCTGGGGCGTGCCGAAAAGATTGCCGAGAACCGGAATGGTGTGACCCTTCGGCTTTTCGAACAGCAGCGCGGGCCCGCCTACCTTGAGCACCCGATCGCAGATCTCGGTCATCTCCAGCCGCGGATCGACTTCGGCGCGGACGCGCTTCAGTTCGCCGCGGCGCTCGAGTTGCGCGAGGAAGTCGCGAAGGTCGGCGTATTTCATTTGGGAGTGGCGGATACGCGAAGAGGCGGCAGGGCTGGCGCATGGTACCAAACGACGGACTGTCCGGCGGCGCCGCTACAATGAGGCCATGACCGCCGCCGGCATCGCCATCGACGCGCACTTCGTCCACGCCCGCCGCGTCGTCTTCGGCCTCGTGCTCGCGACCTACGTGCTGTCGTTCTTCCACCGGACGGCGCCCGCAGCGATCGCCGGCGAGCTGACGCGCGCGTTCGCGATCAACAGCGCGGTGCTCGGCACGCTCGCCGCGACCTATTTCTACGTCTACACCTTGCTGCAGATCCCGGTGGGCGTGCTCGCCGACACGCTGGGACCGCGGCGCATCGTCTCCGCGGGCTCGATCGTCGCCGGTCTGGGCTCGCTGTTGTTCGCGATCGCACCGTCGTGGGAAGTCGCGGCGCTCGGACGGACGCTGGTCGGCGTCGGCGTATCGGTCGCCTTCATCGCACTGCTCAAAATCAGCGCGGTGTGGTTCCCCGCGAACCGCTTCGCGACACTCAACGGTTTCACGATATTCGCGGGCAACCTCGGCGCGGTAATCGCCGGCGCGCCGCTCGCCTGGATCGTCGCCGAGACATCGTGGCGGGCAGTGTTCGTGGGCCTCGCCGTGTTGTCCACCGTACTCGGCGTCGCGTCGTGGCTCTTCGTGCGCGACCGACCGGAAGCGCTGGGTTTCGCTGCTGCGGTTCCGGCTTCGACGGCAACCGCCGCCCCGACGCACTGGGTGCATGCGCTCGGACAGGTGCTCTCGAATCCGAGGACCTGGCCCGGCGTTTTCGTCAACGTCGGCATCGGAGGCAGCTATCTCGCCTTCGCCGGCCTCTGGGGCGTGCCCTATCTCGAGCAGTCCTACGGCATGACGCGCGTCGTTGCGGCCCAGCACACGAGCTTGCTGCTCCTCGGCGTGGCGTTCGGCGCCATCGCGATCGGGATATTGTCCGACCGTCTGCGAAACCGCCGCGGCGTGATGCGCGTCTATACGACGCTATTTGCGCTCTCGTGGCTGCCTTGGGTCATCCACGTGCAGTGGCCGATGGCCGCCACACTTTCCTGGTTCGGGTTGATGGGCCTGCTGATCCCCGGGTTTACGCTGACATGGACGGTCGCGAAGGAGGTAAACCACCCGACGCATTCAGGCATCGCGACGTCCGTCGTCAACGTCGGCATCTTTCTCGGCACCGGCATCCTGCAGCCGCTGGTGGGCTGGGTGCTCGACCAGGGGCGAGCGGCGGGCGACATCGAAGGAGCATGGGATCGCGGCATTCTGCTGCTCGCCGGCGCGGCGGCGTTCGGCGCGCTAATGTCGTTCTTCGTGCGCGAGAAAGCGCGCGAACGGTGAGGGAGCAGCGCGCCTCTCGACGTCCTTCGCGGCGACGGGGCGCGGCTCAGAACAGGCCGACGACCTTCCCGTCCGGGGTGATGTCGATCTTCGCCGCCGACGGTTCCTTCGGCAGGCCGGGCATCGTCATGACGTCGCCGCAGACCATCACGACGAATTCCGCGCCCGCTGAAAGCCGCACTTCACGGACGTTGACGACGTGCCCGGACGGCGCGCCGCGCAGCAGCGGGTCGGTCGAGAACGAGTACTGCGTCTTCGCGACGCAGACGGGGTAGTGGCCGTAACCCTCGGTCTGCAATTTCCTGATCTGAGCGCGCACCTTGCTGTCGGCCGTGACTTCCGACGCGCCGTAGATCTTCGTCGCGACCTTGTGCATCTTCTCCCACAGCGTGTCGGCGTCCTCGTAGACGAGGCGGAAATCCGCTGGCACACGATCGATGACGTCGACCGCCGTTCGCGCGAGCGCCTCGGCGCCGGCACCACCCTCGGCCCAATGCCGGGCGACGACAACCGGCGCGTCGTGATGCGCGATCTTCTTCTTCAGCAGCGCGATTTCCGCATCGGTATCGGACGTGAAGTGATTGATCGCGACGACGCAAGGCAGGCCGTAGTGGTTGCGCACGTTGTTGACGTGACGCTCGAGGTTCGTCACCCCTTTCTCCAGCGCCGCCAGGTTCTCGCGCGTCAACTCCTTCAGTTCGGCGCCTCCATGGAACTTGAGCGCACGGATCGTCGCGACCAGCACGACGAGATCGGGCCGCAGGCCGGACTTCCGGCACTTGATGTCGATGAATTTCTCCGCGCCGAGGTCGGCGCCGAAGCCCGCCTCGGTAACGACGTAGTCGGCGAGCTTCAGCGCTGTCTTGGTCGCGATCACCGAGTTGCAACCGTGCGCGATGTTGCCGAAGGGACCGCCGTGAATGAACGCCGGATTGTTCTCGAGCGTCTGCACGAGGTTGGGCTGGAAGGCGTCCTTCAGCAGCACGGTCATCGCGCCGTGCGCTTCGAGATCGCGCGCGTGGACGGGCTTCTGGTCGCGCGTGTAGCCGACGACGATCTTGCCGAGCCGCTCCTTCAGGTCGGCGAGCGATTCGGCGAGGCAGAAGATCGCCATTACCTCCGAGGCGACGACGATGTCGAAGCCGTCCTGGCGCGGATAGCCGTTGGCCGGACCGCCGAGCGCCACCGTAATGTCGCGAAGCGCGCGATCGTTCATGTCGACGACGCGCTTCCACGTGACGCGCCGCACGTCGATGCCGAGTGCATTGCCATGATGGATGTGATTGTCGATCAGCGCGGCGAGCAGGTTGTTGGCCACACCGATCGCATGGAAGTCGCCGGTGAAATGGAGGTTGATCTCCTCCATCGGCACGACCTGGGCGTAACCGCCGCCGGCCGCTCCTCCCTTCATGCCGAACACGGGCCCAAGCGACGGCTCGCGCAGGCACACCGCTGCCTTCTTGCCGATCCGGTTGAGCGCGTCGCCAAGACCGACGGTGGTCGTCGTCTTGCCCTCGCCCGCCGGCGTCGGGCTGATCGCGGAGACGAGAATCAGCTTGGCCTCGGCCCGCGCGGGCCGCTGCGCAAGCCAGTCGAGCGAGATCTTGGCCTTGGTTCGGCCGTAGGGAACGAGCGCCTCGTCGGGGATCGCAAGGCGCGACGCTATTTCGCCGATGGGTAGGAGCTTCGCCCGCTGGGCGATCTCGATGTCGGTCAGCATGTCAGACTCTCCGCGCAATTTTGCAGCCGAAAACCACTGGAAACGATGCCCGGTCGGGTTTCGTCCGGCGCACAAAACGATCAGATGACCGGATTCGAGCCCCCGTCCATCGGGACGATCGCCCCGGTCACGTAGCTCGCCGCATCGGAGGCGAGGAAGAGCGCGACCCGCGCGACTTCCTCGGGCGTTCCCAGCCGGCCCAGCGGAATGCGTGCCTGCTGCTGCTTCAACAGTTCGGCGGCGGCGGTCCCGGTCGCCTTCGCCTCGACGGCGAGGCCCTCCTCGACGCGGGAGGTCAACGTGCCGCCCGGGTTGATCGCGTTGATCCGGACGCCCTTCGGCCCGAACGCCGCGGCGAGGCCCGCCGTCGCCAGCATCAGCGCCGCGTTCGCGGCGCCGCCGGGCAGGTGCATCGGGCTCGCGACCTTGCCGCCGGCACCGATGATGTTGACGACCGCTCCACGGCCGCGTCCGACCATCCGCTTCAGCACCGCGTCGAGCGGATAAATGTAGCTGAAATACTTGGCGTCCATCGCCGCATGCCACGCGGCCGGATCGAGATCCTGCGGGGCATAGCGGCGCGCGGCGCCCGCCGAATTGACGAGGACATCAATCGCTCCGACGTCGCGCTCGATCTCCGCGACGATTCGAATCGCCTGGTCGGCATGGACGAGGTCGGCCACGAATGCGCGCGGCGCGTGCCGTGTCGCCGGAAATTTGGCGAGCGCCACGTCGAGATTGGCGGCGCTTCGCGACACCAGCGCGACGCGCGCGCCCTCCCTTGCGAAAGCCTCGGCGCAAGCGTATCCGATGCCTTTGCTTGCGCCGGTGACGACGACGATCTTGTCGGTGTGTCCGAGGTCCATGGTTTTTCGATAGGTTGAAGGGCGATGCATCCGGCGTTGAAGCCGGGGAAGCTCGGTCCCCTGGTCTTCGGGAATCGCGCATCGTAGCAAATCCCGCGCCCGCGCACTCGGCCCGGCACTCGATGGCGTACGGATTCCGGCGTCGGGTTTCGATTCGCGGGGAGGTTACCTCTGTCTCAACTCGGCGTGCAGGAACCCCTTGAGGCGAACGTAAGCGTCGGCCCGCGCCTCGGGATTCGGCGCGACCGTCACGCCCTTGCCGGGATGGACGCCGTTCGGCACCTCGAGGCGCAACTGCTTTTTCCCGGTCGGCGCGTCGAAGCCGTGCCAGGTGTCGGGATAGACGGTGATCTTCACCGGCTCGCCCGCGCCGGAAAGGCGGGCCGCGAGGTCGATGCAAGGCTGCGGCGCGGTCCAGTCGTCGCTACCCGCGATGAAGAGGCGCAGCGGCGCGGCCACTGCGTAGCCGGCTTTGCCGTTCAGCGATTCCCTGCAGCCCGGATAGAACGCAACGCCCGCTCGAAAATAGGGCCGCGCCGGCGCGCGTTCGATCCATGACTCGACGGCAGGATGCCGTCCATTGAGCGCCGCGAGCACGGCGCTTCCGCCATGCGACCAGCCCAGTACCGCGATGCGATCCGCCGCCACGTCCGCGCGCGCCTGGAGAAACGCGAGCGCGCCCTGCGTGTCGAGGCGCCGGTTCGTCTGCGTGATCGTCCGCTGGCGGTTTTCGACCGTGCAGATTTCATTGCGGCCGCGAACGCGGAAGCTGTCCGGAAACAGCACGACATAGCCTTCGCCGACGAGGAGTTCCGCCATCGCCTGATGCCGCGTCGACAGGTCGTCGTGCCGTGACTTCAGCGTGCTGTACATGCCGCCGCAGCCGTGCAGCGCGACGACCGCCGCACGCTTCACCTCGCTCGCGCCCTCGGGGCGGAACAGGAGCCCGGTGATCCGTACCGGCGCGCCCGACGCCGGATCGCGATCGAGCGAATCGAACGTCACTCGCTCGGTAACGAGCGGCGCCGCGGTTGCGCCGCCGGAAATCATCAGCACCGGCAACCACGCGAACCACGAAGTCCATCGCCCATTGCGCATCAACATTCCCCTATCAGCGCCCCTCGCCCAGGAAATCGCGGATCGGCCCCCATGCGGCGAGCTTCTCGGCGAACGGCCGGGTGTAGGCCGGCGACGACGACGGCAGCACGAGCGTCGCGTAGCCGGCGTCGCGCCACGCGGGAAGCGCGCGGGCGGCGGTCTTGCCGTTGAAGCAGACGAGCCCGACGGCAGGAGCGCCGCGCCGCACCCGGCGCACATCGCCCGGTTCGGCCATCCGGATCGCGCTGTCGAGGCTCCCGCGACGCGCACACGCGACGTACACATCCCACAGCCCGACGCCGCTCGCGCGCAGACGAACGAGCCTTTCGCGGTACGGTAGCGTCGGCAGCGGCGCGTCGATCAATGCGCCCACGATTGGCCAGAAGTGATTGCGGGGATGCGCATAGTATTGGCGCGCAGCGAGCGACGCGTCGCCGGGAAAACTGCCGAGGATCAGCACGCGGGTCCCCGGGCCGATGACAGGCTGCAGCCCGCGCTTGCGCGCATCGGCGTCGCCCGGAGGGATCCCCTTGCTCATCGGGAAGTGTACCTGCCGTCAAAACACCCGCGGCCACGCCGAGTGGCGCAACGCGTAGTCGCCAACGACGCCGGCATAGACGGCAAATCCGAACCAGTGGTTGTGCAGGAACGCCTTGAAGCAGCGATCGCGTTCGCGACGTCGAATCAGCGTCCAATGGTAGATGGCGCAGCCGAGCGCGACCGCAAGCCCCATGTAGTACGGCGGCCCCATCGAGAGCCAGGTGCCGGCGATGGCCATTCCCGAGAGGTAGATCGCATAGCAGAACATCACGGTGGCGACGTCGAACCGCCCGAACGCGATGGCCGACGTTCGCAGTCCAAGCCGCAGGTCGTCGTCCCGGTCGACCATCGCGTATTCGGTGTCGTAAGCGATCACCCAAAACGCGTTCATCGCGAAAAGACCCCAGGCGATCGGCGGAACGGCATCGTAGATCGCCGCGTACGCCATCGGGATTCCGAACGAAAATGCCAGCCCAAGGAACGCCTGCGGGAGGAAGAAGAATCGCTTGAAGAACGGATACGAGATCGCGATGACGGCCGCGGGCAAGGCGAGCACGATCGTCGTGCGGTTGGTCGAGAGCACCAGCAGGAACGCGAGGAGCGCGAGGAGCGCCCCGACCACCAGCGCCTCGCCGGCGCGAATTTCGCCGGTGGCGAGCGGGCGCCCGGCCGTGCGCGCGACATGGGGATCGAACCCGCGGTCCGCCCAGTCGTTGACGGCGCAGCCGGCCGAGCGCATCAGGATCGTTCCCATCGTGAAGATCAGCACCTCGGACCACGTCGGCGTCCCGTACGCCGCGAGCCACAGCGCCGTGAGGGTCGGCCACAACAGCAGCAGGATGCCGATCGGCTTGTCGAGACGGACGAGTCGCTCGTAGGCGTCGAGACGCGCCACGATCGCGTCGACGCGCGCCCCCGCAGGGATCGGCGGGGGCGCGGATTCGCTCACAGCGGCAGCGCCAGCTGCTTCTTGAGGTCGCGCGGGGCGATTTCGTCCAGCAATTGCTGCGGCGTCGAGTACCGCAACCGCACACGGAGCTCGCGTTTCATCCGCGCGTTCGACAGGCGCCGCGATTCGCTCATGAACGACAGCAGCAACGGCGCAATGCGCCCCTCGGCTTCCTCCCAGCTCACGCGCGGCGGGCGCGGCAGCTGGAACGCATCGGCGACCGAATCGAACCAGCTGCCCATCTGCAACTCGGCGTCGTCGGTGATGTTGTATGCCCGGTTGCGCTTTGCACGGAACAGCGCCGCGACCGTCGCGCGCGCGAGGTCCTCGGCATGGATGTGGTTCGTGAAAACGTCGTCGCCCGCGGCCAGCACCGGCGTACCCTGCCGGATACGGTCGAGGGGCAGCCGCGTCTCGGCGTAGATGCCCGGCGCGCGCAGGATCGACAAGGCAACGTTGTGGCGTTTCGCCCAGTCGCGCAACCGATCCTCAGCGGCTACGCGGCGGCGCGAACGCGGCGTGCCGGCGCGACGCGGCCTGGTCTCGGTGACATGCGCGCCGGCGCAGTCGCCGTAGACGCCGGACGTCGAAATGTAGACGAATCGCTGTGGTATGCTTCGCGCCCGCGTCAGAGTTGCGATCAGCTTCTGCGTTCGCGAATCGTCGCGACCCTCGGATGGCGGAGGCGCGAAATGCAGCACGGCGAACGGCGCCGCGCGCAGGCGTTCGAGGCTTCGCAGCCGGTCGAGGTCGCCGATGATGGGAACGATGCCGTGCGCGCGCAGCTTTGCGACATCCTCGACGCGGCGCGTAAGACCGTACAGACGCACCTTGGGATGGAGCAGGCGGGCAGTGCGTAGCGCCACGTCGCCGCAGCCGATCAACAGTACCCGGATCACCTTCTTGCCACCCGCATCGTTCGCGCCCATGCATGATGCGGGACCCTGACCGAGCGTCGTCGCCATGCCTCACCAGATTACCATAATCCCCAGCGGCCATTCGTTCGCCTGCGCCGAGACTGAGACGGTGCTGACGGCGGCGATGGAAGCCGACCTCATGTTGCCGTATGGATGCCGCAACGGCGCCTGCGGAACCTGCAAGGGGAAGATCGTCGAGGGAAGCGTCGACTACGGAGCACACCAGGCGACGACGCTGACCGACGACGAGAAGCGTCTCGGCCTCGCGCTCTTCTGCTGCGCGAGGCCGCTCACGGACCTCGTGCTCGAAGTGCGGGAAGTGCGGCGTGCCGGCGACATCCAGATCCGCAAGCTGCCGTGCCGGATCGAATCGATCGACAAGCCCGCTGATGACGTCGCGATCGTGAAGATCAAGCTGCCGGCGAACGAGCGCCTGCAATTCCTCGCCGGGCAATACATCGACTTCCTGTTGAAGGACGGGCGGCGCCGCAGCTTCTCGCTCGCCACGCCGCCGCACGACGACGCGCTGCTCGAGCTGCACGTGCGTCACGTGCCGGGAGGATTCTTTTCCGACCAGCTCTTCACGCAGTTCAAGGGCCGCGAGATCCTGCGTTTCGAGGGGCCGCTCGGCACGTTCTTCCTGCGCGAAGACTCGGACAAGCCGATCATCTTCGTGGCCGGCGGCACCGGGTTCGCGCCGATCAAAGGCGTCATCGAACACGCGCTCCACCACAAGATCGACGCAACGCGCCCGATGGTGCTCTACTGGGGCGCGCGCGCGATGCGCGATCTCTACCTGCCCGACCTGCCCGGGAAATGGCAGCAGTCGAGCACCCATTTCACGTACATCCCGGTGCTTTCCGAACCCGACGCAGGTTGGCCGGGGCGCACCGGCTTCGTCCACCAGGCCGTGCTCGACGACTTTGGCGACCTTTCGGGCTACCAGGTCTATGCGTGCGGCGGACCCGCGATGATCGACGTCGCGCGCAAGACCTTCGTGGAGACGCGCGGGCTGCCCGCCGTAGATTTCTACGCGGACAGCTTCACCTACGCCGTGGAAGGCAAGTAGCGGCGACGACCGGCGGCCCGTTGTGCCGAGCGGCGCGGCGCCGTTCGTCTGGCGCGGCCTCTTCGGAATCGGGTACATTCCGGACGATGCATCCACCCTCTCGGCACGGCGCGCGGCGCGCGAGCCCATTTCGCCGCGAATCGGCGATACTCGCGCCGCTCGTCACCGCGGTTATCGCGCTCTTCGTCGGGGAGCGGTGGCTCGCCATACTCCCCGACCACCTGATGTCGGGGATGGTGTTCGCGTGGCTGATCGCGATGATCCTCGTCGGCGTGAAATCCGTCGTCCGGCATGCCGACTGCCTCGCATGGAAGCTCGGCGAGCCCTACGGCACGATGGTGCTGACGCTGGCGGTTGCCAGCATCGAAATCCTGACCATCGCGATCGTGATGACGACGGGCGATCCCAACCCGACGCTGGCGCGGGACACGATGTTCTCGGTCGTCATGATCGTGCTGAACGGCCTCGTGGGCGTGTCGCTGCTGTTCGGCGGATTGCGCCATCGCGAGCAGGAGTACAACCTGCAGGGCGCGATTTCCTACCTCAGCGTGATCATCTCGCTTGCGGTGTTCGGCCTGATCGTACCCAACTTCACCGACACGACGATCGACGCGACGTTCTCCCACGGACAGGAGGTCTTCCTCATCGTGATGTGCATGGGTCTGTACATCGTCTTCCTGGCGATCCAGACCACGCGACACCGGGTGTTCTTCATCGAGCCGGCGCACGGCGGTTCCAGCGCGGGAAGCGCTCATGCGACGCACGCGACGCCCGAGTTCCACTCGTTGTCCTACCACATCGCGTTTCTCGTCGGCTGCCTCGGGCTCGTGATCTTTCTCACCGAGAAGATGGCGATCCTGCTCAACTACGGGCTGGACGAGCTCAAGGCGCCGCCCGCGCTCGGCGCGCTGTTCGTCGCGATGCTGGTGCTGGCCCCGGAAGGCCTCGGCGGCATCTTCGCGGCGCTCGACAACCGGATGCAGCGCGCCGTCAATATCCTTCTCGGCTCGGCGCTTGCCACGCTCGCGCTGACGATTCCATCAGTCATCATCATCGGCCGGCTCAATCACGTCGACGTCATCCTCGGCTTGAGCCCGGTCGACATGGTGATGCTGGCGCTGACGCTGATCGTCAGCATGCTGACGTTCGCCAGCGGCCGCACGAATGTGCTGCAAGGCGCGGCACACCTGATGCTGTTCCTCGCCTATCTGATGCTGCTCGTCTGGCACTGAAGCCGTCGTGCGCGGCGATGCCGGCGCGCCGGATCGCATGCGGCGCGGGCGCTGCGCCGATCGTCGCCGGCGCCCACGGCGGCTACTTTCGTGACCGCAGGAAGTCGAGATAGATCGGCGCCACCTCGCGCGCATTCTCGACGTGCAGCAGGCCAACCTGATAGTCGAGCGCGTAATCGCGCACCGAAAATCCTGCGCTCTTGCCATGGCCGGGGTCGACGGCGATCGCCGTGTAGCCAGCCCCGGCGAGCCGGCAGACCAGCGCGTTCCATTGCTCCCTGCCGGCGAAGAGGCCGTGGATCAGCAGGATAGCGGGGCCGGTGTCCGCGATGTTGTAGACCCTGGTTCCAGCGCCGATCGTTTCCGTGCGCGTCGCAATGCCGCACGCCGCGCCAATTCCTTCCGGTGCCGCGCCGGCTTGCCCGACCAACGCAAGTGTGAGCAGCGACGCCGCCAACAGTCGACGCATTGTCGTGACCTCCAGGTGGGTTCCTGCGACTCGAACGCGCCATCAGAGCGCGGCGAGCGCGGCCTGATACCGGACGGCGGTTTCCTCGGGCTTCGTCACCGTAGTACCCATGTCGCGCATCAACCCGTCGGTCAGGCCATAGACCCAGCCGTGTACCGACAGGGACTGGCCGCGATTCCATGCATCACGCACGATCGTCGTCTGGCAGACGTTGACGACCTGTTCGATCACGTTGAGCTCGCACAGGCGGTCGATCTGTACTTGCCCCTCGGCAAGCGAGGCCACCTTGCCGTTGTGTTTCGCGTGCACGTTCTGGACGTGGCGCAGCCAGTTGTCGGCGAGCCCGACGCGCTCGTTCTTGAGCGCCACGGACACGCCAGTGCAGCCGTAGTGTCCGCAGACGATGATGTGCTCGACCTGCAGCACGTCGACAGCGAACTGCATCACCGACAGGCAATTGAGATCGCTGTGCACGACGACATTGGCGATGTTGCGATGCACGAAGAGCTCGCCCGGCAGCAGTCCCACGATCTCGTTGGCCGGCACCCGGCTGTCCGCGCAACCGATCCACAGGTATCGGGGCCGCTGCTGCCGAGACAATTTCCCGAAGAATTCGGGATCGACGCGGCGGATGCGCTCCGACCAGGCGCGGTTGTTTTCGAACAGGCGGGAAATCGGGTCCATGGGCAGCGGGAATCCTGGTGTTGCGGAAGGGGACGAATCGATGGCGCGATGAACGCGCCCGGCTTCAGGTGCATGTTCGCTTGGATTGAACGGTTGCGCAACATGATGCCGATCCGCGATGAAGCACGCGTGGCCCATCTCGACCGAAATACAATGCAGCGCGACCACGGGCGCCGGATCACGACTGGACGATCCGTGCGCGCGATGGTGGTCGTGGCCGCGCTGGCCATCGCCGGGGTCGCCACGGCAGCAACGTGGGCGGACCCCGCGAAGACGCTCGCGCTGTATCCGAGATCGATTTCAGCCCGGTTCGAGTTCCGCCAGCGCGAGCTTCAATGCCGCGGCGAGCTGCGCGTTGGCCTCGTTGTCGCGCCCGAGACGCGCGAACAGCTCGCCCAACGCGAGGCGCGTTCGATAGTCGTCGTCGTGCGCGAGGCTCGCTTCCAGATAGGACTGCGCCTTGCCCCAAAGCTGCGTTCGCTCGCACAGCATGCCTAGCGCGTAGAGCAACGCCGCGTCCTCGCGGTGCAGGGGGAGCCAGCGCTCGGCCTGCTCGAGCTGCGGCGTCACGTCCGCCGGCCGGCATTGCGCGTAGAGGCGCACGAGATCCGGATTCCATTCGCGCTCGAGGCTCTTCGCCAGGACCTCGGCCGCCTCGCGATCGCCGCCCAGCGCGATGAGGCTCTGCGCCGCCGAGCGCGCGATCCGCGGCATTCGCTGCTCGGCGTCGGCGAGTTTCGCCCAGTAGGCGCGAAATCCCGCCTGGTCGAGGACGCGCGCGGAGAGTTCCTGCGCGTGTGCGGCGGCGCGCACGAGCTCGCCTTCCGTCGCGCCGTAGGCCTTGCGCTTGACCAGCTGGTCGACGAGCGGCGGAATCTCGGCGTAGCGACCCGCGCCTTGCAATGCGCGAAGTTCGAGGCGCAGCGCAGCGGTATGCGAACCGGCCTCCCGGCGCAGCGACTGAAGCACCTCGAGCGCCTCGCGTGCCTGTCCCTGCTCGAGCTTCAGCTCGGCCTCGAGCATCAACCTCGCAACGGCGACGCTTTGCATCTGCGCGTCGGCGCGTCCGAGCAGCGCCTCGGCCGCGGCAAACTCGCGCCCATCGATCGCCGCTCGCGCGCCGATCAGCGCGGCGAGGCCCGACGATCGCGGTATCGCCAGCGCCTCCTCCGCGTGCTGGCGCGCGCGGCCGTAGCGGCCTTCGAGCAGCGCGACCACCGCCGCATCCTGCTTGGTGCGGGCACGCTCGGCTTGCTGGCGGTGGCGGAATGCGCGCACTTCGTCGGGTAACCCGAGCGTCCTCCGGACGATGCGAAGCAGCAGATAACCGGTGACGAAGGCCGCGGCGCAGAGGACGATCAGCAGGTTGAGCGAGAGCTCGACGCGATAGGGGGGTGCTACGAACAGCGCGTAGCCGGTCGTGATCCTCGCGGCGAGCGCGGCGCCGACCGCGGCGCCGGCGAGCAACAGGAACCAGAAAAGGATGCGCACGGTTTTTCTTCTACCGTGGGGGCGATGCGGCCGGGCCCCCTCGGACAGGGGCGCGGTCCTGCGCGAGGCGCAGCACGCGCAGCGCTTCGAGGCTTCGCGCAAGGTCCGGCGTTTCACCCGGCATCGGCGCCGAGGCGAGCTGTTTCAACGTGGCAAGCACCGCCTGCACGGTCTTCGCGCGGACGTCGAAGTACTGCTTGAGCCACGCGTCGGACGCCGCGATATCGGCCTGAAAGCTCGCGTCGTCGCGCGACAGGAGCGCAATGCGTGCGGTGAGCAGGCGCAGCTTCAGATTCTCGCGCAGGAAATACTGCTGCGCGACCGGCACCAGCGGCGCCGCCGGCCGGTCGGCAACCTCGATCCGGACGAGCTGCTTCGCATCGTCCCAGAACTCGCGCAACAGACGGCGCCATCCCGATTCGTCGGCGGCGGGCGCCGCCTTGTCCGGCACGGGCGCCGGCACGCGTTCGTCCATCGCGAGCGGCAGCGCATCGATGGCGCCGATCGACTGGTCGAGCTTCAGACTCATCCCTGCGATGTCGACGTAGGGAACGGACTTCAGGCGATCGACGTCGCGCGACAGCGCGCGCCGCAGCGGAACGAATTGCGGGCGATCGAGGCGTTGCAGCTTCACCTCGGCCAACTGCAGTGCCGTCAATGCGGACGAGACATTGCCGGCGAGTTGCAGCTGCTGATTGGCGACCAGCAGCACCTGCTCGATCTCCGACAGCGCGATCTCGTCGCGCGACGGCGCGAGGTCGCGGTAGAGCGCCTCGAGCGCCGCCTGCTGCGCCTGCGACTCGGCGATGCGCGCCTCGAACAGCGTGAGCTTCGCCTGGGCGTCGCGCAGATCGGTTGCGAACTGCGTCTGGGCCTTCCCCGCCGCTTGCGTCGACGATTCGACGCCCGCGAGGCGCTGCGCGACCTCTGCCCGCAACTGCTGCTGCGTGCGCCGGGTGTCGAGCCACACGGCGAGCGCTGCCACGATAGCGAGCAGGGCGACGCCGGCCAGCAGGGTCCGCGACACGCCCGCCGCTCGTAAAGCGCCGTCCACCCGCTTCGGCGGAGGCGCAGCGGCGAATTCGGGGGGCGTGCCGCCTGCCTCCCGAGGCGCCGAATTGTCGCCGGCGGAGGGCAGTGGGCGATCGGGCAGGTCGGACATGGGGTCGGTCGAGCAGTCGGCGCAGATTCTAGCAGGCGGCATTCGCCCGACGCCGTGCCGGCAGCGTTTGGCCGCCACCGCGCGGTCGACTACAATCCCTGATCTGCGCGACGAACCCGGCGCGATGCCCGGCACCCCGGGTGTTCGCACGCGGCGAGCACGTGCGCAACCCTCCCGCCGACGTATCGCTCGTGTCGACCCTCCTAGCCATCGTCATCGCGCTCGCCGCATTAGCCATCGGCTACGCGGTGGGACGCACGCGCCGGGTTGACGTTGCGATTCCCGCGACGATGCCCGCGAAGCCGCCACCCGCGATCGATGCGTTGCCGGCGGCCACGCCACGCGAGGTCGCACCGATTTCCACGGTGGCGCCGATCGCCGCGACAACTCCGGTGCCCGTCGCGCCTATACCGGCCCCCCCCGCCGACGACGGTACGATCGCCGAACGCGCGCGCCTCGTCAGGAGCTACGAGGCGGAAACCGCGATGCTGCGCCGCCAGCTCGCATCGCGCGGCGCGGCAGTTGTGCAGCTCGAGGGATTTGCCGGCGAGCGCCGTCGGCTGTTCGACGATCTCGCGATGGCGCATGGCGAGACGGCGCGCTACCGGCAACTCGTCATCGATCTCGAGAACAACGCCCCGCCACCGTTCTTCGGCGTCGGCGCGCCGGACGATTTGAAGCTGATCGTCGGCGTCGGGCCGGTGCTCGAACGGATGCTGCAGATGCTGGGCGTGGCCACCTATCGGCAGATCGCACGCTGGACCGAGCGCGACATCGACGAGATCGATGCGAAGCTCCACGAGTTCCCGGGCCGCATCCGGCGTGATGCGTGGGTCACGCAAGCGCGCGCGCTGCACCAGAGCAAATATGGCGAAACGCTGCCGTCTCGGGAACGCGGATGACGCGCGCCCGTCCCTCCC
The DNA here is from genome assembly GCA_039931775.1 of Betaproteobacteria bacterium. GTDB lineage: Bacteria > Pseudomonadota > Gammaproteobacteria > Burkholderiales > Casimicrobiaceae > CAIWHR01. The sequence goes on along the minus strand of JBDTRG010000123.1, from coordinate 1,263 downwards.
GCATTGCCACACCCGGCCCCTGCGCCAGGTGAAGAAACCGCCGCGCGTCGAAGCGCCGCCCACACAGCACATCACCGCCGCGGCGCTCGTTCCGGTCGCCGTGCTCGCGCTCGTTTGGGGCTGCAACTGGCCGATCATGAAGATGGGCGTCAGCGAAATCGCGCCATTGACGTTCCGTGCGCTGACGTTGCCGTTCGCGGCGCTGGGGTTGCTCGCCGTGGCGAATCTCTCCGGCGACTCGATCCGCATTCCGCGCCCTCTTTGGGGCAAGGTGGCGCTGCTGGCGATCTTCAACATCTCCTGCTGGAACGGCCTGCTGCTCTTCGGCGTCCAGCAGCTGCCGGCGGGCCGCAGCGCAATTCTCGCGTTCACGATGCCGATCTGGACAGTGCTCTTCTCGCTGTTCCTGCTGCACGAGCCGCTGTCGAAGCGCAAGACCGTCGGCATGGCGCTCGGCATGCTCGGCCTTTCGGTGCTGCTGGGCGACGACATTCGGCACCTGCAGCGCACGCCGACCGCGGCGCTGTTCATCCTCGGCGCATCGCTCGCGTGGGCGTTCGGCACCGTTCTGCTGCGCAAATGGAGGGTGCCGATGCCGCAAAACGCGCTGACCGGCTGGTTGATGCTGCTGGGCTGGGTGCCGCTCGCGATCCTCGCGCCGTTCTTCGCCACGGGCCCGCTGACCGCCCCGTCACCCGCGGGCTGGTTCGCGCTCGTCTACAACATGTTCCTCGCCGGCACACTGGCGCATTGGGCGTGGTACACGCTGGCGCGCACGCTGCCCGTCGCCGTCTCGTCGATGTCGTCGCTGCCGGTGCCGATCGTCGGGGTGTTCTCCGGGATGCTGCTGCTGGGCGAGCGACCGGGGATCGGCGAGTGGGTGGCGCTGGCGCTGGTTCTCGCCGCGATGCTCGCGGTGCTCTGGGTGCCGAAGCCCGTGGCGCCGCCGCCCGCGCCGGACAATTAGACGCGGGTTCACGCCCAGGCTCGGCCGGATGCTGTTCACGGAAGTCTCCGAGGTGCTCTGGCAAGGCCGCGTCCAGTGGGCCCTTCAGCTCGGCGGGCGCCAAGGACCGTGGGCAACACGGCCCTGCTCAAACAGCAGTGCCCGAGCCGTGACAGCGGAGCACGCTTGAGTTCCACAGATTCCAACGACACGCGGGGGGATCATGCAAGCCCTGAACGCTGGCGACTGACACCTGCGCTGCTGCTCTCGCTGCTGATCCACGCGCTGCTGTTGAGCCTGACCTTCGGTGGGTGGGA
>JBDTRG010000122.1:0-4559 GCA_039931775.1 Betaproteobacteria bacterium | reverse complement strand
GCGGCAGAACCTCGGCATCTACCGGCAGCAGGTGATCGCGCGCGACAAGGTGATCATGCGCTGGCTCGCGCATCGCGGCGGCGCGCTCGACTTTCGGGATCATGCGATGAAATCGCCGGGCGAGCCGTTTCCGATCGCGGTGGCGCTGGGCGCGGATCCGGCGACGATCCTCGGCGCCGTGACCCCGGTGCCGGACACGCTGTCCGAATACCAGTTCGCGGGTCTCCTGCGCGGCTCGCGCACCGAGATCGTCAAATGCATCGCGCATGGGTTGCACGTGCCGGCCACAGCCGAGATCGTGCTCGAGGGTTTCATCCGACCGGATGCCGAGGATCCGTCCGGCTACGAGACCGCGGTCGAAGGCCCGTTCGGCGATCACACCGGCTACTACAACGAGGTCGAGCGCTTTCCGGTGCTGACGATCGAGCGGATCACGATGCGCCGCGATCCGATCTACCACTCGACCTACACCGGCAAGCCGCCGGACGAGCCCGCGGTGCTCGGTGTGGCGCTGAACGAAGTGTTCGTGCCGCTGTTGCAGAAGCAATTTCCCGAGATCGCGGACTTCTACCTGCCGCCGGAAGGCTGCTCGTACCGGATCGCCGTCGTGTCGCTGAAGAAGCAGTATCCCGGGCACGCGAAGCGCGTGATGTTCGGCGTCTGGAGCTTCCTGCGCCAGTTCATGTACACGAAGATCGTCGTCGTCACCGACGCCGACATCGACATTCGCGACTGGAAGGAAGTGATCTGGGCGATCACCACGCGCGTCGATCCGTCGCGGGACACGTTGCTCGTCGAGTCGACGCCGATCGACTATCTCGACTTCGCGTCGCCGGTGTCCGGCCTCGGAAGCAAGATGGGGATCGACGCGACGAACAAGTGGCCCGGCGAAACGACGCGCGCGTGGGGCCGTCCCATCGCTATGGACGCCGCGGTCAAGGCTCGAGTCGACGCGATGTGGAGTGCTCTGGGCATTTGAGGCTGGCGAAGGCGGCCGGCCAATCCTGTCGATTTCTTGCCGGGTGCCCGCAATCGCGGCCCCGTAGTCGCATCCACACTGCCGCTCACGCACGCTCCGAATTGATCGGCGATTAAAAAATCAATTGTGCCTTGCGTTTCCATTGTGTTATAGTTAACTATAACACTATATCACAGATGATCGAAACCGTTCTCCCGCAGGCGTGGTCCAGAGGCCAACTCTCTGACAACCCAATGAATATACAAAAGAACACAGCGTGATGGATCGCGACTGGAACGACAGTCAGCCGATCTATCGGCAGCTTCGCGACCGCGTTATCGCGATGATTCTCGATGGGGTGCTCATTGAAGGCGATCCGCTGCCCTCGGTCCGCAATGTCGCGGCCGAATATCGCGTCAATCCCCTCACCGTGTTGAAGAGCTACCAACAGCTCGTCGACGAGCGGCTCGTCGAGAAGAGGCGAGGTCTCGGGATGTTCATCAACTCAGGGGCGCGCAGTCTGCTGCTGCAGGGCGAGCGCAAGAAATTCCTCGCCGAACAGTGGCCACCTATCTACGCGTCCATCCGGCGGCTCGGCCTGACGCTGGACGAACTGATGAATGCTGCGGCAGGCGGCGCGTCGTCGTCGAATGCCGCCGAACAGGAGCGTTGACCCATGTCCGTGATCGAAGCACGCGGCCTCACCAAGACCTACGGCGCAAACGTTGCGCTGGGCGGTGTGGACCTCAACGTCGACGAGGGCCGCATCCTCGGGTTGATCGGTCCCAACGGCGCGGGCAAGAGCACTGCGCTCAACGCGATCCTCGGCTTGACGCCGTACCAGGGCGAACTGCGCGTGCTTGGTCGTAACCCGTGGACGGAGCGCGATCAGCTGATGCGCGACGTCTGTTTCATCGCCGACGTGGCGGTGCTGCCACGCTGGATGCGCGTTGCGCAGGCCCTCGACTACGTGGCTGGCGTGCATCCGCGGTTCGATCGCGCAAAGGCCGAGGGATTCCTCGCGAAGACGGCGATCAAGCGCGCCAGCAAAGTCCGGGAACTGTCGAAGGGGATGGTGACGCAGCTGCACCTGGCACTGGTCATGGCCATCGACGCAAGGTTGCTCGTTCTGGACGAGCCGACGCTTGGTCTCGACATCCTCTTCCGGAAGCAGTTCTACGACTCGTTGCTGAACGACTACTTCGATCGCACCCGCACGATCGTCGTGACCACGCATCAGGTGGAGGAGATCCAGCACATCCTGACCGACGTGATGTTCATCGACAACGGCCGCATCGTGCTGAGTTGCACAATGGAGAACTTCGAGTCGCGCTACCTCGAAGTGATGGTGCACACCGAGCACGTCGCCGCGGCGAGATTGCTGGGCCCCATCCACGAGCGCCAGGTGTTCGGCCGCAGCATCCTGCTGTACGACGGCGTCGATCGCGACCGGCTCGCCGCGCTCGGAGACGTTCGTACTCCGAGCATCGCCGACCTGTTCGTCGCCGTCATCGGCAGGCGGACCGCAGAGCCGCAGGGGGTTGCCGCATGAACATCCCATCGGACATCCTGCGCGAACCCCCCGTCGCCGCAAAGGTCGCGGCTCCTGAGACGCTGCCCGCCACTCGGCTTCTCGCGTGGTCGGTGCGACGCGAATTGTGGGAGAACCGCTCGATCTATCTCGCGCCACTGATCGCCGCGGCACTCGTGGTGTTCGGGTTCCTCGTCAGCACGGTCCACGAACCGAACACCTGGCGCGCGCTGGCGGCGCTCGAGCCGGAGCGGTTGGCGCTCCAGTTGACGATACGCTACGGCATCGTCGCGTTGCCGATCATCTTCACGGCATTCACCGTGGCGGCTTTCTATTGCCTCGACGCGTTGTACGGCGAACGGCGTGACCGCAGCATCCTGTTCTGGAAATCGCTGCCCGTCTCGGATCTCACCGCGGTGCTCGGGAAGGCCGGCATCCCGTTGGTGGTCGTGCCCCTCGTGGCCGCCGCCATCGCCGTTGCCACCCAGCTCATCATCCTGTTATTGAGCACCGCGATCCTGCCGGCGAAGGGAATCAGCGCCACGACGCTGTGGACCGAGTTGCCGCTGTTCCGGATGCCGCTCGTCCTGATCTATGGGCTCTTCACGCTCGCACTGTGGCATGCCCCGATCTACGGCTGGCTCCTGCTCGTTTCGTCGTGGGCGCGGCGATCGACATTTCTATGGGCGGTGTTGCCTCCGCTGGCCGTTATTTTCGTCGAGAGGATTTCGTTAGGAACGTCCTATTTCGGAAGCCTGTTGAAGTACCGGCTGATGGGAGGCCTTCCGGAAGCCTTCGTCGTCACGGTCAACGACCACAAGTTTGATGGTCTTCCGGCCCTGGACCCGTTCAAGTTCCTGAGCAGTCCGGGCCTGTGGGCCGGACTGATCGTCGCCGCGGCCCTTCTCGCTGCGGCGGTGCGGTTGCGGCGCCTTCGTGAACCGAGCTAGCGCCAGTTCCGCAGGACGCGCAGCGCGGCGAGCGCGAACCACGCGACTTTCAGCCAGGTCTTGACGCGCGACGCACCCACCGATGGGCCGAGCACGCCGACGAGCATCGCGGCCACCGGCCGGTAGCGAGAAGCACGGTCGCCATCCGAATGCGGCAGCACGACCGTGCGGATCTCGTGCGCGGCGAGCATGATCCGCGCACGGTCGAGCTCGGCGCGGGCGGTGAGAAGCCCCTTCCTTTCCGCAAGTTCGACGCGTCGCCCGCCGTTCACTTCTTGTGTTCCGGGTTGCCGGTGAACCACGCGCGGTCACGCTCGAACTGGGCGATCGTTTCGGCGAATGGCGGCCGATCGGTCCTGGAGCGCGCCGAAAGCCTCCACATCGCGATGAACCCGATGGCGAGGTAGGCGAGTATCAAGCCGCAAAGCGCCGCGATGCGGTTCGTTTCCCAGTACGCGATCACGACGAGCACCGAGGCGCCGAGGATCGCGAACGCGAACGCCAGAACTGCGATGGCGACCGTGACGAGGCTCGCGACCGTCCTGTCGCGTGCCTCGTCGAATTCGAGAGCGGCAAGCGAGAGCCGCGTGTGCAGGAGCCCAAGCAGCGCGCTGCCGAGCGTGCTGACCGCGCCGCGCAGTCCGCGGGACGTTCCACTCTGCGCGCCGTCGCTCACCGCGTGCGCGTCATCAACGGCGGTTCATCATCAGGCCGAAGACGATGCCGACGGCCGCGGCGACGCCGATCGCCTGCCACGGATTGTCGTGGACGTAGTCGTCGGTGGCCCGCGCGGCGACCTTGGCCTTGTCGATGGCCCGTCCCTCGATCTCCTGCAGGCTGAGTTTGGCGCGAAGCAACTTGGTCTCGACCTGCGAGCGGAGGTCGCGCGCCTTGTCGCCTGTTTCGTTCGCTGCGCGCTTCAGCATCTCTTCCGCTTCGGAGAGCACTGCCGCGAAGTCGTCGACGAGCTTGTCGCGGGAACTATCGGCACTTTCGGTCATGGTGATTCTCCTGGCCGGGCGGCGCGGCCCACCGCGGGCGCGCCGTAAACCCTCGCCAATTATAGGCTCGCCTGCTGAGCCAGTATGATCCCCCCGAAAGTCGCTGCGCGCCTCTCCCC
>JBDTRG010000121.1:0-96498 GCA_039931775.1 Betaproteobacteria bacterium | reverse complement strand
AAACACTGGGACCTGATGGGCAAGATGCAGGACGAGCAATCGCAGATGAACGAACAGTATGACTCGAACCCGCGCGACGACGCGGCGCTCAGCAAGAGCTTCCGCAACATGTCAGAACTGCGGCAGCAGATGTTCGACCTGTCGCTCGGCGCCCGGAGACAGATGGATGCGGTGCTCACCACCGAGCAACGCTCCAAACTGAGCCACGGCTAGATCAGGCTTGACGTATCGACCGTCGCGGTCGGCGTATAGGCAAGCGCCGTGGCCGGACGCCAGCGCGCTCAATGCAGTGGCAAACGCAACCAGACCCAAGCGCTCGACGCTTGGGTCTGCCAGCCCATGGGAGTTTGTTCATGTACGGATTCAGCACGCAGCTCAAGCTGCCGTTCGATACCGCCGTCGCGAAAGTAACCGAGGCCCTGAAGGCAGAAGGCTTTGGCGTGCTCACCGACATCGATGTCCGGGCAACGTTGAAAGCCAAGCTTGATGTCGAACGCCGGGCGTATCGCATACTCGGCGCATGCAACCCTGCGCTCGCACACCGCGCCATCGAGGCCGATCCCGACATCGGATTGCTGCTTCCGTGCAACGTGGTCGTGCGCGAAGAGGCCGATGGGACCATCACGGTTGCATTCATGGATCCCGAGGCGGTGTTGAAGTTGGTCGACAGGCCGGAGGTACAAGCGGTTGGCAAGGAAGTAAGGGCACTTTTGCAGCGCGTCTGCACCAGCCTGAAGGCTTAACGCCAGAGCTCGACGCGCCTCGGCGGCGGTGAGCCGCTGCACAGACCTCCAGACGCCCGCGCGTTGGTTGCGCGACGCTGCGCGCGACGGGCGTCTCACTGTGTGCGATGGTGCACAGACGGTGAAGGGGCTTGCGAGGAACCTTTGTACAGGAGCCCCGAGAAAGCGTTCCAGTGCAGGCAACGAAGAGCAATGGATAGCGAGTACGTCGGGGGAAAATGCCGGATCGCCTCGCTGGCGCCTCGGTCCGATTCAAGGCACGCAAAGGCCGTCCACGCGAGGTCGACATGAAAACAATCTTCTCTGGCGCAGCACCTTTTGGTATCGGCAATTCACCGATTGAGCGCCCGGTCATGCTTTCGAGCAATCGGAGAAGCGGAGGAAATATGGGAATACCTTCGTTTGGCAAAGCGGCCGTCTTCACCGCGCTAATCGTCGCCGGGCTGACTGCCGGACTGGGCATCGGTACGGTTCTTGCGGCGTCCGATGATGCAGCAATCGCACAGGCGCATAGCGATAGCGTGGGCGCGGCGATCAGCGACAGCGCCATAACCACCACGGTCAAGGCGAAGCTGTTTGATACGGCCAGTCTCAAGAATTCCCAGATAAGCGTCACCACCAATAATGGGGTGGTCGCGCTCGATGGGTCGGCCAGCAACCCGACCGCCAAGACCGCGGCCGAGGCAGTGGCCAGGACGGTCGGCGGTGTCAAGAGTGTGGACAACAACCTGAAGATTGCGACAAGCGTTCAGGTACCGGGCGCTTCCGGCAGCAACATTGCGAAGACGGAAAGCGCCCTTGCCGATAGCTGGATCACGACGAAAGTCAAGTCGGAGATTCTGGCCGACAGCATGAGTAGGGTCATGGGTGTGAGCGTGGAGACAACTGGCGGCGTAGTAGTTCTGAAGGGCAGCCTCGCAAACAAGGATGCCGTCGAGCATGTGACGAACATTGCCGGGCGGGTCGACGGCGTGAGGAGCGTGGATGCGTCCGCGCTCATCGTTGGCGGCAAGTAGGTGGCTCGCGTGCTGCATGACGGCCGACAACCATGAGCAGAGATGCCAGGGGTTGACCGACGATGGAATTCGACACGCCATGAGCGAAGGCGCCGCCGTTATGGCCAATCAACGTTCCGCTTTGAGCGCGATATCTCGATACGAAGACTTTCTGTTTGCGCCGATATGCGATGAGCCCAGCGGAATGCGGCTCAGCGTCATTTCCGCATTGGCACGCATGAACGTCGATCCTTGGGAGGAGGCGGCCCGTCTGGCGACCCTATCCACGCCGGACGCTCGAGAATCGCTCGTCTCTACACTCAATCTTTTTCCCGGCAATCGACAGCAGTCGGCGGAGACAGAGGTTCTTGCCGCCCGGTTGGTGGCGCTTCTGCCGAAGGCAGACGAACCCGCGACCGCCAACGCGTCAACAAGCGCGGCGGAGCGTCCGCTGCGAAATATGCTCTGGCTCGCATGGGTGTGCTTTGCGATCGCAATGTCGTTGCTGTCACCACACCCGCATGGAACGACGACAAGCGCGGAAGATTCTGCGCCCACAGCGAATGCCACTCCTCCTACAGAGGGGACCAGCGTAAAACCCGACCCTTCAGCTGTGGGCAGTCGACCAGATTCGGGCAACGCGCGCCCGCAACGGTGATGCTGTTAGCCAGACTGCCTACGGTCGACGCGCCGGCGGGTCCATTCCCGCGTGCATCCGGTGCGCCACATGGCCGTGATCACAATGACCTTCTCTGTCGAAAGACCCATGGAGAACCAAATGCTTGACTACTCGATAATGGTGCCAGAGGGCATATTGGTCCTCAAACCGCATGCACCACTAACTAAGGAAGACTTCGCTGGTCTCAGCGCTGCTGTCGATTTGTATCTATCCGACCATACGAAGCTCCAGGGCGTGTTGATACACACGAAAACATTTCCCGGATGGGAGAACTTCGGGGGATTCACGGCGCATATGCATTTTGTCGGCGAACATCACAAGAAGGTCCGACGGGTGGCAATCGTGACCGACAGTCGGGTGGCCGGTCTGGCGGAATCACTTGCAAAGCACTTCACTTCGGCCGAAGTGAAGCATTTTCCCTATGCCGACGAGGCAACGGCCCTTGACTGGTTGAAGACCGCATAAGGTACACGAGCACTGTCATGATCCAACTCTTACCCAATCTTCCTGAGCATGTCGTTGGTTTCGTTGCATCCGGGCAAGTCAATGCAAGCGACTACGAGACTGTCGTCATTCCAGCGCTCCAGTCAGCGCTAAAGGCATATGGTCGAATTCGCATTCTTTATCAATTGGGGCCGGATTTTGATGGATTCACTTCTGGAGCGATGTGGGACGACATGAAAGTGGGATTTTCCCATCTCAAGGCGTGGGAACGGATTGCTGTCGTTACTGATCTTGACTGGGTTGCCGGGGCGACGCGTATCTTTGCATTCGCGATACCCTGCCCGGCAAAGGTTTTTCCCAACAATCAATATGACGACGCAGTAAGGTGGATTGTTGCCGGTGGCTAATCAAAGGAAATGCGATGAAGACCAAAGAGATGCTGCACCTTTCACGCCGCACCATATTCCTGATTTTGGTAACCGGGGCTCTTGCGTCGTGTTCTACTACTCAATCGGGGACCTACTCCTCGGAGCCCGACAGGCTGGTGTCCGACGCCCGCGGGACGCTTAGCAACTTCCTTCGAGATCCGGATCAGACGTGGATCCAGGACAACCTAAGCAGGGCCAAGGCGATCTTGATTGCTCCGCAGATTGTGAAGGCCGGTTTCATTTTTGGGGGGTCGGGTGGCCGAGCGGTACTCCTCGCCAAGAATGGACCCGCCTGGGTCGGACCGGCGTTCTATGACCTGGGCACCGCCAGCGTCGGTTTTCAGGCGGGGGTAGAGGTGTCCGAGGTGATCATCGTCGTCATGACCGACAGGGGTCTCAATTCCCTGCTGTCGACCTCATTCAAGGTCGGGGGCGATGCGAGCATCGCAGCGGGGCCGGTCGGGGCCGGGGCGAAGTCGACGGTGACCGCCGACCTGATCTCGTTCGCTCGCGCGAAGGGCGTTTATGCCGGACTCAATCTCGACGGTACGGTCGTGCACACGAACATCGACTGGAACGACGCCTATTACAGCAGACGAAACTTGCTGCCGCCAGACATTTTGATTCGCCACACAGCGACGAGTCCGAAGTCGACGGCGCTGCTAGCCGAAGTCGCCAAAGCGGCGAAGTAGGTTGCGCATTGTTGTTTCGCATGAGCGGAACGCAGATCGAGCACGTGCTTCAGGCCGACGAAGGGTGCGATTCCGATTTTCTGGCGCGGGCCGGCGCCAACCCCGAACCGGAGCCGCGTTTTCCCTGACGCTGGACGGGTCGTGCAGGGGACGCGGGCAGGGCCGGCTCCAGGCCGGCTTCGATCCGGCGCGAGGCCTGGATGTACGCGAGCTTCGCCGGCTGCTTGTGGTCCGAAACCAGGTTGATCAGCGCCTGACGGCTGCCGCCACTCAAGAGCTTGATCATTTGCGCGTGCTCCTTGCACACACGCGCCAGCAAGTTCGGGTCGCCAATCGTGTAGGAACGTATGGCGTAGGACTTGAATGCGAATTGGGAGATGGCATCCGCGAGTGGCGCGTTGCCGCAGGCTTCGAAGAACGCCTTGTGAAACTCGAGGTTGAGTCGGAAGACGTCGCGCAGGAGTCCTGCTTTGGCCGCGGCGAGGTGTCGCTGGTGAAGTTTACCCAGCGTCCTGATCACCGCGGAGTCCGCCGGCAGCGGCATCACCTCGATTGCGGCGCGCTCCAGCAGCTCACGCACAAAATAGATCTGCTCGAATTCATGCGAGGTGAAATCGCGAATGATGGCGCCGCGATTTGGCCGCCGGGTGACGATGCCCATCAGCTCGAGTTCGGCCAGGACCTGGCGGACAATGTGTCGCTTGACGTTGAAGCGCGACAGCAGTTCGTCCTCGACCAGGCACTCGCGCGGTCGTAGCAAGCCGAGGGCGATCTCCTCCTCGAGCCGCTGGACAATGTCCGCGATGCCGGGAACTTGCGACGATTTCGTAGTCTTGCTGGTGACCATGGTGTGGAATCAATACCCGCCGCATCGGCGCCAGTGTCCGGTCCATTCATTGGGAATTCTGCGGGGCCAAAGAAGTTGCGTCAACAGCATTATTGATAACATTGTGTTGGCTCGTGAGTGCTGTCCTTCGACCCGATTCGCCTCGCGCCCATCGTTGGGTGGGACTTTCGCCGACGCAGCCGGTGTAAGCTTTCCAAGATCTCCCTCGGTCACATTTTTGGCTTTCTACATGATCGTACTGATCTGCACGCTCGAACCTTTCCGCATCGACTGGCTGCCGCAGTTTGTCGCGCACTATCGCGGCATTGGCGTCCAACGCTTTCTGCTCACGCTGCAATTGGAACCGGGCGCCGCGCCGGAAGCGAAGGAGGCAAACCGGGAACGGTTTCGACAAGCCCTGGTCCGCCTGAACATCCATGAGCCCTTTTTCTGGGAGCATGAATTCGATGCGCCGTCGGTCAATGACCACGAGCGTCGACTGCAGGCCGAAAGTGTTGCGCCGACCGACTGGATCGTCTGGTGCGACAGCGACGAATTTCAGGTGTACCCGGAACCGCTTTCCGCGTTGATTGCGCAAAGCGATGCCATTGGCGTCGATTATTTTCGCGGCGTGCTCATCGATCGGATTGCCGCCGATTATGGCTTGGCGCGCTTTTGTCCCGGGCAATCGATCTGGGACGCCTATCCGAGAACCTGCAACGTGACGCAGGCATTGGCAAAAGGCGATCCGCGCAAAGTGACCATGACCCGTGGTGGGGTTGCCGTCAGCGGCGGGAAACACACGCTGGATGAAGGTGCGAATCGGCGAACCATCGTTGGCTGGGCGCAGGTCCACCATTTCAAGTGGGATGCATCGGTCATCGACCGGCTGCAATACCGAGTACGGCCCGAGTGGAAGGCAAAATGTTGGTGGTGGACCGAGTCGCAGCGCCTGCTCGACTATTTTGCCGCCCACGGCTCGCGATTCGATCCTGCAGATCTGCTGCCCATCACGCTACAAGGCACGCATTTTCTTCAGGTCGCATAGTCGAACAGCGGGACAGCGTGGGACCTAAACGAAAGCCGAACGGGGGAGGGATCGATCATTCGGTGCCCGTGGGGAGGAGGAAGGCAACTATGACGAAAACCAACAGGCCCAGCCCTAACAGGAAGCCAGTGGTCTGATAGGTTCTCGCGCTAATGACCCAGAACAGCCCGCGGCCACTGCGACAGTGATAGCGCGACCTCAGGAGCGTTCACGCGGACTCGTCAAGGTCAGGAGAACCCGAGCGACGCACCTCGACGCCGCCGCAATACGGGCATTTTCTTTGCATGTTCACACATTACCAAATCGCGTCCCAATTCGTCTTGACGTCCTCTATCGTGAGCACGCGCGGATCGATCAGGGCGATTTCGCCGACGTCCATGTGGACGCGCATCGCGTAGTCGACGACCACCGGGCGTCCGTTCAGGTAGCCCCATTCGCCTCCCTTTGATTCGTATAATTCCGGAAGCGGATTATGGTCCGGAGGACCCCCGGTATCGAGGAATGCCTGGTATTCAGCCGGGGACATGATGCTAACGGCCGGCATGATCAGGGCCGAGCCAAGCGGCAAGCTTGCGAGGATCGGACAAAGCTCCGGATACTTGCGTTGCCAACCCTCGCGCCAGATGCGCGCCTCCATACGGTTCGCGCGCATCCCTTCGCGCAGACGGCGCAAGCGCGGAAGCTTGATGGCAAACGGACCGCAGACGACCGCAAAGCGTTGACTACCCCGGCGTCTCATCGTGCTGGCCTAAAAAACGGATGCGACCGGTGGGATCTCAGGTGGGGTTGAGGAAATTGTAGGTGGCCGTAAGCGGTACGCGCAATTCTCTGCCCTCCTGCCTTGCCTCGCAACCCTCTGACGTGCTTGTCGGGCGCCGCCACCTGTGAGCGCACATCGAACTCAGTGGGGGTCCGTTTCGGGATTCGCGATCCGCAAACAAGTAGGTCCAGGAGACAAGCCCGAGATAGTCAAGTCCGGATTTAGAGCAAGCGCGACACCGCGGCGCTGCGCGAATGCAATCGCGCGATCCATGACACCATCGACCTGGTGGCCGCCAATCCCGAGCCAGTGCGAGCGTTGGTGCGGGCGATAGGAAGGCGGGATCGCGAGCAGGCCGGCATGCTCGCCCGGGCGTATTGCGTCGGCGCGCGCAATGTCATGCTGGCGCGGTTGGCCGCATCGGCAGCACGGTAGCGCAGCCGAGGTCGACTCCACGGGAAGGGCTCGGAATCGATGATTTGACGCGACGCCCGTCACGTCGAGCCGTCAACTTGCGCCAAGGACTGCTGCGCCAAGGACTCCCGAATGAACCCGTGGTCAGATGGGCAGCGGAAGGGGCGGGCCGCTTTCGCCGCCCGTGGGCAGTGCCATGGCGTGCAAGACCTTCATCAAGTCCGGGATCTGGTAGCTCTTGTCGAAGAAGTGTTCCACGCCCAGGCGTTTGGCGGCGTCGCGATACCAATCACGGTTGAAGTTCGTCAACACGACGCGCGCCGGCCCGCGAGGATCCGTTGGTTCACCGAGCGCTTTGAGCACGTGAAAACCCGTGCCTTCACGAAGCGCAATGTCGACCACAACCACGTCCGGGCGCAAGGCCGCTATTTCCACGATGGCTGTTGCGGCGGTGTCCGAATGACCGACGACCTGCACGCCTTGCTCATGCAGCAGTTCCTGAAGGCGATCGAACACGATCGCGGAGTCCTCCACCACATACACGCGCAGCCCCATCCAAAGAGATTACGCCTTGCGTGCGCCTTGAGCCATAGGGGTACTGCCCATACGGTTGTAGGACGACGCCTCCGATGAAACCCGATGGCCTCAAAGTACACGCAAGGGGGTGATCCGCTACAGGAGGTGCGTGACCGCGTAGATGCCAACCAGCACGATTGCAGGTACTCCGAGAATCCAGGCAAACAGATACTTTCCCATCGTAGTCTCCTTGACGGTAGATCCGTCAAGCCGCAGTGTCGCGTCCTCGGGCCTGTCCATCTGTCGGCGCATGTCGCGAAACGCTGTCGGCATTTGAATCACTTGCGTGAATGCCCTATCTGCAGGACCGCGGCGGCGGGTGCAGGTGCGGCGGGTGCGGGGGCCGCGGTTTCGGCGACCGGTCCGGGGTCGCGGAAAAGCGCACCTTCGTCCGGAGGCAGCGTTGCGAGTTCGTGTTTCAGAACGCCAATCAGTTCGTTCTTGCCGATGCCTCGAATGGACAGCGCTTTGACGACAATCTCGTCCGTGAAGAACTCGGCGGTACCCGGCTCCTCGAGGTCGAAACCTCGCCGGTTGAACGTGAACGTCAACGACGAAATCTTCTGGATCCTTGCCGCGACATTGATGCAGGATCCGACATAATCCTCGCTGCTCCCGACGGAGAAGACGGTCCCTCTTGCGACGCCGCAACGCAGCTTCGTCGGCGGGTCCGTCACTTTCATGCGAATGGTAGGAAGAAACGTAGTCGAATAGTTCGTGGTGATTCGCTCACAGGAGCGGACGACATTTCTGCGCGCCACGGAATTCATCACCGAGCTGTCCCACAGCACCAGCAGGCCGTCCCCCATGAATTTGACGAAGTAGGGTAGCGGGCACCACATCACGATCCCGTCCGGGTCCTCCTTCTCTTTCGTTTCGCCGCGAATGCTGGCCATCAGCCAGTCCAGGAACGAACTCAGAAACAGGGGGACGGCCAGATGAGGTTCGATTTGCTTGCAGAACGCGGTAAATCCCTCGAGATCGAAGATTGCCACGATCGAATCCAACGAGTGCGCCTCGGCCTTGAGGTCACCAAGGCCGAGTGCGTCGGCATTGAACGTTTCGAAGGCGTCCTTCGCGAGCAAGTGCATTGCTCGTCCGTCGGGCAATGTCTTAGCTATCCAGGTTTCCTTGGGGATCGAGAAATTGGGCATGGTCGGGGAGCCTTCGGGGAACAAAGTGTTCGAGGTTACCCGGTAAGACGGCGCCCCGTCTGCCGGCCCAGGCGCGTAGATCCGTAAGACGGAGGGGAATACGGTGTAGGTCTGACACAACGAAATGCCAGGCGTAGCGTTCGCTAAATCATTTAGATGACTTAACAGTGATCGCACCAAGGGATGGGGTTGCACTAACCCCTCGCCCGCGATGCGATAGGACCAAGGTGCCCCATTTGTCTAGACGCCTACGCGAGTGATCGCGAAGTCGTGCAGGGCCGGTGGCCGATGTATTACGATGGCGCTGCATGACCCTTCGGTAGGCCGGGGAACTACGCTATGGAACGTGGAGACGCCACGCGCGGCAAGGTCGGGGGGCTCGTATCGGGCGCTTCGGCAATCGAAACCAGTCCTCATTCCGCATCATCAGGTAAAGACAGCGCTCGAGGGCTTCGGACTCACGGTCGACAACGGCGAAGATCGCCTGATTTACTTTTTCGATACACCCAGCCCCAGCGGAAATGAACTCCATCGGCAAATGCGCGCGATACGCGGCAGTCCTGCTTTGCGCGGCGGCGATATTGTGGTCTGCGTCGAGCTGCGCCGGTATGGAGGAAGGCATCGCAGCGCTCAGAAAGGGCGACTATGCGACGGCGGCGAAGGAGCTTCGCCCGCTCGCCGAGCGCGGCGTTGCGGAGGCGCAATATCGCGTCGGCCTGATGTACGAATTCGGCAAGGGTTTCGCGGTGGACAAACCGGTCGGCGTGAGCTGGTTGCGCAAGGCGGCGCAGCAGGGTCATGTGGGGGCGCAAGTCGAGCTCGGTGTGATCTACGCCACCGGCGACGGCGTGCCGAAGGAAGACGTTCAGGCCGCCGGCTGGTTTCAGAAGGCGGCGACGCAGGGGGATTCGATCGCGCAGTACAACCTGGGACTCTTCTATGCGAAGGGCCAGGGCGTGAAACGCGACGACGCGCAAGCGATCGCCTGGTTTCGCAAATCGGCCGACCAGGGTTATGTCGGCGCGCAGTTCAAGCTCGGCGTCGCGTATGAGAACGGCGAAGGTGTGGCGAAGGATCCGATCCTGGCGTATGCCGACTACGCCATCGCCGCGCGCGACGGCAACCAGGACTACGTCGCGCACCGCGATGCCGCGGCGCGCGCACTCAACCCGGCGCAGCTAGGCGAGGCGCAGACCTTGGCAAGCGGGTGGAAGCCTGGCGATCCGATGCCGGTGCGATCCGGGACGGGTAACGATGCGACGGCCGCAAAGGTTGCCCGCGCGCCCGACAAGTGTTCCGCGACCGGGGCGATGGAAGGTGAGAAGTTCGTGGCCACGCATTGCGCAGTCTCGCTGTATGGCGACCAGAACAGCGTAGCGATCTGGTTCAGTGAAGACGCGATCGCGCCCGAGGAAGCCGCCGATTTCCAGTTTTCGTCGCACGCCGCCGATTCCAAGGGCGGCAAGAGGCGCACGCTCGTACAGATCATGTTCTGTCCGGGCGGTGGAGCCGCAACGGCGTCCGCTGCCTCGGTCAAGTCGATGGATTTCAATACCAACCATGCGAAGTCGCCACTCGTCGGCGTGCAGCGGGTCGTGGAAGCTCCGAAGGACTTCAAGGTGGAAAGGTTGGCGGGCGAAATCAAGCAGGGCGGAGTTTTGGCGGGCAAGATCGTGGGCAGCCGCGGCAAGACGTCGTGGAGTCTCGACTTCGACGTCAACCTGCCGACGAAGGATGCCGCGGCGGGATTGTCCTGCGGCAAGTGAGGGCCTTTCACTTGCGGTGCGCCTTCGGCTTGCCTTTCCGGACGACAGGCCCGAGTTGCCGCCCTGCCGATTGCTCTTTGAGTTCCGCGATCTTCCGGGCCAACCCGATCGCCGACGGCGTCTCGAAGAGCAAGCGCAACGGCACCTCGATCGCAAACGCCGCGGACAGGTGCCTGACGACGTTGGCAGCGAGCAACGAATGGCCGCCGAGCCGGAAGAAATCGTCGTCCGGCCCGATCGCTTGAATCTTGAGCGTCTGCTTCCATACGTCGATGATCGTGGAAACGACCGAACCATCGGCGGGCGGTTCGAGCGCGCGCGAGGGCTCGTCGCGAGGCGGCGGCAGACTGCGGTAGTCGATCTTGCCGCTAGTCATCATCGGTAGTCGCTCGAGGACGACGATGCGCGATGGAATCATGTAGGTCGGCAGCCAGCGGAGGAGCCAGTCGCGCAGCTGGCCCACGTCGACGTGGGATCCCGACGAAGGGACCACGTAGGCGGTGAGATGGGCGGCGGATGTTCCGGCCTCGCGGATCACGGCGACACTGGCGCTCACGCACTGATGCTTGACGAGCGTCGCCTCGATCTCACCGAGCTCGATCCGAAAACCTCGGAGCTTGACCTGATCGTCGAATCTGCCCAGGAACGCGATACGACCGTCGTCGTTCCAACGCGCGCGGTCGCCGGTCCGATACATCCGCGCGGCGGGCGCCGAAGAAAAAGCGTGCGTCAGAAATCGGTCGGCCGTGAGCTCCGGCCGATTGCGGTAACCGCGAGCGAGGCACACGCCGGCAATGAAAAGTTCGCCCGGAACCCCGATGGGCACAGGTTGAAGATGGCCGTCGAGTATGTACGCCTCGGTGTTGTGCACCGGGCGCCCGATGGTCACCTCGGCGAGACCGGGCTCGACGCGATCGGCGGTGCAGCAGATGGTCGTTTCGGTCGGCCCGTACAGATTCCAGACCGCGGACGTCCGGGCGAGCAACAGGTCGGCGAGGTCGCGGGGCAGGCGCTCCGCGCCGCAAAGCGCGACGAGCCCCTCGGCTCCACGCCATCCGGATTCGATCAGCATCCTCCATGCCGTCGGTGTCCCGTAGACGATCGTCGGGCGGGTGCGTTGGATCAATCGACGCAGGAGGCGCGGATCTTGTGCCGTCTCGCGGCTAGCCAGCTCGACCAGCGCTCCGACTGAGAGCGGAAGAAAGAGTTCCACCACCGCGATATCGAACGAGATCGTGGTCAGCGCGAGCACGCGGTCGCGATCCGAGCAGCCGGGGTGGGCGGTGAGCGCACAGAGCAGATTCACGACGGCGCCGTGCGTCACCTCGACGCCCTTGGGACATCCGGTCGAGCCGGACGTGTAGATGACGTAAGCGAGATCCGTCGGCCCGACCTTCGTTTTCGGAAAAGCGCCGGGGTCGGTCTCCGATTCGAACAGGTCGTCATCCAGCAGGAGCGGTGTCGGGCAGGTCGCGGGAAGCGCGCCTGCCGTCTCGTTGTCCACCACCACGATTTTCGCGCCCGCGTCGTCGATCATGAAGGCCAGCCGCTCGCCGGGCAGCTCCACATCGAACGGAAGGTACGCGGCGCCCGCCTTCATGATCCCGAGCAAAACTATCAGTAGCTTCGGCGTGCGCGCCAGGCAGACGGCGATCGTGTCTCCGCGCCGCACCCCGCGTTGCGCGAGCAGCGAGGCGAACCGGTTGGCCTTGCGATTGAGATCGCCGTAGGAAAGCTCCATTGCCTCGTGCCTGACCGCGACCGAACGAGGAATGCGCGCGGCTTGCGCTTCGACCAGCGAATGGAGCGTCGCCTGCCTCGGGTAGTCGGCGGCGACGGCGTTCCATTCGACCAGCACGCGGCGGCGCTGCGCTTCGGATAAGAGCGGCAGGGTGCCGATCGGTCGCCGCGGCTCCGCGACGATTGCATTCACCAGCACGGCAAAACACGTCGCGAGCCTCGCGATCGTCGGCCGGTCGAAGAGATCAGTGCAATACTCCCAGGTCGCATCCATGCCACGCGGGCTTCGTCGCAGGTTCAAGCTCAACTCGAACTTGGACGACCTTCCCGGCAACGCGACCCGTCGCGCTTCCACGCCTTCGAGAGTGAGCTCGTTGTCCGGTGCGTTCCAGAACGCGAAGGCGATCTGGAACAGCGGATTGCGGCTCGGATCGCGCGCCAATGCCATTTCCTCGACCACGCGCTCGAACGGCACGTCCTGGTTCTCGAGGGCAGCAAGCGTCGCGTCACGCGTGCGGGCGAGCGCGTCGACAAAGGTCGGCTCAGCGGATAGATCGACGCGCAGGACGAGCGTGTTCAGGAAAAAGCCGATCAGGTCCTCGACCTCGGGATGCCGCCGGCCGGCAACCGGAGCTCCGACGGCGATGTCCGTGGCGCCGGTGTATCGATGCAGCAGCACCTGGAACGCGGCGAGGAGGGCCATGAACAGCGTTGCGCGCTCTCGTCTTGCAAGCGCCTCCAGCCCCTCGACCAAGTCGAGGGGTAACTCCGTCACCAGTCGGTCGCCGCGATGGCTTGCGACGGACGGACGTGGATGATCGGTGGCAATATCGATGGGCGCGAGGCCTTCGAGCCTCACCTTCCAGAAGGCGATCTGCCGATCCATCACGCCTTGCGCGATTTCCTGCCTCTGCCACAAGGCGAAATCCGCGTATTGCACGCGAAGCGGCGGAAGATCTGGAGGACGTCCGGCAAGCACTTGCCCATAGGCGACGGACAGGTCCCTGGAAAAGATCGCCCCCGACCACAGGTCGGTGACGATGTGGTGCCAGACGCGAAGGAGCACGTGCCGCCGGTCGTCAACGTTGATCAGGCGCAGGCGCAGCAGCGGACCGCGTTCGAGACTGAAGGGTTCGTCGATGATGGCGGCCAACGTGTCGGCCAGCACCGCGTCGCGTTTGTCCGATCGCGTCGATGAAAGGTCGATGACCGCGAAATCCGGTACCGCGTCGGCGTGAATCACCTGAACCGGCCCCGCGTCCGTCAACTCGAAGGTGGTGCGCAGCACGTCGTGACGCGCAATCACCGCAGACGTCGCCAGGCGCAGCGCGTCGACGTCGATCTTTCCTTCCAATGTCCGCGCGGTCGCAGCGTTGTACGCGGGGCCATGGGGTTCCAGGCGCGCAAGGATCCATAGCCGCTGCTGCGGGAACGACAGCGGCGCCGGACCCTTATCGCTTCGCGCCGGTATTGTTGCCGTCGGGGTACTACCTGCACCGATGCCTTGTGGAGATCCGGCTCCGCGCATGCGCGCCTGCTCCACGGCCCGCGCCATCCCCGCCACGGTCGCGGATTCGCCGAACAGGTCGCGTATTTCGAGTTCGACCCCAAGCACCGCGCGCACGCGGGCGAGCAGCTGGCCGCCGCTCATCGAGTCGCCGCCGAGCAAAAAAAAGTCGGTGTCGGGTTCGACGCCGTCCAAGTCGAGAATCGCCGCCCACAACGCGCCGACGGCGATTTCCATCGGCGATGCATCCGAACCCGTGCCTGCCTTGCGTTTCGATTTTTCTCCCGCCGGCTCGTGACCGATCAGCACGGCCATCTCGGACCGGCGCAACTTTCCATTCCCTGTGCGCGGCAGGGATTCGACGAAGTGAATCTGCCGAGGAACCCGCTCGCCCCCGAGCGTCGCGCGCACGTGGCCGGTGATCGTCGCAGCGTCGATGTCCGCCCCCGGCGCGCGCACGACCGCGGCGACGATCTCCTGACCAAGGCTCGGGTGCGGGACGCCGAATACCGCCGCTTCGCGTACTCCTGCGAGCGCTTCGATCGCGAGGTCGATTTCGACCGGCGAAATCTTTTCTCCGCCCCGATTGATCACCTCCCGAATCCGTCCATGGAGATAGAGGTAGCCGTCGGCATCGACGCTCCCCAGGTCGCCGGTGCGGTACCAGTCGCCGAAGAACGATGCTGCGGTCAACTCCGGATCGTCGATGTAGCCGGCGAACACCGTCGATCCGCGGGTGACGATCTCGCCGCGTTCGCCGCGTGGCACCGGCACGCCTTCCGCGTCGACGATCTCAACTTCGTTGAGGAGTGGCAGCCCCACGGAGCCGCGCCGGCGGCGGTCCCGCGGAAACCGGTCGAGCGCGATTCGTCCCGACTCGGTCGTCGCAAGTCCGTTCAGCATCGGTGCGTCGAAGATCTGCTCAAGCCGGTCCGCGACCTCCGGGGCAAGAGGACCGGATCCGGACCGCATGAACCGCAGCCGACAGCGCGATATGGCGTCGGCGTAGTCGGGGGCACGACGGGCGATCTCCTGGAAGATCGCGAAGCTCGCACTCACGTACGTTGGCGCGAATTCCCCGATCGATTCGAAAAAGGCGGGAACATCCGCCTCCGGCAGGCAAACGATGGAGCGGCCCGTGAGCAGCGGGCTCATCAGCGCGGCGTTGACGCCGTGCGCGTAGTGCATCGGCATCAGGTGGACGCCGACGTCGTTCTCGTCGAGCGAGAGGCGCTCGGCCATCGCGTCCGCCAAGACGATGAAGTGCTGGTGGGAAAGCGGAACCAGCTTGCGGCGGCCGGTCGTGCCGGAGCTCGATATCACGTAGCCATGCTCGGCCGAGGTCAGTGGCGGCAATTCGGCGTTCGCGACCCGCCGCAACCTCGACAACTCGAAGAGGCCGGGTCCGGCAACGGCGTCCGCCTGGAGTTCGAGCACGCCGATGCCGAGATCGTCCGCCGCAGCGCGCAATGCACCGTTGGAGCCCGCGTCCACGGCGACTGCCTTGGCGCGCATGCGCACGAGCGTTTCCGAGTACAGCTCGCGCGAAAGGGTCGACCCCAATGGAGCAAACGTGCACGCCGAAGGAAACGTCGCGATTGCCACCGCCATCTGCGGTCGCAGCGCGGAGAATCCGGCAACGACGTCGCCGGGACGCAATCCCCACCCGCCGAGAAGGTCGCGAACGTATCCCGCATGCGCCGCGAGCGCGCCGAACGTTAGCGCGCCGTGACCTGGCACATGGATCGCAGGCGCGTGCGGTTGCTCCGCCCCGAGACGTATCAGGACGGCGGCAATGTCGCGATCGGCCGCACTCATGGCGCGACCCCGTTACCCGGTGCCGCGCGGGTAGCCTGGCGCTCCATCATCAGACTGCGATACCGGATTCGCGGACCGCGCGCCGCCCAGCGAAGGACGTCGGCCTGCGATTCGTCGGCGAATTGTGCCGGCGTGTTCCCGATGCCGCCCGCGGCCGGATACGGGACGATCGGCCGAATCGCCCGCGACGGGTAGGTTTCGGCGCGCGCGTCGAAACCATGTACGGCACGCGCGAGCGCAGCCGCCGCCAGCGCGAGCTGCCAAGGGCTCGCCCGGACGAACGACCCTTTCACCGGTCGCGCCTCGCGGCGGGCCGCGATGCTGGCGTCCGGGAGTCGATCGTCCAGTGGTCCACAGGTTGGAACGATAGTGAATGCAGCCCCACGAGCCCGAGTATTTCGGGATTGGCGTTTGGGGTCAAGCGGTGCGGGCACACTGGACGTTGCTGCGCGCGTCGCGTCGCAGTATTCTTAGCAGTTCCGACGGCATTCCTACAACAACAGCCGTCCAGGGCCCTGAACCAACGGAGGCATCTCGTGTCGATTTCCATTGCATTGACCGTCAACGGTCAGGCCGTCAGCGCGGACGTGGATCCGCGCCTCTTGCTGGCCGACTTCCTGCGCGTGAATCTCGGGCTGACCGGGACGCACATCGGTTGCGACACCGCGCAGTGCGGTGCCTGCACCGTGCATCTCGACGGCCGCGCGATCAAATCCTGCAACGTCCTCGCCGTTCAGGCGCAGGGCGCGAAGGTACTGACGATCGAGGGGCTCGCCGACGCGGACGGAACGATGCATCCGATGCAGGCGGCCTTCAAGGAATGCCATGGCCTTCAATGTGGTTTCTGCACGCCGGGCATGGTGTTGAGTGCCATCGACCTCGTCAATCGCCATCCCGACGCCGACGAGGCCGCGATCCGCGAAGGCCTCGAAGGCAACCTCTGCCGCTGCACCGGCTACCACAACATCGTCAAGGCGGTCGCTGCTGGCGCCGCCGCGATGGCGAAATAAGAGGGGCCGGCCATGGGTGCAAACGAGACCGGATACATCGGCCAGTCGCTGCGGCGCAAGGAGGACGCGCGCTTTCTCACCGGCGCGGGCCAGTACACCGACGACGTGACGATGGCGCATCAGACGCACGCGTTCTTCCTGCGTTCGCCGCACGCGCACGCGAAGATCCGCGGCATCGATACGGCGAAGGCGAAAAAAGCGCCGGGTGTGGTCGCGATCTACACCGGCGCCGATCTCGAAGGCGTCAACGGCCTGCCGTGCGGCTGGCTCATCACCAGCGTCGACGGGACGCCGATGAAGGAGCCGCCGCACCATGTGCTCGCCAAGGACAAGGTGTGCTATGTCGGCGACCACGTGGCGCTCATCATCGCCGAAACCCTCGATCAGGCGAAGGACGCGTCCGAGCTGATCGTCGTCGATTACGACGTGCTGAAGGCGGTGGTCAACTGCGCCGACGCGCTGAAACCGGGCGCGCCGCAGATCCACGACCTGGCACCCGGCAACCAATGCTACAAGTGGGCGATCGGCGACAAGGCGGCCGTCGACGCGGCCTTCGCCAAGGCCGCGCACGTGACGCAACTTGACATTGTCAACAATCGGCTGGTGCCCAACGCGATCGAGCCGCGCGCGGCCGTCGCGTCGTACGCGCGCGCGGACGAGTCGTACACGCTCTACGTCACCAGCCAGAACCCGCACGTCGAGCGGCTGCTGATGACGGCCTTCGTACTCGGTTTGCCGGAGCACAAGGTCCGCGTGATCGCGCCGGATGTCGGCGGCGGCTTCGGCTCGAAGATCTACCTGTACGCCGAAGAGACGGCGATGGTCTGGGCGTCGAAGCGCGTCAACCGCCCGATCAAGTGGGTGGCCGAGCGCAGCGAATCGTTCCTTTCCGACGCGCATGGACGCGATCACGTCACCCATGTCGAGCTGGCAATGGACAAGGACGGCAAGTTCCTCGCGATGCGCGTCGACACCATCGCGGCGATGGGCGCCTATCTGTCGACCTTCGCGTCGTGCATTCCGACGATCCTCTACGCAACGCTGCTCGCCGGCCAGTACACGACGCCGGCGATCTACTGCGAAGTGACGGCGGCCTTCACGAACACTGCCCCCGTCGACGCGTACCGCGGCGCCGGACGGCCCGAGGCAACCTACGTCGTCGAGCGGGTCGTGCACCAGGCCGCGGTCGAGATGGGCATCCCGCAGGACGAGTTGCGGCGGCGCAATTTCATTCGCACGTTCCCGTATCAGACCCCGGTCGCGCTGCTCTACGACACCGGCGGATACGACGCTACCCTCGACGAGGCGATGAAGATGGCCGATGTCAACGGCTACCCGGCACGCAAGGCCGACGCCGCGAAGCGCGGCAAGCTGCGCGGGATCGGTTACGCGTCTTACATCGAAGCCTGCGGCATCGCGCCGTCGAACATCGCCGGCGCGCTCGGCGCGCGCGCCGGTCTATTCGAAGCGGGCGAAGTGCGCGTCCACCCGACCGGCAGCGTGACCGTGTTCACGGGCTCGCACAGCCACGGGCAGGGCCACGAGACGACGTTCGCGCAGGTGGTCGCGACACGCCTCGGCATCCCGGTCGAGAACGTCGACATCGTCCACGGCGACACGGGCCGCGTGCTGTTCGGCATGGGCACCTACGGTTCGCGCTCGCTCGCGGTCGGCGGCACGGCCATCGTGAAGGCGCTGGACAAGATCGTTGCGAAAGGCAAGAAGATTGCGGCGCACCTCCTCGAGGCGGCCGAAGCCGACATCGAGTTCAAGGACGGCAAGTTCAGCGTGGCCGGCACCGACCGAAGCAAGACGTTCGGCGAGGTCGCGCTGACCGCGTATGTCCCGCACAACTACCCGCTGGACAAGCTGGAGCCGGGGTTGAACGAGACCGCGTTCTACGATCCGACCAATTTCACGTTCCCGGCCGGCACGCATATCTGCGAGATCGAGATCGACCCGGACACCGGCGTCACGCGCATCGTCAACTTCAGCGCATGCGACGACTTCGGCAACATCATCAATCCGATGATCGTCGAGGGCCAGGTGCACGGCGGATTGTGCCAGGGCATCGGCCAGGCGCTGCTCGAGAACTGCGTCTACGACAAGGAAAGCGGGCAGCTTCTCACCGGCAGCCTGATGGACTATGCGCTGCCGCGCGCCGACGACGTCCCGTCGTTCAAGGTCTCGACCAAGGTCACGCCGTGCACGCACAACCCGCTCGGCGCGAAGGGCTGCGGCGAGGCCGGCGCGATCGGCGCACCGGCCGCGTTGATGAACGCCGTTCTCGACGCGCTGGCCCCGGTCGGCGTCAAGCATTTCGACATGCCGGCGTCGCCGCACCGCGTGTGGCGGGCGATCCAATCGGCCCAAGCCAACGCCTGAGGAGACGAACATGTACACCATCGAGTATCAGAAACCGAAATCGGTCGCCGATGCCGCGTCGCTGCTCGCGAAGTCCGGCGGCAAGGCGCTGGCGGGCGGACAGAGCCTCGTCGCCGCCATGAAGCTGCGCCTCGCGCAACCGGGGACGCTGGTCGACCTCGGCGCGATTCCCGACTTGAAGGGCATCCGCAAGGAAGGCGACGCACTCTCGATCGGCGCGATGACGCGGCACGCGGAGATCGCCGCGTCGACGGAGGTGAAGCGGGCCATACCGGTGCTCGCGTCGCTCGCCGAGGGCATCGGCGATCGCCAGGTCCGCAACATGGGCACGCTGGGCGGTTCGCTGGCTAACAACGATCCCGCAGCGGACTGGCCGGCCGCGGTATTGGCGCTGAATGCCACCGTCATCACCAACAAGCGAAAGATCGCCGCCGGCGATTTCTTCAAGGGCATGTACGAAACGGCGCTCGGCGCCGACGAGATCATCGTCGCCGTGTCGTTTCCAGCCCCGAAGAGGTGCGCGTACGCGAAGTTTCCCAATCCGGCGTCGCGCTTTGCGCTGGTCGGCGTCTTCGTCGCGCAGTTGGCCGATGGCAGCGTGCGCGTCGCGGTGACGGGAGCGGCGAGCTCCGTGTTTCGCTCTGCGCCGCTCGAAGCTGCGCTCGCGAAGAGCTTCACCGCCGATGCGGCCAAGGGCGTCAAGGTCGACGCCGCAGCGCTCAACAACGATCTGCACGGCTCGCCGGCCTATCGCGCGCACCTCATCGCCGTCATGGCCGCGCGCGCCGTTGGCGCCGCCGGTTGATTCGCGCACCCCGCGCGAGTATCCATCCTCGCGGGCGGCGGAACCCTCCGCCGCCCGTTTTGTTCCCATGACGCCCTCCGCGAATCCCCTCACCGTCGACGCGACGCTCGATCTGCTCACCGCACAGAACTATGTCGCCGACCGGCGGCTCGCCACCGCCGTCTTCCTCGCCCTGAAACTCGGACGGCCGCTCTTTCTCGAGGGCGAGGCGGGTGTGGGCAAGACCGAGATCGCCAAAGTGCTCGCCGCCGGGCTCGCGCGAAACCTCGTCCGGCTCCAATGCTACGAAGGGCTCGACACGTCCGCCGCCGTCTACGAATGGAACTATCCGCGGCAGATGATAGAGATCCGGCTCGCGGAAGCCGCCGGAGGTGTTGCCCGGAGCGATCTCGCGCACGACATCTTCACGCCGCAGTTTCTGCTGAAGCGTCCGTTGCTGCAGGCGCTGCAGCCCGACGACGGCATTGCGCCGGTGCTGCTGATCGACGAGCTCGACCGCGCCGACGAGCCGTTCGAGGCGTACCTGCTCGAAATCCTGTCCGACTATCAGGTGACGATTCCCGAACTCGGCCCGATCCGCGCGCTGGCACCGCCGATCATCGTGATCACGTCGAATCGCACGCGCGAAATTCACGACGCGATCAAGCGCCGGTGCCTATACCACTGGATCGACTATCCCGACGCGCCGCGCGAGCTCGACATCATCCGACGCAAATGCCCGCAGGCGCCCGAATCGCTGGCGCGCGAAATCGTCGGGTTCACGCAGCGGCTGCGCGCGATGGACCTCTTCAAGTCGCCGGGCATCGCCGAATCGCTGGACTGGGCCGAGGCGCTGATCGCGCTCGATCGCGTTGCGCTCGACCCGCAGACGGTCGCCGATACGCTCGGCGTGCTGCTCAAGTATCAGGACGACATCGGCGCCCTGGGACCCGAGGCCGCCGCCAAGCTCGTCGCCGAGGTCCAGGGCGAGGGTATCCGGTTGTGACGTCTCCGCCGGGACGCTCCGGCGCCGCGATGCCGCTGCCGCGCGGGCGCCTCGCCGAAAACGTGGTGCATTTCGTGCGCGTGCTGCGCAACACCGGATTGCCCCTGGGTCCGGCGAAAGTGCTCGACGCGCTGTCGGCAGTGCAGGCAGTCGGCGTCGACAACCGCACGGACTTTCGCGCGGCGCTAGAGTCGGTGCTCGTCTCGAGGCGCGACCAGCTACCGATGTTCGACCAGGCGTTCGACCTCTTCTGGCGCGATCCCAAGCTTCTGGAGAAAATGCTGGCTTCGCTGCTGCCCAAGGTCCATGCGCGTACCGGCGACCGCGAGCCGGAGCAGGAAATCGCGGCACGCCTCGCGCAGGCGCTGCTGCCGGTCGCCAAGCCGAAACCGGAGACGGACGATCGCGAAGTCGACCTCGACGCGGCACTGACGTTCTCGTCGCGCGAGATCCTGCAGAAGCGCGACTTTGCGACGATGACGACCGCGGAGCTCGATGAGGTGAAGTCGATGCTCGCGCGGCTGAAACTGCCGCTGCCCGAAATCGTCGTGCGCCGCACCGTGCCGTCTCCGCGCGGGCACGTAATCGACCTTCGGGCGACGATGCGCCGGATGACCGGAGCTGCGGGCGCGGTCGCTCCGCTACGGCGCCGCGCGCGGCGCAAGCTGCCGCCCCCGCTGGTGGTGTTGTGCGATATCTCGGGTTCGATGGATCGCTACGCGCGGATGCTGCTGCACTTCCTGCACGCGATCACCAACGACCGCCATCGGGTGCACGTGCTGACGTTCGGGACCCAGCTCACCAATATCACCCGGCACCTGAGGCATCGCGACGTCGACGTTGCGCTGGCCAACGTGACGGCGGCGGTCGCCGATTGGTCCGGCGGCACGCGCATCGGCTCGTCGCTGGCCGAGTTCAACCGGCGCTGGTCGCGGCGGCTGCTCGGCCAGAACGCCGTCGTGCTGCTGATCAGCGACGGCCTCGACGCCGACGCTGGCGCGGGACTGGAATTCGAGATGGAACGGCTTGCAAGGTCCTGCTCGCGCCTCGTCTGGCTCAACCCGTTGCTGCGCTACGCGGACTTCGAGGCGCGCCCGGCCGGCATCCGGGCGATGTTGCCTCACGTCGACGATTTCCTGCCCGTGCACAACCTGCAGTCGCTGACGGACCTCGCCGCGGCGCTGAGCGCAGGCGGACGGCGGGTGCGGTAGCATTGCGGCGAGGTAACCGAGGGGAGAACGGCGAATGGAGTTGACCAGCACACGAAACGTCAGCGCGCCGCCGGGCGTGGTGTGGGACGCGTTGAACGACCCGGCGGTGCTCAAGGATTCCATACCCGGCTGCGAGACCTTCGAGCGCACGTCGGACACCGAATGGCGCGCGGTGGTCGCGGCCAAGGTGGGCCCGGTCTCGGCGCGATTCACCGGGCGCATCACGCTGGCCGATCTCAATCCGCCGACGTCCTACACGCTGAAATTCGAAGGGCAGGGCGGCGCCGCGGGGTTCGCGAACGGCGAAGCGAAGGTCTCCCTCGCGCCGGGCGGTGCGGGCGGAACCGCGTTGACTTATGCGGCAAAGGCACAGGTCGGTGGCAAGATCGCGCAGATCGGCTCGCGCCTGATCGACGGCGCGGCGGCTAAATTGGCGGACGAGTTCTTCGCGAGGTTCAGCGAACGCGTCGCGCCGGCGGCGCCGGTGCCGGTCACGGCGGAACCGAACGCGCCGCGTGCGGTCAACCGGTATCCGCGCTACATTGCGCTGGTGGTGCTCGCCGCGATCCTCGCCTGGCTGGCGCTCAAGGGTTTCCCGCGGTGATGCCCCGCCAAGGAGCGGAAAATGGACAGTGTCGACCTTGAGGTACTGAAACGCTGCGCGGAGTGGGTCGACGACGGCCGGCGCGTCCTGCTGGTGACGGTCGTCAAGACCTGGGGCAGCTCGCCGCGCCCGGAAGGGGCGATGCTCGCCGTGCGCGACGACGGCCACGTGGTGGGATCGGTGTCGGGCGGGTGCATCGAGGACGACATCGTCTACCGAACGCGGCGCGACGGCCAGACGAGCACGCGCTGCGAGGTCGTCTCGTACGGCGTCAGCGCCGACGAGGCGCGCCGCTTCGGCCTGCCGTGCGGGGGCACCCTCCAGCTCGTTGTCGAGCCGCTGACCCGCGAGAGCGGCATGCGCGCGCTGCTGCGCGAAGTCGAATCCGGCCACCTGGTCGCGCGCCGCCTCGACCTTGCGTCCGGCTTTGCGACCTTGCATCCGGCCCGAGCGGCGGACGGGCTCGCGTTCGACGGCAAGATGCTGACGACGATCCACGGGCCGCGCTACCGGATGCTCGTGATCGGCGCTTCGCAGTTGTCGAAGTACCTGGCGCAGATCGCCGTCGGCCTCGACTATCAGGTGACGATCTGCGATCCGCGCGAGGAGTACACCGAAACGTGGGACATCCCGGGCGTGACGCTCGTGCGCACGATGCCCGACGACACCGCGCTGGCGATGAAACTCGACGAGCGGTGCGCGGTGGTCGCGCTGACGCACGACCCGAAGCTCGACGACCTCGCGTTGATGGAGGCGCTGAAGTCGCCTGCCTTCTACGTCGGCGCGCTGGGCTCGCGCGCGAACAACAGCAAGCGTCGTGAGCGCCTGCGCGAATTCGACGTCAGCGACGAACAGATCGCGCGGCTGCATGGGCCGATCGGCCTCTACATCGGCAGCCGCACGCCGCCCGAAATCGCGATCTCCATCCTGGCGCAGATCACGGCGATCAAGAACGGCATTTCGCCGGGTGATGGCAAATCCGTCGCCGGCGCGAAGGAACGCCTCGGCCCCTCGGTCGCCTGCTCGACCACGTAACGCGTGAGCGCATCGCGGTGGAACCCGTTGGACCTTTTTTTCTGAAGCGTTGGAGAGCGTACCCGTGACGACATCGCAAAGCAGCCGCTACGGCAGCGGAAAATCGATCAAACGCGTCGAGGACGATGCGCTTCTGCGCGGCGAAGGTCGGTTCGCCGACAGCGTTGCGACCGCCGGGCAGCTCTACGCCTGCTTTGTTCGCTCGCCGCATCCGCACGCCCGGGTCAAGAGCATCGACGCGACGGCCGCCGCGTCGATGGCCGGGGTCGAGAAAATCATCACGGGTCGCGATCTGGTGCGCTCGGGCGTCGGACCGATTCCCAATTCGGCCGATTTCAAGCGCGCCGACGGCAAACCCACGGCCACGCCGCTTCATCACGCGCTGGCCGTCGACACCGTACGTTTCGTCGGCGAGGCGGTTGCCGCGGTGATCGCCGCCACGGCGCTGCAGGCGCGGGAGGCGGCGGAAGCAGTCATGGTCGACTATGATCCGCTGCCTGCGGTCGTCGATTCGGCCGCCGCGATCGCGCCGGGCGCCCCCGCCGTCACGTCCGAGGCGCCCGACAACATCGCGTGCGAAATCCGTCACGGCGATCCTGCGGCGACCGAAGCGGCGTTCAAGCGCGCGGCGCACGTCGTGGCGCTCGATCTCGTCAACCAGCGTGTGGCCGCCTGTCCGATCGAGCCGCGCTCCACGCTTGCGAGCTTTGACGAAGCCTCGGGTCGATTGACGCTGCGAACGAGTTGCCAGACGCCGACCGGTCTGCGCGACGAGCTGTGCGACTCGGTGCTGAAGATCCCCAAGGAGAAGGTTCGGGTTCTCGTCGGCGACGTCGGCGGCGGGTTCGGCATGAAGACGTCGCTGTATCCCGAGGATATCGTCGTCTCCTTCGCCGCGCGCGCATTGAAGAAATCCGTAAGGTTCACCGCGGATCGGATGGAGGAGTTCCTCGCGGCAAGCCACGGGCGCGACGTCATGAGCAAGGTCGAACTCGCGCTCGATGCCGACGGCCGCGTCCTCGCGCTGAGAGTGGCCTCGCTGGCGAACATGGGCGCCTATGCGACGCCGGCGGGTGTCGTGATCCAGCTCCTGATCGGGCCGTGGGTATCGACGAGCATCTACGACATCAAGACCATCGACATCGGAATCAAGGCCGTGCTCACGCATACGCTGCCGACGGGCCCCTATCGCGGCGCGGGCCGCCCCGAGGCGATCTACATCATCGAGCGGCTGATGGACGAGGCCGCGCGCCGGACCGGCATCGACCGGACCGAACTGCGCAGGCGAAACATGATTCGTCCCGAGCAGATGCCCTACACCAATCCGATGGACAAGACCTACGACAGCGGCCAGTTCGCGCTGGTCATGGACCGTGCGCTGGCGCTGGCGGACTGGAAGGGTTTCGGATCGCGGGCGGCGGAGGCGAAGCGGCGCGGCAAGCTGCGAGGGCAGGGCATCGCAACGTTCCTGGAATGGACCGGCGCCGACGTCTTTCAGGAAACGGTCGATGTCGCGGTGACGGGATCAGGGGAGATCGAGATCTTCACCGCGGCTCAGCCGATGGGCACGAGCCTCGCCACGACGTTCACGCAGCTCGCCGTCGACGTTTTCGGCGTGGACGCCGACCGGATCAAGGTCCGCTTCGGCGACACCGACCGCGCGACCGGATTCGGAAGCGCCGGCTCACGGTCGTTGTTCGTGGTCGGGACGGCCGTTCGGGTCGCCTCCGAGCGAACGGTGGCCAAGGCGCACGATCTCGCCGCGCGCGAACTCGAATCGGCGTCCGCCGACATCGTGTACCGCGACGGCGTGTTCAGCATCGCCGGCACGGACCGGAGCATCGGCCTCTTCGAGCTGGCGCAGCGTCAGGCCGACCAGCGCATCGTGCTCCAGTCGACGAGCTCGGTCGACGCGGCGAGCTGGCCGAACGGTTGCCACATCTGCGAAGTGGAGGTGGATCCGGCCACCGGCGCCGTGCAAATAAATGGCTACTGGTCGGTGAACGATGTCGGGCGGGTGGTCAATCCGATGGTCGTTATCGGCCAGCTCGAAGGCGGCGCTGCCCAGGGAATCGGGCAGGCGTTGAGCGAGGCGATCGTGTACGACGCCGAATCGGGCCAGGCGCTGACGGCGACCTTTCTCGACTACGCGCTGCCCCGCGCGAGCATGATGAGCCGCTTCGAAATGACGATGGACGAATCGTCGCCGTGCCTGACCAACGCGATGGGCGTCAAAGGCGTTGGCGAGCTCGGCACGATCGGTGCGACGCCGGCGGTCGTCAACGCCGTCGTCGATGCGCTGGCGAGGAACGGCTTCGCAAAACAATCGCTCGGTCTCCAGATGCCGCTGACCTCCGAAAAGGTGTGGCGGGCCATGCAGGCGAACCCCGGCGCGTACTGAGCCCCGGAGCGGCGGTCGCGGCATCGTCCGCGCCTACGCAGAGCGATCCGCTCCGGCGTTCAGCGGATCGAGAGAAACGGCCTTGACCAGGGCATGGAGTTCCTGCCCGGCGCGGATTCCGAGCTGACGGGCGGACCGGCGCGTGATGCGCGCGACCAGCGTCGCGCCGCCGATCGCGAGTTGCAGATCCACGGTGGGGCCGGTTCCTTCCTGGACGGCCGTGACGCGGGCCGCGAGCACGTTGACGATGCTGATTTCCGTCGGCTTCCGTAGTGAAACCGAGACGTCGCGGGCGCGGATCCGCGCGCGCACGCGCTCGCCCGGCGACGCGTCGAGACGCGGCACGACGAGTTCACCGCCGTCGAAGGCGAGGGTGGTCAACTGAAATTCCGAATCGTGGGTCGCCACCCGGGTATCGAGTACGGACCCCGCCTCGTAGCGGCCCGTTGCCGATTCGAGGTCGAGCCGGCCCATCACGTCGTCGACGTCGCCGGCGGCAAGGCATTTTCCTTCCGACAGGACGACGACCGTGTCGGCGAGCCGGGTGATCTCGGCGACCGAGTGGGTCACGTAGACGATCGGGATGGCGAGCTCGTCGCGCAGGCGTTCGATGTAGTCGAGGATCTCCGCCTTGCGCGGCATGTCGAGCGCCGCCAGCGGTTCGTCCATCAGCAGAATGCGCGGCTGGGCGAGCAGCGCACGCCCGATGGCGACCCGTTGCTTTTCCCCGCCGGACAACGCCTTGGGTTTTCGCCGCAGCAATTCGCGCAGGCCGAGGAGTTCGACGACGCGCGCCTCGTCGATGACGCGCTCAGCGAGCGGGCGCATGCGCTGGCCGTAGAGCAGGTTCGCCTCGACGTCCATGTGCGGAAACAGCAGCGCGTCCTGGAAGACGTAGCCGACGCGGCGCCGGTCCGGCGGCAGGTCGACGCCCGTTGCGGCGTTGAACAGCAACAGATCGTTGATCCGGATGGAGCCTTCGAGCGGTCGCGTGATTCCGGCGATCGCGTTGATCACGCTGGTCTTGCCGGAACCCGAGCGACCGAACAGCCCGACGATCGGCGCGTCGGCGGCGAACGAGACATCGAGGTGAAACGCGCCGAGCTGCTGCCGGATGTCAACCTCGATCATCGCCGTGCAGCCGTTTGGAGCGACGGGTCAGCCATTCCGAGGTGGCCAGTGCCACGATCGACAGGACGACGGCAATGATCGAAAGCCGCAGCGCCTGGCTTTCGCCGCCGGGAACCTGGGTGAACGTATAGATCGCGAGCGGCAGCGTCTGGGTCTCGCCGGGAATGTTGGAGACGAAAGTGATCGTCGCGCCGAATTCTCCCAGCCCGCGTGCGAACGACAGCAGCGTTCCGGTGATGATGCCCGGAAGCGCGAGAGGCAGCGTGATCGATGCGAAAACCCGCAGGCGCGATCCGCCCAGCGTCCGCGCGGCGACCTCGAGCCGCTGGTCGACGGCCTCGATCGACAGCCGGATCGCGCGGACCATCAATGGAAAACCCATGATCGCGGACGCCAACGCGGCGCCGGTCCAGCGAAACGCGAAGACGATGCCGAACCACTCGTCCAGCACGCTGCCGATGGGTCCGCGCTTACCGAAGAGCACGAGCAGCGCGAAGCCGACGACGACGGGCGGCAATACGAGCGGAAGGTGGATGATCGCATCGACCAGCGACTTGCCGGGAAAGGAAAGTCGAGCGAGTGCATGCGCGACGACGATCGCAAGTGGCAAACTGCACAGCGCGCTGACCAGTGCAACGCGAAGGCTCAGCGCGAGGATGCCGAGTTCGTCCGGGCTCAGGTCGACCATCGTCTACGGCGCCCGTCCGAAGCCGTATTTCTCCCAGGCAGGGCGAGCGGCGGCGGAGCGAAGATAGTCCAGCAGCGGGCGGGCTGCCGTCGACTTGCTGGCAGCGAGCACTGCGGCCGGATACACGATCGGCGGGTAGCTGTCCGCGGGAAGGGTATCGATGACCTTCACGCCCTTGTCGGCCAACGCATCGGTCCGGTATACGATGCCGAACGGCGCTTCACCGCGCGACACCAACGCCAAGGCGGCGCGCACGTTCTCGGCGCGGGCGACTTGCTTCTCGACGCTCGTCCAGACCCCAAGTTTCTCGAGCGCGCTCTTGCCGTACTTGCCGGCGGGCACGCTGTCCGGATTGGCCATGGCGAGCTTCTCACTTCCCAATGCGGCTGCGAGCCCGAACTTCGGTCCGATCTTGAGCGACGCGCTGCTCGACGCCGGCGCGATCAGCACTAGCGTGTTGCGCAGGATGTCGAATCGGGCATTCGATGCAACCAGGCGTTTCTGGTCCACGTAGTCCATCCAGTCGAGATCGGCGGAAATGAAGAGGTCTGCCGGCGCCCCCGCTTCGATCTGCTTCGCCAGCGCGCTGCTGGCGCCATACGAGACGACGACCTTGTTGCCGGTGGCGGCCCCGAACTGCCGGGCTTGTTCGTCCATCGCCTCCTTGAGGCTCGCGGCCGCAAATACCGTGACGTCGGCGGCGGCCACCGGCATGGATGCGATCGCCAGCAGGAACGCCAGCACAAATGTCGAGAGCTCACGCTTCGAACGATACATCCGTCGTCTCCGGCGCGTGATCGGAAGCGTAATATACCGTCGTATATTCCCAGGGCACAAGGGCGCGGAAGGGCGATACCGTGCATCCGGCGCATTCCGCAAGGCGTGCGCTTCCCTTGATACTATGCCGTCGGCGTCGGAAGCCTCGGCGCACGAAGGAGGGCGCGGGCACCCTGCGAAAGGTTGCGCCGGGTCGGTTCAAACCGAAAGGATCCAGGATCGATGGCCAGCAATGCCGCTCAACCCGGCGATGTGCGCATGCACGGCTTCAGCCAGCGGGCGGAGGTCGGCGCCGTCCTGGATTGGATCGATCGGCACGCGCGTTGCCTCGGGCGTGAACTCGCATCGCTCGACGACGCGTCGGGCCGAGTGCTGGCCGACCGGGTGATCGCTTCGATCGATGTCCCCGCGTTCGATCGCTGCGCGATGGATGGTTACGCGCTGCACGGCGCCGAAACGTCGGGGGCCAGCGACTACAATCCGCTCACGTTCAGCGTTGTCGGGCAAGCGTTGCCCGGCGGACCCTTCGACGGCGCGGTATCGCTGGCGACCGCGGCAAGGGTCATGACCGGCGCAGCGCTGCCGGCCGGAGCCGACGCCGTCGTGCCTGCCGAATATGCGAGCGAAAAGGCAGGTGAGGTCGAGATCACGCTCGCGGTTTCGCCAGGCAAGCACATCGGTCGGCTCGGCGAGGACATCCGGGCCGGCACGCCCGTCATGGACGCGGGCCGGCGCCTGCGTCCGCAGGACCTCGGGCTGCTTGCGTCACTGGGCATCGCCGAGGTCGGTGTCGTGGCGCGGCCGCGTGTTCGAGTCATCGTCACGGGCAACGAAGTGGTCAGTCCTGGAGAAACCAAGGGGCTCTACCAGATATTCGATGCCAATTCCGCGATGCTTCGCGGCCTGATCGAACGCGACGGCGGGATCCTGGAGGCGCACTACAAACTCGGCGACGATCCGGCCCGAATTCGCGACGCCCTCGTCGCGCCGGGCGCGCATGTGATACTCGTTTCCGGCGGCTCGAGCGTAGGCAGCGAGGATCACGCGCCGCGGCTTTTGGCCGAAGTCGGAGCACTCGCGATCCATGGCGTCGCCATGCGGCCGTCGAGCCCGGCCGGCGTCGGGCAGATCGGCGAGGCGCTGGTGTTCCTCCTTCCGGGCAATCCCGTTTCCTGCCTGTGCGCGTACGATTTCTTCGCCGGACGTGCGATACGTCTTCGCGGCGGCCGCAGCGCCGATTGGCCGCACCGAACGCGACGCGGCGTGGTTTCCGGCAAGATCGTTTCGGCCGTCGGCCGGGTCGATTACTGTCGCGTTCGTTGCGGCGAGGACGGTGTCGAGCCGCTTGCATTGAGCGGTGCTTCGATCCTCTCGTCGACGACCCGTGCTGACGGCTTCGTCATCGTGCCGGCGGAAAGCGAAGGGTACGGCCATGGTACCGAGGTCACCGTGTATCTTTACGATTGAACGCCACGTCCGATCAACACGCCTCTCTGCGAAGCAAGACGATGCAGCACGATCCCCGCCAGACTCAGTTTCTGACCGTCATCACGCGCGACGAGGCGACTGCGCGCTTTCAGAAGCACCTTCGCCTCGCACCGCTGGGAACAGAGGTCGTGCCGCTCGGTCGAGCGCTCAGCCGCATCCTCGCCGACGATGTCCTGTCATCGGTTGACGTTCCGGGGTTCGATCGGTCCAACGTCGATGGCTTCGCGCTGCAAGCGGCGGACACCTTCGGTGCTACGGAGGAGGCGGTGCGCGCGATCGCGCTCAACGAGGAAGTGCTCTCGCCCGGCGTCGCGCCGCGCGAAACGGTGACCGCAGGTCGTGCGACGATGATCGCCACCGGCGGCATGCTGCCGCGCGGCGCCGACGCGGTGGTCATGGTCGAGCATACGGACCTTCGCGTCGATGGACGCGAGCTCGTGATCGCGCGCGCGGCCGCCCCGGGAGAAAACGTCAGCTACGCGGGAACGGATATCGCGAAGGGCGAGGCGGTGTTGCGGAGGGGTCAGCTACTGACGTCGCGCGAGGTCGGCGTGCTGGCGGCCGTCGGGCTCGCCGACGTTTCCGTCTTTCGCCGGCCCGAGGTCGCCATCCTGTCCACCGGCAATGAGATCAGGGCGCCGGGCGCACCGCTTTCCGCCGGCGCGGTCTACGACTCCAACGCGGCCATCATCGGCGCAGCAGTGGAGGAGCTGGGTGGAGCGCCCGTGCAACTCGGCATCATCCCCGATAACGACGAGGCGCTCGGTGCCGCGCTCGGCCGAGCCCTCGAATACGATCTCGTCGTGCTGTCCGGCGGCACGTCCAAAGGGGCGGGCGATCTGTCCTATCGCGTCGTGAGCCGATTGAGCGATCCCGGCATCGTCGCCCACGGCGTCGCGCTGAAACCCGGAAAGCCGATCTGCCTCGCGGTCACTTCGGGCAAGCCGGTGGTCATCCTGCCGGGCTTTCCGACGTCGGCCATCTTCACATTCCACGAGTTCGTCGCACCGGTGATTCGCGCGTATGCGGGTCAATCGGCGGATCGCCGGCAAACGGTGTCCGCGAGTTTGCCGATGCGCGTGAACTCCGAGCGCGGACGCACCGAGTATCTTCTCGTCGGGCTGGTGCATACGCCGGCGGGGCTCGCCGCCTATCCGATGGGCAAGGGCTCGGGTTCGGTCACCGCGTGGAGCGGCGCCGACGGCTTCATCACGATCGACCAGCACACGGAGATCGTCGACGCCGGCACGACGGTCTCCGTGCAGCTCCTCGGGCAGAAGGTCGAGCCGGCCGATCTCGTGATCATCGGAAGCCATTGCGTCGGACTCGATCTCATCATTGGCCGGCTCCTGCAAAGGGGCATCCGGGCAAAGGCACTCTACGTCGGGAGCATGGGCGGCCTCGCGGCCGCGAAGCGAGGCGAATGCGACGTTGCGGGCATCCATCTGATGGATCCGAAGTCCGGAGAATACAACCGCCATCTGTTGACCGACACGCTGGCGCTCGTTCCCGGCTACGGCCGGATGCAGGGCATTCTCCACCGCAAAGGCGACACGCGTTTCGAAGGCAAGACCGTCGCGGAAGCGCTGGAGGCGGCGTTGCGCGATCCTGACTGCACCCTTGTCAATCGCAACACCGGGAGCGGCACGCGCATCATCGTCGACAAGCTCCTCGGCGATCGTCGGCCGCCCGGCTATCCGATCCAGACGAAGTCGCACAATGCGGTCGCGGCGGCCGTGCAGCAGGGCCGCGCCGATTGGGGTGTGGCCATCGGGACGATCGCCGATCAGTACGGGCTCGGCTTCATTCCGCTGCAGCAGGAGCGCTACGACTTCGTGCTGCCGAAGGCCCGACTCGAGCTGCCGGCGGTGCGCGCGTTTCGCGACATG
This sequence comes from Betaproteobacteria bacterium, assembly GCA_039931775.1. Classification (GTDB taxonomy): domain Bacteria; phylum Pseudomonadota; class Gammaproteobacteria; order Burkholderiales; family Casimicrobiaceae; genus CAIWHR01. The sequence continues at coordinate 64,499 of JBDTRG010000121.1, read as the reverse complement.
CTCGAGGACGGCGACGCTCGGCGCCAATTAGTGGCGCTGGGATTCGACCTGCTGGCATGAACACTAGCCGCGGCGCGCGAGCGTCGCGGAAATATCGGCGCGCGCCGCGCGCCAGCTCGGGAGAAGCACGGCCAGTGTCGCCGCGAGGAGCGCATCGCCGACCTCCCTGTCGACGATCAGCACGAATCCGATCGTGCCGATACCGAGCGCCAGCAGCAGCACGCACACCCCTCGGCGGGGAAATCGGCCGGAGACCCGAGCCGGGCGCTCGCGGCGCGCCGCGCGCGTTATCATCGGCGCTGCGATGAAGATCAAACGCGTCACCGCCCATCCGGTCGCCGCACCGCTGGCCGAGCCATTTGCGTTCTCGCAAGGGTGGGTTCACCGCCGCTCGGCGACGATCGTGGAGGTCGAAACCGCGGATGGGATAGTCGGCTGGGGCGAGGCGTTCACGCAGGGACTCGAGCCGCCGCAGATCTCCGCCGCGGTGATCGAGCACGCGCTTGCGCCGATCGTCGTCGGCGAAGATCCGCTGGCGACCGAAGTGCTCTGGCACCGTATGTATCACGCGACGCGCGACTTCGGCCGCAAGGGCAGCGTCGTTTCTGCCATCAGCGCAATCGACATCGCGCTGTGGGACATCGCGGGAAAGGTCCATGGCCAGCCGGTGCATCGCCTGATGGGGGGTGCGTTCCGCAACGAGGTCCGCGCCTACGCGACCGGCTTTTATCGCAAGACCGGCAACCATGAGGCCCCGCGCCTCGTTCAGGAAGCGTTAGACCGCGCGGCGACCGGATTCTCGGCGGTCAAGGTGAAGGTCGGCTTCGGCGTCGCCGACGACATCGCGGTGATGAGCGCGATCGGCGCCGCGCTCACCGGCAGCGGCGTCGCGATGCTGATGGATGCCAACCACGCGTACGGCGTAGCCGAGGCCATCGCGCTGGGCCGTGCCGTCGCCGCGCTCAACCTCATCTGGTTCGAGGAGCCGGTCGCGCCCGAGGATCTCGCCGGCTATGCGGAGGTCCGGCGCGCGTTGACGATGCCGATCGCCGGCGGCGAGAACGAGCACACGCTCTATGGCTTCCGCGACTTCATCGCGTCGCGCGGCGTCGACATCGTGCAACCGGACATCGGGTCGTGCGGCGGATTCACCGGCGCGCGGCACATCGTCGCGCTCGCGCAGGCAAGCGGCCTGCGCGTCAATCCGCATGTCTGGGGCACCGGCGTTGCGCAGGCGGCGTCGGTGCAGCTCATCGCCGCGTTGCCCGACGCGCACCACGCGCTGCATCCGATTCAACCGATGCTCGAATACGATTGCTCGGATCACCCGTTCCGGATGGCGCTCGTATCGCACCCGACGCTGTGCGAGCGAGGTGGCGTCCGCGTGCCGTCGCGGCCCGGGATCGGCGTCGACGTCGATCGCGGCGTGCTGCAGCGATATCGGGTCGCCTGAATCCACGGGTGCGCCGCCGCGCCCGGTTCATTACCGGGCCACAGCAACCGCGATCTTCAGCGCGCGACCTTGAATTCCTTGAGGACGGTGACGTCGAATTCGGCGTCCAGTTTCGGGCCGCCCGCCGCCGCGTCGTCGATCGCCAGGCGCCCGGCGAGACGCTTGGGATCATTGGCGCGCGGCGCGAACGTTTCGGGTCTCGCGGTCCCTGAGTACTGGACCAACTGGCCGTTCATCACGATCCAGTAGTTGAGGCGAGGGCCTGCCGTGAAATCGACGGTCATTCCCTCCATCACCGAGCCATCGGTACAGGAGAACGTCTTGCACGCCTGCAGCTTGGCGCCGATGTCGGTGCCGGACAGGACGACGCGGCGAACCGTTGCGCCCGGGTCCATGTCGCTCGGCCCGGTCACGAGCCACGCGTACTTGAACGCGGCCGAGCGCCCCTTGTAATCGAGGCGGCCCGTCGCCGAATCCGCCGCACCGGCGGTCCCCGCGATCCCGGCGCAGACGAGAAGGCCCGCCAAGACCTGCATCAAGCCGCGCGAGCGCCGGGTCATTTCCGGTCCCGGCGCAACGTTACCGGCTGACCAGACATTCGTTGCCCGTCATCATGTAATTCTGCGTCGTGGTCGACGTGCTCGTGCCGTTCGCGTCCTTTTTCGTCTGCTTGACGGTCAGCGTGGCGGCCGAACCGTCGACGACGAGAACGCCTGTGGCCTTGATCTCGGCGGTGAATTGGTCCGGCTTCTCGGACATGTCCTTCATCATGCCTTGCATCATCGTGCGATCCTTCGCAGGCATGGCTTTCCATTGATCCTGCATTTCCTTGGTGGTGAGCTTGTTGGCCTCGTCGATTTTGCCGGCGTTCATCAGGCCCATTTGCTTGACCGCGACCTTGCCGCAGGGATGCTCGAGGATGGCCGGCCCCTTGATCTCGGATTTTCCAGCTGCATAGGCGATCGGGCCGCACAACACCAACGGGAACAGGGTACCCACGCAAAGGGCGCGAATTCGGCGATGACTCACTCTTTTCTCCTTGGAGTGCGGCGAAATCGGGCACAGGCCCCGATTGCGCACGCGGGTTGACGAGGGGCTCGTTCCGTTCACTTCGTCGGTTGATCAGGCGGGGCGTCCCTGCATACCTCCCGGCAATGCACATGATGTCGCATTGCCGTCGACGTGTCGATGGTGGACCCCGGCGCAGGGTTATCCAAAGCCTGCCGCGCTTCCGGGCGCGACCGTTGATGTCGGTTTGCCGGCCGTTTGGCGGGATCGGGACGATTTGGCACGCCGATTGCAACATCCGGCTGGATCGCCGTATCTGCAATCGCACCCGGAGCGAGACTCATGTCGATATACACCGCGCGGAAGAAGCCTGGTCCCGAAGCTGCACCGCAGCAGAATCAGCCCGGATCGCCCAAAGGATTTCCTGCCCCGGAAGTCCTGGAGACGAATGCTCCCCCGGCGCCGTACGTCTCACGGCTGCGCAAGGCGATTCCGGTCGAGTACGTGCTGCCCGCGAGCCAAACCTGGCTCGAAGGCCTGCCTCCACAGGTCCGGCCGGTCGCGTTAGCCGCAAAGTATGCGCGAATCGTCAATCTTCTCGCCCAGCAATGGGACGATTACAACGCCTGCAGCGCGTACTTCGACGAGCTTCTGAAGGGCCGCCGAGGCAAGCGGGCGGGATTCCCGGCTGACGTCCACGGGGAGATTCGGACGTTGCGCGAACATTTCCAGCGCGAGCACTACCAGCAGTTGCGGCAGGCGGCGGGCGGCGACCTCGCGATCGTCTGACCGGCCCCGGCGGCGCTCCGCCGGTCGTACCCGCCCGGGTGCTCGGCGAGCTCCGTCTTGAGGTCGCATGCGAGCGCCTCAGCGACGTTTTCCCCGACCATCAGCTTGCGCAAGTCCTGCAAGTTCGGCAGGCCTTCGAGAAAGAGGATCCGCTGGATCAGAAATTCGGCGTGCTTCATCTCGTCGAGCGATGCCTTGCGCTCCTGGGCCACGAGAATGGACGGCGGAGCGCAGCGCCATGGAGGGATCGGGAGAAGCGGACCTGAAACCATACGCGAACGCAAATCATTCCTATTTACAATCTGCTCGATCCTTGTTAGGCTGTGCCGTCCGACTTTGCCGATCCGCCCACCATTGCCGAACAAGGAGAAGGGGGAGGGTCCGTGGTTCAAGCCGTTCTCGCTGGAGTACGAGTTCACCTATGTCGGCATCGGCAAGAAAGGCGGGTACTGATCATGCCGTCTGTTTCCGCAACGCGCACGTCACCGTCGGAGGGTTCCATCATGCGTGACCTTATTGCCGTTCTGATATTCGCCGTCGCGCCGCTCGCCGCGGCGGCCGACGAACTGCCGGTCTATCGCCTGGTCGCCCGCGACGGCGTCTTCGAGCCGTTGACGATCGAAGTACCCGCGGGCAAGCGCTTCAAGATGGAGATCAGCAACCAGGGCAAGGGGCCGATGGAATTCGAGAGCAAGGACCTGAAGCAGGAAAAGGTGCTCGCGAGCGGCGCCAAATCGTCGGTCGTTGTCAATGCATTGAAACCCGGCACCTACGTCTTTTTCGACGAGTACCACATGGATGCGCCGAAAGGCCGCATCGTCGCCAAGTGAACGCCCTCCGTACGGAGGCATCCCTTCGTGGGTAATGCGCTGTTCATCATCTGGCGCGAATCGGCCGAAGCGATGCTGGTGGTCGGCATCCTCTACGCGTGGCTCAAGAGGCATCCCGACGCCCGGCGCGGCATGCGCTATCTCTGGGGCGGCGTCGCCGCGGGCGTCGGCCTCGCGCTGGCGCTCGCGCTGGTGATGCTGGGCATCGCCCGCCTTCTGTCGGAAGAAGGGCTCGAATATTTCCAGTTGGCGATGATGCTCGTTGCCTCCGGATTGATCGTGCAGATGGTGTTCTGGATGCGCCGCCACGGCCGCACGTTCAAGTGCGACCTCGAACAGGGCATGCAGAAGAATGCGACGGCGGCCAACTGGTGGGGTCTGCTGATCGTCGTCGCGCTGGCCGTCGGCCGCGAGAGCGCCGAAACCGTGGTCTTCCTGTACGGCCTCGGCGCGCAGAACGAAGGCACCTGGACCTTCGTCGGGATTCTTGCACTGGGGATCGCCGCGGCGTTCCTGACGTTCTGGGCGCTGCAGCAGGGCGGCAAGATTCTTTCGTGGCGGACGTTTTTCCGCGCCAGCGAAATCCTGCTGCTGCTCCTGGCCGGTGCGCTGATCGTGTCGGCGTGCGACAAATTGATTTCGCTGGACGTGCTTCCGGCCCTCGTCGATCGGGTATGGGACACCTCTGCGCTGCTCGACGATTCGGGCCGCGCCGGCGGCATGATCGCCGCGCTGACCGGGTACCGCGCCCGACCTGCGTTGCTGCCGTTGCTGGTCCTCGCCTTCTATTGGGTCGGGGTAACGGCGCTGTTGCGGCGCGCGTCGCGACAGGCGTAGCGCGTTCGTGACCGCGACCACGGCAGGCGCGAGAAGCGAGTAGAGCGCGACGTCGTCATTCGTCGCCACATCGGCGGCCGAGCGCTCGCGACATGCCACCGGACACGAGTGTAAACGCCGGTCACGCGCGTTCGATCAGCGGTTTCAACCGACGGTCGAGCGCGTCGCGAAGGAGGCGCCCGACCATCATGCGCAGCACCGGACCCGAACCGCGGAGCTTCGGGCGAAAGCGGATGGTCCAGGTGAGTTCCGTCTCGGCGCCCAAGTCCTTCAATCGGATCTTGCCTTGATGGCAGTCGAAGGGCGATCCCTTGATGACGCGGTAGCGAAGCCCGTGCAGCGGTTTCCAATCGGTTATCTGCTCGACGATCGCCCCGGTGCGCCCCTTTGTCCTGCGCACGGCGCCATAGCCGTTGCGTTCGGGCGCGCCGTCCTCGATCAACGTAACCGGAGCGAGGCCGCTCCAGTCGGCCATGCGCTCGTGATCGGACACGACGGCCCACACGTTGTCGATCGGCGCATTGATGCGAACCGTCCGCTTGACGGAATGGGTGTCGGGCGCCGGCCGCTTTCCGGCCGGCCGCGGCTCGAATCCCCATCGCAGGTCGCCCTTTCCGGGTTTGAGCCATAAGAGCTCGACCGAAAATCCTTGCGCGTCGTTGACATAGACGACGCCCGCGCCGGGCAGGTGGATCGGCCGGCAGTTGCGGCGCGCACCGGCATCGCGGGCCCGCTCGTAGACTTCGTTGAAGTCGGATTTGCTGTGCGCGCCGAATGCGATGTTGAGAATCCCCTGGTCCGAGATCCGATAGTCGTCCGGCCACGGTCGACCGACCGGGTCGACGTATTGCACGATCTCGACCAATGCATCGCGCGACTCGAACAGCCGGTGTCTCGACGTCGCGCCGGCGAGTTCCCAGAGCGCCTCGTGCTCCGGGGTATGCAGGCTCGTCTTTGATTCCTCGAGGCCGATGACGTCCCGGAAAAAGTTCGCTGACGCGTCGAGATCGGGTACCGACAACGTGACCGTCCGAATCGAGGTTGGACATTGGCTTCGCTTCGGCGCCGCCATGGGAAGCGGATCGTCCTCCATGATCTCGACGTAAACACCGTCCGGATTGCGTACGCAGGCCCGGCGGCGCCCGCGCTCGCCGATGGGGTCCGTCATCGGCTTCGAACCCAGTCGCCGAAGCCGGCGCAGCGCCGCGTCGAAATCGGCGACCCAAAATCCGATCCGCGTATACCCGATGTCGCAGGACCGAAAATCGTGCGGAAGCAACCGGGCGAGCGGCCTCTCGAACTGGAACATCTCGATCTGGAACCACGGATTGCGGCCGACGAGCCACCAGCACGTCGACGCCGCCCGCGGCAGCCCTTGCACGAGGGACGGCAGCAGACCGCGCATCATGGCGCGATTGCCGCCGGCGGGAAGCAATCCCAGGCCCTCGCGAAACCAGCGGTCGGTCACTCGGAGGTCGACGACGGACAACGCGATCTGATTGAGTGCGGGGACGAACCACATCATCGTCACCGCTACTCGCCGGTCGCGAAGCGATAGTTCTTGAACGTCTCGCGGAGCTTCATCTTGAGAAGCTTGCCGGTCGCCGTATGCGGCAATTCGTCGACGAACGCGACGTCGTCCGGCATCCACCATTTGGCCACCTTGCCTTGGAGAAATCCGAGCACGTCGTCCCGCGTCACGTCCTTCCCGGACTTCTTCACGACGATCAACAGCGGCCGCTCCTGCCATTTCGGGTGAGCAATGCCGATCACCGCCGCTTCGGCAATCGCCGGATGCCCCATCGCGGCGTTCTCGAGCTCGATTGACGAGATCCACTCGCCGCCGGATTTGATGACATCCTTCGACCGGTCGGTAATTTGCATGTAACCGTCAGGATCGATCGTCGCCACGTCGCCGGTGTCGAAATAGCCGTCGGCGTCGAGGATGTTGCCGCCGTCCCCCTTGAAGTATCCGCGGGTGATCCAGGGCCCGCGCACCATCAGATGTCCGAAAGCCACTCCGTCGCGCGGGAGCGCGTTGCCGTCGTCGTCGGCGATCTTCATGTCGACGCCGTACAGCGCGCGACCCTGCTTGGTCTGCAGATTCAGTCGTTCCTCGAGCGTGCAATCGCGATGTTTCGGCAACAAATTGCACACGGTGCCGAGCGGCGACATTTCCGTCATGCCCCAGGCATGGACGACGAACGCACCGAACGTCGTCTCGAACCGCTCGGACATCGCCCGCGGCGCCGCCGAGCCGCCGATCACCACCCGCTTCAACGTCAGCTCCGCCTTCGGATTGGCGCCGGTTGCATCGACGTGGGCGAAGAGCATCAGCCAGACGGTCGGCACGCCGAGCGCGAGGGTCACCTTCTCGTCTTTCATCGATTCGTAGACGCTCTTGCCGTCGAGCGCGGGCCCGGGCAGCACGAGCTTTGCCCCCGACATCGCTCCCGCGTACGGCATGCCCCAGGCGTTGACGTGAAACATCGGCACCACCAGCAGCGCCGTTTCGGCGACCGACAGGCCGAGGCCGTCGGCCATGCACACCGCGAAGGAGTGGAGCACGGTCGACCGGTGCGAGTACAGGACGCCCTTCGGGTTGCCCGTGGTCCCCGACGTGTAGCAAAGCGACGACGCGGTCCTTTCGTCGAACGTCGGCCAGTCGTAGGCGCTCCCTTGCGCGCCGATCAGATCTTCGTAGCAATAGAGATTCGGCAGGTCGAGGTCCGGCATGTGCTCGCGATCGGTCATCGCGACGAAGCCCTTCACCGACTTCATCAGCGGACCGAGTTTGGCGAGCAGAGGCGCGAAATTGATGTCAAAGAAAAGATACCGGTCCTCCGCGTGATTCGCGATGTAGACGATCTGCTCGGGGAAGAGCCTGGGATTGATCGTGTGCAGCACCGCGCCCATGCCGGAGACGCCGAAGTAGAGCTCCATGTGTCGGTAGCCGTTCCAGGCCAGCGTTGCGACGCGATCCCCATGCGCGACGCCCAACGCGGTCAGCGCGTTGGCAACCTGTTTCGAGCGCCGATGAATGTCGCCGTAGGTGCAGCGGTGGACGGGGCCTTCGACGGTTCTCGACACGATCTCGGCGCAGGGATGGCACGCATTGGCATGCTCGATCAGCGATGAGATCGAGAGCGGGCGATCCTGCATCAGGCCTAGCATCGGCGTTTCCTCCCGGGTCGAAGAATTCGGCGCGCCGCTTTGGTTCAGCGGTCTGGCCTGGCGCCGACAGGGGTCGAGCCCGGCGTCAAGGTAACCGAAGCCGGCGCGGATGGCCAGAATCGGTTGCTATACAGGCTGAATCGGGCAATCTATCATTTCGCAGCATCGGCGAACGCCGGACCAAGGCAGCGCTGGAGGAGGCGTCGTGGGCGTAACAAGTCTCATGGACCTGTCGGGGAAGGTTGCCGTCGTCACCGGCGGCTCGCGCGGCATCGGCCGGCAGATGGCCGAGGCGCTGGGCGAAATGGGTGCGAAAGTGGCCATCACGGCGCGCAAGGAAGGCGAACTCGACGAGGCGCGCGCTCATCTCGCCGGAATCGGAGTCGATTGCATGACCGTCGCGGGCGACCTGTCCGATCCCGCCGCGATTGCGCCTGTCGTCGATGCGGTGGCCGCGAAATGGGGGCACATCGATATTCTCGTCAACAACGCCGGCTGCAACTGGGGCGCCGTTGCCGAGGACTACCCGAATGACGCCTGGCACAAGGTGATGCGTCTCAACATCGATGCTGCATTCTTCCTCTCGCGCGAGGTCGCGAAACGATCGATGATCGAACGGCGCAGCGGCAAGATCGTCAACATCGCGTCGATCGCCGGGCTCGGCGGCTATCCGCCGGAGTGGCAGATGTACACGGCCGCGTACAACACGAGCAAGGGTGCGCTCATCGCGCTGACCCGGACGCTCGCCGCGGAATGGGGCCGGTACAACATCAACGTCAATGCGATCTGCCCAGGTTTCTTTCTGTCGAAGATGACGGCCGCATCGCTCGATCGGATCGAGGCGATGGTGCTGCGGGCCACGCCGCTCGGGCGCCTGGGCGGCGTCGAGGACTTGAAGGGCACCGTCGCGTTTCTAGCCTCGGAGGCTTCCCGGCACGTTACCGGCCAGGTGCTGGCCGTCGACGGCGGTTGCTCGGCGATTTGAGATGGCGGAGGCCGCCAATCCGGGGGCGACCCTCGTCGCCCCGGTCCACGCATTCGACACCGCGGCGCTTGCCGCGTACCTGCGCGCGGAGGTCGGCGACGAAGCGGCGCGGCTGACGGTCGAACAGTTCCAGGGTGGCCAGTCGAATCCGACCTATCGGGTCGCGACCGCAGACCGGCGCTACATCCTGCGCCGCAAGCCGCCGGGCCAGCTGTTGCCCTCTGCGCACGCGATCGAGCGCGAGTATCGGGTGATGTCGGCGCTCGATGGCACGGAGGTGCCGGTCGCGAAAATGATCGCCCTCTGCGAGGACGCGGCGGTGATCGGGACGCCGTTTTACCTGATGGAGTATGTCGAGGGACGCGTGCTGTGGGACCCGACGCTGCCGGGGATGACCCCCGGTGACCGGGCGGCGCACTACGACGAGCTGAACCGCGTCCTCGCCGCACTCCATGCTGTCGATTACACCGCGATCGGGCTGTCCGATTTCGGCAAGCCCGGCCAGTACATCGCCCGGCAGGTCGCGCGCTGGTCGAAGCAATACCAGGCGGGAACCGCGGCGTCGATACCCGCGATGGACGGATTGATCGAGTGGCTGCCGCGGCGCCTGCCGGACGGCGACGAGACGTCGATCGTCCATGGTGACTTTCGTCTGGACAATGTCATTTTTCATCCGACCGAGGCCCGCGTTCTGGCCGTACTCGACTGGGAACTCGCGACCCTCGGCCATCCGCTGTCCGACTTCGCGTACCAGGTGATGGCGTGGCGGCTGTCGCCGAAGGAATTTCGCGGTCTCAAGGGTTTCGATCTCGCGCCGCTCGGGATACCATCGGAGCCCGAGTACATCGATCGCTACTGCCAGCGAACCGGCCGGAGCGGCATCCCGCACTTCGAGTTCTACATGGTCTTCAACATGTTCCGGATCGGCGCGATCCTTCATGGAGTTCTGTCGCGCGCGCTGCAGGGCAACGCGGCGAGCGCCAATGCGATCGAGCAGGGCGCGCGCGCGCGTCTCGTCGCCGACGTCGCGTGGCGGATGGCGCAAGAGATCGGTTAGAGCGAACCAGGGGACGCGACATGGATTTTGCCCACGGCGCCAAGGTCATCGATCTTGCCGCGCGCCTGTCGCGGTTCATGGCGGAAAACGTCTATCCGGCGGAGCCGCGGTTCGCCGCCGAGGTCGAGCACAACCGCGGGCGCGGCAACCCCTGGGTGGCTACAAAAGTCATGGACGAACTCAAGGCCGGCGCGCGCGCGGCCGGCCTCTGGAACCTTTTCCTGCCCGAATCGGACTATGGCGCGGGGCTGACCAACCTCGAGTACGCGCCGCTGTGCGAGATCATGGGCAGGTCGTGGCTCGCGCCGGAGGCGTTCAACTGCAACGCACCCGACACCGGCAACATGGAAGTGCTGGTGCGCTTTGGCACGGCCGAACAGAAGGCGCAATGGCTCGTCCCGCTGCTCGAAGGCAGGATCCGTTCGGCGTTCGCGATGACGGAGCCGGATGTCGCGTCGTCCGATGCGACGAACATCGCGGCGTCGATCGTGAAGGACGGCGACCACTACGTGATCAACGGGCGCAAATGGTGGACGACCGGCGGACCCGATCCGCGCTGTCGGATCCTCATCTTCATGGGCAAGTCGGATCCGGCGAATCCCGATCGTCACCGACAGCAGTCGATGATCCTCGTGCCCGTGGACACACCCGGCGTCAGGCTCGTTCGCCACCTCCCGGTCTTCGGCTACGACGACGCGCCGCACGGGCATGCAGAATTCGACTTCGACAATGTGCGCGTGCCGGCGAAGAACATGTTGTTGGGCGAAGGTCGCGGATTCGAGATCGCGCAGAGCCGCCTCGGCCCGGGACGCATCCATCACTGCATGCGCCTGATCGGCCTCGCCGAGCGCTCGCTCGAGGCGATGTGCCGCCGCGCGTCGAGCCGCGTCGCGTTCGGTCGCGCCGTCGCGGACCGGACGGTGACGCAGGAGCGCATCGCCAATGCGCGCATCCTGATCGATCAGGCGCGCCTGCTGGTGCTGCACGCCGCGTGGAAAATGGACGTCGCGGGAAACAAGGCCGCGAAGAAGGAGATCGCGATGATCAAAGTCGCCGCGCCGACGATGGCGTGCCAGGTCATCGATTGGGCGATGCAGGTGCACGGCGCAGCCGGCGTCTGCGACGATTTTCAGCTTGCGTTTTTCTATGCGCAGGCGCGTACGCTGCGCTTTGCCGATGGACCCGATGAAGTGCACCGCAACCAGATCGCCCGGCTCGAGTTGGCGCCGTATCGGCCGTCGCGCGGATTGAGCTGACCGCTCGCTTCGACATCGGCGCAACGTATTTTTGCGGGATCCGGCCGAGGCGATCTGACGGTCGGCCGACCGGGCGCGTTTCGGCCGTGAGCACGCGAGCGAGCCGCATAGGCACTCCTGACGACCGGTCGGGTCGAAAGGAATGCCATCGAAGTGAAGCGCTGCCGCGGCGCCAGGGCACCGCGGGACCGACTAGGTCGTCGGTTTGGCTTTTCGGCCCGGCGCCAACGGCGGGACGTAACCCGAGATGCGGCAGACCAGCGCTTCGATGCGCTTGCCGTTTTCGAATCGGGTCAGGTTGCAGGTGATGACCGCCCCCGTGGCCGCCAACCCGACGAGGCGTTGACGAACCGTTGCGACCGGCATGCCCATTTCCTTGGCGATCTCGGAATCGAGGCGCTGCCCGTATTTCTTCAAGCACTGCAGGATTTCGACCACGGCTGATACCCTATGAGAAGGGTGCGTAGTTTACCAGCCCGCGGGCATTCCCGGTTCCCTATTTGCCGCCCGAAGGGATATCCATCATGCCGTTCGGGTCATTCTGCGACCGGCTTTCTGCATTGGGCGCGCCGGCGGAACGTCTGTCCGGCCCGGCGGCAGGATCGTTTCAGGTCCCGCGAGGGTCGGCACACTAGACGACCTGTCCCGCGGCGTGCCCGGACGCCCATGCCCACTGGAAGTTGTAGCCACCCAGCCATCCGGTCACATCGACCGCCTCGCCGATGAAATGAAGGCCGGGAACCGCCGTCGCCGCCATGGTCTTCGACGAAAGGCAATGCGTGTCGACTCCACCCGCCGTGACTTCAGCCTTGTTGTAGCCGAGCGTGCCCGACGGCAGGACTTCCCAGCGGTTCAACTGATCGCCGACGGTCTGCAATCGCTCGGCGCCGAGCGCCCTGAGCGGCAGCGCGGCGCCGTACGTGGCGCACCACTGCTGTGCGAAGCGTTTCGGGAGTCGTTCGGCGAGCAGATTGTCGAGGCGCACGTCCGATCGCGCGTGCGCACGCAGCCACGCGCCCGCATCGAGTCCGGGCAACAGATCGATGGCGATCGCCCTGCGGCCGTCCCAATACGACGAAATCTGGAGGATCGCGGGACCCGACAGCCCTCGGTGCGTGAACAGCAGGTTTTCGCGAAACCGGCCGGTGCCGCAGGACACCTCGGCGTCGACCGAGATGCCGGACAGGTCCCCGAAATTCGCCAGCGAGTCCGGTGCGAGCGCGAGCGGCACCAGCGCGGGCCTCGGCGGGACGACCGCCAATCCGAACTGCTCGGCGATCCGGTACCCGAAAGGCGTGGCGCCGATCTTCGGCACCGTCAGGCCGCCGCTCGCGATCACCAACGAGCTGCATTCCACGCTGCCTTGCGCCGTTGACATGACGAAGCCTTCGCCTTTGCGCGCGACACTGCCCACCGCGCACGGTATCCGCCATCGCACCTGCCCACGTGCACATTCGGCTTCGAGCATCGCGATGATGTCCTTCGCAGACTCGTCGCAGAAAATCTGGCCGAGTTTCTTCTCGTGGTAGGGGATGCGGTGACGCTCGACCAGGCGGATGAAGTGCCGAGGCGTGTACCGCGCGAGCGCAGAGCGGCAGAAATCCGGATTCTGCGACAGGTAGTTCGCCGGGCCGGCGTGGAGGTTCGTGAAGTTGCAGCGGCCCCCGCCGGAGATCCGGATCTTCTCGCCGACGATAGGGTAGTGCTCGATGAGCAAAACGCGACGGCCCCGCTGTCCCGCCTGCGCGGCGCACATCATGCCGGCAGCGCCGGCACCGATGACGACGACGTCCCAAGTATCGCTCAGCGCGGCCCCTCTCGACGCGGAACGAGACGAGCAAACGCGCGCCCCGTGGGCGCATTATCGCCTGCCACGTCGACGCGGCGGACGTCGTCGATCGCGGCCAGCGCACGCCTGCGCGATTTGCCGCGCTCAGATTTCCGACATGCGCGTCCCCCGGACCCGCGCCTGGTCCCGGACCCCAATCAATTCGCGGCCGACAGCTCCTCGAACGCGGTCAGCGCATCGGCGGCGTACATCAGCGACGGGCCGCCGCCCATGTAGATCGCGACGCCGAGTCCTTCCTCGATTTCGGTCCTCGTCACGCCCAATCTGATCAGCGCCTTCAGATGAAACGCGATGCAACCGTCGCAATGTCCGGCGACGCCGATCGCGAGCGCGATCAGCTCCTTCGTCTTTTCGGACAGCGCACCTTCGCGCAGTGCGGAGTTGGACATCGCGTCGAAGCCCTTCATCGTCTCCGGAATGCCGGCGCGCAATTTCCGCACCGACGTCGAAATCGAACGTGCGATGTCGCGATAAACCTTCGTCATGGTTGTCGCCTCCGGCAGGCCGACGTTCTAGCGGGTATGGATGTTGAACGGCAGGTAGGCCGGACACCAGCGAATCAGGCCGGTACCGACGAGCGGCAGCCCGATCAGCGCCCACCACCGGTCGTTGCCTTCGAGAACGAAAAACAGGCCGAGGATCGCGAGGCCGAGGACGATCCGCACGCCTCGGTCGATGTTGCCGACGTTTGCAGTCATGATGCGCTCCCCGCTTCTGTTGGATGACGCGTACAGAATAGTTCGCAGCGCTGCGGCGGTTCGTGACCTGGGTCACAAAAGGGTCGAATCGGAAGCGTCGCCAGGCTTTCGTCGGGCGAACAAACCGGACACCGGATCCTTGGCCCCCGCGCCGGCGAAGAGCTGAAGTACAATTGCGATTGCAACGCGCATGCGGAGACGCAGACGCAGACGGTCTTCGATCTGCCGCGCATCGTGGGCCGTTCATCCGCGCAAGGATCTCAGGATCTGGGTGGCGGGTTCGGTCATTCGTTGAGAAGGAGCCGTTGTGCGAGTTCACCCCATAGCTTGGTTGTTCCGAGTCGCGGCCGCCGTTCTGCTGACCCTACCGCTCGTCGCCGCGGCGCAGGACGCGAAGCCGTTCAGCAAGGAGCAGCTCGACCAGATGACGGCGCAGGTCGCGCTCTATCCGGACTCGCTGCTGGCGCAACTGTTCATGGCCACGACCTATCCGGACGAATTCGCGCTGGCGTACCAGTGGTCGAAGGCGCATCCGGATGCCAAGGGCGACGACGCCGTGAAGATGGTCGAGAACGAGCCGTGGGATCCCAGCGTGCAATCGATGGTCGCGTTCCCGGAGGTACTGATCACGCTGGGCGACAAGAAGGACTGGGTCAAGAACATCGGCGACGCCTTCCTCGCGCAGCCCGAGGACGTGATGAATTCTGTGCAGCGGCTGCGGCAGCAGGCGCAGAAGGCCGGCAACCTGAAGTCGAACGAGCAGGTCAAAGTCTCCATGGAGGCGGCGCCTCCGCCGGCGACGACGACCACCGTGGTGCAGCAGGCGCCGCCGCAGATCCAGTACATCGTGATCGAGCCAGCGCAGCCGACGGTCGTCTACGTGCCGGCGTACAACCCCGCGGTGGTTTACGGACCGTGGCTGTACCCGGCGTATCCGCCGTACTACTACCCGCCGCCGCCCGGCTACTGGTTCTCGCGGACGATCGCCACCGGCATCGCGTGGGGTGTGGGCATCGGCATCTCGAACGCGCTGTGGGGCGGCTGCAACTGGGGACGCGGCGACGTCAACATCAACGTAAATCGCTACAACAACATCAACGTCAACAATCGAATCAACAACAACGGCAACCGCAGCAACTGGAATCACAATCCCCAGCACCGGCAGACCGACTACCGCGGCGGCAACGCGACCCGGCAGAACCTCGAGCGCAAGAACGCGGCGGCCGGTCGCGAGCAGTACCGCGGCAAGGACGCGAGCCGCGACGCGAGCCGCGAGCGCGCTGCGCAGTCGATGCAGTCGCGTGGGGTTAACACGGAAGGGTCGGCTCGCGACCGGGCGCAGGCGGCGAGCCGCGATGGCGGGGCAAGCGGCGCGCGCGATCGCGCGCAGGGCATGGACCGCAGCGGAGCGGCAGGCGGAAACGCTGCGCGCGAGCGTGCACAGTCGGCTGATCGCAGCGCCGCGCAGCAGAGGGCCCAATCGGCGAGTCACGACAACGCGCTCCGTGGCGCGGGTGACGCCCAGGCGCGACAGCAGGCCGACCGCGGCGCGTCCAGCCGCCAGGCCGCGCAGCAGCGGCCGCAGCAGACGCAGCGCACCAGTTCGGGTGGTGCCCAGCGGCCCAGCGGAGGCGGCGCGTCCCGGCCGAGCGGCGGCGGTGGCGCCCGCGGCGGTGGAGGCGGCGGCGGTGGACGCGGCGGTGGCGGCGGCGGGAGGCGATGACATGGAGCGCAATGACATGAGCAGCCCGAACAAAACGCAGAGCGGTGCAGCGGCTCGCATCCGTGGGGTCCTTCTCGCGGGATTGTTGGTGATGGCGTCGGCCGCCGCCGGACAGCAGGCGTTTCCGACCCCCGAAGCGGCGGCGGATGCGCTGGTAGACGGGATGTCGCGACACGACTGGGACGCCGTGAAAGTCGTCGTCGGTCCCGATTGGGGCAAGTACATCCCGAAGGGCTCCGTCGCCGAGGACGACATCACCAATTTCCTGGAAGCGTGGGCGAAGGCGCACAAGATCGTCCCCGCCGGTGCGGACAAGGCGTTCCTCGGGGCGGGTACCCGCGGCTGGACAATGCCGATCCCGATCGTGAAGACCGCGGCCGGATGGCGTTTCGACGTGTCGGGGGCGCCGGATGAGATGCGCACGCGCCGCATCGGCCGCAACGAGCTCGCGGCGATCCAGGTCGCGCTCGCCTATACGGATGCGCAGGAGGAGTATTTCACCCGGGATCGCAACGGCGACGGCGTGAAGGAATTCGCGCAGAAGGGCCTGTCGACCGCCGGGAAGCACGACGGCCTGTACTGGGCATCGTTGCCGGGAGAGGACGAGAGCCCCCTCGGCCCGGAGTTCGCCGAAGCCAGGGTGGGGCAGCCGTACCACGGCTATGCGTACCGGATTCTGACCTCGCAGGGCAAGGACGCACCCGGTGGCGCGAAGGGCTACATCAAGAATGGCCGCATGACCGAGGGCTACGCGCTGGTCGCCTGGCCCGCCAAGTACGACGACACCGGCGTGATGACGTTCATCGTGAGCCGCGACGGCACCGTGTACCAGAAGGATCTCGGGCCGGAAACGGGCACGGCGGTGCGCGCCATCACGACCTACAACCCGGATTCGAGCTGGACAAAGGTCGCGCCGCCGAAATAGCAACGCGACTCGGGTCCCGCCGCCGGGTCGCTCCGGTCGCGGCCGCTAGAATGGACCGCGACGTCGAAGCAAACGGTGAGGGTGGGCCATGGCGGGACAAAACGATGTCGTCATCGAAGCGTGGAACACGATCCTCTTCGACAAGTTCTGCCGCTTCAAGCACCTGCTGATCGACGGTCTCGCGGCGCACAGCAACGAGGTGCTCGCCCGGCATCCCTACCCCGAAGGCTCGCGCGTGCTCGACGTCGGCTGCGGATTCGGCGACAGCACGCGCCTCATCGCGAAGCGCGTCGGTTCGAAAGGCAATGCCGTCGGCGTCGACTGCGCCGAAAATTTCATTCGCGCTTGCGAAAAGGAAGTGCGCGACGCAGGCGTCGGCAACACGTCGTTCTTCGTCGCCGACGTGCAGAGGGAAGACCTCCGGGGACCCTACGATTACGCATTCTCCCGATTCGGGACGATGTTCTTCATGTCGCCCGGTGCCGCATTGCGCAATATCCGCAAGGCGTTGAAGCCGGGCGGCGAGTTCACCATGGTGGTCTGGCGCCGCCGAGAGGAAAATCCGTGGCTCCACGACGCCGAGCTTCGCGTCAGGCAGATCGTCCCGGTCGTCTCGCACGAGGAGACCGACCAGGTGCATTGCGGACCGGGGCCGTTCTCGATGGCAGGCCCGGACATGGTCAGCACGATGCTGCGCAGCTCAGGCTTCGATCGCATCGCGTTCGAGCGCTTCGATGCGGACATCTGCATCGGCAGCGACCTTGCCGAGGCCGTGGAGTTCGCGATGGCGCTCGGCCCGGCCGGCGAAATCATTCGCCTTGCGGGGGAGGAAGGGCAAAAGCGCAAGCCGGAGGTCGTCGCAGCGCTTCGGGAAACGCTGGCGCGGTATGCGCGCAGCGAAGGGGTATGGGGACCATCGAGCACCTGGTTCGTCACCGCGCGAAATCCCTGAGCCTTCTCATCGCACAACGGCCGGCGAGGCAATCGTGAACATCGCCCGCTTGCTCGCGCGCTCCGGCGCCACGCATCCCGACGCCATCGCCATCGGAGTCGGTCGTGCCGACCTCGCGACCTACCGGGAGCTCGCAGCTAGGGTGGCACGTCTTGCGCGCGCGATGCGCGACGGACTGGGCCTGCAACCCGGCGCTCGCGTCGCGCTCGCCATGCGCAACTGCCCGGAATTCCTGCTGGTGCTGTTTGCGACATGGCACGCGGGCCTCTGCGCGGTTCCGTTGAATTTCCGCCTCCATCGCCAGGAGATTCGCTACATCCTCGACAATGCCGGGGCGCAGATATGCTTCGTTACCGACGACCTCGCATCTGCGCTCGATGGCATGGAGCGTGAAGTCGATTCGCTCCGCCATGTCGTCGGCACCGGCGATGCGCTGTTTGCGGGCCTCGTCGACGCTGGCGCGCAGCCGATGGCCTGCGTGGACGTACACCCCGACGAGCCGGCCTGGATCTTCTACACCAGCGGCACGACGGGGCGGCCGAAGGGCGCCACGCTCACCCATCGCAACCTGGGCTTCATGACGCAGGCCTATTTTGCCGATATCGACACGATCGGTCCCGGCGACGCAATGCTGCATCCTGCCGCGCTTTCGCATGGCGCGGGCCTCTATGCGCTGCCGAGCATCGCTCAGGCGGGCAGGCAGGTGATCTGCGAAGAGGTTTCATTCGATCCCGCCGAAGTGCTCGACCTCATTGTCTGCCATCGCAACGTGTCGTTCTTCGCGGCGCCGACGATGCTGAAACGGCTGACGCTGGCCGCCCAGGCAGGCGGCGCGAACACCGCGAACCTGCGCACGATCGTGTACGGCGGCGGCCCGATGTACGTCGAGGACCTCCGCAGTTCGCTGGCGGTGCTCGGCCCAAGACTGGCGCAGATCTTCGGACAGGGCGAGACGCCGATGACGATCACGGCGCTCGGCCGAAACGATCATCGCGAGGCCGTGCTGCACACCTGCGGAGTGGCGCGCACGCTGGTCGATGTCCGCGTCGTCGACGAGAGCGATCGCGAGGTGGCGACCGGCGAGACGGGCGAAATCGTCACCCGCAGCGACTGCGTGATGAGCGGCTACTGGAACAACCCGCAGGCAAGTGCCGATGCGCTGCGCGGCGGTTGGCTGCATACGGGCGATCTCGGCAGCCTGGATGAGCGCGGCTATCTGACGCTCAAGGATCGCGCCAAGGACCTGCTGATCTCCGGCGGGTCGAACATCTATCCGCGCGAGATCGAGGAGGTCCTGCTGCGCCACGAGCAGGTGCTCGAAGCGTCGGTCGTCGGTCGGCCGCACCCGGATTGGGGCGAGGAGCCGGTCGCGTTCGTCGTGCCGCGTCCGGGTGCGACGGTCGTTGCCGCCGAGCTAGATCGCCTGTGCCTTGGCGCCATCGCGCGCTACAAGCGGCCGCGCACGTATTACTTCGTCGACAGCCTGCCGAAGAACAACTACGGGAAGGTGCTGAAGACTGCACTTCGCGAGCAGCTCCGGGCGGAAGTGCTGGGCGGAGGTGACTCACCCGCGAAGGGCCGTGGTTTGCCTGCTCCACCCATCGGCTAGTCGCGGCCCGATTGCTCTCCGCCGAAGTGAAAGGCGCGATCGAATCGTTCGATGAATTCCGGAAGCCGATCTTTCGGCAGGTGATTGACGCCTGCCGCCCGGGCGCGACCGCCGCCCGTCGGGAATTGACGACACAGCGTATCGGCCCCCGTTCCCGTCGCATGCGGTGCCCGGACGCTCACCATGAAACCGCCTTGCGCATTGGGGGTCAGGATCGCATGCGCGCGGTCCGGGGAAGCGTTGGCGAGTTCGTTGCCGATCGCGCCGCGCACGCGTCGGCTCCACGGCGCATCGGGTAACACGTAGACGGTTGCGCCGGAAAGCGAACGCTCGGGAAGGACTTTCCTGGCATGCTCGAGGTCCTGTTGCCGGGTCCTCGAGATCTCGACGAACAGGGGATCGATGCGCGTGAATCGAAACGGATCCACGCATTGCAGCAGGCGACGATACAGCGCCGACGGGTGGATCAGCAGGTCCGCGTCGGTGTCGCCATAAGCGTTGTACGCGATGCATTCGCCGAGCTCCTGCAGTTCGGCCAATTCCTCCTCGCCGAGGGCCAACGGAGCGGAGAGTGCGCGCGCAATGTCGGCAAGGTCGTCGCCGAACGCCGCGACCACTGCCCAGATGCGATGCCGGCCTTCGAGCGCGCGGTCGACGAGAACCCCCGTGCACACGGTGGGAGAAGTGTCGATGTGGAAGGTAGCGCCCGCGTGTACGGGCAGCTCGCCGGCGAAATGGTGATCGAAGTATTCGACCGTGACGCCGCGCTCGAGGAGGGCCATCAAGGCGCCGTGATTGACGGCGACGGAAATGTCGAGGGCCGTCACCGAGTCGCCGCGCTGGCCAGCGACGCGTTTGAGCAGCGCGACATCGCGTTTGACCCCGGTGACCAGCACCGAATCGAGCGGCGTGGCGAGGCGCAATTGCAACAGCGAACAGATGCCGTCGGCGTCGCCGTTGAAGGCGTCGAAGTGGCTCATCCGGCTCGCCCGCGCTTCGCAGGTCCGAAGCGGTCGAGGACCGGATTCAACCGCGCGAGTTCGTCATCCGCGTCGGTCGGTGCCTCGCTATCATAGACAACCACGTCGGACGCCTCGTCGGCGTCCAGTGGCTCCTTGGTCCGAAGTTGGTGCTCGAGCACCGCGGCGTCGGCTTCCGATGCGTCGGTGCCGTCGCGCAAGCGGTGCGCGATGCGATCCCGCAATGTCCCGACGCTTGCGACCAAGCTGACGATCACGAACGGCAGACCCAGTTCCTGGGCCAGGTCGCGGAACGCCTGGCGCTGCCAACGCATGAGGAACGCCCCGTCGATGATCGCGATGAAGCCGGCGTCGACCACGTAGCGTGCCAGCATGACCACGTGCGCGTAGGTCGCCCTCGTCGCCTCGGGCGTGTAAGCGCCGGCTTCGATTGCGGCCACTTCGCGCGCGCCCTTGGTCCGACCGGAGGTGCGGGTACGCTCGACGTCGGTGCGAATCCGAACGGCGCCCGACTGTTCGAGCAGCGCCTGCGACAATCGGGTCTTGCCGGACCCCGAGAGGCCGTGCGTGATCACGATCGCGGGTGCCGGCGCGTCGGTGTAGCCGTTGGCGAGGCGCAGGTAGCCACGATAGTCCGCCAATGCCGCGGTCTTCGCCTCGCCCGCGTCCAGCTGCCCTGCGCGCATACGGGCGATCTTGGCGCGTACCATGGCGCGATAGACCAGGTAGAAGCGCAGCACGCCAAGACCGGCGTAGTCGCCGCAGAGCCCGAGGTAGCGATCGAGAAAACGATGCGAGAAATCGGACCGGCCGCGGTCGCGCAGGTCCATCGTGGTGAATGCAACCTCGCTCATGGTATCGATCCAGCGCATTTCCTCGTTGAATTCGATGCAGTCGAACAGGGTGAGCACTCCGTCGACGAATGCAATGTTACCGAGATGGAGGTCGCCATGGCACTCGCGGACGAAGCCCTGGTCGCGGCGCCCGGCCATGACGGCGGCCCGGCGAGCGTGCTCGGCGGTCGTCCACGTCAGTAGCGCATCGAGCTCGCCGAATTCGGCACCGGTCTCGAGCAGCGGTCGGATCTGCGCGAAGTTTTGCGTGGCGATGCTTAGGATGCTATCCGGTGCGCCGAAGGGCCCTCCGGCGGGCGCTATGCCGGCGACCTCGTGCGCGGCCGCGATCGTCGCGGCGAGCGCGTCGACATCGGCGGGCGTCACCTCACCGCGGGCCAGGGCCTCGCTCGCAAGAGCCGCCTGGGGAAATTCGCGCATCCTGACCGCGAACTCGATGGGTGTTTCGTCGCCCCCCATGACGGGTGCGTCAACGGTACCCGAGATCGAAATGACGTCGAGGTAGAGCGCATGGGCGTACCTGCGGTTGAGCCTCACCTCCTCGTCGCAATAGAATCGTCGTGCCGCGAGCGTCCGAAAATCCAGGAATGGAAGTCGCACCGCCTTCTTGATCTTGTACGCGAATCCTTCGGCGAGAATGACATAGGAAATGTGCGTCTCGATCAGTCGCGCGCGCGGCGCTCCCGCGCCCGCTGACAACGACCGCTGCAATCCGGCGACGAGCTGCGCCTGGGCATCGGCATCCGGTGCGCCGGGCACCTTCGTTGGCGGGACGGCCGTCATCGTGGAAGGATCAAAGCCATGTATCTGTAGTGGAGCCAATGGGCGGGGCGTCTTCATTGACGCATGTCAAGACTCGGCCCGCGATGAAGGTGCACGCTGCCGGTGACGACAGGAGCGGCAGGGAAGTGATCGATAGTCAGACCAAGACCGGCGAGGCGGCGCCGTCGGCGAACGCGCTGTGGGTGCATGTCATTCGTCCGCGACGGGGGCGGGTGTCAGAAGCGCTGGCCGGCGAGCTCCTTCAGCGCCGTCAGGTCGAGGAGCTTCACGACCCGGCCCTGCACCTGCAGGAGGCCCGACGCCTGGAAGCGGGACAGAAGGCGGCTGATCGTTTCAAGCGTCAGGCCGAGATAGCTGCCGATGTCAGCGCGGGTCAGCCGCAGGACGAACTCGGTCTCGGAGTAGCCGCGCTCGCGGTAGCGCTTTGCAAGACCGAGCAGGAATACCGCGAGGCGCTCCTCGGCACGCATGCTTCCTAGCATCAGCATGACGTTTTCGTCGCGGCCGATTTCGCGGGAGAGGATCCGATGCATGTTATGCAACAGCGAATGCACCTGTCGCGCGAGGTCCTCGAGCCGATGAAACGGGAGGACGCATACTTCCGTGTCCTCCAGGGCGACGGCTTCGCCGCCGTGCTGGCCGCTGCCGATGCCGTCCAGCCCGACGATGTCGCCCATCATGTGATAGCCCGAGACCTGCTCGTAGCCTTTCTCGCCAAGCACGGTGCTCTTGCATGACCCGACGCGGATCGCAAAGAGCGAGACGAACGGGTCACCGGCGCGATATATGGCGTCGCCCTTCTTCACATGCATCCGCTCGGATACGAGGCTGTCCAGCTGGCGCATCCCGTCCTGGTCGACTCCCACCGGGAGGCAGAGCTCCCGTACACTGCAGTTCATACAATGCGTCTTGAGTTCGCGGATCGAGATCTCCACCGGGCGTGGGACCAGCGATGGCGTCGGGCCTCTGGCAGGCTTCGGCATGGGCGGGCTTTGCCTCGCCCTTTAGGTGCGAGGTCGGCGCAGTGTAACCTCGGGCCGGACGGTTGAACAGGCGGGTACGGCGGGCAACGACAAGGAGGCAAGCGTGGCGGACGAGAAAAATGAGGGTCGCGGAGCCGTGCGGCGGTTGTGGACGTGGCTGACCAAACCGAGCGCGACGTTGTCGGTGCTGGCACTGGCGATCGCGGGGATCGTCATCGGCGCGGGCGGCGTGATCGCGACGCAGGTGATGGTGGCTCAGACCGGAACGAACGAATTCTGCGGCGGCGCGTGCCATTCGATGCAGTGGGCCGCCAAGGAATACCGGGAGAGCATCCATGCGGTCAATTCCAAGGGTGTAAAGGCCGGCTGTCACGACTGCCACATCCCTCACGCCTACCCCGCCCTGCTCTGGTACAAGGCCAAGGCAGGGATCAAGGACGCGATCGGCGAGGCGCGCGGCGTCATATCGACCGAGGAGAAGTTCAACAAGGAACGGCTGCGGATGGCGCAGCACGTCTGGGCGGAATTCAAGGAAACGAACTCCGCCAACTGTCAGTACTGCCACGCGTTCACGCCGGAGATCATCGCCAAGCAGAAGGATTTCGTGCAGCCGCTGCACAAGATGGTCCTGGAGAAGCAGGGAACCTGCATCGATTGCCATAAGGGCATCGCGCACACGGCGCCAAAGGAGTAGGCGCGCGTTCGTCAGCGATTTGCAGGGGGAAGCAGCGCATCCCGCCTTGATCTCCGTCAAGCCGCTCCGCGAACGCGCGGCGTATCTTGATCCTGGAGGTTCGGCACGCGCGCCGCGCGTGTCTGGCGATCTCGATTGGGAGAGCAGGCATGAAAACCACGTTGTGCAAGAACGCTGCGATTGCCGTCGCGTTGGTGTTGAGCGGCGGTGTTTCCGTGGCCGTAGCGCAGGACACCCAGAAGCAGATCGACGATCTGAAGGCGGCGATACCGAAGTTCGCAGTCCCCATGCGCGAAGTCGGCGATCGCTTCCAGGACATGAACTCGGCGGTCAAGGGAGGCAACTGGGCGCTGGCCGCCTACATGTCGAAGTACATGAACGGCGCGATGAACCCGGCGCGACTCACCAAGCCCGACGAGTACAAGGTGTGGCAGGGCTTTTACGAAAATACCTTCGCGCCGACCAACAAGGCGATCATGGCGAAGGATGCCAAGGCTTTCGACGTCGCGTACACCGCGGTCATCAAGGACTGCAACGGCTGCCATACGGCAATGGGGTACGGATTCATCAAGGTTGTGAAACAGAGCTCGCCGTCCGACCAGGGCATCGACTACAAGATCAAGTCCGAACCGGGCGACGTGCCGAAGTAACGCGGTGGCGCCCCGACATCGAGCGACGAGCCGGCATGCGCCGGCTCATCGTCTCGACGCCGCGCCGATCCTGCAGCGACGCCGGAGCAACCGATCATGACCACACCCGAGCGGCTCGAAGCACTGCGCCAGTCGCGACTCGCCACCGAGCTCTCCAACGAACAATGCAGCGTGCTGTCCGACATCGTCACGTTGCGCGACCTGTCCGACGGCGAAGTCCTCGTCGAAGAGGGCGCGGCGGACAATCACCTCTATTCGATCGTCAAAGGACTGCTCTGCGTGGTGAAGAACGCGGGCACGCCGGAGGAGCTGACGTTTTTCACGATCGGCGCCGGCGATTTCGCGGACGAGCTGAGCTTCATGGATGGCACCGAACATTACGCGTCGCTGGTGGCGCGCGGCGACACGCGCGTGCTGGGGCTCGAGCGCGAAAGACTCGAATCGCTGCTGACCGCGCGCCCCGACATCGTCTACAAGGTGATGCGCGCCATCATCCGCGCCGTGCACCAGGTCCAGCGCCGGCTGTCGATGCAGTCGGTGGAACTCACCAACTACATCTACAAGCAGCACGGGCGCTACTGATCGGCTGCCGATCCCGTCGGCGTGCCGGCGCGGCCCGCATTTCGCGGATGGCTCACGCTGCCGCCAGCACGACAGTGAGCGTGCGGATGCCCTGCGCCCCATGTATGAGGATTCCCTCGATGTCAGCGGTCGCAGATGGTCCCGTCATGAACACGCCGTATCGGGCGTCGAACTGGCTGCGCTCTCGATAAGCGTGATGCATGTCGAGGACGATGCGGGCCGGATCGAGCAGGGCGACGAGGTGCTGGGCCAGGAAGCCCAGCGTGTTCACCCGAAACTGCGCGTCGGTCAGCCATAACGAACCGGTTTCCGCGACTCCAAACACCGCGCGGACGATGCCGACGTCGACGTCGTCCAACTCCGCGGGCTGCCGCATCTGATCCAGACGCCGGTTGCCCGCGACTTCGGGCGTCGCCGAGCAGATGACGCCGGCCTTGGGAAAGAGCCGCGCGATGAGCCCGTCCAGATCGCCGTCGGCGGGCGGGTCGGCGAGCTTCCCGCCCATCCTGGCGAGCGCCGTCTTGAATCGCTCCAGCTTCGATCCCGCCGGGCCGCCGAATGCCGGCGCCGCCGGGAGCGGGAGCGGTGGCGGCTGGTTTTTCCGAATCCGCGCAAGGACTTCGTCCCGGCTGCTCATCGCTTCCCCCGTTTCTTCGCCCGGTTTTCCAGATACCACTGCCGGAACGTCTTATCCGGCGCCTTGGGGACTTCGCGCTGCTTGCCCCATGCGTTCAGCTTGTTGTACATCATGAACCGCGGCAGGAGGTCGATGCCGGTTCCCGCGGTGCCAACCGCTGCGCGGTACATCCTGGGATTCGCGAGGATCTTGCCGGCGATCTGCATCGCCTCCTTCTTGACGAATGGCAGCTGGTGGCGCTCGGCGATGATCTGGCGCCACTTGTAGATCTGCTCGTGGATGTTGATCTTGACCGGGCACACGCTGGTGCAACTGCCGTTCAGCGTCGAGGCGAATGGCAGCGAACTGTATTTGCGCAGGTTGAACGTCGGGTCGATGATCACGCCGATCGGCCCGGAATACGTCGCGCCGTAGGAAAGGCCGCCGCTTCTGCGATAGACCGGGCAGGTATTCATGCACGCGCCGCAGCGGATGCATTTGAGCGAGTACCAGAAGTCCGGCATGCCGAGCCGCTCCGAGCGCCCGTTGTCGACCAGCACGATGTGCATTTCGGTGCCGTCGCGCGGCGCGCGGAAGTGCGACGTCAACTGCGTGATCGGCGAGCCGAGGGCGCTTCTCGACAGCATCCGCACGAACACGCCAAGATGCTCGATCTTCGGTATGACCTTTTCGATGCCGATCGATGCGATGTAGAGCTTCGGCAGGTGAACGCTCAAATCGGCGTTGCCCTCGTTGGTGCAGACGACCACGGTGCCCGTCTCGGCCACGGCAAAGTTGGCCCCGGTCATGCCCGCGTCGGCCCTCAGGAAATACGGCCGCGTGTGCTGGCGCTGGCTTTCAGCGAGGTAATGGACGTCGCTGTTCTTCGCGTCGGTGCCGATCGTTTCCGAAAAGACGCGGGCGACGTCTCCCCGGAGCTTGTGGACGGCCGGCACGACGATGTGGCTCGGCGGCTCGTCGTCGAGCTGCTGGATGCGTTCACCGAGATCGGTCTCCATCACCTCGATGCCGCGATTCTCGAGGAACGGCCGCATGTCGCATTCGTCGGTGAGCATCGACTTGGCCTTGACGAGCGTCCGCGCGCCGCGGGACCGCATGATGTCGACGACGATCTGGTTGTGCTCGGCCGCGTCCTTTGCCCAGTGAACCTGCGCGCCATTGGCGATGGCGTTGCGCTCGAACTCCTCGAGGTAATCGGCGAGGTGCGTCAGCGTGTGCTCCTTGATCGCGGAGGCCAGCGCCCGCAGGTCCTCCCATTCGGGCATGCCCTCCGCTTCCCGGTCGCGCTTCGTGCGCAGGTCCCAGAGCCGCTTGTCGTGGAAGTCGAGGTGGTCCTTCGCCTTGATGAATTTGGACGAGGCCTCGGCATGGTCGATGCGCTTCATGCTCATTTCCGCGCGCCGTTAAGAACTTGCGCTATATGGATGAACTTGATCGGCACGCCCATCCGCTCCGCGCATCCGCGCTGGTGCATGATGCACGACATGTCGGCCGACACGATGTACTCGGCGCCGGCGCTCATGTGGTCGGCCACCTTGTCGTAGCCCATCTTCGCCGATACCGGCTCCTCGAACACCGAAAACGTGCCGCCGAAGCCGCAGCATTCGTCGGGCCGCCGCGGCGCGACGAATCGGATTCCCTTGACCTTCGACAGGAGATCGAGCGGCTTGGAGAAGAACGGCTCGTCGATCTCCGACATCTTCGCGGTCTTGAGCGCGCGCAGTGACGCGCAGCCGTTGTGCAGCCCAACCGCGTGCGGAAATTCGGCCCACGGGAATTCGCGAACACCGACCACGTCGTGCAGGAATTCAACGAGCTCGAGCGCGTTGCTTCGGACCCGGACCACGTCGGGGGTTTGGTGTATCGCGGTCAGGTTCTCGCGAACGTGGTGGATGCAGCTTCCCGAAGGCCCGACGATGTAGTCGAACGGTGCGAAGTTCTTCACGAACAGCGCTTCGGCGCCGGCGGCATCCTCCTGGCAGCCGCTGTTCGCCATCGGCTGCCCGCAGCAAGTCTGATCGAGCGGGTAGACGACTTCGACGCCAAGCCGCTCGAGCAATTCGAGCGTCGCGATGCCGACCTCGGGAAAGAACGCGTCGACGTAGCAGGGGATGAACAGGCCGACCTTCATGGGCGCGGTCCCTCAGGCAAGGGGTTGGATACACGCGGCGCAGCCAACGGCGACAGGGGGCTCGCGCAGGCGTCGACCAGCCGGATGATCGACCGGTAGGGAATGCCCGCGTGCTCGGACAACCCGATCTCGCAGGTGCGTGACGACGAATAGCCGCTCGCGCAGCCGGCGGGCAGCGAATCCTTGAGGTGGCGCAGCGCATGATCGTTGAGCTCGGGCCGGTTGAACCCCTTGTCGCCCGCAAAGCCGCAGCAGAGCACCGCCTCGACGCTGACGACGTCGCTGCTGCAACGGGCGGCGATCGCCGCCAGTCTTTCGACGCCACCCATCTTGCGCGTGCTGCACACCGGATGGATCGCCACCGTTTCGGACCGGCGTTCGATCGCGACGCGCGGCAGCACCTCGTCGTGGAGGAAGTCGATGCCGTCGCTGACGCCGAGCCGCCCGGCGAGGTAGCGTTTCATCCGGTATGCGCAAGGGCTGGTGTCGAATACGAGCGGCGTGTCTCCCCCGCCGCCGGCCGCGCGCAGCGCGGCCTCGAGCTCCGCAGATTTGGCGTCCGCCGCGACAAAGTACCCCTTGCTCTCGAACGGCTGCCCGCAGCACAGCCCGTCGAGCCCTTCCGGGTAGGCGACCTCGAATCCCGCCTTGGCGAACAGGCGCTCGGCGGTGACCGGCAGCGCCTCCGTATCATCGTCGCCGCGTTGCGCACCCATGTTGCGCGCCGCGCAACTCGGGAAGTAGACGATGCGTCGTGCGCCCGGCGGAGGCGCCGATCGCCGAGGGGTGAAGCTGACTGCGCGGGGGAGGGCGGGCGACCATTTCGGAATCCGTCCGCCCGACGCCTTTCGGATGCCGTCGAGCGCGCGCTGCATCGTTTTCGTTCCGGCGACTCCGTGCAGCATATCGGCGACGGCGAGGCCGGCGCGAACGCACGCGGTCGCTGCGCCGTAGTGGCCGGCAACCGCGGTGGCGATGCGCTGTTCGACCGGTCCGGCGCGGCGCGAGCGCAGCGCCTTGATGAGCAGCCCCGTCTCGATCCCGACCGGGCACGCCGTCGCGCACAGCCCGCACGCCGCACAGGTTTCGATGCCGTGATAGTCGTAGAGGCGATGCAGCGCGGCGGCGCGCGCGGGGTTCCCGCCGTCGCGGTCGAGCCGGGTGATCTCCCGCCATCCCACGATGCGCTGGCGGGGCGACAGCGTCAATCCGCGGGACGGGCACTTGGGCTCGCAGAAGCCGCATTCGATGCATTGATCGACGATCGGATCGCATTGCGGCATCGGCTTCAGGTGCTTTATGTGGGCGTTCGGATCGTCGTTCAGGATCACGCCCGGGTTGAGGAGTCCGTCCGGGTCGAAGAGCCGCTTGATCTCGCGCATCAGCCGGTAGGCGTCGGCGCCCCATTCCATCTCGACGAACGGCGCGATGTTCCGCCCGGTCCCGTGCTCGGCCTTGAGCGACCCGTCGTACTTGCCGACGACCAGCGGACACAGCGCTTCCATGAAACCGCGGTAACGCTCGACCTCGGCTGCTGCATTGAAGTCCTGCGTGAACACGAAATGCAGGTTGCCCTCGAGCGCGTGGCCGAAGATGATCGCGTCGGGATAACCGTGGACCGCCAGCAGCCGTTGCAGGTCGAGCGTCGCCTCGGCCAGCCGAGGCACGGGAAACGCGACGTCCTCGATGATCACCGTGGTGCCAACCTTGCGCATGGCGCCGACGGAAGGGAACATGCCCTTGCGTACGTTCCAGAGTCTCGCGCATTCCAGCGCATCCGTCGAGAATCGCACCTCACCGGACGTGGCGATGCCGGAAAGCGCCGCTTCGATCTCGCGCACCTGGAGGGCGAGCGAGCGCGGGTCCGCAGCGCGCGTTTCGACGAGCAGCGCCGCGCCGCGGGGGCCGAGCGTGCCGATCGCCTCCGGGAGGCCCGGCTTGCCCTCGACCGAGCGCAACGCCGCGCGATCGGCGAGCTCGACCGCTGCGACGGGGGTGCTCTTCAATGCCGCTACGGCCTGGCACGCCGTTTCGAGCTCGTCGAACAGGATCAGCGCGCTCGCCTTGTCGGCGTACTCGGGGACGGTGCGGTACGTGATTTCGCTGATGAATCCGAGCGTGCCTTCGGAGCCGATCATCAGGTGGGCGAGAATATCGATCGGATCGTCGAAGTCGACGAGTGCGTTCAGGCTGTATCCCGTCGTGTTCTTCAGCCGGAACTTGTGGCGGATGCGCGCCGCGAGCGCCGCGTTGTCTCGCGCGCCGCGCGCCAATGTGTCCAAGCCACGGACGAGATCCGGCCGTTGGGCCGTGAACGCCGCGCGACTCGCGGCGTCGCGCGTGTCGAGCACCGTGCCGTCGGCCAGGACGACGCGCAGCCCTTTGAGCGTGTGATAGCTGTTCTGCGCGGTGCCACAGCACATGCCGCTCGCGTTGTTCGCGGCGATGCCGCCCACCATCGCCGCGTCGATCGACGCCGGGTCGGGACCGATCTTGCGACCGAATGGGGCGAGCTTCCGGTTCGCGGCTGCACCGATCACGCCCGGCTGCAGCGCGATCGATGCGGCGTCCGTTTCGATGTGGCAGCCGCGCCAGTGGTCGCCGAGCATCACCAGCACGGAGTCGGTGATCGCCTGGCCCGACAGGCTGGTGCCCGCGGCGCGGAAGGTGACCGGGGTTCCGCGATGTGCACAGGCCGCCAGCAGCCGCCTCACTTCGTCCTCGCTCTCGACCACGACCACGATCGCGGGGACGAGCCGGTAGAAGCTCGCGTCGGTACCCCAGGTCACCAGGCGCAGCGGGTCGGTGACCAGCCGCTCGCCGGGAATGAACGCCGCGACCTCGCGCGCGAGGAGGTCGTAGGGCGGAGGCAGCGACGCCAGGGCGTCCGCTCTGCGAATGGCCGGCACGGTGGCGCGTCCGCTGGGTTCGCGCTCAGTGCACGACCAGCGCCGTGAACGGGTAGACGTAGGCCTGAGCCATGATCAGCAGACCCATCAGCGCGGCCAGCGCGAGGCTGTGGAAGAAGACGTAGCGGAGGATGTCGCCTTCGTGGCCGTACCACTGCGTGGCGGTCGACGCGACAACGATGCTCTGTGCGTCGATCATCTTGCCCATCACGCCGCCCGAGCTGTTGGCGGCCGCCATCAGCACCGGCGACAGGCCGAGCTGCTCGGCCGAGACCTTCTGCAGTCCACCGAACAGCACGTTGGACGACGTGTCGGAGCCGGTCAGCGCCACGCCGAGCCAGCCCAGCATCGCGCCGAAGAACGGATACATCCAGCCGGCGTGGGCGAATGCGAGCCCGAGCGTCGAGTCGAGTCCCGCTCCCTTGGTCGTGAAGCCAAGCGCCAGCATCGCGGCGATCGTCAGCAGCGAGAATCGGACGAGCTTCAGCGTCCTGCCGTAGGTTTGCGCCATTTTCGGAATCGAGATTCCCATCACCAGTCCCGCGATGATTGCCGCGATCAGGATGCCCGAGCCGGTGGCCGACAGCCAGTTGAGCACGTAGACGGCGGCTTCCGGGGTGGGTTTCGCGACGATGGGCGGCATGCGCACCACCAGGTTGTGCAGGCCGTCGATCGGGAATTTGGGGGCCGAGATGTCGTTGAGCAGCGCTTTCATTTGCGGTAGCCCCCAGAGGAAGACCAGCACGCTCAGGATCACCCACGGCGTCCACGCCTTGACGATCTGCGCGCGCGAGAAGCCGTGGCGCACTGCGCCCGCCTCGGCGTCGGCATACGACATCGTCGCGCCGTCGCGCGACGTGCTGGTCCACACCTGCTTCGGATGCCAGACCTTGAGGAACAGCGTCAGCGCGCCCATCGAGCAGATCGCGGCGACCACGTCGACGAGCCACGGCCCGTGATAGTTCGACACCAGGAACTGCGGCACCGCGAACGACACACCCGCGACCAGGATCGCTGGCCAAATCTCGATCATGCGCCGGAAGCCGACGAAGGCCCAGATCAGCCAGAACGGCACCAGCACGGAGAAGAACGGCAACTGCCGGCCGACCATCGAGCTTAACGCCTGCAGGTCGAGCCCCGTGACGGCGGCCAGCACCACGATCGGCGTGCCCAGCGCGCCGAAAGCGACCGGCGCGGTATTGGCGATGAGCGAGAGCCCCGCCGCGGCGAGCGGCTTGAATCCCAGTCCCATCATGATCGCCGCGGTCACGGCGACCGGTGTCCCGAAGCCCGCAGCACCCTCGAAAAATGCACCGAAGCAGAAGGCGACCAGAAGCAGCTGGAGGCGACGGTCGGTCGTGACGCCGGTGATGCTCTTCTGCAGCACGTCGAAAAGCCCGGCGTCGTTCGTCAACTGATACATGAATATGACGTTGAGGACGATCCAGCCGATCGGTAGCAGTCCGAACAGCGCGCCGTAAAGCGCCGACTTACCGGCCATGCCCGCCGGCATTCCGTAGACGAATACCGCAACCGCCAACGCGACGATCAATCCGAAAATCGCGGCCCAGTGCGCCTTGATGTGAAAGAACGCGAGGCTTCCCAGCAGCACGATGATCGGGAGCCCGGCGACAATCGTCGAGAGCACCTGGTTGCCAAGAGGATCGTAGACCTGTGACCAGTTCATGTTGCCCCCCCAGTGGACGGCAGGCTTCCGGGAAAAGACCCGGTACCCGATGCTCGCGAAACTTACTCTGCGGGTGTCCCGTGCGTCTTGATCCATGTCATGTCCGGACACCAGCCGTCGATAGCCCGGCTTCGCTGCGCGGTACCCGTCGCATTCGCGTATCCGGTTGACTTAAATCAAACGAGCGCAGGGTCTGGACGCCTACTGTAATGGCCAGGGAAGGTCCAGCGAATGAATCCGTACGTCGTCTTCCTGCTCTATCTGTCCGCGATCCTTGCGTTCGTGTTCGTCACGCTGGTGATGAACCGTTACCTCGGGCCGAAACCGGTCGCGACGGCTTTGAAGCTCGAGCCCTTCGAGTGCGGCGCGACCCCGGTCGACACGCGCAACACCAAAGCGGTCCCCATCAAGTATTACGGCGTCGCCATCGCATTCATGCTGTTCGATCTCGAGACCGTGTTTCTGTTCATCTGGGCGCTCGGCGCGCAACCGCTGACCGGGTTCATGCTGTTCACGTTCTTCGTCTTCGCGTTCCTGCTGGTGCTGATCCTGCTGTACGTTTACCAGTCGGGATTGCTGGATACGGTGACCGAATAGCGATGGCGCGGACCACGATCCCGATCGTCCCGTCGACCGCGCGCTCGCCGGCGTTCGAATACTTTTCGACGAAGAAGGACGAGTTCGTCGGCTGGGCGCGCAAGTTCTCGCTCTTTCCGTATCCGTTCGTCACCGCGTGCTGTGCGATGGAGTTCATGGCCGTGAGCTCCACGCCCTACGACACCGATCGCTTTGGCGCCGCGCTGCCGCGGTTCTCGCCCCGGCAGTCCGACCTGCTGATGGTTGTCGGTACGCTCACGCACAAGCAGGCGCCGGTACTCTTGCGCGTATACGAGCAGATGTGCGAGCCGAAGTGGGTGATGGCGTTCGGCGCGTGCGCGACCAGCGGAGGCTTCTACCAGAACTACGCCGCGGTCGCTGGGATCGACAAGATCATTCCGGTGGACATCTACGTCCCCGGCTGTCCGCCCCGACCGGAAACGGTCATCGACGCGATCATGAAGCTGCAGGACCGCATCGCGGGGTCGCACCATCCGATCATCACAGCGAACTTCTGAGCATGTCGACCGCGATCCGGGATCAGATCCAAAGGGAACTCGTGCCCGAAGGCGGCGTGGCGAGCTTGTCGCACGGGACGCTCGTGCTCGAGATTCCGGCCGGTGAAGTGCAGCGCACCGCGCGCCGCCTCGCGTCGGAGTTCGGCTTCGATCTGTTTCTGGACGTCACCGCTGTCGACTGGCCGGGCCGGACACCGCGGTTCGACGTCGTGTATCACTTCTATTCGACCGCGCATTTCTTCCGCGTGCGCTTGAAAACGCGTTTGTCCGAAGCGGACCCGGTCGTGGACTCGCTCGTTTCACTTTACGGCTCCGCGGGCTTCATGGAACGCGAATGCCACGAGATGTACGGGATCGGCTTTCGCGGCAATCCCGACCTGCGGCCGATCCTTCTTTACGAAGGTTTCGTCGGCCATCCGCTGCGCAAGGATTACCCGAAGCTCAAGGAACAGCCGCTCGTTCCTTATCGGAAGTGACCGGCACGACGATGAGCCCCCCGCGCGACATCGGCCTTCCGAACCCCGTCCGCCCGGCTTTCGAACGTGGCGTACGCGACGACGCCGTCGTAGTCAACATCGGCCCGTCGCACCCGGCGACGCACGGGACCATTCAGGTGATCGCGGCGCTCGACGGCGAGAAAGTCGAGCGCGTCGACGTGCATTGCGGCTACCTGCATCGCGGCTTCGAGAAGGAGTGCGAGGACCACACCTGGCACAACCTCATCCCCTACGTCGATCGGCTCAACTACTGCTCGGGCCTCATCAACAATTTCGCCTATTGCGAAGCGGTCGAGACTCTGATGGACGTCGAGATCACGCCGCGCTGCCGGTACCTGCGCACACTGCTCTCGGAGTACTCGCGCATCGCCGACCACCTGACCTGCGTGGCCGCGTCGCTGATGGAGCTGGGCGCGATGACCGCGTTCCTGTACCTGGTGATGATCCGCGACTACGTTTACGAGCACCTCGCGCAGCTGACGGGTGCGCGAGTCACTTACACCTACGGCCGCGTCGGCGGGCTCGCCCGCGACCTTCCGGACGGGTGGCTCGCACGCCTCAAAGAGATCCTCGACCAATACGAAGTGTTCATCGCGCGGATTCACGGACTGATGGACCGCAATCGCATCTTCATCGACCGCACGCGCAACGTCGGCGTCATCTCGGCGGCCGACGCGATCAACTGGGGATTCACCGGGCCGATCCTGCGCTCGACCGGTGCGCCGCGCGACCTGCGCAAGGATGCGCCGTACCTCGCCTACGCGGAACTCGACTTCGAGGTTCCGGTCGGCATCAACGGCGACAACTACGACCGGTACTACGTGCGGATGCGCGAGATGGACGAGTCGGTGTACATGATTCGGCAGCTCGTGGAGATGCTGCCCGTCGGACCCATCAACGTCGACGACCGCCGCTGCACGCTGCCGGAAAAGCAGCTGGTCTACACGGAGATCGAGTCGCTGATCAACCACTTCAAGCTGATCATGGACGGTCCGGATGTCCCGCCTGGCGAGGTCTACACGGCGCAGGAGGCGCCCAATGGCGAACTCGGTTTCTTCCTGGTCAGCACCGGCGGTGGAATGCCCTACAGGTTCCACGTGCGCTCACCGAGCTTCGTGCATATGGGCGGCGTGCACCGGCTGCTCGAAGGCTACCAGCTGGCCGACATCATCCCGACGTTCGGCTCGGTCAACATGATCGGCGGCGAGTGTGACCGTTGAAAACTCGATGAAACACCTGATTCCGGAGTTCGAGAAGCTGCGCACGCGCTATCCCGCGGACTTCAAATCGTCGCTGGTGCTGCCGTGCCTGCGGCGCATTCAGGAGGATCGGGGTTACGTAGCGAATACGGACATCGAGGAGCTGGTCGAGTATCTAGGCGTCCCCCGCATCCAGATCGAGGAGGTGTTGAGCTACTACACGCAGTTCCGCCGCAAGCCTATCGGCCGGTTTCACATTCAGGTCTGTCGCAACCTGTCCTGCTCGCTGCTGGGAGCGGAACGGCTCGTCGACCACCTCACCAGGAGGCTCGGCATCAACGTGGGCGAGTCCACCCGTGACGGGCGCTTCACGCTGTCGACCGTCGAATGCATCGCGGCCTGCGGGAGCGCACCGATGGTGATCATCAACGAAACGCACCATGCAGCCGTGAGCCCGGAGTCGATCGACGCGTTGCTCGATTCGCTGGATGCCCATGCCTGACACCAAGTTGCTGATGACTTTTCCGGTCACGGCCACATCGCACACGTTGGTCGAGTACCGTGCGCGGGGCGGGTATGCGACGCTGGCCAAGGTCTTGACGGAGATGAAGGCGGAAGAGGTCGCGAAGGAGGTCATGGCTTCCGGCATACAGGGCCGCGGCGGCGCAGGGTTCCCGATGGGTCGCAAATGGGCCGTCGTCCATCTGAACGACGGCCAGCCTCACTACCTGTGCGCCAACGCCGACGAGGGGGAACCGGGCACGTTCAAGGATCGCTGGATCCTCGAATACGCGCCGCACCTGCTGATCGAGTCGATGCTGATCGCGGCGTACGCGCTGCAGGTCCGACATGCCTTCGTGTACATCCGCGGCGAGTTCGATCAGCCGTACCACCGGCTCGCAGCGGCGGTGGAGGAGGCGTATGCGTCCGGCCGCCTGGGCGAAGGTATCCTGGGAAGCGAATTCGCGTGCGACCTCGTCATCTACCGCGGCGCGGGATCGTACGTGTGCGGCGAGGCATCGGCGCTGCTCACCTCGATCGAAGGCAAGCGCGGCTACCCGCGCAACCGTCCGCCGCGCCTGACGGTGCGCGGGCTCTACCAACGGCCCACGGTCGTCAACAACGTCGAGACGCTCTCCAACATCGTTGGCATCATCGCCAATGGGGGAGCGGCGTTCAAGAAGGTCGGCACCGAGAAGAGCCCTGGCACCCGGCTCATCTCCATCTCGGGCCACGTCAACCGGCCGGGCGTCTACGAGATCGAGTACGGTTACCCGTGGGCCAAGTTCATCTTTGATGACTGCGGCGGCATCCTCGGCGGACGCGAGCTCAAGGGGATCATCCCCGGCGGCATCTCGACGAAGATCCTGACCGGACCGGAGATGAAGCCGTTGCGCCTCTGCAACGAAGACCTCGAGGCGGCCGGCTCGTCGATGGGCTCCGGCGGTATGGTTGCGATCGCTGACGGCACCTGCATGGTCCGCCTGCTGCAGGTGCTGCTGCGCTTCTACCACCACGAGTCCTGCGGCCAATGCACGCCCTGCCGCGAGGGCATGGGCTGGCTGCACCGGATCATCGACCGCATCGTGGCAGGCGAAGGCCGCGCCGAGGACATCGAGCGCCTGTACCAGATCTCGAAGTGGAACGACGGCACGACCATCTGCGGGATGGGCGACGCCGCCGGCTACGCGACGAGCGGCATCCTCAATAAATTCCGCGACGAGTTCGAGTACTGCATCGAGCATAAGCGCTCGCGATTCAACGGAACGCTGGAATGCCCGAGATCTTCATAAACGGCAAGTCGGTCCAGGCGGAGCGCGACCAATCCGTGCTGCAGGCGGCGCTCGCCAACGGGTTCTACATCCCGTATTTCTGCTGGCACCCGAAGCTGTCGGTCGCCGGCAACTGCCGGATCTGCTGCGTCCAGGTCGAGGGGCGCAGCTGGGTGGAGATCTCCTGCAACATGCCGGTCACCGAGGGCCTGCGCGTGCTCACCGACTCGGACGTCGTGAAGGCGTACCGCAAGTCGATCATGCAGCTCGTCACGCTCAATCACCCGGTCGACTGCGGCATTTGCGACAAGGCCGGGGAATGCACCCTTCAGGATTACCACTACAAGTACAACGGCGAGCCGTCGATGTCGCGCGACCCCAAGGTGCACGCGACCAAGTTCCACCCGCTGTCGGAGCGCATCGTGCTGGACAACGAGCGCTGCATCGTCTGTTCGCGCTGCGTGCGCTTTACCCGAGAAATCTCGAAGTCGAATGCGCTGGGCATCACGCAGCGCGGCGACGCCTCGCTGGTGCGCGCCGCCGAGGATGGGGCGCTCGACGCCGACCCGTATTCCGACAACATCGTCGACCTCTGCCCGGTGGGGGCGCTCTTGTCGCGCTCGTTCCTGTACAAGTCGCGCGTCTGGTACCTGAAGCCGACCCCGTCCGTCTGCCCGGGCTGCGCACGTGGGTGCGCCGTACATATCTGGCATCGCAAGCCCGAATGGAAGTTGAACGCCCTCGATGCCGGCCAGAACACGCGGATCGAGCGCGTCACACCGCTCGACAACCCGCAGGTCAACGGCCCGTGGATCTGCAACAAGGGGCGCGATCTCGCGCAGATTTTCGAGCGGCCCCGCGCCGTGCAGGCGATGCTGAAAGGCAAGCCCGTGGAGCTCGACGCGGCAATCGGGGCCGCGCGGCGCCTGATCGACGGGGCGAAGCACCCTGTCGCCATGGTCTCGAGCTGGGGGTCCAACGAGGAGCTCGACGCCTTCAAGCGGGCGTTGGGAGGGCAGTTCGCCTCGTACGTCAAGCGCGACTGGGCGCCGCAACCCGGCGAGCGCCTCGACGACGATTTCCTCATCCGGGCGGACAAGAATCCGAATTCTGCCGCGGCGCGAGCGCTCTTCCCGCGCCAGGACGACGGCGCTGCCGCACTTGACGCCGATATTGACCTCATCCTGGTCTGGGGGGAAGGGTTCGACTTCGCGCGGCTGCCGGCGCGTGCGCGGGTCATTTTCCTGAACGCGTATCTGCAGCCGGAGAACGGGCACGCCGACGTATTCATCCCGATCAGCATCCAGACCGAACGCCACGGTCACTACACGAACTTCGAGGGTGTCGTCAGCGCGTTCGAGCCGTGCTTCGCCAGGAAGCCCACGGTCGCCGACAGCGAGACGCTGTTTGCCGAGATCGCGGCCACCGCGGTCGCCCGCACATGATGCAGGACCTCGTCGTCTACGTCGTCTACATCGCCTACGCGGTGTCGGTGCTGCTCGTCTTCGGTACGGTGCTGACGTGGGTCGAGCGCAAGCAGGCGGCGGTGATGTCCGACCGGATCGGTGCGAATCGCGCTTATGTCCGCATTCCGTTCACTCAGTGGAAGCTCGTTTGGCTGGGGCTGTTCCACGGCCTCGCCGACGGCATCAAGATGATGCTGAAGGAGGATTTCAGGCCAAACACCTACGACGCCTTCGCGTACGCCATCGCTCCGTGGGTCGTGTTCACGCCGGTGCTGCTGGTTTTCGCGGTCATTCCCTTTGGCGGCACACTCGTCCCGGCGACACTGCTGCACGGCGTGCCGGCGCTGGCCGAATGGTTCGGAGACCGGACCTACCCGATGCAGATTGCGCGCATCGATGCCGGGCTGCTGGTCGTCTTCGCGTTCGGCGGACTGTCGATCATCGGCGCGATGCTCGCCGGCTGGTCGTCGTCGAACAAGTTCTCGCTGCTGGGCGCCGTCCGCGCCGGCTCGCAGATGATCTCGTATGAGCTGATCATGGGTCTCACCGTCCTGGGGCTGATCCTCATCTACGGCACCGTCGATCTCAACGCGATCGCGCAGCAGCAGTCCGGCGTGTTGCTGGGCTTCCTGCCTGCCTGGGGTGTTTTCCTGCAGCCGTTCGCGGCGATACTCTTCATGACCGCCGCCATCGCCGAGAACAAGCGCATTCCCTTCGACCTGCCGGAAGCGGAATCGGAGCTCATCGCCGGGTACTACACCGAGTACAGCGCAATGAAGATGGGTCTGTTCATGTTCGCCGAGTTCATCGAGATCGCCATTATCGGAGCACTGTTCACGACGCTGTTCCTGGGCGGCTACAACCTGCCCTTCATGACCGACGACGGTTTGGTCCTGCCCGGCCATCACGTCGTTCCGATCGGCCACGCGCTGATCGTCGTGACCCAGCTCGTCGTGTTCCTCGTCAAGGTCCTGCTCGTTTGCAGCTTCCAGATCCTAGTGCGCTGGACGCTGCCGCGCTTTCGCTGGGACCAGTTGCTTCGCTTTGCGTGGAAATTCATGTTTCCCCTGGCGCTCGCCAACCTGACGGTCACCGTTGTCGCCGTGTGGGCACTGCGGGCCTAGCCCGCGACGACCCTACCGTGCCCACCAAGCCCTATCGCCGCAAGCAGTACTGGAACCGGCCGACCATGACCTGGTGGGAGCGGGCGTACCTCTTCGAGATCCTGCGCGGCCTCGGCATCACCGGCGGGGTATTCCTGGCGAACATGTGGCGCTGGGTGACGTTCCGCAAGGGTGCGCTCACCACCTACTATCCCGAGGAAACGCGCCCCGACTACGCCGCCAACAACCGCGGCAAGCACGTGCTCACGCAGCGGCCCGATGGGCGGCCGCAGTGCATCGCCTGCAACATGTGCGCGACCGTCTGCCCGGCAAAGGTGATCGAGATCGAGGCCGCTTTCGATCCCGACGATCCGGCGCACCCGAAATACCCGGTGCGCTTCGAGATCGACTATTCGCGCTGCATCTTCTGCGGGCTATGCGTCGAGGCATGTCCGGAGGACGCGATCCGCATGGTCAAGGAGGTACCGAACCTGCCGACGTACGACCGGGGAACGCTGTGGCTGTCGCTCGACGAACTCCTCACCTGGAATCCGCAGAGCGACGTCGCCAAGCCGTATCCGCCAAAGGGCGCTGTCGCCGCGACGAGGGACAACGCATGATCGAGAGCGTGCTGCTTTGGCTTTTCGCGGCGACGGCACTCGCCGCAGCAGCCCTCATGCTCGTGCTGCGCCATCCGATGCGCGTTGCGCTCGCGCTGACCGCGACGATGATTTCGCTCGCCGGCATCTATGCGCTTCTCGGCGTGCACGTCATCGCGGTCTTCCAGGTGCTGATCTACGTCGGCGCGGTCATGGTGTTCATGGTCTACGCGATCATGCTCCTCGACGTGCGCGACCGCTCATTCACCCGTCGCTACTCGCGGATGCTCGTCCCCGGAGTCGCGGCCGCGGTGGCGTTCGTCGCGATCCTTGCCCACGCGCTGTGGCGCGGGCTGCCGGAGGCGAAGAGTGCGCCGGGTGTCATGCTCTTCGGTCTGAAGGAATTCTCGGTCACGTTCCTGAACGAGTACTGGCTGCATTTCGAGCTCGTTTCCGTGCTGCTGGTCGCGGCGGTCGTCGCGGCATTGGCCGTCATCGAAGTGGGACGCAAACACCGTGGATAACCTGCAG
This sequence comes from Betaproteobacteria bacterium, assembly GCA_039931775.1. GTDB lineage: Bacteria > Pseudomonadota > Gammaproteobacteria > Burkholderiales > Casimicrobiaceae > CAIWHR01. The sequence continues at coordinate 24,182 of JBDTRG010000121.1, read as the reverse complement.
ATGCTGATCGCAACCTCGATTGCGCTTTTTGCACTGGGACTCCTTGGCGTCATCGTTCGGCGCAACGTGCTCGTGATGCTGATGTGCATGGAGCTCATGCTGAACGGCGTCAACCTGAGCCTTGTGACCTTCGCGCAGCAGCAGGCCACCGCCGCCGGGGCCGTGCTCGTGCTGCTCGTCTTCGTCGTGGCCGCGGCCGAGATCGCGATCGCCATCCCGATCGTGCTACTGCTCGTGCGCCGCAAGGACGGACTCGATCTCGACGCATACGCGGAACTCAAGGGATAGCCGGTGAGCCACCTCCTTGCGCTGATCGTCGTGCTGCCGCTCGCCGGATTCTTGCTGAACGGCCTCGCCGGCAACCGGCTCGGCAAGGCGTTCGTTTCGACAGTGGGTTGCGGGTTGCCGATTCTCGCGTTCGCAGTTGCGGTCAAGTGCCTGGTGGATCTGCAGGCGGCCGGCGGTGCGCCGCGCATCGAGGTGGCCTACACCTGGGCGGCGATCGGCGACAGCCTATTCGAGATCGCCTTCTATTTCGACGCGCTCACGGCGGTGATGGTGCTGATCGTGACCGGCGTGGGTTCGCTGATCCACATCTACTCGATCGGCTACATGAAGGCGGACTCGAGTTATGCGCGCTACTACGCGTATCTCAACCTGTTCCTGTTCTTCATGTTGCTTCTGGTGCTGGGCCGCTCGATGCTCGTGCTGTTCGTCGGCTGGGAAGGGGTCGGCCTCGCGTCGTACCTTCTGATCGGGTTCTGGTTCGAGGATCCGGACAAGGCTCGAGCGGGCAAGAAGGCCTTCATCACCAACCGCATCGGCGACGCCGGCTTCCTGCTCGGTATGTTCCTCGTCTACCAGGCGCTCGGCACGCTCGACATGGACCGCATCAACGCGGCGTTCATGGGCACCTCGCCGCCGGCGGTATCGGCGAGCCTCCTCGGCATCCTGCTGTTCATCGGCGCGTCGGGCAAGTCGGCGCAGATCCCGCTGTACGTCTGGTTGCCGGACGCGATGGCCGGCCCGACCCCCGTGTCGGCGCTGATCCATGCGGCGACGATGGTGACCGGCGGCGTTTATCTGGTCGCGCGCCTGTCGGGTGTCTATATGCATGCGCCGGAAGCGAGCGCGGTGATCGCCGCGGTCGGCGTATTCACCGCGCTCTTCGCGGCGACGATCGCCGTCGCGCAGAACGACATCAAGAAAGTGCTCGCCTACTCGACTATCTCGCAGCTGGGATTCATGTTCGTGGCGCTGGGCGTCGGCGCGTACGGGGTGGCGATCTTCCACGTCTACACGCACGCGTTCTTCAAGGCCTGCCTCTTCCTCGGCGCCGGCAGCGTGATCCATGCGCTGGGTGGCGAGCAGGATATTCGCAAGATGGGCGGACTCGCCCGCCGCATTCCCGTCACCTTCGCGACGTTTGCCGTTGCCACGGCGGCGATTGCCGGCATTCCGCCGCTTGCGGGGTTCTTCTCGAAGGACGAGATCCTCTGGTACGCGTTCGCCAGCAGCCACGGCGGATCCCCGCTGCTTTTCGCCGTAGCCGCGACGACCGCGCTGCTCACGGCGTTCTACATGTTCCGCCTGCTGTGGCTCACGTTTTTCGGCCGGTCGCGGATGACCCCGGAAGTCGAGCATCACGTGCACGAGTCGCCGCTGTCGATGACCGGCGTGCTGGTCGTGCTGGCCGTGCTGTCCGCGATCGGCGGCTTCCTGTCGATTCCGCACTATCTCGCACCGATGCTGCCGCTGCCCGAGGTTGCGCACGAGCTCGAGTACTTCGAGACTCCGCTGGTCGTGATGTCGGTCGTCGTCGCGTTCGCCGGGCTGGCCGCTGCCGCGTTCGTGTATGGCGACGCGGGGGCCCGCGCCGAAGCCCTGCGCCGCCGATTCCCGGGCTTGTATCGCGTGCTCTGCGGAAAGTACTTCGTCGACGAGGCGTACGACGCGTTGATCGCGCGGCCCCTCTACTGGATCTCCGATCGCGTTTTCCTGCGCATTGGTGACCGACAGCTTTTCGATGGCACGCTGCACGGCCTCGCCGCGCTGGGACGGCGGACCGCCGGTGGACTCTCGCGGGTACAGAACGGCAGCCTGCACCTGTATGCGCTCTTCGTGCTGCTCGGGATCATCGCCTCGCTTGCCTGGGGCTGGCGCCATGGGTGACGCCGGACTCCTCAACCTCGTCCTGTTCCTGCCCGTCGCCGGCATCGCCGCGATCATCGTGCTGCCGCCGCGCCGCGACGACCTCGTGCGCGGACTCTCCCTCGCGGTGATGATCGCGGGATTTGTCCTGACCGCGTTGCTCTACGTGCGCTACGACGCGTCGCTCGATGGCCTGCAGTTCGAGACGCGGCTGCCGTGGATCGCCGCCTGGGGCGTCTACTACCAGATCGGCCTCGACGGCTACAACGTGCTGCTCGTCCTTCTGACCGCGTTCCTGGGCCCGCTGGTCGTCGCGGGCGCGTTCACCGCCATCCAGAAGGACGTGAAGCTTTTCTACGCGATGGTGTTCGCGCTTCAGTTCGCGATGCTCGGCACGTTCGTCGCGCAGGATCTGTTCGTCTTCTACCTGTTCTGGGAGACGATGCTCGTCCCGCTGTTCCTCATCATTGGCATCTGGGGCGGCGAGCGGCGCATCTACGCGACGCTGAAGTTCGTGCTGTACACGGCGTTCGGCAGCATCCTGATGCTCGCCGCGGTGATCTATCTCGTCTATTCGCTGAACACTACGACCGGCATCACGTCGTTCGCTTTCGCCGACCTGTACCGTGCGGAGCTGCCGCTTTCCGTGCAAACGGTACTGCTCGCCGCCTTCGCGCTGTCCTTCGCGATCAAGGTGCCCATCGTCCCGCTGCACACATGGCTGCCGGACGCGCACGTCGAGGCGCCGACGGCGGGCTCGGTGATCCTCGCGGGCGTGCTGCTGAAGATGGGGACGTACGGCTTCATGAAGCTCGCCTTTCCGCTGTTTCCCGACGCGACACGGCTTTTCGCGCCGGTGTTCGGGACCCTCGCCGTCGTCAGCATCATTTACGGCGCGTGCCTCGCGCTGGTGCAGACCGACATCAAGAAGATCATCGCCTACTCGTCGATCAGCCACCTCGGCTACGTGATGCTCGGGCTCGTCAGTCTCGACCTCATCGGCATCCAGGGCGCGATGATGCAGATGGTGAGCCACGGGCTGGTCGCCGGCGGGCTCTTCCTGATGGTCGGCATGATCTATGAGCGCTGCCACACCCGCGAGCTCGCCGCCTACGGTGGACTCGCCAAGCTGCTGCCGGTCTACTCGGTGTTCTTCGCGCTGCTGACGCTTGCGTCGATCGGGCTGCCGACGACGAGTGGATTCACCGGCGAGTTCCTGGTCCTGCTGGGTGCGTTCAGGGCGGCGTGGCCGCAGTACGTGGACGGCGCCGTCTATCCGATGGTATTGAGCGCATCCGCCGTCTTGGGTGTCGTACTGGGCGCGCTGTACATGCTGTGGTTCGCGCAGCGCTTTCTGTTCGGCGCGGCAAAGGCGCCGCACCTGCCGCTCGCCGACATCACGCTGCGCGAGAAGTCCATCCTGGCGGCCATCATCGCCGCCGTCTTCTGGTTGGGGCTCTTTCCCGACGAGCCGATGCGCAAGACCGAGCTCGCGGCGCGGCAATACCAGCAGCTGGTCGCCGAGGAAAGGACTGGCGTATCGGTCTCGGCGCACCGCTCCGAGCCATCATCGCCGCCAGGTTCGTCACCCCTGCCAGTCACGCTGCCTGTTTCATCACGGACGAAATGAACTGGGTCGATTCTGCCATCGCCATGCTGCCCGAGCATTTCCTGCTCGCCGGCATCGTGCTCCTCGTCGCGCTCCAGAGCGCGGCGCCCGCCAGGAAGGAGGGTGCTTTCCTGGTGTCGCTGGCCGCCGTCGTCGCGGCTGCGGCGGTCGCGGCATGGCTGTCGTTGAGCGGATTCGCGTTCGCGGCCTTCACGGACCACTACTCCGTTGGCCCGGCGGCGCTGCTCGCCAAGGCGATCGTTCTCGCGCTCGCGGTGCCGGTGTTGCTGATCTCGCGCGACGAGGCGGGCGAACGCGCGTATTCGGTGCTGCTTCTGTCCTCGCTGTATGGCGTCTGCCTGTTGCTGTCCGCCGACAGCTTCCTGACGCTTTTCCTCGGGCTCGAACTGATGTCGCTGCCGGTGTACGCACTCGTGCTCGTCGATTATCGGCGGCCGCGAAGCGCCGAGGGCGCATTGAAATACCTCGTGCTCGGCGGCACCGCGACGGCGACGCTACTGATGGGCGCATCGCTGCTTTACGGTAGCGGCGGATCGCTTGCACTCTCCGCGTTCGGGGCAGCATTGAGTTCGTCCGACGCCATGGCCAGCGCGGCCGTCGTGCTGGTGGTTGTCGCGTTTTACCTCAAGGCCGCCATCGTTCCGTTCCACGCGTGGGCGCCCGATGCGTACGAAGCCGCGCCAGTCCCGGTGACTGCGTACATGGCTACGATCATCAAGGCGGGCGTGCTGCTGGCCGCGGTGCGGCTGTTCGGCAGCGCGCCGATCGCGCCGCCGATAGCCGACGTCCTCGCAATCCTGCCATTGCTGTCGATCGTGTGGGGCAACCTGGCGGCGATGCGCCAGCAGAGCTTCCGCCGGATGATCGCCTACTCGTCGATCGCGCACGCCGGCTACCTGTTCTATGCCTTCCTGGGCGACGGCGACGGCCGCTTCCAGGCGGTGGCTTTCTACGTCGTCGCGTACGGGATCATGAACCTGCTGGCGTTCGCGTCGCTGCCGCGCGCCGAGGACGACATCGCGCGGGATCGACTCGACAGCCTCAAGGGCCTTTTCCACCGCAAGCCATTTGCCGCCGTGATGATTGCGATCGCGATGCTTTCGCTGGCCGGTATCCCGCCGTTCCCCGGCTTCGTCGCCAAATTCCTTATCTTCAGGAACGTGTTCGCGGCCGGGTACACGGTCTACGCGGTGCTGGGATTGGTCGGCAGCTACCTGGGGATCTACTTCTACCTGCGCGTAATCCAGTATATGTTCATGAGCACCGAGGAACCCGAGGTCAAGCAGCGCTCCACTGGCGGCCTCACTCTGGGTGCGACCTTCCTCTGCCTGGTGCTAACGGTCGCGATCGCAGTGTTTCCGGGCTGGGTGATCGACCATCTCTGAGCTCGAATTCCCGGCATTCGAATTCGCAGGCTGCCGGTTTGGAAGCTCGCGGCAGCGCGCTGGGTCTATGCCCCAATGGCACCTTGACGTCGGCGACACATTTGACTTCGGTGGTACGTTAGGCCGGAGAGGGCATCGTGACGAAGCACACCAACCAAACCTATCTGGAGCCTACGCAGGAGTCGGGCCGCGCATTTTTCTTACGCGGCATTTCAGGGAGCGTTGTCATGCTTAACCTCCTACGATTCCGCTCCATCGCGGACTACTCAGCGACACCGAACCTCTCGCCACCATCGCCGATCTCGGGCGAGGCAGCTTACCGGCTGTACATGGAACACACACTTCCTTACCTGGATCGATCGGGCGGGAAGATGATGTTTTTTGGTCGCGGAGGTCAATACTTGATTGGCCCGGGCGAGGAGCGTTGGGACGCGGCGATGCTCGTGCATCAAGCAAGCGCTGCCTCGTTTCTCGCATTTGCGTCTAACCAAGAGTACATATCGGGTCTTGGCCATCGCGTAGCGGCTCTGGAGGACTCGCGCTTGTTGCCCCTCGTCGAGGGTGCGCTTTGATACAAAGGCCTGGCCTTGCGTTCGACGCGGACGTCCCGCCGGCGGGCCTTCGGCCGGGTCGGCGGGGCCGTTTACTGGTACGCCGGAACTCTACCTTTGGCATGGGAGGCCCGAACTGACTCAAATCACTCTATATGGGGCCCAGGGATCGGGCTCGGTCGCAGTAGAAGCGGCGATGACGCTGCTGGGCATCCCCTACACGCTCGTGGAAGGTGCGACCTGGGCAGAAGAAGTCGCTCGGGATCGAGTTGCCCCCGTCAACCCCATGCGGCAGATCCCAACGCGGGTGCTCCCAAGCGGCGAGGTCATGACCGAGAGTGCGGCCATCCTCATGCACTTGGCCGACAACCATCCGAAGAGCCATCTCGCACCGCTACCAGGCGATCCGACGCCTGGCCCTTCGTAGAAACTCTGGAGACTACGCCCCGGCCCGTGCAGCAACCGGCGAGTACATGTCGAGTAGCTGCAACCGCGTCGCCTGCAGACGCTCGGCAACCACGCCCAGCAGCCGTTGCATCAGGATGAAGCCGAAATGAGGGTCGTCCCGACATGCGGCGAGCAGCTCGGCGCCCTCGAACGCCAGCGCATGGACATTCTCGAGCGTGCGGGCCTGGAAGTGCTTGCCCCGGCCCATCAGCAACGCAGACCACCCCAACTCGTCGCCGGCAAACAGTGTCTGCACGCGGAAGATGTGGCCCGGCGCAGCGATCTCGAGGGCGACCAGGCCGCTGACGATCATGTAGAAATCCGAGCACTCGTCACCCTCGCGGAAGACGATCTGATCCCGCTCGAAGCGGACGTCCTTCGCCATTGCCGCGAGCTTCTCGACGTGGCGTGGCTCGAACTCACTCACGAACGGGTGGTGGCGGAGCATTTCCGGCACGGTTTCCTTCATGATCCCTCGCCTTTGCGTTACTTCCCCGCCACGTAGTCGACGTAGCGCGGTTCGTACATTCGCGATTTCACGAATTGAAGCAGGTCGGCGGGCTGCGGCTCGTGGGCGAGCCCTTGTCGGTAGGCAACCGCGGCCACGGTTGCCGCGATGCGCGCCGAGACGTCGCGGATGCTCTTGAGCGGCGGAAAGAGGCTGCCTTGCAGAAGGTCGTCCTGCGTGACCTGTTCGGCGAGCGTGTGCGCAGCCGCCATGAACATCTCGTCGGTCACGCGGCTCGCCTTCGTAGCGATGACCCCCAGGCCGACCCCGGGGAAAATGTACGAGTTGTTGCCTTGCCGCGGCACGAAGGACTCTCCGTTCAGCGTCACCGGATCGAAAGGAGAACCGCAGGCAAAGAGCGCACGCCCGTCCGACCAGCGATACGCCTGCGCGGCCGTGCATTCCGCCTTCGACGTGGGGTTCGACAGCGCAAACACGATCGGGCGCGCGTTCTGCGCGGCCATGGCGCGCACGACGTCCTCGGTGAAGGCGCCTCCGACCGCGGCGACGCCGATGATCGCGGTCGGACGCAATGCCTTTACCGCGTCGAGCAGCGTACCGACCGGCGGGTGATCGTGCGCGTAGGGAACCTTGTGCGCCGCGAGGTCACCGCGTTGCGTCACGACCAGGCCCTTCGAATCGAACAGCCAGCAGCGCTGCCGCGCCTTGTCGGCACTCAATCCCGTTGCGACCATGGCCTCGACGGCAAGGTCGGCTATCCCCGTTGCCGCTTCGCCGGCGCCCTGGAACAGAATCGTCTGCCCGGCCAGCGTGCCGCCGGTGATCCGCAGTGCCGTAAGGATTCCCGACAACGCGACCGCCGCCGTCCCTTGGATGTCGTCGTTGAACGTCGGAATCCGGTCGCGATATTTCTTCAGCAGGCGGAACGCGTTCTGGCTCGCGAAATCCTCGAACTGGATCACCACGCCCGGAAACTGCTCGCCGGCCGCGACTACGAACTCCTCGACGAGCGCGTCATAGGCATCGCCGCGCAGTCGCGGCTGATGGAGACCGATGTAGAGCGGGTCGTCGAGCAGTTCCGAGTTGTTCGTCCCCGCGTCGAGAAGCACCGGCAGGCAGGCCGTGGGGTGGACGCCTGCGCACGCGGTGTACAGCGCGAGCTTGCCGACGGGGATGCCCATGCCATTGGCGCCAAGATCTCCTAGGCCGAGGATCCGCTCGCCGTCGCTGACCACGATGATCGCCACTTCGCGTCGCGGCCAGTTGGCGAGCACCTCTCTGACGCGCCCGCGGTCGTCGGCGCTGACGAAGATGCCGTGCGGTCGCTGGAAGATGTGCGTGTACCGCTGGCACGCCAGTCCGACCGTCGGCGTGTAGATGATCGGCATCATCTCGTCCGGATGCTCGGTGATCAGTCGGAAGAAGAGCGTTTCGTTGCGGTCGTGCAGCGCGCGCAGGTTGATGTATTTCTCGAGGTCAGTCGATTTGCGGCGGAAATTCTCGAGCACGCGCGCGAGCTGGTCCTCCTGCGACGCGACGAAGGGCGGCAACAGGCCGCGGAGCCCGAGCGAGTCACGTTCCGTTTCGGTGAACGCGGTTCCCTTGTTGAGCGCCGGATCCTGCAACAGCGCGATGCCCTTGAGCGGGACAGGGGGCGCGGTCGTCCGCGCATCGGTGTGGGTATGCTGCGACATCCTCTTTTCCTCCCGTGATTGAAGCCCGCCGCGCTGCCTTCGCTCAGATCGTTTCGGGAACCATTTTGATCGCTCCGCAGGGGCATTCGGAAACGCACAGCCCGCAGCCCTTGCAGAAGTCGTAGTTGAACTCGAAGCGCTTGCCTGGGCCGAGCTTGGTCACCGCGTTGTCGGGGCACACGCCGTAGCAGTTGTCGCACTCGAAGCAGTTGCCGCAAGACAGGCACCGGCGAGCTTCGAACAGCGCGTTGGTCTCGTCGAGGCCCTGGACGACTTCCTCGAACGTCGAGGTCCGCCGCGCGAGCGAGAGAACGGGGCGCACGGTTTTGGGCGCATCGGCGTAGTACCATGGATTGAGCTTGTCGTATCCGGCGAGCTCGTGCTTCACCGCGGGCACATAGACCGCGCCGCGGAGCCACGCATCGATGTTGCGCGCCGCCTTCTTGCCGTGGCCGACGCCGACGGTGACGGTGCGCTCCGAAGGGACCATGTCGCCGCCCGCGAACACCCCCGGGTAGCTGGTCATCATGTTCCGGTCCACCTTGACGACGCCGCCTTCGATCGTCAGTCCGGGCACTTTGTCGAGCAACGACAGATCGACGTCCTGGCCGAGCGCCAGCACCAGCGAGTCCGCCTCGAGCGTCTCGACTTCACCTGTCGGCTGCGGGAACCCCTTTTCGTCGAGCTTCATCTTCTCGACGGTCAGCGTGCCTTCGTCGGCCATGTGCTTGATCGTCGACAGCCATTTGATGAGCACGCCTTCCTGCAGCGCCTCCTCGACCTCGAAGTCGTGAGCCGGCATCTTCTCGCGCGTGCGGCGATAGACGATGATCGACTCGGTGGCGCCGAGACGTTTCGCGGTGCGCGCGACGTCGAGCGCGGTGTTGCCGCCACCGTAGATCACGACGCGGCGCCCGAGCATCGGCTGCTCCTCGCCCTCCATGCCGCGCAGCACCGCGACCGCATCCAGAATGTGCGCCGCCTCGCCCGCCGGGATGTACGCGCGCTTCGCGATGTGCGCGCCGACGGCGAGGAACGCCGCGTCGAACGCGCCTTCACGCATCGTTTCGAGGATGTCGGTGACCTTGCGATCGAGCTCCAGTTCGACGCCGAGGTCGAGGATGCGCTGCACCTCGGCGTCAAGCACGTCGCGCGGCAGGCGGTACTTGGGAATGCCGAAGCGCATCATGCCGCCCGCGAACGGACCCGCTTCGATGATCTTCACCCGGTGGCCGAGACGCCGCAGGTGATACGCGGCGGACAGCCCCGACGGCCCGGCGCCGACGACCAGCACGCGTTTGCCCGAATCCTCGCGCGGCGCGTCGAACTTCCAGCCCCGCTTCAACGCCTCGTCGCCGAGGAACCGCTCGACCGAGTTGATGCCCACCGGTTCGTCGAGCTGGGCGCGGTTGCAGGACGTCTCGCATGGGTGGTAGCAGACGCGGCCCATGATCGCGGGCAGCGGATTGTCAAGCGTCAGCGCACGCCACGCCGATTCGTAGTCCCCGCTTTCGGCGTGATAGAGCCAGCCCTGGATGTTCTCGCCGGCAGGACACGCGTGGTTGCAGGGCGGCAGCCGGTCGAGGTAGACCGGGCGCTCCGTGCGCCAGGAGCCGGTCTTGTTGGCAAGGCTGGTTCCGACGTCCAGCGTGATCGCAAATGGCTTGGACATCGGGAGCTCCTAGGCGCAGAGGTCGAATCGCTTGACGTTGCGGTCGGCGATCGCCTGGATCAGCGCGATGCGTGCCACGTCGGGCGTCTTGCCGAACAGGTGCGCGTAGCGCTTCTGCAGCGACAGGTAGGCGTTGACCGGGACCTTCTGCCGGAGCTTCGTGCTGCTGACAATCTCACCGTGCTCTGCCTCGAAGAGCGGGAACAGACCCGACTCGACCGCGAGCCGGGCGAGCTTGATCGTGTCGGCGGGCGCCGAGCCCCAGCCGAGGGGGCAGGGCACGTGAATGTGGATGTAGCGCGCGCCGCGGATCCCCATGGCCCGCGTCACCTTGGATTCGAGGTCGCGCAGGTTGGCGACACTCGCGGTCGCCACGTAGGGGATGTTGTGCGCCATCGCGATCAGCGGCACGTTCTTGCCGGTCCCGAACACGTTGCCCGGTGCGGGGCCCACCGCCGCGGTGGTCGCGGTGCGGGCCGCGGGCGGCGTGGCGCTCGAGCGCTGCACGCCGGTGTTCATGTAGGCTTCGTTGTCGTAGCAGATGTACAGCACGTCGTCGTTGCGCTCGAACATGCCGGACAGGCAGCCGAACCCGATGTCGGTGGTCCCGCCGTCGCCGCCTTGCGCGATGACGCGCACATGGTCGCGTCCCTTGACCCGCATCGCTGCGGCGACACCGGAGGCGACCGCGGCCGCATTGCCGAAGAGCGAATGGATCCACGGTATCTGCCACGATGTCTCGGGGTACGGCGTGGAAAAGACTTCGAGGCAGCCGGTCGCATTGACCGCCGCCAGCTGCGAATTCGCCGCGCGCATCGCTGCGTCGATCGCATAGCGCGCACCAAGTGCCTCGCCACAGCCCTGGCAGGCGCGGTGGCCGGAGTTCAGTGAATTCGTCCGGCGCATGTTCGCCTGGACGGAGCGCTCCTTTTCGTCGAGCAGACGGTTGCCGACCGTGAACGTCGCGGTCTGGTAGAACTTGATAGGTTGCATTTCCATCGCTGGGTCCCGTCTGGCGTCGGCTTCAACCGATTTGCGAGGCCACGGTGCCGACGCGGCGCAGGATCGCCTCGGCCGTCGGGCCGGACTTTCGCGACTCGGCCTCGCGGGCGAGCTCATGTGCCACGAGGTCCGCATTGAGGTCGAGGAAAGTCACCTGTTCGAGCTCGTCGGCCTCCGCATCCTCGAACAGCTGGCGCAACGACGCCCGCGTGATGGCGCGCCCACCCAGCCCGGCGATGACGGTATAGCCGTTGAGAACGATGCCCGACAGTGCCTTGCGCACGCCGTCGGACAGGATGCCGCCCAAGCCCACCGCAAGCGACTTCTCGAGGACGACAACGCGCTTCGCGCGCTCCAGTACTTCGCGCAGCGCCGCGAGCGGAAAGGGCCGGAACGCGCAGATGGAGACGGATCCGATCCGCACATCGTCGGCGCGCATTTCGTCGACGACTTCCTGGATGGTGCCGTTGACCGACCCGAGTGCCACGACGATCGTCTCGGCGTCTTCGGTCCGGTAAGCGCGCAGCAGCCCGCCCGACGCCCTTCCGAACTGCATCCGGAATTCGTCTCCGAGGAGCGGGATGAGGCCGAGCGCGCGCAATTGCTTGTGATGGGCAAGGTAGCGCACCTCCATGAACGCCTCCGGTCCTACCATCGCGCCGATGCTCACCGGATGCTCCGGGTCGAGCGATTGCCGTGGCACGAACGGCGGCAGATAGGCGTCGACCTGCTCCTGGGTCGGCACGTCGACGCGGTCGTATGCGTGCGTCAGGATGAATCCGTCGACGCAGACCATCACCGGGCAGGACAGCTCCTCGGCAAGCCGGAATGCCTGGATGTGCAGATCGAGTGCCTCCTGGTTCGTCTCGGCGTAGAGCTGGATCCATCCGGCGTCGCGCATCGACATGCTGTCGGAATGGTCGTTCCAGATGTTGATCGGCGCCCCGATCGCCCGGTTGCCGATGGTCATCACGATTGGAAGCCCCAGCCCCGAGGCGTTGTAGACCGCTTCGGCCATGAACAGCAGGCCCTGGCTCGCGGTCGCCGTGTAGGTTCTGGCGCCTGCCGCCGACGAACCGATCGCGACCGACATCGCGGCGAACTCCGATTCGACGTTGATGAACTCGCAATTGGCGAGTTCGCCGGTCTTCACCATTTCGCCAAGGCCCTCGACGATATGCGTTTGCGGGGTGATCGGGTACGCGCAGATCACCTCCGGCCGGCACAAGGCGATCGCCTCGGCCATGGCCTTCGACCCCTCGATCTGCTTAAGCATGGCTCGCCACCTGCGTCTTCGTTGCTGCGGCATAGGCCTCGGTTGCGGCCGTCGCGTTCTTTTCGGCCAGCGCCGGCGGAAATTTCTCGCGGATCGCCGCGATGACGGAATCGAGCTTGACCTGTCGGGTGATCGCCGCGAATGCGCCCATCAGCGGAACGTTGGGTACCGCGCGGCCGACGTGCTTCATCGCGAGCTCGGTGGCTGCGATCGTCAGCAGATGGGCCCGGCGGAAGCCGCGGGCGAACTCGGCGAGCCCGAGCTCGTCGAAGTCGCGCGTCGAGTTGATCAGGATGTATCCGGTGCTACGCAGGCCCTTGAAGAGGTCGACCTGGTGGAGCAGCGTCGGGTCCTGGATGATCAGCGCATCGGGATCCAGCACCGGCTCGCGCAGCCGGATCTCCTTGTCGTCGATGCGGCAAAACGCCATCACCGGTGCGCCCATGCGCTCGGAGCCGAAGCTCGGGAACGCCTGCGCATGACGACCTTCGAGGAATGCCGCCACGGACAACATCTCGGCGGCCGATACGACACCCTGGCCACCGCGTCCGTGAATGCGAATCTGGAACATTCCCTTCCTTTTGATGTGGCCGGCGCGATCGCCTGCAGAGTGTAGTGAAGCACCTGCGCCGACGTGCCATTCTCCACATCGCGCCATTCGCGGCGCAAGCGATGTGCACGGTTCCCTTGATTCAAGTCAAAGGCGCCGGTCACCTCCGGCGACAGGCTTCGGCCTGCCCGATCGTCGGCGCGCTGCGCGGCAGGTCGCTCCCCGGAACCACCATCGCCGCAGCGACCAGCTCGGCGATGTCCCGCGTCTCGATCGATGCATCCCGCTCCAGCGCCTTGGTGCCGTCCGAGAGCATCACCGCGCAATAGGGACACGCGGTGGCGATGACTTTCGGCGATTGCGGAAGGGCCTGCTCGACGCGCGCGATGTTGATGCGCGTGCCGATCTTCTCCTCCATCCACATCCGGCCGCCGCCGGCACCGCAGCACATCGACCGTTCGCGATTCAACGCAAATTCGAGCGGTTGGTCCCGGGTGAGGTGGCGCAGGATCGCGCGCGGCGCCTCGAATTCGCCGTTGTGACGGCCAAGGTAGCACGGCTCGTGGAAGATCACCCGTTCGAACGTGGGTCGCAACACGATGCGGCCGCTGGCCACGAGTTCATCGATCAACTGCGTGTGATGCAAGACCTCGTAGTGGCCGCCGAACTCCGGATACTCGTTCTTGAGGGAGTTGAAGGCGTGCGGGTCGCAGGTCACGATGCGTTGGATCCCGAACTCCGTCAGTGTCGCGATCAGCGTCGCGGCCAGCTGCTGGAACAACATCTCGTTGCCGGCGCGGCGCACGCACTCGCCGGTCGAGGTCTCGCGCGGACCGAGGATCGCGAACCGGACGCCGGCTGCCTTCAGGATGCTCGCGAACGCGACGGCGACCTTCTGGCCGCGCGTGTCGAAGGACTCGGCGGAGCCCACGTAGAAGAGGAAGTCGAGGGACTTCGCCTCGTCGGGGCTCGTCAGGATCGGCACGCCCGCCGTGGTCGCCCAATCGCCGCGCGTGTCCGAGGGCAAGCCCCACGGATTGCTCTGCACCTCGTACGCATCGAAGACCGCGCGCAGTTCGTGAGGGAACTCGCCGTCGATCATCACGCGATGCTGGCGCAACCGGTAGAACTTCGGCAGGTGTTCGAGTTCGATCGGGCACGCCGATTCGCAGTAGCCGCACGTCGTGCACGCCCAGAGGGCCTCCTCGCTGATCACGCCCGGAACGAGCGGCGGCAGCGCGCCGTCGTCCTTTCCCGTCACCAGAGCCTCCCGCTGCTCGGAGAGATGGCGCTTCAGGCTGTCGTTCACCCATTTGAGGGACAGTGGCTTCCCGGTGAGAAAGGTCGGGCACGCGTCCTTGCAGCGGCCGCATTCGGTGCAGGTGTAGGCATCGAGTCCGTCCTTCCAGGTGAGATCGCGGGCGCTGCCGACGCCGATGCGCATCGCGGCATCGGCGTCGCCGCTCATTGCGGTCTCGAGGTCGACCCCGGGCACGATGTTCGCCGGCCGGCCGCGACGGAAGTAGAGCGCCGGCAGCGCAGTCACGATGTGGAAATGCTCGCCCGTCGGAAGGATCACGAGGAACGCGAAGACGACGACGAGTTGTGTCCAGTAGAAGAAGTGGTACCCGGCCTCGAGGGCCGAGGCGGGGACGGCCGAAGCCGTTGAGGCGAGGGCGCTCCCGATGAACGCGAAGCCCCGCTCGTATGCGATCGCCGGATCGCTTTCGGACCGCGACGCGAACCGGCAGGCATCGAAAGCGAAATCGGTGATCATGATGGCGACGATCAGCGACAGGATGAGGATCGCCTCGCGGTTTCGCTCCAGCCGGCGTGGCTTCGTCACCCGGCGTCGATAGAGCGCGTAGCCGCAGGCGATGAGCACGGCCAGCTCGACTGCGTCCTTGAAGCCGGCGAAGAGCCCGCCGGCGATTCCGGGGAGGGTCACCGACTCGTCGTAGCCGATCGCGATCAGCTGCAGTTTGCGCAGCAGCAGGGACAGGAAGCCCAGGAAGATCGTCGCGTGCATGAGCCCTGGCTTCCATTCGCCGCGAATCATCCGCGCCTGCAGGAAGCCGTTGACGACGACCCCCTTCAACCGCAGCAGCGGGCGGTCCCGGCGTGCCTCGGGCTGGAGGCTCGCGACGATGGCGAGCTTGCGGGCGGCGAGCCAGCCGAAAGCGGCGAACGCGAGCACCATCAGCAGCGTGATGCCCAGTGGACTCATCGGCAGTAATCGGACCGGCGCACCCGCCGGTTGACCGTCGGCATGCTGCGATTCTGCGGGCCGCGGCGACGCGGCGCTTGATCGATGTCAACCGTACGACACGGGCCAGGTCTCGTTCGCGTGACGGAGGAGCCCGGGCTCGGTGCGGCAACGGGCGATGAAGTCGGCGACCATGGGGGCGCGCCATGCGCGTCGATAGAGCGCCCACGCCTCTTCCAGTGAATCGCCGCGCAGGTCCGCTGGGGCGAACGGCAGTGCATTCAGCAGCTTGATGCGGCCATTGGGGACCATGAGCAGCATCGCCTGCGGGCTGTCCAGACGTACTTCGATTTCCCGGAGG
This sequence comes from Betaproteobacteria bacterium, assembly GCA_039931775.1. Lineage (GTDB taxonomy): Bacteria > Pseudomonadota > Gammaproteobacteria > Burkholderiales > Casimicrobiaceae > CAIWHR01. The sequence continues at coordinate 8,788 of JBDTRG010000121.1, read as the reverse complement.
ATGTCCCACGGGTAGATCGACAAGGCCATCCGCGCCGGATTCGAGCGCGAGCGATCCTCGAGCGCGGCGACCGCGAGCCGCCAGTCGTCGTCGGTGCAGGCGAGGGCGTCCCAGCGGGCTTCCGCGCGACCGATGCGCATCATCGGCCCGGTGACGAATGCGCCGCAGCGAAGCTGCGCCGCGAGGTCATAGGCGGCGACGATTTCGTGGAGGTTGAAACGGTTGGGAACGAAGACGAGCTGCGGGGAAAGTCCACGCGCAACGAGCCTTTCAATGGCGCCGACGGCGCCGGCGAAGCTCGATCCCGGTCGGACTCGCTCGTGTGTGGCGGCCGAAGCGCCGTCCACCGATATCTGTATGCAATTGACGTTGAGCGCAGCCAGCCGATCCGCGGCTTCGTCGTCGATGCGGCTGCCGTCGGTTTCGATCTTGAGCCCGACGCCGGCGTCGGTCAGCAGGTCGAAGACCTCCCAGCAATGCGCGACGCCGAGCGGCTCGCCGCCGCCGAATGCGGCATACGGAATTCCCTGCGCGGCGACCTGCCGGGCGACCTCCAGCGCTTCATCGCGGGCGAGCTCGTCCCGCCACACTTTGTCGGGGCCGGAGTCCTCGCAGCACGCGAGGCACCGCGCGCTGCAACGATTGGTCAGTTGCCAGGCGAAGAACAGCGGCGCGCGGTACTCGTCGACCGAGCGCCCCTTCACGGCGGACCCGGTCGATCAGGTAAAGCGGATGTACGGCTGGGCCATCACCTGTTCCGAGACGTCTTCCAGCGTGGGCATCTCCCACACGGGCTTGTCGTTCGGATTCGCCTTCTTGGATCCCGACGGCTCCGCCGTTGTCTGGCCTTCCAAAGTCAGCTTCAGTTCGCTCATCTCTACCTCCGGTGGGTCACGCGTGAACTACGGGTATTCCGCGCCAGGTGTTGGCTTTGGCATGATGCGAATCGTCCGCCATAGCCCGACGCACTTCAGTTAACACCGACTCGTCCCGCCATGCGCCACGGTAGGCTTCCCATGCCTCGACGAGCGACGCGCGCCGCAGGTCGGCACAGACGAACGGGAGCGCCGCAGCGACCTTTACCTTGCCGTTGGGCAGTACCAACAGCGTTGCCGGCGGGTCCTTGATCGCGCCGGCCAGTCCGTCCTCGATGGCAAACGGACTATAGCAGAGTTCGATTTCGTGTCGAGACTCCCGCGTCGCGCGCGCGAGCACGTCGAGAAACGTCCGGTACTGGTCGGCTGTAGGCACTAGCCTGGCCCAATGCCGCGCCGCGGTGCCGATGCGCATCAGCTTGCCGGTGTTGAAGCGAAATGCGCCGAGCTCGACCGCGCGCGCGATGACCGCCGGCGCCTCGTGAATGTTGAGGCGCGTCGGCGCGAACGTGATCTCGAGCGGCATCCCGCCGTCGCGGATCGCGCGGCACGCGGCATGCACCTTGGCGAGGGATGCGCCCGGGCGCTGGTGTTCATAAACCTGCTGGCTATCCCCGTCGACGCTCACCTGGATCGACCGGATGGGCAGCCGGGCAAGGCGCGCGGCGACATCCGCATCGAATCGCTGGCCGTTGGTCTCGATCTTGAGGCGGATGCCCGCGGATCCGAGCGCCTCGGCGAGTTCGAAGAAGTGCTTCGACACGAGCGGTTCGCCGCCGCACAGCATCACGTAGGGAACCTTGTTGCGGATGATGTCGGCCGCGAGCCGCAACGCCTCGTCGCGGTCGAGCTCGTCTGGAAGGCGCTTGCCCGGCGCCGACTCGGTGCAGCAATGCAGGCAGGCGAGATCGCAATCGCGAGTTACCTGCCAGGCGATGAAGAGCGGCGCCCCGATTTCATCGATGCGGTAGCTCACGGTGTTCTTCCTGCGGCCTGCAGCGCGATGGCCACGGTGAACAGCGCCACCGCCATGGCGTAGCAGCTGACGATGCTGCGGATCGCCGGAACGAAGGCGCGCGGTGTGCTGAAGGTGCGAACGGCGTGACGGCCACTGGAGACAAGGAGCGGCACCGCGGCGAGCGCGACCAGCGTGGCAATCGGGAACACGCCGAAAATCACGCCGACGGGAACGACGGCGAGACCCGTCGCGGCGAGTCCGAGATAGAGCCACACGGCGCGCGCGCGTCCGACGCGTACGACGAGGTTTCGCTTGCCGACGAGGCGATCCTGATGGAAGTCGGGGATCGCGTTGACCACGGCAAGCGCCATGATCAGGAAGCCGGGCACGAGCGACGCGCCAAGCGCATCGAGCGAAACCTGTTGCGTGTGCAAATAGAGACTGCCCAGAACCATCCAGGGCCCGTAGGACAGCGCGATGACGGTCTCGCCGAGTCCGCGGTACGCCCAGCGGATCGGGGGAGCGACATAGAAGATCGCAGCGAGACCGCCGAGCACGGCGAACGCCAGAATCGGCCAGCCGCCGCGCACCGTCAGGTAGATGCCGACGGCCAGGGCACCGGCGAACCCCGCCACGCCGAGCCACAGGACCCCGTCGGACATCGGAGGCAGGTCTTCGCTGTTGAACACGCGGTCGGTTCCCATCCGCGAATCGAAATATTCGTTGAAAGCCTCGACGCCGACCACCGCGAACACGACGCCGGCAAGGCCGCTCCAGAACACCGGCAGGTCGATCCGGTGCTCCATCCCCCAGGCCCAGGCGGCGCCGAGCAGATAAGGGAGGAGACCCGCATACAGAAAGAACCGGTAGCGGACCAGGCTGATGACGGACAGAAGCCGTCGCAGCGGCGATGGATTCGCCGCATGCCGCTGGTGCGGCGCCGCGGTCAGAGATAGACCCATCGGTGCAGCGAGGAAGTCTTGCCGGGATCGGCGGCGAGATCGTCGACGAACTGCGCGACGCGCGGGTCTTTCCATGCGCGCTGGAAGTGGGCCCAGATCTCGGCCAACGACTGGCGGCGCAGGTCGCCGCAGATGAATGGCAGCGCATTGATGAGCTTGACGAGTCCGTTCGGCAGCACGATCAGCAGGGCGGCCGGGTGGTGGAGGCGATAGCGCAATTCCTCGAGCAGGCCCATCTCGTGGTAGTGCACGCGCATCCGGCCGCGGTACTCCTCTGTCTTGGCGTGCAGCGTCTCGAAGAATGCCGGGTACTGATCCTCCGACGGCGCCATCTTGTGCCAGGTCTTGACGGCGTTGCCCGTGTACATCGTGCGCCCGGTGTAGAAGCTGTACGCGCCGAGCTCATGGGCGAGGTCGACGCACGCGCCGATCTCGTGCACGTTGAAGCGCGTCGGCGAGAAGTTGATCTCGATGGGAACGCCGGCCGCGCCCAGGTTGCGCAGGCCCTCAACCGCGACGTCGAACTCGCCGAGCACGCGCATCCGGTTGAACGTCGCGCGCGTCGCGCCGTCGAGGCTCACCTGCACGGCCTTCACGCCGAGCTCCTTCATGCGCGCGCAGTTCTCGGGAGGGAGATAGTGGCCGTTGGTCTCGATCTTGACCTGGCCGTCGCGCGAGCACACGTATTCGACCATCTCGAAAAACAGCGGGTGGACCATCGGCTCGCCGCCGGAGAACGACAGGTACGGCACCTCGTGATCCAGCATCTGCTGGAGCACGCCGAAGACCTGCTCGCGGTCCAGTTCGTCCTTGAACGCCTTGCCGGGCCCGCTTTCCTCGATGCAGTGCAGGCAGGCAAGATTGCATTCATTGGTCACCTGCCAGGCGACGTAAAGCGGTGCGCCAAGGTCGCCCGATTCCGTGGAAGCGGGGGTCGTGACGGCAATCGCCGGATTCGCAGACGCCGCCGTCGACGTTTCGCTCACCTGATCAATCCTCGGCCAGGCCCTTGGCGCGGAGGTCCGCGATGAACGCGGTGGCTTCCCGTTCGATGGCCTGATCCGGATCGTGAAAGGACTCCTTCAGACGCCGGACGATCTCCTGCGCATCGCGACCCGCCTCGATCTCGCGCACGACGGCGGTGGCGACGACGTTCAGCGTGTACACCTTTTCCGAGCGGGTTTCGAACAGCACGCCGCCGAACTTTTCTTCGCGGAACTTGACGTATTTGGCGAGGCGCATGAGCGTGCTGGAGGGCGAGTTATCGTTGGGGGAACGGCGTATTCTAGATAATATGCCTGCCGGCGCCTATTGACTTGCGTCAAGGGCGCATTTTTCCGCCGATGCGGCGCCGACCGGGCGGGCTCTCGGCGATCCGCTCAGTATCCGGCTAATCAGCACCGTCCATTGACCTACTCGCCGTCCCCTCCGAAGTTGCGCCCGCGCCGTCGGCTCTCCCCCCGCAATTTTCTCCTCGCGCTGCTGCGGCGTCTGCTCTACCTCGTCGTCCGCACGCGCGTCTCGCCGGAGCACGCCGAGGCGCTGGGCATCGAACTCGGCAAGCCCGTTTGCTACGTGCTCGAAGACCGGCACCTGTCGAGCCTGCTCGTGCTCGAGGAGGAGGCGCCTTCGCTCGGCCTGCCCTCGGCCCTCGAGCCGATCGGACTGGAGTACCCGATCGGGGAGCGCGCGGTGTTCTCGGTGATCCTCAACCGCAATCCGTTGAGCACGCGCACGGCCGAGCCGTCGACCACGCTGACGCAGATGATCGCCGCGACGGCAGGGGACCCGACGCTCGACGTTCAGTTGGTCGCGGTGTCGATCCTGTGGGGTCGCTCGCCGGAAGCGCAGGATTCGCTGGTCGAGGCGCTGTTCGCCGACGCCTGGGCGAGCGTCGGGCCGCTGCGCCAGCTGCTGACGATCCTGGTCCACGGCCGTCACACGCGGGTGACGTTCGCCGAACCGATTTCGCTCTCGCGCCTGATCGGCGGCGAGACCGACGCGCGAACCGCGGCAAGAAAGGTCAATCGCTTTCTGCGCTTCCACTTCCGCCGTCAACGGGAGGCGGCGATCGGTCCGGACCTGTCGCACCGGCGCAACCTCATCGGCGCCATGATCGCGTCGCAAGCGCTGGAGGAGGCCATCGGCGCCGAGGCCCGGCGGCTGTCGATCAGCAGCGCCGAGGCGGAGCAGCGCGCGCGCAAGTTCGCATGGGAGATCGCATCGGATTTCAGCTATCCGGTCGTCCGCGCGGTGGAACTGCTGTTGAAACGCCTCTGGGATCGGCTCTACGACGAGGTCGTAATCCACCATGGCAAGGAGCTCGCGAAGGCCGCGCCAGGGAAGGGGATCGTCTACCTGCCCAACCATCGCAGCCACATCGATTACCTGCTGCTGTCGTATTTCGTCAATGCCGAGGGGCTCGCGCCGCCGCATATCGCGGCAGGCGCCAACCTCAATTTCCCCGTCGTCGGGCCTGTGCTGCGGCGCGGCGGCGCGTTTTACCTGCGGCGCAGCTTCAAAGGCGAGCCGCTCTACGCCGCGGTGTTCCGCGAATACCTGCACACGATGCTCGCGAAGGGATTTCCGATCGCCTACTTCATCGAGGGTGGCCGCAGCCGCAGCGGGCGGACGCTGTCTCCGAAGGGCGGCCTTCTCGGCATGACCCTCGAAAGTTTCATGCGCGAGCATCCGCGACCGCTGCTGCTGGTCCCCGTGTACTTCAGCTACGAGAAGCTGCTCGAGGGTCGCACCCTGATCGCCGAGCTCGAAGGAGCGCCCAAGCGGCGCGAATCGCTGGGCGAGCTCGTCGGCGTCGCGGGCAATCTTCGGCGCATCTACGGGAGCGTCCACGTCAACTTCGGCGAGGCGCTGTTGCTCGACCAGTTCCTGGACGGCGCGGTGCCCGGCTGGCAGGCACTCCAAGGGGAGGCGCGCCGCGATGCGGCGAAACGGTTCACTGCGCCGCTCGCGCTGGAGATGGCCCGGCGCATCAATTCGGCGGTCGTCGTCAATCCGATCAACCTCTTCGCGATGGCCATCGTCGGGAGTCCGCGCTACGCCCAGGACGAACGCGCGCTCGCCCAGCAGATCGAGTGGCTGAAGGCGCTCCAGACCGGGCGCCCTTATTCGGAGCGCGCCGTTCTCACCCCGACGGAGCCGGCCGAAGTGATCGCCGAGGCGCTGAAGCTCGGCTTCGCGACGCGAATCAGTGACCCTCTCGGCGATGTCATCTCGGTACCGGAAAAGGAGTTCGCGGCGCTCAATTACCTTCGCAACAACGTGCTTCACGCGTTTGCATTGCCCGCGCTGGTGGCGAGCCTGCTCGCCAGCACGCGTGAAGCGACGCCTTCGAGCATCGCCGAGTTCGCCGAAGCCGCCCAACCCTTCCTGCGCGCGGAGCTGATGCTGCACCACTCGCGCGAGGAAGCCTCGGCGGAGGCAAAGCGGATCGTGGAACTGCTCGTCGATCTCGGTATCGCCCGGCGGGGCCCCGATGGTGCGATTCGTCCGCCAGATCGCTACAGCGCCGAGTACGGCGGCCTCGAACTCCTCGCCCGATCGTTGCGGCACCTCTTGCGCCGCAACTACCTGACCATCGCGCTCCTGACCCAGGTCGGCTCCGGACAGCTCGCGCGCGAACGGCTCGAAGAGCTGATGCAGATGCTGACGAAGCGCCTGTCGCTTCTCGTCGAATTCGCTCCGCCGGATTTCTTCGAGCGCTCGACGTTCGCGTCGTACGTCGACAACCTGGTCGAGGCCGGCATCATGAGCGAGGACGGCGACGGATTGCTGCGGCTCGACGAGCGCTCGCGCAAGTGGAAGCGCAGCGTGGAGAGGCTGCTCCCCGCGGACGCGGTGCTCGCGATCCGCCGCGTCGCGGTCGAGCACGCGCCGGCGGCACCATCGTCGTCGTGAGCAGGATTCGGCGGGTTACTCGCGATCCCGCAACCGCATTTGCCGCGCGGCTTCCTCCAGCCGTGCGGCGTCGATCTCGTGCATCACGCTTTCGAGGTCGACGGCCTTTTCGATGCGCTTGAACCGCCCGGTGAGCGGGCTGTCCGGAAGCAGGGTGCCCGACTCGTAGTGCGCCCAGATCTCCCTGCCGTAGCTGGTGGCGAGAATCTCAGGGGAATATCGCCCGAAGTACTTCCGCAGATTGTCGACGTCGCGAACCAGCATGCGCTGCGCGTGGTTGTTGCCGGCGGCGTCCACCGCCTGCGGAAGATCGATGATCACGGGCCCATCGGCGGCGAGCAGGATGTTGAATTCGGAGAGGTCGCCGTGCACGATGCCGGCGCAGAGCATGCGCACGACCTCGCGGATCAGGAGGGTGTGCAGGTCGACCGCGGCCTGCGGCGTCAGCTCGACGTCGTTCAAGCGCGGCGCCGCGTTGCCATCGGCGTCGACGACGAGTTCCATCAGCAGGACGCCGGCATGAAAGTTGTAGGGCACCGGCACGCGCACGCCGGCAGCGGCCAGGCGATAGAGCGCGCCCACTTCCGCGCTCTGCCACGCCGCTTCCTGCACCTCGCGGCCGAAACGCGTGCCCTTGGCCATCGCGCGCGCTTCGCGGGTGTTCTTGGTTTTGCGATTCTCGGTGTAGTCGACGGCCTGGCGGAAGCTTCGCTTGTCGGCCTCCTTGTAGACTTTCGCGCAACGAGCCTCGGCGCCGCAGCGTACGACGAAGACCATCGCCTCCTTGCCGCTCATCAGCTGGCGCACGACCGAGTCGATCGCGCCTTCGTCGACGAGCGGCTGCAGCCGCTTGGGAATTTTCATGCGCCCGAATATACCGCACAGGCATGAGGACGCCTCACTTCAGCTTGTCGGCGCTCTGTGTACGTCATCGAACAGAGCGCCTTTCGCAAAGGAGTAGAATCGCGAAAATGAACTGCGATGGCATCGCAGGCGAGGCTGCGTGAGAACACAGCGCCAAGCGTCCCAGTACGCCCGCAGCCTGATCGAGGCCAGCCTCGACCCCCTCGTCACCATCAGCGTCGAGGGCAAGATCACCGACGTCAACGCGGCGACGGTCAAAGTCACCGGTGTCGCCCGCGAGCAACTCATCGGCAGCGACTTCTCGCACTATTTCACGGAGCCGGAAAAGGCCCGCGAAGGCTATCAGCTGGCGTTTGCCCAGGGTCTCGTCGCCGACTACCCCCTGACCATCCGCCACGGCGACGGCAAGCTCACGGACGTCCTTTACAACGCCTCCGTATACAAGGACGTGCGTGGCAACGTGCTGGGCGTCTTCGCCGCCGCCCGCGACATCACCGATCGCAAGCGCCGGGAAGCGATCCTGCAGGAAATCCAGTCCTTCGCCGAAGCCATTGTGGAGACGGTGCGCGAACCCCTGCTGGTCCTCGACAAGGACCTTCACGTGAAGATGGCCAACGAATCTTTTCTGCGGACCTTCCGGGCTTCGAAGGTACAGACGGAGGGCCACCTGCTCTACGAGCTCGGCAACGGCCAGTGGGATATCCCCGAGCTGCGGCGTTTGCTCGAAGACATCATCCCGCAGCACACGGAGTTCCGCGATTTCGAGGTGACTCACGACTTTCCCGCCATCGGCCGGCGCACGATGCTTCTCAACGCCCGCAAGCTCTACCAGCCGGGGGTCAACAGCGAGCTGTTCCTGCTCGCGATGGAGGACACCACCGCACGCAAGCAGGCGGAGGAGGCGCTGCTCAAGGCGGAGGCCTTGCAGAACGCGATTTTCAACAGCGCCAACTTCTCGAGCATCGCCACGGACGCGAAGGGCGTCATCCAGATCTTCAACGTCGGCGCCGAGCGCATGCTGGGCTACACGGCCGCCGACGTGATGAACAAGATCACCCCGGCCGATATTTCCGATCCGCAGGAAGTGATCGCGCGCGCCAAGGCGCTCTCCGTCGAACTTGGGACTCCGATCACGCCCGGCTTCGAGGCGTTGGTGTTCAAGGCCTCGCGCGGGATCGAGGACATCTACGAGCTGACCTACATCCGCAAGG